>CAJYAD010000011.1 GCA_913064775.1 uncultured Albidovulum sp. | reverse complement strand
ATCGCCTCGGCGGTGGTCAGCCCGCCGCCAAGGTCGGCGCCGGGGGGCAGGGCGCGCAGCGCGACCATGACATTGTCGGCCTCATGCAGGCGCAGGGCGGTCTGGGTATGGTTCATCGGTTTGGCCTGGGATGTTGGGGTCTCGGGTCTCGGTCGGGCTTTGGTGGCTGCGGTCGTGGTCCGGCGATAGCGGTTTACCCCGGACCGGCGGAAGGCACGCGCAGCAGGCGGACATGGCTATATCTGTGCACGGGGCAGCCCACCAAGGGCAACCAGCAACTGCGCCACGTTGCTGGCATTGTATTTCTTCAGCAGGCTGGCGCGGTGCAATTCCACCGTGCGATGCGACAGCGTCAGCTTGCGCGCGATTTCCTTGGAGGTATCGCCCTCGCCCAGCATCATCACCACCTGCCGCTCGCGCGGGGTGAGGGGTTGGACCGGGCGCAGATCGGACAGGTCGGCGAAGCTCCAGACCGCGTGCATCAGTGGATCGTCGCGGGTGAAGGTGCGGCCGCGCACCCGGCACCAGAACTGGCTGCCGTCGGCGCGCGCCATGATCCGTTCGTCCCAGTAGCGGTTCTTTTCGCGCAGGTCCTTCACGCCCTTGTCGCGGATCTGCACGAATTCCAGCTGGGACGCGTAGAGCATGGCGAAGCTCTGGTCGCGCAGATCGGCCACGCGGTAGCCGAACATGTCGGCGAAGGCGGTGTTGCAGGCCCGGATCACCCGGTTTTCGGTGATCACCAGACCGATCGGCGCCGCCATGAAACCGAGCGCCTCGAACTCGCCCAGGGCGAAGGCTTCGGTCGCCGCCTGATCCTCGATAGGTATTTCCACGATATTGCCCGGGCTCCGGCGCTCTGCCAGTCTGCTGACAGGAGAAGTAGACCAAGGCGGGACGCGGCACAACGCTCGCGCCGGCCCTGGGCTTAGGGAGGAGCAAGGATGAAAGCTAGAAACCGCCTGATCGGCGGTGTCCTGGCGACGGCGCTCATGGCTGCGCCTGCCGTTGCCGACACTGTCAAGATCGCCCTCGTGCACGGCACCTCGGGTGCCAGCCTGGATGTCTATTCGAAGCAGGACGAGACCGGCTTCGAGATGGGTCTGGAATACGCCACCAAGGGCACGATGGAGGTCAACGGCCACAAGATCGTGCTGATCCACAAGGACACCCAGTTCAAGCCCGACGTGGCCCGCGCGGTGCTGGCCGAAGCTTACGGCGACGACGGTGCGCTGATCGCGGTGGGGGGGACGTCGTCGGGGGTGACCAAGGCGATGCTGCCGATCGCCAAGCAGTACAAACGGATTTTGATCGTCGAGCCCGCGGTGGCGGATTCGCTGACTGGCAAGGATTCGAACCGCTACGTCTTCAAGACCTCGCGCAACTCGTCCCAGGACATGCAGGCGCAGGCGCTGGCGCTGAACCCGGGGCCGGATCTGACGGTGGCGACGCTGGCGCAGGATTACGCCTTCGGCCATGACGGCATCGACGCGTTCAAGGCGGCGCTGAAGGGCTCTGGCGCGAAGATCGTTGACGAGGAGTTCGCGCCGATCAACACCACCGATTTCACCGCCGTGGCGGAACGGATGTTCGCCGCGCTGAAGGGGCACAAGGGCCGCAAGGTGATCCTGCTCTACTGGGCGGGCGGCGGCGACCCGCTGAGCAAGATCGCGGCGATGGATCCGGGCCGCTACGGCATCACGCTGTCGACCGGCGGCAACATCCTGCCCGCGCTGGTGGCCTACAAGGCCGTGCCGGGGATGGAGGGCGCCACCTATTACTACTACGGCATCCCCAAGAACCCGATCAACGACTGGCTGGTGAAAGAGCATGAGAAGCGCTTCGGCACGCCCCCTGACTTCTTCACCGCGGGTGGCATGGCGGCGGCGCTGGCAGTAGTGAAGGCGCTGAAGGAAAGCCCCTCGCTGAAGACCGAGGATCTGATCAAGACCATGGCCGGCATGAGCTGGGACACGCCCAAGGGCGAAATGACCTTCCGCAAATCGGACCATCAGGCGCTGCAGGACATGTATGCCTTCAAGATCAAGGTCGACCCGAATGTGAAATGGGCGATCCCAGAGCTTGTCCGCGTGATCAAGCCTTCGGAGATGAACATCCCCGTCGGCCGCCACAACAAGAACTGATCCGGTCCGCGCCGCTCCCGCGCGGGGGCGGCCGCTCTTCGGATCGAACCGGAGGCAAGCGCCTCGGCCCGGTCGGCGCCGGGGGTTTCACACCCCCGGACCCCCGTGGAGTATTTCGGCCAAGGTGAATGGAAATGCCGATCCGCTTTCATCTTGGCGGAAATACTCCGGGGGGCAGGGGGCGGAGCCCCCGCGCTGAGCCCGCAATTCCCTGACGAACAGCCCCGAAGGCCCCCATGGCATCTCCTTCCCTCGAAACCCGCGACCTGACGATCCGCTTTGGCGGTCATGTCGCGGTGAACGGCGTCAGCTGCGCCTTCCGGCCCGGAGAGTTGACGGTGATCGTCGGCCCCAACGGCGCCGGCAAGACCACCTATTTCAACCTGATCTCGGGGCAGTTGCGCGCAACCTCCGGCCAGGTGCTGAAGGACGGCCGCGACATCAGCCGCCTGGCGCCTTCGGGCCGGGCACGGGCGGGGCTGGGGCGGGCGTTCCAGTTGACCAACCTGTTTCCCGCGCTCAGCGTGCTGGAAAACATCCGCCTTGCCGTGCAGGCCCGCGCGGGCGTCGGCCGCCAGTTCCTGCGCCGCGCCGCTGCCCATCGCGATCTGGTGGCCCAGGCCGAGCACTACCTGGAGGCCACGCGCCTGACCCGCGCGGCCCATCTGCCCGCCGTCGCCCTTGCCCATGGCGATCAGAGGAAGCTGGAGGTGGCGCTGCTTCTGGCGATGGAGCCCGATGTCTTCATGTTCGACGAGCCCACCGCCGGCATGTCGCTTGACCATGCGCCCGAGGTGCTGGAGCTGATCGCCGAGATCAAGCGCGACACTGCGCGCACCGTGCTTCTGGTCGAGCACAAGATGGAGGTGGTGCGCGCGCTGGCCGACCGGATCATCGTGCTGCACAACGGCGCGCTTCTGGCCGATGGCAAGCCCGAGGAGGTCATGGCCTCGGACCTCGTGCGCGAGGTCTACCTGGGCAAGCGGGGGGCGGCATGAACGCGCTGGAGTTGAGCGGCGTGCAGACCCGCATCGGGCGCTATGACGTCTTGCATGACATCAGCTTCTCGGTGCCCGAGGGCGGGGTTTTCGTGTTGCTGGGGCGCAATGGCGCCGGCAAGACCACGACGCTGCGCAGCATCATGGGCCTCCGGGCGCCGCATGCCGGCTCGGTCCGTTTCCGGGGCGAGGAGATCGCGGGGCTTCACCCGTCGGTCATCGCCCGCAGGGGCGTGGCGTTCGTGCCCGAAGACATGGGCATCTTCCGCAGCCTGACCGTGGCCGAGAACATGACGCTCGCCACCCTGCGGGGGCGGTTCGACGGCGCGCGGCTGGAGTGGATCCACAGCTTGTTTCCGGCGCTGAAGACCTTCTGGAATTCGACCGCGGGCGGGCTTTCAGGCGGGCAGAAGCAGATGCTGGCGGTGGCCCGCGCGATCATCGAGCCGCGCGCGCTGATCATGATCGACGAACCCACCAAGGGCCTTGCCCCCGCGATCGTCGACGCCATGGCCGAAGCCTTCCGAGAGATCGCCCGCGACACCACCATCCTGCTGGTCGAGCAGAATTTCGAATTCGCCCGCAGCCTGGGCCGCGACATGGGCGTGATTGAGGACGGCCGCATCGTCCACACCGGCACGATGGCGGCCTTCGCCGAGGACCGCGCCCTGCAGACCCGGCTGCTGAGCCTGTCTGTATGAGGCGCAAGCACATGACGCACCGCGCCGCCCCGTCGATCTGGCACTATTCCGGAGGTCGCCCATGAACCAGCTTTCCGCCACCATGACCCGCCTTGGCGGCGTCAACCTGCTGCCGCTGATCGTGGCGCTGGTCGCGCTGGCGCTGATCGGGGCGCCGTCGATCTGGATCACGCTGACCGTCGCGGGGCTGGCGATGGGGATGATGCTGTTTCTGATGGCTTCGGGGCTTAGTCTGGTGTTTGGGCTGATGGATGTGCTGAACTTCGGCCATTCGGCCTTTGCCTCGCTCGGGGCCTTCGTCGCCGCAACGGTGCTGGCGCATATGTCGGGCTGGCTGGGGGCCGACAGTTGGGTGCTGAACCTCGGCGCGCTGGCGATTGCCATCGCGGCCGCCGTGGGCGCCGGGCTGATCGGCGGCTTCCTTTTCGAGACCGTCATCATCCGCCCGGTCTATCGCGACCACCTGCGCCAGATCCTGATCACCATGGGCGCGCTGATCGTGTCCGAGCAGCTGATCATCGTGGTCTGGGGCGGCTCTCCTCTGCCGGTCGCGCGGCCGAAGATCCTGCAGGGCGCCTTCATCTGGGGCGATGTCTCGATCGAAAACTACCGCATCTTTGCCGTGGTGCTGGGGGTGATGGTCTATGCCGGGCTTTACGTCCTGCTCAACCGCACCCGGGTGGGTCTGCTGATCCGCGCCGGCGTCGAGAACCGCGAGATGGTCGAAGCGCTGGGCTTTCGCATCGGCCGGCTGTTCATCGGGGTGTTCATGCTGGGATCGGCCCTTGCCGCGATGGGCGGGGCGATGTGGGCGGGCTATCAGCAGCTGATCTCGCCCGACATGGGGGCGAAGATGATGATCGTGGTGTTCATCGTGGTGATCATCGGCGGACTCGGGTCGATCGAGGGCACGCTTCTGGGCGCGCTGCTGGTCGGGCTGATCGACAATTACGTGGGCTTCCTGCTGCCCAAGGCGGCGCTGGCGTCGAACATGGTGCTGATGATGGTGATCCTGATGTGGCGCCCGAACGGGCTGCGGCCGGCGGCGAAATAGGGGGCGGTGATGACGAAACTCGGACCCGGCGGGTGGAGCGTACGGCTGATCGTGCTGGCAATCGGCGTGGCGCTGCTGCTGGCGCCCTTCCTGTTTCCCGGCGTGCGCCCGATTCAGGTGGCGGCGCGGATTTGCGTCTTCATCGTGCTGGTGGCCAGCTACGATCTGCTGATCGGCTATACCGGCGTAGTCAGCTTTGCCCATACGATGTTCTTCGGCCTTGGCGCCTATGGCACCGCGATCGCGCTGTCGCAATCCGATGCCAGCTGGGGCGCGCTGCTGATCGGCGGCGCGCTGGGGGTGCTGGCGGCCCTGGTGCTGGCGGTGCTGATCGGGCTTTTGTCGCTGCGTGTGCGGGCGATCTTCTTCGCCATGGTGACGCTGGCGGTGGCCTCGGTCGCGCTGGTGCTGGCATCGCAGCTGTCGGGGCTGACCGGGGGCGAGGACGGGCTGACCTATTCCACGCCTGACCTCTTCAGCCCGGCGACGCCGCTGTGGCATGATGCGGCGGGCAAGACCGCGCGGCTGTTCGGGGTGCGCATGGATGGCCAGATCCTCGCCTATTACCTGGTCTTCTTCTGCGCGCTGCTGCTTTACCTTTTGCTGCTGCGGGTCACTGTCTCGCCGCTGGGCACGGTGCTGAAGGCGATCCGCGAGAACGAGGCCCGGGCCGAGGCGCTGGGGTACCGCGTCGTCGCCTACCGTACCTTCGTCTTCGGCTTTACCGCGGTGATGGCAGCGCTTGCGGGCGTGCTTTACGCGATCTGGCTGCAATACACCGGCCCCGACACCACGCTGAGCTTCGAGATCATGGTGGATATCCTGTTGATGGTGGTGATCGGCGGCATGGGCACGATGTGGGGCGCGGTGATCGGCGCGGCGGCGCTGGTGATGGCGCAATATTACCTGCGCGACGTGATGCAGGCGGCGGCCGGTGCCACGGCCGGGCTGCCGCTGCTGCCCGCGCTGCTGAACCCCGATCGCTGGCTTTTGTGGCTGGGGATCGCGTTCATCCTGCTTGTCTATTTCTTCCCCGCCGGGATCGCCGGCACCCTGACCCGCCGCGAGGCGCGCAAATGACCCCGACCTCCCGCTTCATCGCGATCCCCGGGCATGAGGTCCACCTCACCGAATGGGGCGACGCGAAGGCGCCGGCGCTGGTGCTGTGGCACGGGCTGGCGCGGACGGGGCGCGATTTCGACGAACTCGCCCGGGGGCTGGCGGATCGCTGGCGGGTGATCTGCCCCGACACGATCGGGCGCGGGCTGTCGAGCTGGGCACGAGATCCGGCGCGGGACTATGCCCTTGACGCCTATGCCGCCCAGGCGCTGGCGCTGCTGGACGCGCTGGGGATCGGGCGGGCGGCCTGGCTGGGCACCTCGATGGGGGGGCTGATCGGGATGCGCATCGCCTCGGGGCCGCAGGCGGCGCGGCTGCGGGCGCTGATCGTGAACGACATCGGCCCCGAATTGCCCGCACCCGCCGTCGCGCGGATCGTGACCTATGCGGGCAGCCTGCCCGCCTTCGCCACGGTGACCGAGGCCGAGGCCTGGCTGCGTCAGGTCTATACCCCCTTCGGCCCGGCGGAAGACGGCTTTTGGCAAAGGATGGCGGAAACCTCAGTGCGCCGGCGCGGCGACGGCAGGCTGACGCTGCACTACGACCCCAGGATCGTCGCGCAGTTCGATCTGCGCCCCGAGGATTTCACCAGCTGGGACCGCTACGCCCGGATCGAGACGCCGATGCATCTGATCCGCGGCGCCCGCTCGGACCTGCTGACCGCGGAAATCGCCGAGCGGATGCAGACCAGCGGCCCGCGCCCCGGCCTGACCCTGTTCAAGGCGTGCGGCCACGCGCCCAGTCTGGTTAGCCCGGCGGCGATCGCCGGGGTGGCCGAGGTGCTGGACGCGCTGATCGCGGGCGGGGCCTAGCTGTCGAGCCAGGCCTTGAAGGCCGCGCCGTAATCGGGATGCCAGCGCGACAACGGCGGGCGGTTCTCGGTGATGTCGCCGGCGGCCCAGGCGATGCGCTTGGCGTCCGTCGCGCGGCCGACATCGTTGTCGGGGCAGAGGATGTAGAAATCGCCACGCTCGACCGATTGGAACAGGAAATCGATCGTCTGCGCGGGTGTCCAGGCACCGGCGGGCTTTTCGGTGCGGCCATGGGCGGTCAGCGGGGTGAAGACGAAGCCCGGGATGAACAGCTTGGCCTCGACCTGGCAGTCCTTGGTATTGCGCAGATGATGTTGCAGCGCCTCGGTGAAGGCCTTCACCCCGGCTTTCGACAGGTTATAGGCCGGATCGCCCGGCGGCGTGGTGATCCCCTGTTTCGAGCCGGTGTTGAGGATCAGCCCCGGCTGCCCCGACGCGATCATGCCGGGCGCGAAGATCTGTGCGCCGCGGATGATGCCCAACATGTTCACCGCGATGATGCGGTCCCAATTGGCCTCGGCATCGAAGATCGAGCTGCCGGGCTGCATGCCGGCGTTGTTCATCAGCACGCTGACCGGGCCAAGCTCGGCGGTCACGCGGGCCTCCAGCGCCCGGATCTGATCCAATTTGCCCACGTCGGTCGGCACGCAGATCACCCTGTCCGAGGCCAGCGCGCCGACCGATTGGCCAGCGGCTTCCAGCGCCGCGCCGGGCAGGTCGGCGATGCAGACCTTCATGCCAAGCGCCGCGAAGCGCCCCGCAGCCTCCAGCCCCAGTCCCGATGCGCCGCCGGTGACGACGGCGACCTTCCCCGGTCCGACTGAGTTATGCATGTCTGGTCTCCTTTTTCGTTTCGGTTGGCCGGGCGGCCAGTCAGGTACTGTCGCGCGCGATCGGTTCGTACGATACGTCGAACCGTTTCGAGCGCGCATGCTGGCCCGAGATGTGTTTCACCAGATGCTCTGCCGCGACGCGGCCGATCATCCGACGAGAGGAAGAAATGGTTGTCAGGCTGGGCGTGACAAGGGCGGCGGCCGGCAAGCCGTTGACCCCCGCCACAGCGATGCGTCGATCAGCATGTCGCCGCGCCCCGCCGGGCTGGATCTGGCCGCGATCTATGATGTGATTTCGAAATCGGCGGGCAATTCCTGGATGTTCGAGAACCGAATCCCACATGTGCTGAAAGGCGATTACACGCCGCGCCCGCCGCGGCTTTACGCGCAGGTGGCTGGCCTTATGCTGCCGGGGATGTCCGACGACGCGACACAGTTAACGGGAGAAGGCAGCATGAAGTTCGGCGCCATCTGTGACGATTTTACCGGAACCACCGACCTTGGCCTGACGCTGGCCGGGGGCGGGACGGGGGCCGAGGGCAGAACGGGGGCCGAAGGCGGGATGGGGGCCGAAGGCGGGATGGGGGCCGAAGGCGGGATGGGGGCCGAGGGTGGTATGGAGGCGGTGCAGTTCGTCGGTACCCCCGACCGGCCCGCCCCTGAGGCGGTCGAGGCGGGGTTGATCTCACTCAAGAGCCGCTCGGCCCCGGTGGCCGAGGCGGTGCGCGACTCGCTTCAGGCCTATCGCTGGCTGAAGGCCCAGGGCTGCGCCCAGATCATGTTCAAATACTGCTCGACCTTCGATTCCACGCCTGAAGGCAACATCGGCCCGGTGCTTGACGCGCTGATCGAGGAAAGCGGCACGCGCGATCCGGTCATCGTCTGCCCGGCGTTTCCCGCGGCGGGCCGGACGATCTATCAGGGGCATCTTTTCGTCGGCGACCGGCTGCTGTCGGAAACCGGCATGCGCGACCATCCGATCACGCCGATGACCGATCCCGACATCCGGCGCTGGCTGGGCCTGCAGACCCGGCGGCCGATCGGGCATCTGCCGCTTGCGCAGGTGCGCGGCTACGCGCGCGCGGGCCTTCTGGCCGAGGCGCGCGCCGGTCGCCAGATCGTCGTCTGCGACGCGGTCGAGGATGAGGACCTTCGCCGCCTCGGGCGCGCGGCAGAGGGCTTTGCGCTGCTTTCGGGCGGGTCGGGCATCGCGCTGGCCATTCCCGACCTCTATGGCGGACGCGGCACCCAGGCCGCGCCCTGGACGGGCCTTGAAGGGCCGGCGGCGGTGCTGTCCGGCTCTTGTTCCGAGGCGACGCGGCGCCAGATCGCGACCCATCTGGAGCGCGGCGAACCCGCGCGCAAGATATTCGTCGAGGAGGTGATCACGGGCCGCGAGACGCCAGAGGCGGCGCGGGACTGGGTCCTGGCGCAAAGCGGCCTGCCGCTGGTCTACAGCTCGGACGATCCGCAGGTGGTGCGCGCCAATCAGGCCCGTTTCGGCACCGCGGCCTCCGCCGAGGTGGTCGAGGACTTCTTTCGCCGTCTGGCCCGGCTGCTGGTCGATGCGGGCATCCGGCGGCTGATCTCGGCGGGGGGAGAGACCTCGGGCGCGGTGATCGGGGGGCTGGGCGCCGACGCGCTGGCGATCGGGCCGCGCATCGCCGCCGGCGTTCCGGCCCTGTCGGTGCAGGGAAGCGACCTTGTGCTGGCCCTGAAATCTGGCAATTTCGGCGGGCCGGACTTTTTCGCCGAGGCCGCAGCCGTGCTGGCTGGGCAGGGAACGGATCGGAGGGGCGCGCGATGACCGAGACCACACGACTGCGCGAAGAGATCTGCCGCACCGCCCGGTCGCTGTTTGAGCGCGGGCTGACCGGCGGCGCTTCGGGCAACATCTCGGTCCGGCTTCCCGATGGCGGCCTGCTGGTCACCCCGACGGGCGGCTCCTTCGGCACGCTCGACCCGGCGCGGCTTAGCCGGTTCGACGCCTCGGGCCGGCTGGTCGCGGGCGACGCGCCGACCAAGGAGATGCCGCTGCACGCCGCCTTCTACGAGACCCGGCAGAGCGCGGGCGCGGTGGTGCATCTGCACTCCACCCATTCGGTGGCGCTGTCGATGCTGCCCGGAATCGATCCCGACAACGTCCTGCCGCCGCTGACGCCCTATGCGGTGATGCGGCTGGGCAAGGTGCAATTGCTGCCGGTCTACCTGCCGGGCGATCCGGCGATGGGCGAGGCGATCCGTGGCCTTGCCGGTCGGCGCGCGGCGGTCTTGCTGGCGAACCACGGGCCGGTCGTCGCGGGCAAGACGCTGGAGGCCGCGACCTATGCGGTCGAGGAACTGGAAGAGACGGCGAAGCTGGCGCTGCTGACGCGCAGGCTGTCGCCGCGGCTTCTGTCGGCCGATCAGGTGGCCGAGATCGTCGAGCGGTTCGGGGTGGAATGGGAATGAGCCAGCGATACAGGTTTTCGGCCAACACCGGCTTTCTGTGGAAGGACCGCCCGTTCCTGAACCGGCTGCGGGCGGCGGCGGCCGCGGGCTTCGAGGCGCTCGAATTCCATGACGAGGCGCAGGCCGAGGATCCGGCGGAACTGGCCGAGGTGCTGGCCGCCTGCGGGTTGCCGGTTCTGGGGCTGAACGTGCGGATGGGCGACACTGCGGGCTGCGCCGCCGACCCCGCGCGCGCGGCCGAAGCCTGGCGTGACATCGACGCCGCGCTGCGCTGCGCGGCGTCGGTGGGCGCGGGGGCCGTGCATGTGCTGGCAGGCCGAACCGAGGGGCCCGGGGCCGAGGCCGCCTACAAGCGCGCGCTGCGCCATGCGCTTGACGCCAGTGACCGCGTGATCCTGATCGAGCCGATCTGCCGCGCCGCCATTCCGGGTTATTTCCTGAACAGCCTAGACCAGGCCCGCCGGATCCTGCGAGAGATCGACCACCCGCGCCTGAAGATCATGTTCGACTGCTACCATATCGAGACCGAACACGGCGATGTCGCCGCGCGCTTTCGCGAAAGCGCGGCGGATGTGGGCCATGTGCAGATCGCCTCGGTCCCCACCCGCGCCGAACCCCAGATCGGGCCGGGCGCGGTAGTTGATTATGCGCAGCTGCTGCCGGCGATCGTCGCGGCGGGCTACCACGGCGCGTTCGGCTGCGAATACCGCCCCGCCGGCACGGTCGA
Organism: uncultured Albidovulum sp.; assembly: GCA_913064775.1. Classification (GTDB taxonomy): domain Bacteria; phylum Pseudomonadota; class Alphaproteobacteria; order Rhodobacterales; family Rhodobacteraceae; genus Acidimangrovimonas. The sequence continues at coordinate 118,416 of CAJYAD010000011.1, read as the reverse complement.
GGCCGGCCTTGGCTGGCGCGACGCGCTGGCCGGGGCGCGGACATGAGCGCCGCCGCCCGACGCGCGGCAGCATCTGCCATTGCGGGCGTCCAGCGGCAAAATCCCCAGCGCGCATCCCGCGCGAGTTTCCCCGACTGAAGGAGCAAGACGATGACAGCAGAAAGCACGAAGACGGAAACCATCGGATTTGTCGGAGTCGGTCTGATGGGCCACGGGATCGCCGCGAACCTTCTGGACGCGGGCTATCCGCTGACGGTGATCGGCCACCGCAACCGCGCGCCGGTCGAGGACCTGGTGGGTCGCGGCGCGACCGAGGCGGGCTCGCTTGCCGATCTCGCGGCGGGCTCGTCGGTGGTGTTCCTGTGCCTGACCGATGCGAATGTCGTGCAATCGGTGGTGACAGAGATGGAGCCGGCGCTTGCCGCCGGCACGGTGATTGTCGATTGCTCGACCTCGGATCCGGTGGTCACGGTCGCGCTGGCTGAACGGCTGGCGGCCAAGGGGGTGGCGCTGTGCGACGCGCCGCTTGGCGGCACGCCCGCTCAGGCCGAGACCGGGCAACTTCAGGCCATGGTCGGCGCGACCGACGAGACCTTCGCGCGGCTGAAGCCGGTGTTCGAGTGCTGGACCCAGCGCACGGTCCATATCGGCGGCGTCGGTGACGGCCACCGCATGAAGCTGATCAACAACTTCCTGTCGCTGGGCTACGGCGCGCTGTATGCCGAGGCGCTGGCAATCGCGCAGAAATCCGGCCTTTCGGTCGAGCAGTTCGACAGCGTGATCCGCGGCGGCCGGATGGATTGCGGCTTCTACCAGACCTTCATGGGCTATGCGCTGGAAGGCAACCGCGACGCGCACAAGTTCACCCTGACCAACGCCTACAAGGACATGCGCTATGTCGAGGCGATGGCGAATGCCGGTGGCTGTGTTTCCTCATTGTCCAGCGCGATCAAGAATTCCTACGCCGCCGCCGTCGCCTCGGGGCGCAGCGGGCCCGAGGATTACGTCCCCCACCTGACCGATTTCGTGGGCCGCGCGAACGGGGTGAAATAGCCGCCGCGCCGCGACGGCATCGGAACCTAGGTGGCCGCCGCCGGCCTTCGGGTGCTGGGGGCGGTGGCGGCGCGCCGCGGGGGCTTTGCGATCAGCGGGGGGTCAGAAAGTTCCGCCAGACAGCAGCCGTGGCAACCCGAGGCTGAGGATCGGGAACAGCACCAGAAGCGTGATCCGGATCGCCTCGGCGGCCAGGAAGGGCAGCACGCCGGCGAAGGTCTGGCGCATCGGCACGTCGGGGGCGAGCGCGTTGATGATGAAGACGTTCAAGCCCACGGGTGGCGTGATCAGCCCCAGCTCCACCACCACGAGGATGATGATCCCGAACCAGACCTTCAGCTCTTGCGGGCCAAGGCCGAAGTCGAGGCCCAGCACCACCGGCCAGAAGAACGGGATCGCCAGGATCACCATCGACAGGCTGTCCATCAGGCAGCCGAAGATCAGGAAGATCACGATGATCATCGCCAGAATCGCATAGGGCGGCAGGCCGCTGGTCTGCAGCGCATGGGCGGCCGCCTGGGGCACGCCCGCGCGGGCCATGAAGATCTTCAGAAGTTCCGCGCCCAGCAGGATCAGGAAGATCATGCCGCTGGTGCGCGCGGTCTCGAGGATCGCCTGCAGCACGTCGCGCAGATGCATCCGCCGGGTCGTCAGACCGAAGAGCGCGACCAGGAAGACGCCGATCCCCGCGGCGGGCGTGGGGTTGTAGATCCCGGCATAGATGCCGCCGATCACCACGCCGAAGATCACCACGACCGGCATCACGCCCAGCATCGCGGCCAGGAATTCCTGGCGCGAGACGGCGCGCCCCTCGGGGCCCGAGCCGGGCACAAGGCGGACATAGACCGCAATCGCCAGCATGAAGAACAGCGTCGCCAGGAGGCCGGGGATCAGCGCGGCTGCGAACATCGTGACGATATTGGCCTCGACGATCACCGCATAGACGATCAGCACCACCGAGGGCGGGATCAGGATGCCCAGCGTGCCGCCCGCGGCGATCGCGCCGGTCGCCAGCGCGGGCGAGAACTTGTAGCGCCTGAGCTCCGGCAGTGCGACCCGCGCCATGGTCGAGGCGGTCGCGGTGGACGAGCCCGACAGTGCCCCGAACCCCGCGCAGGCGGCGATCGCGGCCATCGCCACGCCGCCCTTGAAGCGGCCGAGCACGGCGTTGCCGGCGCGAAACAGATCCTGCGACAACCCCGAGCGTGACGCCAGCCCGCCCATCAGGATGAACATCGGCAGGACGCTGAGGTCGTAGCTGGAGAATTGCGAGAAGGCCAGATCGTGCAGCTGGCTTAGCAGCACCGCAGGCCCCGAGGTGATCATCGTGCCGAAGATGCCGACAAGGATCATCGTGTAGGCCACCGGCACGCGCACGACGATCAGCCCGATCATGACGGCCAGCCCGACCAGGCCAAGCGTGAAACTATCCATTGGTATCACTCGCTGACGTGTTCGGTGAGGGTGTCGATGAACGGCGGCTTGCCGCGCGCGATCCGCAGCGCGTCGGTCAGCGTGATCACCGAGGCGGCCAGCAGAAGCGCCAGCGAGACCAGGATCGGCGGAAAGGCGGTCCACAGCGGGATCTGCAGGATCGGGGTGACTTCGGGAAAGCTGATATAATCCTGAAAGCCGAAGGACATCTGGCGCAAGAGCAGGCCTGAGAAGGCGATCGCAAGGGCGGCGGAAAGGATGCTCATCCAGGCCTTTTTGCGGGCGCTCAGGGATTCGGTGAAGATGTCGACGGTGACATTCGCGCCGGTCAGCTGGCAATAGGGCAGGAAGGCGAAGATCGCGACCCCGATGAACAGTTTGGTCAATTCGTAAGAGGCGGAGAAGGGCGTCCTGAACAGCACCTGCATCGTCGCGCTATAGGCGGTCATCACCGCCAGGCCACAGACGATCAGCCCGCCCAGAACCGCCCACCAGCGGATCAGGAAGGCCGCCCCGCGCGCACAGCGCGCCGCCAACGGGGCGGTGGCGCCGGGGGAAGACCCCGGCGCCTGATGGTTTGGGCCGTTCACGCGTATTTTCCGATCGTCTTGCGGGCGACATCGACCAGGGTCGCCCCGTCGATCGACTTGTGCGCCCCGGCCCATTTGTCGACCACCGGCGCCAGCGCCTTGTTGAAGCCGTCCATTTCCGCCTGGGTCAGCACGATATGCTCGTTGCCGTGCTTCACCGCGACTTCGATGCCGTGGTTGTCGTCGTCACGCCAGATCTTGCCAACTTCGCGCAGCCAGTCGTCATCGCAGTTCTTGTTGAAGACCTCCTGCAGATCCTCGGGCAGGCCTTCCCAGCGCTTCTTGTTCATCGAAACCTGGAAGGTCGTGGTGCCGAAACGGTTCATGTCCGGCCCCTCGATCTGGTATTTGGTCACGTCCTGAAGCTGCAGCGCGGGGATGATCTCCCACGGGATCAGCGCGCCGTCGACGACGTTGGTGGACAGCGCCTGCGGCAGGTCCGGCACCGGCATCGAAACCGGGGTCGCGCCCATCGCCCTGACCACATCGACACCGGTCGGGCCCGGCACCCGCAGGCGCATGCCCTTGGTGTCGGCAATCGAATGCACAGGCTTGCGCGCCATCTGGATCGCCTGACCGGCATGGACGTGGTTGAACAGCAGATGGACCGCGCCGTAATCCTTCGAGATGTAATCCTTGTACATTGCCCGCATCGCCAGATTGGTCGCGGCGATGTTGTTGGTGAACACGGTCGGCAGCTCAAACACTTCGCAATGCGGGAACAGGCCCGGGGTATAGCCGTTCACCGCCCAGATGATATCGACCACGCCGGTCGCAACCTGCCGGAACAGCTGCGGGGGAGAGCCGCCCAGGCTCATCGACGGGTAGATCTCGATCTTGATCCGGCCCTTGCTGTCTTCCTCGATCCGCTTGGACCAGGGCTCCAGCATGTTGACCTGGGCCGGTGACTTCGGCCCAAGGAAATGATGCAGTTTCAGCGTCACCTCGGCGTCGCCCGCATGGGCCTTGCGCAGGATCAGCGGTGCAGCCAACGTGGCGCCGGTCAATGTCAGGAAAGCTCTTCTTTGCATGGGGTCTCCTCCTCCTCCTTGCTGGATCTTGACGGTCCTAGTAATTCAATGAACGCCCTCGCGCGCGATCGCTATGTTCAACAAAACCTGCCGCCGTTCCACGGTGGCCACGCGGATCGCGCGCGCCAGCGCGGCGGGCAGATCGCGGCCCTCGGTCACCGTCTCGGCATGGGCGCGGCTGGCTTCGGCGGTCTTGGTGAAATCCGGGCTGGGCCGCAGCGAGGTCAGCGGCACGTCGTTCGACTGCGCCGCGCGGCCGCCCTTGTAGAGGCCCTCGACCGAATGGCGCACGGCGCCCCATTCCTCGTTGTTGAGCACCAGCGTGATCACCGGCAGGCCCTGCGCCTCGGCCACCTGATGGCAGACGGTGGGGTTGGCGAACATGTAGGAGCCATCGCCCATGGTCGCGAAGATCAGCCGCCCGGGATCGGCCAGCTGCGCGCCCAGCGCGGCCGGAAAGCCCCAGCCCAGTCCGCCGGAATGGGGCTCTTGGAAATAGCTTTGATGGGCGTCCAGCATCAGCGGTGCCAGCGGCGCGCCCAATTCGTGGAACACGCTGGCGGGGCGGTCCTGGGCGCGGATCGCGCGGCCCAGGCAAAGGCTGACCCATTCCTTGGTCATCGGCCCGCCCGCGCCGCGTTCGGCGGCGGCGGTGACGGCGGCGCGGTTGGCATCGGCGCGCGCCGCGATCCGGTCGCGCCGCGTGGCCAGCGCTGCCGTGTCGCGTGGGCGGCCTTCCATCGCGGCGATCAGCGCCAGGATCGTCGGCGCGGTCTCGCCCGCCAGCGCGACGTCAGAGCGGAAGTTGCGCATCGGGGTCGAGCGGGTGAACAGCGGATCGGGGCCCAGATGGATCACCTTCGCCCCGGGCGCGGGGCTGGCGCGGTCGGGCCACCAGGGCGCCAGCGCGTTCAGCACCAGGATCACATCGGCGTCGCGCAGAAGGTCCTCGGGCATCCATTCCACATGACAGGGAGAGGACATCGGGATCGCGATCTGATTGGCCCAGTAATGCGACAGCGGGATCGCCCAATCCTGAACGAAGCCGGCGAGCGCCTGGAAGGCGGCCTCGGATCCGGCGCCGCGCTGGGCGATGATCAGCGGCCGCTCGGCCCCGGCCAGCAGCGCGGCGGCCTCTTCCAGCGCCTCGGGGACGGGGGCGGTTCGCACCGGTTTCATGCGCGGCGGCGCCTCGATCGCGTCGGTCGGGCAGGGATCGCACAGCACCTCTCGCGGCAGGCTCATGTAAACCGGGCCGGTGGGGGTGGAAGAGGCGATCGCCCAGCCCCGGTCCAGCATCTCGGGCAGTTGCTCGGGGAAGCGCAGCTCATAATCCCATTTGCAGGCCTCGCGCACCAGCGCGGTCTGGTCGCGCATCTCCTGGCCCCAGCCGATCGGCACGGTGCGGGCGCCGAAACGGCCGCCTTCCATCACCGGGGTGCGGCCCGACATCAGCAGCATCGGGATCTGGTCGCAGGCGGCGTTGATCGCGCCGGTCGCGCCATTCGCCAGCCCGACATTGGTGTGCAGCATCACCGCCTGGGCGCGGCCGGTCAGTTGGGCATAGCCATGCGCCATGCCGACGGCCACATGTTCATGCGGGACGGTGATCGCGGTGGGCAGCTTCATCCCGCGGTGGCGCGCCTCGATCAGCCCTTCGATGATTGGCGGGAAATCGGTGCCGGAATTGGCAAAGACGTAGTCCACCCCCAGCGCCTTGAGCTTGCCAAACAGCGCCCCACCGGCGGAGACCTCGCGCGTCTGGTCCTTCATGTGGCAACCCAGCGCGCGCGGCAGGTCCGGCAGGTCCGGCCGATCCTGGCTCTGGCCCTGGCCCCGCCGCGCAGCCCGCAAAGGGCAGGCTCGGGCAGGTCCGCACCGAAAACCGTGTTGCGCATGTTGGCTCCCACTCGATAGATATCTTGAAATAAGAGATATATATCTCACAATAGAAGAGTGACCGTATGTCAACCCAATTCTTTCGGCGCCGCCCCATCCGTCGCCGGAGCCAAGGAGCCCAGCAATGGCGACGCAGCTGAACGGATCGCTTCTCAAGGCTCTGGAAATTCTGGACCTTTTCTCGGTCGAGCAACGAGAGCTGACGGCCCGGGATGTGGTGGACCGGCTGGACATGACGGTGCAGACGGCGCATCGCTTCCTGCTGACGCTGGAATATGCGGGCGTGCTGGTCAGCCCGCGCCGGGGCCAGTTCACCCTGGGCCAGAAGCTGGAGGAGCTGGGCAAGCTGGCCTTCGAGGTCAGCCCGCTGCCGTCGCTGGTGCGGCCGGTGGTCGAGGCGCTCAGCCGCGAGTTGACGGAATCGGTCATGGCCTGCCGGCTGGGGCGGCAGGGGGCGATCTGCATCGCCTCGACGCCGTCGCCGCGACCGATCCGGGTGTCGGTGGATGTGGGGGCGCTGCTGCCGTTCCGGACCACGGCGCAGGGCAAGCTGTTTCTGGCGCAGATGGCCCCCCCCGAGCGTCTGGCCCGACTGCGGCAGGAGGCGGCGCGGCGTGGCATCGCACTAAGCCCGGAAGAGGCCGAGAGGGCCGAGCGCGACGCGCAAGAGGTGACGCGTCAGGGCTTCGCCACCAATTTCGGCGAGAACGAGTCCGAGATCGGCGCAATCGCGGTGCCGGTGGTCGGGCCTGATGGCCGGGTGGTGCTGACGCTGTCGGTCTTCGGCATCCTTAGCAGCTTCGACCAGCCGCTGCGCGACCGGGCGAAGGCGCGGCTTCTGGCCAGCAAGGCGGTGCTGGAGGCCACGCTGCGCGAGCGCGGCCACGACCGTCTGGCCCCAGCCGGGGCGGGACGGCGCGCAGCCGAAGGGGAGGGAGAGGGGCCCTGCTGAGGCTCGCCCGCGCCGCCGGTCAGATCCCGACGTGATCGCGAAATTGCGGCGCGTCGGGCGCAAGGCCACGCGCGGGCGCGATCTCGGCCACCCGGCCGTTGGCCATGAACACGACCTGATCGGCCATCTCCAGCACCGCCTCGACCCGCTGCTCGACCAGCACCACCGCCAGCCCCTCGGCCTTCAGCCGCAGCACGGTGTCGCGGATCAGGGTGATCATCGAGGGCTGCAGCCCCTCGGCCGGCTCGTCGAGAAGCAGCACCCGCGGGCCAAGGCACAGCGCCCGACCGATCGCCAGCATCTGCTGTTCGCCCCCCGACAGGGTGCGCGCCTGCTGGTCCAGGCGTTCCTCCAGTCGCGGGAAAAGGTCCAGCACATGACGTCTGAGCGCCGCATCGCCGCCCCGCACCAGCAGGCCCACGCCAAGGTTTTCCGCGACCGTCAGCTCGGCAAACAGGCGTCGGCCCTGGGGCACATAGGCGATGCCGTGGCGGGGCACCTGATGGGCGGCAAGCCCCTCGATCGCCACCCCGTCGAGGGTGATGCGGCCCGCCGTCAGCGGGAGCAGCCCCATGATCGCCTTCATCAGGGTCGACTTGCCGGCGCCGTTGCGCCCCATGATGCAGGTGACCTCGCCCGCAGCCGCGCTCAGGCTGATGCCGTGCAGCACGCGCACGGCGCCATAGCCTGCCTCGATGTCCCGAAGCTCCAGCATCAGCCCCCCAGATAGGCGGATTGCACCGCCCGGTTTGCCCGGATCGCCTTAGGCGTGCCGGTGGCCAGCACCTCGCCGAAATTCAGCACCGTGATGCGCCGGGCCAGATCCATCACCACCTCCATGTTGTGCTCGATCAGCAGGACCGTGATCTCGGGCGTCAGGCCCGCGACCAGATCCTTGAAACGCCCGATCTCGCCCGCCGACAGGCCCTGCGTTGGCTCATCGAGGATCAGCAGGCGCGGGTGCAGCGCCAGCCCCATCGCCAGTTCCAGCAGCCGCTGATGGCCGTAGCTGAGCGTGCCTGCGCGGGCTTCGGCCATCCCCTCCAGCCCGACGCGAGCGAGGGCGGCGGGTACCTCGGCCTCGGCCCCGCCGCGCGACTGGATCGCGAGGCCGGCGTTCTCGGCCACGCTCAGTCCCGCGTAGACCGAGGTGATCTGGAACGTATAGGCGATGCCGCGGCGCACGCGCTGATGCGCGGGCAGGCGGGTGATGTCCTGACCGGCGAAGCGGATCGCGCCGGTCTGGACGGGCAGGCGCCCTGACAGCAGGCTGACCAGCGTGGTCTTGCCGGCGCCGTTCGGGCCGATCAGCGCGTGGCATTCGCCCTGCGTCAGGTCGAAATCCACCCCCCGCACCGCGGTCAGCCCGCCGAAGCGATGGGTCAGGCCGCGCGCTTCCAGCAGCGTCACGGCAGCCATTTCAGCCCCCTCGCGCGCAGGCTGCCCAGGATGCCTTTGGGCGCGAAGACGACCAGGATCAGCAGGCTGGCGCCGACCATGAACAGGTAGGATTGGCTGACGTCCGAGGTCAGGTCGATCAGGTAGAACATCAGCAGCGCCCCCAGGAACGGCCCCAGCACCGTGCCCGCCCCGCCCAGCAGCGTATAAAGCAGCGGCAGGATCGAATACTGGATCCCGGCAAAGCCCGCGCCGACATAGCCAAACAGCACCGCCCAGGCCGCCCCCGCCGCGCCCGCGTAAAGGCCCGACAGCGTCAGCGCCACCAGCTTCACCCGGAACACGTCGTATCCCAGCATGCGGCTGCGTTCCTCATTCTCGCGCACCGCCACCATGACCCGGCCCCGGCGCGAGCGCACCAGCGCCAGTTTCAGCAGCAGCGCCACCGCGAAAAGCGCCAGCGCCGCCAGATAGCGCGGGGTTTCCTCGGTCAGGTTCACCGGGCCCAGCATGCGGCCCGCGTTGGTCAGGTTGAACCCTTCCTCGCCGCGGGTGAGGGGGGTGTAGTAGAGGATCGTCTGATAGCCGGCCTGCGCGAACATCAGCGTCACGATCATGAGGGACACGCCCGCCGTGCGCAGCGCCAGCGCGCCCGAAACCAGCGCGATCGCCCCGCCCGCCAGCACGCCCGCCAGCAGCGCGGGTCCGGCGCTCCACCCCGCTTGCGACAGCAGGCCGGTGGCATAAAGGCCGGCGGCGAAGTAAAGCGCATGGCCCAGCGACAAAAGGCCGGTGTAGCCGAAGGCGATGTTGTAGCCCAAGCCGAAGACCGCCAGCACCATGATCCGCGCCAGCATCGCATGGTGATAGGCGGGGGCTAGGAAGTTCAGCGCCAGAAGCCCCGCCAGCACGCCCAGATGCAGAAGAAGCGCCTTCATGCGGCGCCCCTGCCAAACAGGCCCTGCGGCCGGAAGATCAGCACGAAGGCGACCAGCAGAGTCGCCAGGATCTCGGTCAGCGTCGGCGAGAAGAACATCGAGATCACCCCGTCGGAAAGCCCGATGAACAGCGCCGCCACCAGCGTGCCGCGCAGACTACCAAGGCCGCCGATGATCACCACGATGAACGACATCAGCAGCGGGCCCTCGCCCATCAGGTAATAGGCCTGCTGGATTGGCACCACCAGCACACCGGCCAGTGCCGCCAGCCCCGCCCCGAAGGCGAAGACCCCGGCATAGACCTTGTCGGTGTTGATGCCGAAGGCGCGGGCGATTTCCGGGTCGGACTGGGTGGCGCGCATCACCAGGCCCGCCTTGGTGCGGTTGATCATCAGCCACAGCACCGCCAGCAGAACCACCGCCGCGACGACGACCGCCAGCTTGTAGCCCGAATAGCCGAACCACGGCAGCTGGATGCGGAAGGAAAACGGCGCGGGCACCGGCCGGGCGCTGGGGCCGAAGAAGCTTAGCGCGCCCTGTTCCAGGATGTAGAGCAGCCCGATCGTGGCGACGATCGTGGCGTCGGGGCTGTAGTTCAGCCGCTTCAGCACCGCGATGTCGGCCAAGCCCGCCAGCGCCGCCACGCACAGCGGCGCCAGGATCATCGCGGCCAGAAACACCAGCGCCGGGGGGCCGGGGACATAGGTGGTCACGAACCACGCCCCCACCGCGCCCAGCATGAAAAACGCGCCGTGGGCCACGTTCACCACCCGCATCACCCCGAACACAAGGCTCAGCCCCGCGGCGGTGATGGCCAGCACCGCCGCGGAGACCAGCCCCTCCATCAGGGCCAGCAGGAAGATCGGCCAGAAGCCCACCGGCGCGTGCCTAGAACGACATCTTGGTATAGTCGGTCTCGTCGGGGTAAAGGCCCGCGTCGATGCTGGTACGTTCGATCCGCACCAGCCTGCCGTCCTTCACCTGCGAGATGTTCTGATGGCCGAAGACCTGATGGGTCTTGCCATTGAACCGCTTCGCGCCCTGCGGGTGTTGCATCGAAGCCGGCATGTCCGACATCGCCTCGACCGCCTCGACGAATTTCTGCCGGTCCTGCGGGCCCTTGTAATCGGCGGCCTCCATCCCGGCCTTGATCACATAGAGCGTCTCCCAGCAGGAGAACATGTGGGCGTAGGTCGAGATCTCCTTCGGGTCGTTGATCGCGGCGCCCTGGTCGTTGACGCCCACCGCCTTGCGATAGGCCTTGTCGAATTCGGTCTCGTCGGGCTGGGCATAGCGGCAATCGCCCTCCCAGAAATGGGTGCCTTCCAGAAAGCTCAGGCTGGGGGTGTCGATATTCACCGCCTCCAGCGAGTCGATGAACCCGAACAGCTTGGGGTGGTTCGAGCCGTAGAACTCTCCCAGCTCCTTGACGAAGGTCAGCACGCCCGGGCCCACCATGACGTGATAGATCACCTCGGTCGAGCGCGGGATCTGCGCGAAATAGCGCGTGAACGAGGTTTCGGTCACCGGGATCGGCAGCAGCTTGACGATCTCGGCGCCAGCCTCCTTGGCGGCCTGGGTGAGGAAGTCGCGGTGATCGTAGCCGAAGGCGTAATCGGGGTAGATCATCGTCACCTTCTTGCCGAGCGTGTCGAAGATGAACGGGGCGACGGCACGAACCTGGCTTTTCACATCGGTGATGCCGGGCTGCATCGTCCAGCGGTTCAGCTTGCCCGCCGCGACCGAATGGGTTTCCGAGCACACCAGATAGGGGATCTTCAGCTCTGCCGCGCGGGGTGCGGTGGCCATGACCACGTTGGAAAAGAGCGGGCCGAAGACCAGCTCACAGCCTTCCTGGTTGATCAGCTTGTCCAGCACCTGGGGGCCGCGGGCGGCGTCGGTGCCGTCATCTTCGAAGATCACCTCGACGGGCCGGCCGTTGATGCCGCCGGCCTCGTTCACCGCCTTCAGCGCGGCCTTGGTGGTGCGCTCGTACCAGCGGCCATAGGCGGCGCCGATGCCGGTGCGGTGCAGCTGAAAGCCCAGCTTCAAGGGCGCCGAGCTTTGCGCCTGGGCGAAGCGGGTGCCAAGGCCGGTTGCGAGACCCGCCGTGGCGCCGGTGGCGGCCAGCCCGCCCAGCACCCGCCGACGCGTCGTGAAAGGTCCGAGATTGTTGGTCATGTCTCATCTCCCTGATGGAATGTCCGCCGAGGCCGGTCACGGCCTGCTCTTTCCCCTGGCGGAAGCTTCGCCTGCTGATGGCCTGTGCTTTGGTATAGAAAAGCTGTCGCAAACTTCGCCTGTGGACGCAAGCTTTTGCAGCCCGGGTTCAGCGGGCCTTCACCCGATCGAGGGGGTCGCCAGCAGCCACAGCCCGAAGGCCGTGTAGCCCACCATCAACAGCCCCACGGGCAGATGGGTGCGCAGGCCCCCGGGCACCAGCCGCAGCGCCAGCAGCACTGCCAGCACATGCGCGGCGACGATCAGCGCGACCTGCGCGGACCAGATCAACATCACGTCGCGCGGGTCGCTGAGAAAACCGAACGAGGCCCAGTGATCGTTGATCCCCAGCAGTGACCAGCCGCGCTCAAACGGGTCGTTGAGGCCGGTGAAGACATATTGCCCCCGGGTCAGCAGCGTCACCAGATAATGCGAGATGTGATAGGCCGTGGCGATCGGCAGAAAGCCCAGCAGCAGGGGCGCCCGGCCGCCCCCAACCGGGCCACGCGCGGCGCCGTGGCCGCTGGCGGCCAGCGCACCGAGGATCAGCGCCGTGGTCAGCGCCCAGGCTGCCAGCAGGCCCGCACTGTTCACCCCCATCAGCGCCGTGCGCCCGGGATACTCCAGCGGATTGACCCCCAGCTGACCCAGCCAGAAGAACGTCTCGCTCAGCCCGTCGAAGCTGACGATGGCAAGCATCAGGGTGACAAAGGCGACCTCGGCCGCCGCCAGCGGCGCCATGGCGACGATCTGCGCCCCCGGCACGCCGATATGCAGCACCTGGCGCGTGCCTTCGCGGCGGCGCCAAAGCGGGGCGATCTTCGCGGTCAGCCGGAAATAGAGCGTCAGCGCCTCGCCCCGGTCAAGCCAGTCCTCGCCCTCCAGCACCGCCAGCGCGAAGATCAGCGCCCAGTAGAGCGCGACCATCCGCGCCAGCCCCGCGGGATCCGAGGGCGCGGGCGAGATCAGCTCATACCAGGCGATCGCGAAAAGGCCGGCGACGGCGGGCCAATGGCCCAGCCGCGACAGCCCGACGCCGCCACGTCGGCGCAGCAGGCGCCGCGCCAGCCGCACGGGCCCGCGCCAGGGGGCGATCGGGCGCCAGATGTCGCCCAGCAGCGCGGCGGCGGCGGTCATCGCCACCCAGATCACCGTCCAGACCGTCAGCGGCAGCAGGTTGCCCAGCGGATCGTGCGGCCCGAACCGGCCGACCGACAGCAGGAAGACGAGCGCGGCAAAACCGGCCCAGCTTGGCCACGCGCCGGTGCCCGGCCAGCTTGCCAGCCGCCAGGCGCGGAACTGCGGCACCCAGCCGGCCCAGGCGCCCAGCAGCACCGTGGCGGCGACCGCCAGCGCGGCGCCGGCGATGGCGGGGGTGGTATCCAGCAGCAGGATCACCGCCTGTTGCGAGGCATGGGCCTGGGCGCCGCCTGGAAAGATCGCCAGCAGGCCCGCCGAGGCCCATAGCGAAAGGACTTTCCGCGCCGCGCGGCGGGCAGGCTTTGGGGAAGTGGGGATCAGCGTCAGGTCTCCGTCACGGCGGCGTCGCGAGGGTGACGCGTGGCCCTTCTTAGCGTGAAATGCAGCGGCGGGGTATGGGCTTGAGCGCGCCGCCTCAGCCTGCCGGGCCGGGGAAGTGACGCCGCGTGCGGTTCGCCAGGGCCACCAGCGACAGCATTACCGGCACCTCGACCAGCACGCCGACGACAGTGGCCAGCGCCGCCCCCGACGACAGCCCGAACAGGGAAATCGCCACCGCGACCGCCAGCTCAAAGAAGTTCGACGTGCCGATCAGCGCGCAGGGGGCGGCGATCTTGTGCGGCACCTTCAGCGCGAAGGCCGCGCCGTAGCCGATCGCGAAGATCCCGTAGGATTGGATCACGATCGGCACCGCGATCAGCACGATCACGCCGGGTTGGGCGACGATCTCCTGCCCTTGCAGGCCGAAGAGGATCATCACCGTGACGATCAGCCCGACCACCGACCATGCCTTGGCATGGCCCAGGAAGGCCGCGATCCGCGCCGGGCTGGCCAGCCTGCGCCGGGTCCAGGCGCCGGCCAGCAGCGGCAGCAGCACGAACAGCGCGACCGACAGCAAGAGCGTCTCCCACGGCACGATGATGTTGGTCACGCCCAGCAGGAAGGCCACGATCGGCGCGTAGGCGAAGACCATCACCACATCGTTCACCGACACCTGCAGCAGGGTATAGCTTTCGTCGCCCCGCGTCAGATGCGACCAGACGAACACCATCGCGGTGCAGGGCGCGGCGGCCAGCAGGATCAGCCCGGCGGTGTATTGCGAGGCCTGCGCCGGTGTCAGCCAGGCGGCGAAGAGGTGATCGAAGAACACCACCGCCAGCAGGGCCATGCTGAACGGCTTGATCAGCCAGTTCATCGCCAGCGTGATCGCCAAGCCCCGGGGCTGGCGCAGCGCATCCTTCAGCGCCGAAAGCTCGACCCCGACCATCATCGGATAGACCATCGCCCAGACCAGCACCGCGACCACCAAGTTGACGCTGGCGATCTGCGCCGCCGCCACCGCGCCCACGACGCCGGGCATGAGGTTGCCAAGCACGATCCCCGCGACCATGGCGAGGGCGACCCAGAGGGTCAGGAAACGTTCGAAGATGCTCATCGGAACTCCTTGTCAGGGCGGGGTCGGGGCGGGATCGGGGGCAGGGCCAGGGGTTGGGCGGCGGGGGTTGGGGCGGCAGGTTAGGGCGCGACCCCCACCATCAGCGCGACATCGACCAGCCGGTTGGCATAGCCCATCTCATTGTCGTACCAGGCGTAGATCTTCACCTGGGTGCCATTCACCACCATGGTCGAGAGCGCGTCGATGATCGCGGACCGGGTGTCATTCACATAATCGGCGGACACGAGCGGCCGGGTCTCGAACCCCAGAATGCCGTGCAGCGGCCCCTCGGCGGCGGCGCGCAGCAGCGCGTTGACTTCATCCACGTCGGTCGCGCGCTCGACCTCGAAGACGCAATCGGTAAGCGAGGCATTCAGCAGCGGCACCCGCACCGCATGGCCGTTCAGCCGGCCCTTCAGCTCGGGGTAGATCAGGGTGATCGCGGTGGCCGAGCCGGTCGTCGTCGGGATCAGCGAATTCAGCGCCGAACGGGCGCGGCGCAGGTCCTTCGCGGGGCGGTCGACGATCGTCTGGGTGTTGGTCACGTCATGGATCGTGGTGATCGATCCATGGCGGATCCCCAGGCCTTCGTGGATCACCTTGACCACCGGCGCCAGGCAGTTGGTGGTGCAGCTTGCGGCGGTGATGATGCGGTGTGCGGCGGGATCGTAGGTTGCGTGGTTCACCCCGTAGACGATGTTCGCGGTGGGCCCGTCCTTGACCGGGGCCGAGACCACGACCCGCTTCACCCCGGCGTCGAAATAGGGGGCAAGCTTGGCCTCGGATTTGAACACCCCGGTGCAGTCGATCACCACGTCGACACCGTCGAGCGGCAGATCCGCGATCCGATCCGTGCCGATGAAGGGCAGGCGGGTGCCATCGATGGTGACGCTTTGCACGTCATGGCCAAAGTCGGCCTGCCAGCGGCCATGGACGCTGTCGAATTCCAGCAGATGGGCGTGCATCGCGGCATCGCCCACCGCGTCGTTGATCCAGGCAATGCGCGCGCTGCGTTCCAGCAAGGTCTTCAGCGCCAGCTTTCCGATCCGGCCAAGCCCGTTCAGCGCATACGTGGTCATGGCATGTCCTTTTGCGGGGGCAGGTCGTCGCGGCCGATCCGGTCGACGGCGGATTGCAGGGCGATGCGGTCCAGCGCGGCCACCGGCAGGGCGGCGAAGGCGTCGATCCGGCGTTTCAGCGCGCCGTAGGCCGCGTGAAAGGCGAGGCGCCGTTCGGCCGGGCTGCCCTCGGCCTTCACCGGGTCGGGCACGCCCCAATGGCCGCTGACCGGCTGTCCCTGCCAGGCGGGGCAGGCCTCGTTCGCGGCCTGATTGCAGACGGTGAAGACGAAATCGAACCGCGGCGCACCGGGGCCCGAGACCTCGGCGACATGTTTGGCCCGCAAGGCCGAGACGTCATGCCCATGCGCCTTCATCACCTCAAGCGCGAGGGGGTTGAGGTCGGTATGGGGCTTGGTGCCGGCGGAATAGGCGGTGAAGCGATCGCCCGCAATGTCGCGCAGAAGCGTCTCGGCGAAGATCGAGCGGGCCGAATTGCCGGTGCAGATGAACAGGACGTTGTATCTCTGCGCGGGTGTTGGCGCGGCCGCCTCGCTTCGAAACAACGAGACGGGAGAGCACACATCCGGACGCCCCCGGCAGCAATCGAGCAGCAGATAATCGAAGGTTTCGCGCACGACCCCGAGGTCGATCGCGTAATGCAGCGAGCGCCCGTCGCGGTGCTGGGTGATCAGCCCCGCCTGCATCAGCGCCGAAAGGTAGTTCGACAGCGTGTTGGCCTTGACCCCCAGCGTCTCGGCGATCTCGCCAGCCGGCAGCCGGTCGGGATAGCGCCGCATGAGCAGCCGAAACAGCGCCAGCCGCTGCGGGTGGCCCAGAGTCGTCAGCCGATGGGGAATCAACGTTTCCATATTTCATGTATTTTGGAATTGATCAGCCGGAGCAAGCGAAGTTTTCGTGACGATCCGCCTCGCGTCCGGCGGCGGCGCGCAGCGGGGCGATCTGGTCCAGGCCCGGGCGGGCCTATGGCGATGCCGCGACTGTCCTTCTGGGGCGTTGCATTTTGTCGCAGTCCGGCTCAGGAATTGGGACGGGATCGTCCGGGACGGCGCTGTATGGCCAGCCCCGGACCAAGCGAGGAGATACCGATGACGGCCAAGGGATGGGATGCAGGCCGCCGGGTCTGCAGCGGCGCGGTTTGATGCGCGCGGCGGCCAGGGCAGAGCGGCCCGACCAGGCGGTCACGCCCCGGGCGATCGGCTTCGAGGGTGTGACGATCGAATTCGGCACCCCCGGGCAGGCGGTGTTTCGCGCCGTGGAAGGCGCCGATCTGAGCGTCGCTGCGGGCGAGTTCGTGGCGATCGTCGGCCCCACCGGCTGCGGCAAGTCGACCTTGCTGAACGCCGCCGCGGGGCTTCTGACCCCGGCTGCCGGGCAGGTGCGGATCTTCGGCGCGCCCTTGCCGGGGCTGAATCGCGACGCGGGCTATCTGTTTCAGCTAGAGGCCCTGATGCCGTGGAAGACGGCGCTTGAGAACGTGGCGATCGGGCTGGAAATCGCGGGCACGCCGAAGCGCGCCGCCCGCGATCAGGCGCGCGACTGGCTGCGCCGGGTGGGCCTGGCCCCGTTTGCCGACCGCTACCCGCACATGCTGTCGGGCGGGCAGCGCAAGCGGGTGGCGATGGCCCAGGTGCTGATCCGCGACCCGAAGATCATGCTGATGGACGAGCCCTTCGGCCCGCTCGACGCGCAGACAAGGCTGATCATGGGCGACCTGCTGCTGCGGCTCTGGCAGGAGAACCGCAAGGCGGTGCTGTTCGTCACCCATGATCTGGAAGAGGCGATCAGCCTGGCCGACCGCGTGGTCATCATGTCGGCGGGGCCGGCGGCGCGGATCATCGGCGATTTCCCGATCAATCTGGCCCGCCCGCGCGACGTCTCGGAGATCAAGCTGATGCCCGAATTCCAAGCGCTGCACCGTGACATCTGGCACATGCTGAAATCCGAGGTGCTGAAGGCCTATCCCGACCTGACGATGGGAGAGATCTCATGAACCGCGCCGTTCTGATCGCGCTGCAAATCAGCGTCGCCGTCGTGCTGGTGCTGGCCTGGCAGATCACCACCACGACGCATCTGGTGGGCAATCCGCAGGATCTGGCCTTCTTCTTCTCGACGCCCGGTGATGTGGTCCGGCAGATCTGGACTTGGTTCGCCACCGGCTCGATCTGGTACAACCTCTGGATCACGCTGGAGGAATCGATCCTGGCCTTCCTGATCGGCGCTTTCGCGGCGCTGGTGCTGGGCTTCTGGTTCGCGCGCAAGCCCCGGCTGGGGGCGGTGTTCGACCCCTATGTCAAGGGCGCCAACGCCATGCCCCGCGTCGTGCTGGCGCCGATCTTCACGCTGTGGTTCGGGCTGGGGATCTGGTCGAAGGTGGCGCTGGGCTTCACGCTGGTGTTCTTCATCGTCTTCTTCAACGTCGTCCAGGGCGTACGCGAAGCCGACAAGACGGTGCTGTCGAACGCCCGCATGCTGGGCATGAATGAGCGCCAGCTTCTGCGCCATGTCTACCTGCCCTCGGCCCTCTCGTGGGTGTTCTCGTCGCTGCACACCTCGATCGGCTTTGCCGTGGTGGGCGCGGTGGTGGGCGAATATCTGGGCTCGGCCGCCGGGCTTGGCTACCTGATCCAGCAGGCCGAAGGCATGTTCGACGTCGCCGGCGTCTTCGCGGGCATGTTCGTGCTGGCGGCCTTCGTCATCGCCATCGACTACGGCGTGACGCTGATCGAGCGGCGCCTGCTGGTCTGGCAGCCGCAGCTTCACGGCGGATCCTGACCCGCCAAGATCCGAAGCGCCCCCGGGGAGAGGGCGTATCTTGCAAGGAGGAGAGGAAAGATGAACAGATTGACCAGATGGCTCGCCGTGGCGGCGACCGCGCTTATGGGATTCGGAGGCGCTGCCCAGGCCGCGCCGACGGTGACGCTGGCAATCGGCGGCGCGGGCTGCCTGTGCTACCTGCCGACCGTGCTGGCCAAGCAGCTTGGCATGTACAAGAAGGCCGGGCTGGACGTGAACATGGTCAACTTCAGGGGCGGCAGCCAGGCGCTGACGGCAGTGATCGGCGGCTCGGCCGATGTGGTGTCGGGCTATTTCGACCACACGGTCGAACTGGCCGCGAAGCACCAGAAGCTGGAAGCCTTCGTGATCTACGACCGCTTCCCCGGCCTCGTGCTGGTGGTCTCGCCCAAGGAGTCGGACAAGATCACCTCGATCAAGGATCTGGCGGGCAAGCATGTCGGCGTCTCGGCACCGGGGTCTTCGACCGATTTCTTCCTGAAATATCTGCTGACCCGGGCCGGGCTAAAGCCTGACTCGGCTGCGGTGATCGGGGTCGGCCTTGGCGGCACCGCGGTCGCAGCGATGGAACAGGGGCGCATCGATGCGGCGGTGATGCTGGATCCGGCGGTGACCATCCTGCAAAACAAGTACAAGAATTTGCGCATCCTGTCCGACACGCGAAGTGAAAAGGACACGGTCGCGACCTTCGGCGGCAATTACCCGGGCGGGGCCTTCTATGCCCGCGCCTCCTGGGTGAAATCCCACATGAAGGAGGCGCAGATGATGACCGATGCGATGGTGGGCACGCTGAAGTGGATCCACAGCCACACGCCCCAGCAGATCATGGCGAAGATGCCGCCCGAGATGGTGGGCCAGAACAAGGCGATCTATCTGGCGGCGCTGACCAACACGATCCCGATGTACTCAAAAGACGGGATGATGGATCCGAAAGGCGCCGAAGCTGTGCTCAAGGTCTTCTCCGAGGGTGATCCCGAGGTCGCCAAGGCCCATGTGAACATCAAGGAAACCTACACCAACGCCTTCGCCGAGAGGGCGAACAAGATGTAGCTCTCGCGCAGCGGGCCGGCATCCCCGGCCCGCGGCCACCGTCGTCGAGCGCGCTCCAACAGCGGCCCCCGGGGTATTCTTGCCAACCTCTGGGCCAAGGCATTCCTTGCCCTTCATCTTGGGACAAATACTCCACGGGGGGGGGCGGGGGTGTGAAACCCCCGCGCCGAGATCTGCAAAAGGCGGTTTCCTGCGATCCGGCGCGGGATCGCGCGGCGATCGGTCAAAGCCTCTGCGGCTGTCGCTCGGTTCGCCTGAGGATCCCTCCTGTGCCGGCTCGCTCGCATTGTGCAAGAAAATGCAATTCAGAAACCTTTGTATTGCTGACCCATACAGATTGTGCATTATACCGCACATATCGACCGTGCTGAGGAGGGCGCCCAAGGGCGCGGGCGCCGGGCATGGGGGCTGCTTGGGATTTGCCTGCAGATAGGCGGGCATTCCGGGGCTTGAGGGAGGAACCAGCATGGATTGCATCACCAATGAGAATGCCGCGTTTTATTTCGTCGATCGCCACCTGAGCGAGGGTCGCGGCGACAAGATCGCCTTCCGCGAGGCCGACGGCGCCCACCGCACGCTCAGCTATGGCCAGCTCGCGGATCTGACGGCGCGCTTCGCCGGGGCGCTGGCCCGCGCCGGGGTGCGCCGCGAGGAACGTGTCGCGCTGGCGATCCGCGACCAGATCGAATTCCCGGTCGCCTTCTGGGGCGCGCTGAAGGCCGGGGCGATCCCGGTGCCGATCAACACCCTGCTCGCGACCGAAATCTACGGCAATATACTTGAAGACAGCCGCGCCTCGCTGCTGGTGCTGTCCGAGGAGCTGTGGGAAACCCTGCGCCCCGCGCTGGAGGGCAACCGCTATCTGCGCGCCGTGGTGGTGATCGGCGCGCGCCGCGACGGCTGCGAAACCTTCGCCGGTTTCATGGCTGGCGCCACGGCGGCCGGGGTGGCCGAGGCCTGCGGCGATGAGCTGGCCTTCTGGCTATATTCCTCGGGCTCGACCGGCACGCCCAAGGGGGTGCGCCATGTCCATTCCGCGCTGAAGGCGACCTGTGACACCTTCGCGTCGCAGGTGCTGGGCATCACCGGCGACGATACCGTCTTTTCCGCCGCCAAGATGTTCTTCGCCTATGGTCTGGGCAATGCGATGTCCTTCCCGATGTCGGTCGGCGCGACCACCGTGCTGCTGTCGGGGCGCCCGACGCCCGACGTGGTGGCGAAGGTGCTGAAGGAAGAACGCCCGACGATCTTTTGCGGCGTGCCCACGCTCTACGCCGCGATGGTGCATGCGCAGGAAAACGCCGGCGGCCTGCCCGATCACTGCCTGCGGCTTTGCACCTCGGCGGGCGAGGCGCTGCCGCGCGAGATCGGCGAGCGTTGGCAGGCCCTGTGGGGCGCCGAGGTCGTCGATGGCGTCGGCTCGACCGAGATGCTGCATATCTTCCTGTCGAACCGCCCCGGCGACATCGTCTATGGCACCTCGGGCGTGGCGGTGCCGGGCTATGAGGTGCGGCTGGTCGGCGAGCAGGACGAAGACGTCGCCGACGGCGAGATCGGCGAGCTGCTGGTGCGCGGCCCCTCCAGCGCCGAGGGCTACTGGAACCGCCGCGAGAAATCGAGGTCGACCTTCGCGGGCCATTGGACGCGCACCGGCGACAAATATGAGCGCACCGAGGCGGGCCGCTATGTCTACTGTGGCCGGGCCGACGACATGTTCAAGGTTTCCGGTATCTGGTTGTCGCCCTTCGAGGTGGAGCAGGCCCTTGTCGCCCATCCCGCCGTGCTGGAGGCTGCCGTGGTGCCGCGCAAGACCGAGGACGGGCTGGAAAAGCCGGCGGCCTTCATCGTGCTGAAGCCGGGGGTCGATCTGGCGCCGCTGGACGAGTTGAAGGAGTTCGTCAAGCAGAAGGTCGGGATGTGGAAGTATCCGCGCTGGATCGACATTGTCGAGGAATTGCCCAAGACTGCCACCGGTAAGATCCAGCGCTTCAAGCTGCGCATGGAAGGATAGGGAGGTGTGGGTGTGACGATGGTCGACTGGGTGGCCGGGGCAGGCAATGTTACCGCAGGGGGAAAGCGGTTGGAATGGGTGGCTTTCGGGAAGCCGCCGCAGGGTGATATTCCGGTGATCGTGATGCTGCATGAAGGGCTGGGCTGCGTTGCGCTGTGGCGCGACTTTCCACGCCGGGTGAGCGAGGCCACGGGCCTGCCGGTCTTTGCCTATTCGCGGGCAGGCTACGGACGCTCTGATCCGGCCGACCTGCCGCGGCCGCTGGATTACATGACGCACGAGGCCGTGGACGTTCTGCCCGACGTGCTGGCGGCGATCGGCGCCGCGCGCTATCTGCTGCTGGGCCATTCCGACGGCGGCACCATCGCCGCTGAATATGCCGGCCGGGTCGAGGATTTCCGTATCCGCGGTCTGATCCTGATGGCGCCGCATTTCTTCACCGAACCCATGGGCCTGACCGAGATCGGGCGGGCGCGCGACGCCTTCGTCGCGACCGATCTGGCCGAGCGCATGGCCAAGTATCATGACGACCCCGAGGCGACCTTCCGCGGCTGGAACGATGTCTGGCTCGATCCCCGCTTCCTCTGCTGGAGCGTGGCCGAGGTGATCGAGTACATCCGCATCCCCATGCTGGTGATCCAGGGCCGCCAGGACCAATACGGCACCGAAGCGCAAGTGGGTGAGGTCGTCCGAAGCAGCTATGCCCCGGTCGAGGTGGCGCTGCTGGACGATTGCCGCCATTCGCCGCAATTCGATCAGCCCGACCGGGCCCTGGCCGCCATCGCGGGTTTCGTCACGCGGCTGGAACGCATCGAGGCCGAAGGCGTGGAGGTCTCCTGAGGCAGGTCGGGTGGTCTGCGATTCGCCACTGATATAGCGCATTATAATGCAAGTTGCGCGCGGCGCCGAAGGGTGCCGCCGCAAACTTATGCAAGAAATCGCAATATAGTGTGGATTGCTCGGCAAAATTCGGTTTACCCGCCCACAAGTAAGCATTATTGTGCATCACAGAAACCGATATCGGGTGGAGAGACGCGCGTGACCAAGATCATCGATTTTCAGACGGACCCGTCGAAATACCGCCACTGGCGGGTGGAATATGACGGCGATGTCGCCAATCTCTTCATGGATGTGGACGAGAACGGGGGCTTGTTCGACGGCTATCAGCTGAAGCTGAACTCTTACGATCTGGGCGTCGATATCGAGCTGGCCGATGTTGTTCAGCGGATGCGGTTCGAGCACCCCGAGGTGAAGGTGGTGGTGATGCGCTCGGGCAAGGACCGGGTGTTCTGCGCCGGGGCCAATATCCGCATGCTGGGCGGCGCCAGCCATGCCCACAAGGTGAACTTTTGCAAGTTCACCAATGAGACCCGCAACACCTTCGAGGCGGCCGAGGCGGATTCGGGCCAGAAATACATCGCCGCGGTGAAAGGCGCCTGCGCCGGCGGCGGCTATGAGCTGGCGCTTGCCTGCAACCACATCATGCTGACCGACGACAGCTCTTCCTCGGTGGCGCTGCCCGAGGTGCCGCTGCTGGCGGTGCTGCCGGGCACCGGCGGGCTGACCCGGGTGACCGACAAGCGCAAGGTGCGCCGCGATCTGGCCGATATCTTCTGCTCGACCGAAGAAGGCGTGAAGGGCAAGCGCGCGAAGGATTGGCGGCTGGTCGACGAGGTGATCGCGAATTCGAAATTCGACGATACGGTGGCCGAACGCGCGCGCGAATTCGCCGCCCGGTCGGCCAAGGCCACGGGCGCGGGGATCAAGCTGGGCCCGCTGTCGCGCAAGATCGACGAGAGCGGCGCGGTCACCTATTCGCTGGTCGAGGTCGAGGTGGACCGCGACGGCCGCAAGGCGACGATCACGCTGCAGGGCCCGACGGAAGGCGCGCCGGCCTCGGTGGCCGATCTGCATGCGCAGGGCGATCAATCCTACCTTCTGCGCCTGGCGCGAGAGCTGGACGACGCGATCCTGCACCTGCGCCTGAATGAACGCGAGCTGGGCCTGCTGGTCTTTCGCAGTCAGGGCGATGCCGAGGGCGTGCTGGCGCATGAGGCGCTGTTGCTTGCAAACCGCGACGACTGGCTTGCCAACGAGATCCTGACCTATTGGAAGCGGGTGCTGAAGCGGGTCGACATGACCTCGCGCTCGATGATCGCGCTGGTCGAGCATGGCTCGTGCTTCGCGGGGGTTCTGGCGGAACTGCTTTGGTCGGTCGACCGGACCTACATGATGGAAGACGAATTTGAGGGCGACAACCGGCCGATGGCCAGTGTCACCCTGTCGCCCGCAAATTTCGGCCCCTTCCCGATGGGCAACGACCTGACCCGGCTGCAGACGCGGTTCCTGGGCACGCCCGAATCCGTCGAGGCACTGAAGGGCCGCACCGGCCAGCCGATGGCGGCCGCCGATGCGATGGAGGCGGGCCTAGTCACCTTCGCCTTCGACGACATCGACTGGTTGGACGAGATCCGCATCTTCATGGAGGAGCGCGCCTCGTTCAGCCCCGACGCGATGACCGGGATGGAGGCGAACCTGCGTTTCGCCGGCCCCGAGACGATGGAAACCCGCATCTTCGGCCGCCTCACCGCCTGGCAGAACTGGATCTTCCAGCGCCCCAACGCGGTCGGCCCCGAGGGCGCGCTGCAGCGCTATGGCACCGGTCTGCGCGGCGATTTCAACATGGAACGGGTCTGACCCGGCAGGAGGAACGAAATGCTCGATCTCATCAATGTCAGCTACGACACGCAGATCCCCAACAATGTGGGGCTGAGTTCCGACAAGCGGGTGCTCAAGGCGCTGGAGAAATGGCACCCCGGCTATATCAACTGGTGGAACGACCTGATCCCCGACAATTTCCAGCAATCATTGGTCTATCTGCGCACCGCCGTGTCGGTCGACCCGAAGGGCTGGGCCAAGTTCGACTATGTGAAGATGCCGGAATACCGCTGGGGCATTCTGCTGGCGCCCCAGGCCGAGGATCGCAAGATCCCCTGCGGCGAACACGCCGGCCAGCCGGCCTGGCAAGAGGTTCCGGGCGAGTATCGCAACATGCTGAAGCGCATGATCGTGATTCAGGGCGATACCGAACCGGCCAGCGTCGAGCAGCAGCGTTTTCTCGGCCTCACCGCGCCGTCGCTCTATGATCTGCGCAACCTCTTTCAGGTGAACGTGGAAGAGGGGCGCCACCTCTGGTCGATGGTCTACTTGCTGCACAAGTATTTCGGCGCCGACGGCCGGGAAGAGGCCGATGATCTGCTGCGCCGCTCGTCCGGTAGCGAGGAGGCGCCGCGCATGCTGGGCGCTTTCAACGAGGAAACGCCCGACTGGCTGTCGTTCTTCATGTTCACCTATTTCACCGACCGCGACGGCAAGATGCAGCTGGAAAGCCTGGCGCAATCGGGCTTCGATCCGCTCAGCCGCACCTGCCGCTTCATGCTGACCGAGGAAGCCCACCACATGTTCGTGGGCGAAACCGGTGTCGGCCGGGTGATTGAGCGCACCTGTCAGGTGATGAAGGAAAACGGCATCGACGACCCCCATGACGTCGACCGCATCCGCGCCCTGGGCGTCATCGACCTGCCGACGATCCAGAAGAAGCTGAACCTCCACTACACGCTGTCGCTCGACCTCTTCGGTCAGGAGGTTTCGACCAACGCGGCCAACGCTTTCAACGCGGGCATCAAGGGCCGCTATATGGAGCACCGCATCGACGACGACCACCAGCTGAAATCCGCGACCTACTCGGTCTGGGATCTGGAAGACGGCGCGGTGGTGCGCAAGGAGGTGCCGGCGCTGACCGCGATCAACATGCGGCTGCGCGACGATTACACCCGCGACGCGTCGGGCGGGGTCGGGCGCTGGAACAAGATCATCGAGAAATCGGGCATCCAGTTCACGCTGTCGCTTCCGCACGAAAGCTTCAATCGCGCGATCGGGGTGTTCTCGAACGGGCTGTTCGATCCGACCGGCAAGCCGGTAAGTGGCGCCGAATATGACGCGGGCCGCCCGAACTGGCTGCCGACCAAGGCCGATGGCGATTTCATCCAGTCGCTGATGAAGCCGCACTATGAGCCGGGCCAATTCGCCGGCTGGATCGCGCCGCCGAAGGTCGGGATCGACAACAAGCCGGGCGATTATGAATACGTCAAGCTGCACATGGCCTGAGCCGGGGCCAAAGGCGGGGGGCGCCACGGCCCCCCGCCGCCTATCCAGGCACTAAACCAGGCCCCATTCCAGGGAGGACATCATGGAAATCGAACGCCGCGCGCGTCCCCCTCGCGCCGCCGCAAGCCGCGCCCTTCTGGCGCGCGCGATGCTGCTGGATTGCCTCGGCTGCCCCGGCTGCAGCGGTTGCTGCGCCGAACTGGCCGAGGTGATATGGTTGCCGCAGGCGATCCTCAAATCGGAGCCGCGCACATGAATGCGCCCCTCAAGACCCCGGCAAGCAAAGCCCTCCTCAAGCAGCATGTGATCGACCCCGAGATCTGCATCCGCTGCTACACCTGCGAAATGACCTGCGAGCTGGAGGCAATCAGCCACGACGACAACAACGTCGTGGTCGATGCCGAGAAGTGCAATCATTGCATGTCCTGCATCCCGGTCTGCCCCACCGGGTCGATCGACAATTGGCGCATGGTCGCGGCGCCCTATTCGATCGACGATCAGTTTGGCTGGGAAGAACTGCCCGCGCAGCAGGATCTTGGCGCCAGTACAGAGGGCGGTGCAGAGGGCGCGGCAGAGGATGCCGAGACGCTGGACGATGCGATGGCGCGGCTGCTGGAAGAGGCCCACAAGGGCGCCGGCGGCAAGGCCCGTGCACCTGCCTCGGCGGCCAAGCCCACGGTGAACCTCTACAATCTGGCTCATCCGGTCGAGGCGGTGGTGCAGGGCAATTACCGCCTGACGCATGACGACAGCGGCTCGGACGTGCGCCACATCATCCTCAGCTTCGAGGGCAGGCCCTTCCCGGTGCTCGAAGGCCAGTCCCTGGGCATCATCCCGCCCGGCAGCGATGCGAAGGGCAAGGCCCATTTGCCGCGGCTCTATTCCGTCTCCAGCCCGCGCGACGGTGAGCGGCCCGGCTATGGCAACGTCTCGCTGACCGTCAAGCGCGACGAGAACGGGCTTTGCTCGAACTACCTGTGCGACCTCAAGCGGGGCGACAAGGTGCGCGTGACGGGCCCCTTCGGCGCCACTTTCCTGCTGCCCGACGATCCCGCCGCGCGGCTTTTGATGGTCTGCACCGGCACCGGCTCGGCGCCGATGCGGGCCTTTACCATGCGCCGCCAACGCGTGTCGGGCGGCCCCGATGGTGGCACGGATGGTGGCACGGATGGCGGCTCCGATGGCGGCCCCGACGGTGCGATGACCATGTTCTTCGGCGCCCGCACGCCCGAAAGCCTGCCCTATTTCGGCCCGCTCAAGAAGGTGCCCCGGACGGTCCTGCGCCAGCATCTGGTGTTCAGCCGCATTCTCGGCGCGCCGAAGGAATATGTTCAGGACCGGATGATGGCCGAGCAGGAGGCCGTGGCCGAGTTGCTATCCGATCCCAATACCCATATCTACATCTGCGGACTGAAAGGTATGGAGGAAGGCGTGGAGAGCGCATTCGCGAACATCGCCGAAAGCGGCGGAACCCCCTGGGGCGCGCTGCGCGATGCGATGCGCGAAGAAGGCCGCTACCACGTCGAGACCTATTGATGTCGAAGGATCTTGATTGCGGCGCGCCCGACGCGCCGGTCCGGGCTTATGAGCATGAGATCCGGGTGACCTGGGGCGATTGCGATCCCGCCCGGATCGCCTATACCGCGCGGCTGCCATGGTTCGCGCTGGATGCGATCAACGCTTGGTGGGAAGACCACATCGGCGCCGGCTGGTACCAGATGGAGATTGACCACAACCTCGGCACCCCCTTCGTCAGCATGCGCATGGATTTCCGCGCGCCGGTGACCCCGCGCCACCGGCTGATGTGTGAGGTCTGGCCGAACCGCCTGGGCGAAACCTCGGTCGGCTTCCATGTCGCGGGCCGGCAGGACGGCAAGCTGTGCTTTGAGGGCGATTTCGTCTGCGTCTTCATCGTCGCCGACGCTTTCCGCAAGCAAAAGCCGCCCAAGGCCTTTCGCGACATCGTCGAAGCCCATCTGCGCCCCAGCGCCTGAGTTGCGCGCGCGCCCGGCTTTCTGGGCAGAGCGGCCAGATAGCCATTGATCCGGGGTCGAAACCCGGTAGGATTTTGCAATATAATTCACAATTGGCCGATATGAGCGAGATCACGAACTTTCAGGGGCAGACCATCAGTGCCGAGACCGATGTCTCGGCCGCGGCGCAGGCCGCGGCGCTGATCCGCAGCGTCGGCGAACGCGTGCGCCGCGCCCGAGAGCTGAAGGGCCTGCCGCGGCGGGTGGTGTCCGAATTGTCGGGCGTCTCGCCGCGCTATCTGGCGCAGCTTGAGGCGGGTGAGGGCAACATCTCGATCGGGCTGCTCAAGCGGGTCGCGATCGCGCTGGATCACCGCATCGAATGGCTGGTCTCGGAGGAAGACCCCTGGACGTCCGAGGTGCTGAAGGTCGCCGATCTGTACCGCGCGGCCCCGGCGGGCGTGCGCGCAGGCGTGCTGGACCTGCTGGAACCCGAGCCGCCGGAAAGCCTGCGGGCGGGGCGGATCTGTCTGATCGGGCTGCGCGGCGCGGGCAAGTCGACCCTGGGCGCGCTGGCCGGGCAGCGGCTGGACACGCCCTTCGTGGAACTGAACCGCGAGATCGAGGATCACGTCGGCATGCCGGTGACCGAGGTTCTGGCGCTGTACGGCCAGGAAGGCTATCGGCGGCTGGAGGCTCAGGCGATCGAACGCATCATCGCCACGCATGACAGCCTGATCCTGGCGGTGGCGGGCGGCATCGTGGCCGAGCCGGACACCTACAAGATGCTGCTGTCACGGTTCCACACCATCTGGCTGAAGGCCGCGCCCGACGAGCACATGGCCCGGGTCCGTGCCCAGGGCGACACCCGGCCGATGGCCGGCAATCCCGAGGCGATGGAGCAGTTGAAATCCATCCTGCACAGCCGCGTCGCGCTGTACCGGCGGGCCGGGGCGATGCTCGACACTTCGGGCAAGCCGCTGGAAACCTCGGTGCAGGAATTGCTGGATCTGATCCGCGACCGCGGCTTTCTCGATCTCCGATAGACGCCTCCGCCCGGGTCCGGTAGGCCGGGGGCTGGTGGTAAGATAATGCGTTGGATGCGCGTGAGAGCACTATCCACGCGGGGGGGCTGAAATGGCGGTTTCGCGCGTCAGGGACGGGATCTACGGCTATGTCACGCTGGACAATCCGCCGGTCAATGTGATCGGCCGGGCGGTGCGGCAGGGCCTTCTGGAGGCCGTCGACTGGGCCGAGGCCGAGGGGCTGGAGCGGGTGATCCTGTCGGGCGCCGGACGCGCCTTCGCCGCCGGCGCCGACGCGCGCGAATTCGATCTGCCCCCCGAGCCGCCGCATCTGCCCGAGGTGCTGGACCGGATCGAGCGCAGCCCGGTCGCCTGGATCGCGGCGATCCATGGCCCGGCGCTGGGCGGCGGCGCCGAGATCGCGCTGGCCTGCCGCTACCGCATTGCCCGCCCCGACGCGACGCTTGGCCTGCCCGAGGTGACCCTGGGCGTGGTGCCCGGGGCGGGGGGCACGCAGCGGCTGCCGCGCCTTGTCGGCATCGAGACGGCGCTGAAGATGATCCCCACCGGCAAGCCGGTCTCGGGCATGGCGGCCAAGGAAATCGGCCTGGTCGACGCGGTTGACGACGATCCCGTCGCCTGCGCCGAGATGCTGAACAGCGAATGGCTGGGCATGGCGGTGCCGGTGGGTGAGCTGAATTCCGGCGACGCGGAAGAGGCGCTGTTCGACGCCGCGCGGCAGGTCGCGCGGACACGTATGCGCGGGCAACAGGCGCCGCTGCGCGCGATCGATCTGGTGGCGCTGTCGCGCTCCGCCCCGCTGGCCGCCGGCCTCAAGGCCGAGCGCGCGGTGTTTCTTGAACTGCGCCAATCCGACCAGGCGCGCGCCCTGCGCCATGTCTTCTTCGCCGAGCGTGGCGCCCGCGTGCCCGGCTGGCTGAACGCCGACCCGGCGCCGCTGGACCATGTCGCGGTGGTCGGCGGCGGCACCATGGGGGCGGGCATTGCCTATGCGCTCTTGAACGCGGGCCTCAAGGTGACGCTGCTGGAAACCGATGCCGACGCGGTGGCGCGGGCGCGGGCCAATGTCGAGAAAATCGTCGAGGCAAGCCTTGGGCGTGGCCTGATCGACGCCGCCGGGGCCCAGACGCGCCGCGCGGGTTTCGCGGCCAGTGCCGATTATGCCGAGGCCGCCGGGGCCGATCTGGCGATCGAGGCGGCATTCGAGAGCATGGAGGTGAAGCAGAAGGTCTTCACCCGGCTGCAATCCGTGTTGCGCCCCGGGGCGGTGCTGGCCAGCAACACCTCTTATCTGGACCTCGACCGCATCGCCGAGGTGCTGGACGATCCCGCGCGGCTGGTGGGCCTGCATTTCTTCGCCCCCGCCCATGTCATGAAGCTGCTCGAGATCGTGCGCGGTGCGGCCAGTTCCGACCGCGCGCTGGCCACCGGTTTCGCGCTGGCCAAGGCGCTGCGCAAGATCCCGGTGCTGGCCGGCGTCTGCGACGGCTTCATCGGCAACCGCGTTCTGGCGCGCTACCGCGACGAGGCCGACGCGCTGCTGATGGAGGGCACCACGCCTTGGGAGATCGACGAGGCGATGGTGGAGTTCGGCTATGCCATGGGCCCCTACGAGGCTCAGGATCTGTCGGGCCTCGACATCGCGCATGCCAACCGTCGGCGCAAGGACGCAACCCGCGACCCGGCCCGGCGCTATATCCCGATCGCCGACCGGATGGTCGCCGAGGGCCGGCTGGGCCGCAAGACGGCGGTGGGCTGGTATCGCTATCCGGGCGGCGGCGGCAAGGTCGTCGACCCGCTGATCGAGGATCTGATCCGCGAAGAGGCCTATTTCGCCAAGGCCCCCCGGCGCGAATTCACCGCCGACGAAATCCGCCACCGGCTGCTCTTGGCGATGATCAACGAGGCGGCCGAGATCCTGGCCGAGGTCATCGCCGAAAGCACGGCTGATATCGATCTGGTCACCGTCCACGGCTACGGCTTTCCGCGCTGGCGCGGCGGGCTGATGCAATATGCCGACACGTTGGGGGCCAAGGCGATCCGCGCAGGGATCGAGGATCTGGCGAAAGCGGCGCCGCTGGAATGGCGCCCGAGCCGGGTCATCGAGGATTGCGCCGAAAAGGGCCTGCGCTTCGCCGATTGGCGGCGCTGAGCGCGCAGGGCCGGCGCCCCGCAGGTCCGTTCGGGGCGACCTTGACGGCGGCGCGGCCTAGATGTCCTTCACCAGCCGCAGCGCGTCATAGATCGCCGCATGGGTGTTGCGCGCGCTGACCGCGTCACCGATCCGAAACAGCCGGAAGCCGCCCCCGGCATTGGTCGCCACCGCCTGCGGCCGGCCGGCGATCAGTGCGTCGTAATCGACCTCGCCCAGGTTCGACGACAGCGGCTTGAGGTCGAAATACAGATCGGCCAGCGGCATGGTGCCGTAGTTCACCACGATCTGGTCATAGCTTCTGGTGCTGGTGAAATCGCTGTAATCGGTGCCGATCGTGGCCTTCAGCCGGTTGCCTTCCCTCGCCACGTCACGCAGGCGGCGGGTGACGGTGAAGGTCACGTCATACGATTGCAGCGCGCGCATGTAAGGCACGAGGTTCATCGCCATGATGTCCGGCGCGAAGGTCCGGTCCGGGGTCATCACCTCGACGCGTGAGCCCGCGTTCGCCGCCACCTCGGCGGCCATCAGGCCGGGGTGGTCGCCGCTTTCGTCATAGATCAGCACATCCTGCCCCGGCTTCACATCGCCCGAGATCAGATCCCAGGCGCTGACGACAAGGGGGGTGTCACGGCCGGACTCGAACAGCTCGATGTTGGGCAGGCCGCCGGTGGCGATGATCACCACGTCGGGCGCCAGCGCGGTCACCTCGGCGGAATCGGCGAAGGTGTTGAAATGGAAGGTCACGTCGCGGGCCGCGCATTGCGCCATGCGCCAGTCGATGATGCCGATCATCTCGCGCCGCCTAGGGTTCTGGGCAGTCAGCCGCATCTGGCCGCCGGGGTCGGGCTGGGCCTCGAACACCGTCACCGCGTGGCCGCGCTCGGCCGCGACGCGGGCGGCCTCCAGCCCGGCGGGGCCGGCGCCGACCACCACCACCTTCTGGCGCGCGGCGGCGGGCGCGATCGTGTGCGGCATCGTCAGCTCGCGCCCCGTCGCGGGGTTGTGGATGCACAGCGCCTCGCCCGCGGCATAGATCCGGTCGAGGCAGAAGGTGGCGCCGACGCAGGGGCGGATGTCGTCCTCGCGCCCCTCAATGATCTTCTTCACGATATGCGGGTCGGCCATGTGGGCGCGGGTCATCCCGACCATATCCAGAAGCCCCGCCGCCACCGCATAGCGCGCGGTCGCGACATCGGGGATCCGGGCGGCGTGGAAGGTGGGCATGCCGGTCGCGGCCTTCACGGCGCCCGCGAAATCGAGATGCGGCGCGCTTTTCATCCCCTGCACCGGGATCACGTCGGTCATTGCCGGATCGGTATGGATGCGCCCCCGGATCACGTTGAGGAAATCCACCATCCCCGTCGCCGCCAGCCGCTTCGAGATCTCGATCCCTTCCTTTGGCGTGATGCCGCCAGCCTCGGCCTCGTCGGCGGTATAGCGCAGCCCGATGATGAAGTCGTCGCCGACCCGCTTGCGGATGCCGCGCAGCACGTCCAGCAGCAGCTTCATCCGGCTGTCGAGGTCCCGCCCGCCGTAGGGTCCCTCCAGATCGTTGGTCAGCGGCGACCAGAACTGGTCAAGCAGATGGCCGTAGACCTGAAGCTCCACCCCGTCCATGCCGCCGGCCTTCATCCGCTCGGTCGCGTCGGCGAAATCGGTGATGATGCGGGCGATGTCCCAATCCTCGGCCAGCTTCGGGAACGCCCGGTGCGCCGGTTCGCGGTGCTTCGAGGAGGACACCGAGGGCAGCCAGTCGCCCTTGGACCATGTGGTGCGGCGGCCCAGATGCGTCAGCTGGATCATCACCGCGCAGCCGTGTTCGTGGCAGGCGTCGGTGAGGTTGCGGATCCACGGCACGACGTCGTCGCGGTAGGCCAGCACGTTGTTGAACACCGGCGGGCTGTCCTTCGACACCGCCGCAGACCCCGCCGTCATCGCCAGCGCCACCCCGGCCTTCGCCCGCTCGGCATGATAGGCGGCATAGCGCGCCTTGGGCATGCCGTCCTCGGGGTAGGCCGGTTCATGGCTGGTGGTCATGATCCGGTTGCGCAGCGTCAGATGCTTCAGCTGATAGGGCTGGAGAAGAGGGTCGTTTGACATCGTGGCCTCCCGTCGGCTGGGGCCACGATTCCGCAAAATGTGCACTTGTGTCAAGTATGAGTTCAGCGATGACCATTTTCTTGCGGGCCGGGGGGCGGCGGGCTAGGGTCGCGGCATGGAACAGCAGGATCTGATGCGGACGGACGAGAAGACCAGCGGCTGGCGCGGTTCGCGTGAGGTCTGGCTGGAGGCGGCCAAGGAGGCCTTCCTCGACAGCGGCCTCGACGCCGTCAAGATCCAGCCGCTGGCCAGCCGGCTGGGCCTCGCGCGCACCAGTTTCTACTGGTTCTTCAAGGACCGCGCGGCGCTTCTGGCAGCACTTCTCGATCTTTGGGAAGAGGGCAACAGCGGCAGCCTGATCGCCGCCACCGACGCCTATGCCGAGACCGTGACCGAGGCGGTGCTGAACCTGATCGGGATCTTCCTTGACGATGGCCCGTTCGAGCCTCGGCTCGATCTGGCGGTACGCGGCTGGGCGCACCGGTCCGAGGAAGTCGCCATCCGCGTGAACAGCGCCGACGAGGTCCGACTGGCCGCGATCCGCGCGATGTTCCGGCGTTTTGGCTATCCCGAGGGCGCGGCGGACGTGCGTGCGCGGACGGTCTATCTGGTGCAGATTGGCTATATCTCGATGCAGGTCTCCGAAAGCCTGGAAACCCGGATGGCCCGGATCCCCGATTATGTGAAAACCTTCACCGGCCGGGCGCCGACCGCGCGGGAACTGGATCGTTTTCATGCCGCGCACGGTTTTGCCGCGCCGGAGGCGGGGGGACGGGCCGCCCTGTAAAGGGGACCTGACTTGGCGGGCGGCTGCGATGACGGCTTCGCCACCCGTGTTGATCCTGGCGGCGCGGCCGGGGCCTAGGAAAGCGCGGCCAATGGTGCCATCCTGACGCCGGCGCGGTGACGCCGCGCCGGAAATGAACCGCCTGCAAGGCCACCCTGGCGGCGGCCCGGCGGGCCTGTGGGAGGGGCCGTGATGCGCCGCTATACCTCAACCCATTGGGGCCTGCGCGAGATTGTCGAGGACGCGGGCGGCCCGGTCCTGCGTCCGGTCGCCGAGGATCCGCATCCCAATGCGATCGGCCTTGATCAGCTGTCGCCCGCATTGCAATCGCTGCGCGTGCGCCGTCCGGCGGTGCGCGAAAGCTGGCTGCGCGGCGGGCCCGGCACGGCGGGCGACAAGCGCGGAGAGGAGCCTTTTGTCGAGGTCGAGTGGGACCGCGCGCTGGATCTGGTCGCGGCCGAACTTGACCGGGTGCGCCGGATCCACGGCAATGGCGCGATCTACGGCGGTTCCTACGGCTGGGCCAGCGCTGGCCGCTTCCATCATGCGCAAAGTCAGGTCCACCGCTTCCTCAACACGATCGGCGGCTATGTCGCCCATCGCAACAGCTACAGCCTGGGTGCTGCCCATGTGATCCTTCCCCATGTCGTGATCGGGATGGGCACGCTGATGGAGGCCCATACCGACTGGCAGACCCTGACCGAGCATTGCGAGCTGTTCGTCACATTCGGCGGAGTGCCCGAGAAGAACGCGCAGATCTCGGCCGGGGGGGTGTTGCAGCATCACCTGCCGGGCGCGTTGGCGCGGATGCGGGCCGCCGGGGCCGAATTCGTCAATATCGGCCCGGTGGCGGACAATATCCCCGAAGTGGCACAGGCCGAATGGATCCCGACCCGCCCCAACACCGACACCGCCTTTATGCTGGCGCTGGCCCATGTGCTGCTGGAAGAGGATCTGCTGGACCGCGCCTTCCTGGCCAGCCATTGCGTCGGGTTCGATCGCTTCGCGGCCTATTTGCGCGGCGTGCGCGACGGCCAGCCCAAGACGCCGGACTGGGCCGCCGCGATCACCGGCGCGGGGGCCGACAGCATCCGCGCGCTTGCCCGGCGGATGGCGGCGCGGCGCACGATGGTCAACATGGCCTGGTCGCTGCAGCGCGCCGATCATGGCGAACAACCTTGCTGGATGGTGGTCACGCTGGCGGCGATGCTGGGCCAGATCGGCCTGCCGGGCGGTGGCTTCGGCATCGGCTATGGCGCCGAGAACGTGATCGGCGGGCGCGGCCGTCGGCTGCCCGCGCCGACCTTTCCGCAGGGGCAGAACCCGGTCGGCGATTTCATCCCGGTGGCGCGCGTCGCCGACATGCTGCTGAACCCCGGCGCCAGCTATGCCTATGACGGCGAGGTCCGGACCTATCCCGATATTCGGCTGGTCTATTGGGCCGGCGGCAACCCGTTCCACCACCATCAGGATCTGAACCGCCTGCGTCGCGCCTGGGCCCGGCCCGACACGATCGTGGTGAATGAGCAATACTGGACCGCCACCGCGCGCCATGCCGATATCGTCCTGCCCGCGACACTGACGCTGGAGCGCGAGGATATCGGCTATGCCGCGCTTGAAGGCCACATGGTCTGGATGAGCCGCGCCACCCCGCCGCTGGATCAGGCGCGCGACGATTTCACCATCTTCGCCGGGCTGGCCGAGCGGCTGGGTGCGCGCGCGGCCTTCACCGAGGGCCGCGACGCCGCCGACTGGCTGCGGCACCTCTATGACGAAAGCCGCCAGCGGATGCAGGGCGAAGGCATCGCGCTGCCCGATTTCGACAGCTTCCGCGAGGCAGGGTTGGTGGAGCTGCCCACCGACACACCCGTCGTTCTGCTGCAGGATTTCCGCGCCGATCCCGCCGCCCATCCGCTTTGTACGCCCTCGCGCAAGATCGAGATCTTCTCGGAGCGGATCGCGGCGATGGGGCTGCACGATTGCGGCCCGCATCCGATGTGGTTCGCGCCGCGCGAATGGCTGGGCGCGAAAGCGGCCGTGACCTGGCCGCTGCACCTGCTGTCGGACCAGCCGAAGGGCAAGCTGCACAGCCAGCTTGAAGCCGGCGCCAGCAGCCGGGCCGAACGCAGCGACGGGTATGAGCGGCTGTGGATGAGCCCGGCAGATGCCGAAGCGCGCGGGTTGGCGCGGGGCGATCTGGTCGAGATCGCCAGCCCGCGCGGATGCTGCCTGGCCCGGGCCTGGCCCGATGCATGCATCATGGCGGGCACCGTGCGGCTGTCCACCGGCGCCTGGTTCCGGCCAGAGGGCGGCGCGGCCGGGCCAGAAGGCGGGCGTGAGGGCGGGCATGGCGGCGGCGGGCGCGATCTGGCGGGCAATCCCAATGTGCTGACGGCCGATCGCGGCACGTCGGGGTTGGCGCAGGGCTCGGCCGCGCAAAGTTGCCTGGTCGAGGTGACGCGCTGCGCCCGGCCGCCCCTCGCGCACCTCTGATCCCTTGCGCTTGCAACTTGGTGGCGCCGGAACCATCGTGGCGCAAAACCCTGCCGCTGTTCTCTCGGTTGCCGCGCCGGGGGGCGCCCGGCGGGGACCAACCCTGCGCCTTCACATCCAGGGAGATCCCGCATGCCCACGCTTGAACGTATCGAAGCCTTCGCCGACGATCTGACCGCGATCCGCCGCGATTTCCATGAGCACCCCGAGCTGGGTTTCGAAGAGGTCCGGACCTCCTCCAAGGTGGCCGAGATGCTGGAAAGCTGGGGGATCGAGGTGACCCGCGGCATCGGCAAGACTGGTGTTGTCGGGGTGCTGAAGGGCAATCGCCCGGGCCGCAGGATCGGGCTGCGCGCCGACATGGATGCGCTGCCGATCCATGAGCAGACCAACCTGCCCTATGCCTCGAAAAACCCCGGCGTCATGCATGCCTGCGGCCATGACAGCCACACCACGATGCTGCTGGGCGCGGCGCGCTACCTGGCCGAGGCCCGCGATTTCGCCGGCACCGCCGTGTTCATCTTTCAGCCCGCGGAAGAGGGCTTAGGCGGCGCCCGGGCGATGATCGCCGACGGGCTGTTCGACCGCTTCCCCTGCGATGAGCTTTACGGGCTGCACAATTCTCCCTTCCACGATCACGGCGAATTCGGCGTGAAGAAGGGCGCGGCGATGGCCGGGGCCAGCTTCTTCGATATCACCATCACCGGGCAGGGCAGCCACGCGGCGCGACCGGAGGGTTCCAAAGATCCGGTGGTGATCGGCGCCGGGCTGGTGGGCGAGATCCAGTCGATCGTGTCGCGCAACCTTGCGCCGACCCATCCGGTGGTGGTGTCGGTCACCCAGTTTCATGCCGGCACCGCCTATAACGTGATCCCCGAGACCGCGGTGCTGACCGGCACGGTGCGCTATTTCGAGCCCGAGGACATGGCGCTGGTCGAACAGCGCCTGCGTGCGCTCTGCGCCGGCTTTGCCGTGGCGCATGACTGCGAGATCACCGCCGACATCCGCAATGTCTTTGACGTGCTGATGAACGACGACCAGCGCGCCGAGGATCTGCTGGCGGTCGCGACGGATGTGGTGGGGGCCGAGCATGCCCAGCTCAAGGACGATGTCGTCATGGGGTCCGAGGATATGGCCGACATGCTGCGCGTGGTGCCGGGCGCCTATTGCACGCTGGGCCACGGCGGCAATGTGGCGCTGCACAACCCCGGCTATGTCTTCGACGACGCGGCGCTGCCGGTGGGGGCCTCGTTCTTCGCCCGCATGGTCGAGATGCGCGGCGCCGCGGCATGAGCCTGCCCGAACGGCCCGTCGACCGCGCGGCGCTTGGCTTTGAGGCGGAGTTGATCCGGCGCGCGTAGCCTCTGGCGCGGGGCGGGGCGGGGCGCCGGGCGCCTAGGCGCGGGCCAGACGGGCCCCGCGATCCTTGGGCGATGGCGCGGCGACGCGCCCCTTGTCGATCGTCAGCACCCGGTCGGCCAGGGCCAGGGTGCGCGGCCGGTGGCTGATCAGCAGCACTGTGCGCCCGGCCACCAGACGGCGCAGCGCGGCGATCACGCGGTCCTCGGAGGCGGCGTCGAGGTTCTCGGTCGGCTCGTCCAGCAGCAGGATCGGCGCGTCCTTCAGCAGCGCCCGCGCGACGATCAAGCGCCGCGCCTGCCCGCCCGACAGCCGGGCCCCGGCCTCGCCCACGAAAGTATCCAGACCGCGCGGAAAGGCGCGCACCTCCTCCCAGAGCGCGGCATCCTCCAGCGCGCGCCGCAGGGCGGCATCGTCGGCCTCCGGGCGCGCCAGACGCAGGTTGTCGCGGATCGTCGTGTTGAAGAGATGGCCGTGCTGATCGACCACCGCGCACAGGCCGCGGATCTGCGCCCCGCTGAGCGCGCTGACCTCGGTGCTGCCGATCTGAAGGCTGCCGGACTGATAGTCGTGAAACCGCAATATGGCATTGAAGATACTTGTTTTTCCGGCGCCTGTCAGACCCTTCAGCGCCAGCACCTCGCCCTGCTGCAGATGCAGGGAAAGATGGTCCAGCGCCAGCGCGTTCTGCGGGCGGTAGCGCAGGCACAGGCCCTTGGCCCTGATGTCGTGGCGCGTTGGCGTGGGCTCGGGGGCGGACGGGTCGGCAACCGGGGCCGGGGTGTCGGCGATCTCGAAGATCCGGCGTGCGGCGGCCAGGGTTTCCCCCAGCGCCTGGAAGGCCGGGGGCAGGGTCGCGATGGCTTCAAAGGCGGCCAGCACGAACAGCGCGATCATCGCGGTGTCGGGGGGCGAAAGATCGCCCCGGCCCACCATCGGGATCGCCAGCAAAAGCGCCGCGACCATGGCCAGCGGTGCGGTCAGCGTGGAAAGCGTGACCGACACCCCCTTCAGCCGCGCCAGATGCCGCTGCCGGTCGATCAATCTGTCGCTAAGCGCGTCGATCCGGGCGGTCTGGCGCGGGGTGGCGCCAAAGGCGCGCAGCTCTGCCGCGCCACGGGTGCCATCGGTCACGGCGGCTCGCAGTGCTCCGCGCAGCGCCACCGCCTGGCCGCCCGCGCGGCGCCCCAGCCCCAGCATCAGAAGCGGCAGCCCGACCCCGGCGATCAGCAGCCCCGCCGCCGTGACCGCCGCGATCGGCAGGGAGAAGGTCGCAAGGAACCCGGTCAGCAGCATCAGGCTAAGCGCAGCCGAGGCGCTGGGCGCCAGGATGCGCAGGTAGAAATTGTCGAGGCTGTCGATATCGGCACGCATGCGGCTAAGCAGATCGCCGCGCCGATGGATGCGCAGGCCTGCGGGCGCCAGCGGCTCCAGCCGCTCATAGAACCAGATTCTCAGCTCGGACAGAAGGCGCAGGGTGGCGTCGTGGGTGACCAGACGCTCCAGATAGCGCGCCAGGCTGCGCAGGATCGCAAGCCCCCGGATCGCCGCCGCGGGGGTGAAGAAGTTGAACAGCTGCGTGCCCAACCCCGCCAGCGCCATCGAGGCGATGAACCAGCCCGACAGCGCCAGAAGCGCCACGTTCGACAGCGCCGTCGCCGTCGACAGCGCGATCCCCAGCGCGATCCAGGCCCGGTAGGGGCGGTACAGGGCCAGCAGGCGGCGCAGATCCTTCATGCGGCCTCTCCCGCGGTCGGCGGCGCGACCAGACGGCCACGGTCCAGATGCAGGATCCGGTCGGCGGCCCGCATGGCGGCGGGATCGTGGGTGATCAGCAGCACCGCCTGGCGCCGGGCGCGGTCGCGGATCGTCGCGATGACCCGCGCGGCGGTGAGCGGGTCGAGCGCCGCGGTGGGTTCGTCGAGCACCAGCACATCGGCCGGTTTCAGCAACGCCCGCGCCAGCGCGATCCGCCGCCGTTCGCCGCCAGACAATCCCTCGCCCCCATCGCCGAGGCGGGTCTGGTAGCCTTCGGGAAGGGCCACGATGAAATCATGCGCGGCGGCGGCCCGGGCGGCGGCTTCCACCGCGTCCGGCGGGGCGTCGGGCCAGCCCAGGCGGATGTTTTCCGCGATCGTGCCGTGAAACAATGTTGGCGCTTGCGGCACCCAGGCGACGTGGCGCAGCCAGGCGTCCGGCGCGCAGGTGGCCAGATCCGCACCGTCGATGCGCAGCGCGCCGGATTGCGGCACCAGAAAGCCCAAGGTCAGTTGGGCAAGCGTCGTCTTGCCCGCGCCGGTGGGCCCCGCCAGCGCCAGGCATTCCCCGCGGTTCAGGGTGAACGAGACCTCCCGCACCCCCTGGCCGCCGGCTTCATGCAGGAAGCCGACCCTGTCGAAGGTGATCCGCGTGACCTTGGGAAGTGGCGCGGTCCCCGTGGTTTCGGGTGGCGGGGTTTCCAGGCAATCGACGATCCGCTCGGCCGCGCCGATCGCGGCCATGCGGGCATGGTAGTGGTTGCCCATGTCGCGCAGCGGGCGGAAGAATTCGGGCGCCAGCAGCAGCACGAAGAAGCCCGGCAGAAACTGCATCTGCCCGTAGTACAGGCGAAATCCGATGAACACCGCGACCAGCGCGATCGCCAGCGTGGTCAGGAATTCCAGCACCAGTGACGACAGGAACGCCACCCGCAGCACCTTCATCGTGCGGCTGCGGTAGGCCTCCGAGATCCGGGCGACGGTGGCGGCCTCTTGCCTGCTGGCGTTGAACAGCTTCAGCGTCGTCAGCCCCTCGATCGCGTCGAAGACATGGGCGCTCATCCGCGCGAGGCTGCGCCATTGGCGCTGGTTCAGGGCCTCGGTGCCCTTGCCGATCAGGATCATGAAGAAGGGGATCAGCGGTGCTGTCAGGCACAGGATCAGCGCCGAGACCCAATCCGACGGCACCACCGCCGCCAGCATCGCCAGCGGGATCAGGGCCATCAGGCTGCGCTGGGGCAGGTAGTCGGCGTAGTATTTTTCCAGCTCGTCGACCCCGTCGACCAAGGTGTTTGCCAGATCGCCCGACCGCCGGGTGCCGACCCAGGCCGGGCCGAGCGCCGTGATATGGGTTTGCAGGGCGTGGCGCAGATCGCGGCGGATGCGGGCGGCGGCGGCGAAGGCGGCGAGGGGCACCAGCCCCGCCACCAGCGCCCGTGCCACGATCACGCCCAGCAGCGGCGGCACCAGCGGCAGGATCTGGCCCAGGCCCAGGTGATGGATGACCACCGCGTCGATGATCCGCGCCAGCAGCCAGGCCTGGCCGATCAGCAGCACCGCCGCCGCCGCCCCGGCAAGGACGGCGCCGGTCAGCGGCGCGCGCACCGCGCGGGCGCGGGCGCGCAGCCAGCGCTCCAGCGCCTTGGCGATGGCGCGATCGGGCGCTTGGGGCGAGGTGGTGGTCATCGGCCCGCCCCCTAGTCGTGGTAGGAGACCAGCTTGGAAATCCGCGCGCGGAAGACCCAAAGCTGATACCAGTTGTACATCACCATCACCGGGAAGAAGCCCGCCATCGCCAGGGTGAAGGTGATCATCGACACCTGCGGGCTGGCGCCGGAATAGATCGTCCAGGTGTTCGGCACCAGCCAAGGATACATCGTCGCGATCATCGCGACGCCCAGGATCGCGACGGTCAGGTTGAACCACAGGATCGCCGCCAGATCGCGCTCGTCACGGGTGGCGCGGCGCATCCTGGCGGTGGCGAAGAGCGCGGCGATCAAGAGCACGCCCCAGATCCAGAACTGCGGCCCGAACCATTTCTGCGCGGCCCAGGGGAAGATCAGCGCGCTCCAACCCACGGTGATCGCGACGCAGGCGAGCGCCGCGTAGAAAGCCGGGTCGGTCCAGCGGGCGACGTGATCGCGGATCGGCTCTCCGCGCTTGAACCGGGCGCGGATGAAAAGGCCGCCCGCCAGCATCACCGCCAGCACCGCCGCCGCCCCGGTCCACAGGCTGAACGGGCTGAGGAAGCGCAGCGCGCCGCCCACATAGGTGGGAATGCCGTGGGCCGGATGGGTCATCGGAAAGCCTTTCAGCGCCGCGCCCACCGCGACGCCGCCGAAGAAGGTGGTGCCCAGGCTCGACAGGCCGAAGGCCCAGTCCGAGAAGCGGCGCCATCTCGGCTCGGCCAGGTGGCGGAATTCCAGCGCCACCGCGCGGGTCATGATGCCCCACAGCACCAGCGCCAGCGGGACCATCAGGTAAGTGAAGGCCGAGCCGTAGACGAAGGGGAAGGTGCCGAACAGCACCCCGCCGGCGACCACCAGCCAGGTCTCGTTCGCGTCCCAGGTGCCGGCCATCGCGGCCATCACCGCGCCGCGTTCGTCCTCGTCTCCAAGGAACAGGGTCAGGATGCCGGCGCCCAGATCGGCGCCGTCGAGCATGATATAGAGAAGGACGCTGACGCTGAGCGCGATCCACCAGGCGAAGGCCAGCATGTCCTGGGTATGAGTGAGCGTGTTCATCTTCGGAAATCCTTGTTTCAAAGCCGGAGGGCAGAGGGCAGGCGGTCAGACCGGGCGGAAATAGCCGGCCTCTTCGTCCTCGTCGGGGTCGGTTTCCAGATGGCCCAGGGATTCGGTTCCCGGGGCGGGGATCGGGCTGTCCAGGTCGGGCCCGCGCCGGATCACCTTGGCGAAGAAATACCAGGCACCGCCCCAGACCATCAGCTCGAACAGCATGAAGCCGACCAGCCAGAAGATTGCGGCGGCGGCGGACAGGTGGCTGACGCCGTCGCGGGTGCGCATCAGCCCGTAGACGACCCAGGGCTGGCGCGCGATCTCGCGCGTCCACCAGCCGGTCCAGACCGCCAGATAGGGCAGGAAGCCCGACACGATCAGGGCGCGCAGGAACCAGCGGTTCGAGGCGATGCGCTCCACCGACAGCCGCCCCCGGACCGCCAGCCATGCGGCCCAAAGTGCGACCAGAAACAGCACCCCGCCGATCGCGACCATCGCGCGGAAGGCGTAGAACGGGATCACCACGGGTGGGCGCTGATCCTTGGGGAAGTCGTTCAGGCCGGGCACCGTGCCGTTCCAGCTGTGGGTTTCCAGCAGGCTCAGCACATGCGGGATGGTGATCGCCCAGACCGTGCCGTCGCCCTTTGCGTTGGGCCAGGCCACCACATGCCAGCCGGTGTTGGGCTGACCCGTGGGGGTGAGGGTGTTGTAATGCCCCTCCATCGCGGCCAGGGCGGCCGGCTGGTCATGGGCGACGACCCGTCCCAGCCCGTCGCCCAGCCAGATCTGCAGCGGCGCGACCACGATCAGCGTCAGCACCGACCACAGCAGCGCGCGCCGAAACAGCGCGACATGGCGCCGGCCCAGGATATACCAGGCCGACACGGCGGCGACGAAGCACAGCGACAACTCGATCGAGGCCACCACCATATGCGGCATCGCATAGAGGAAATCGGGGTTCAGGATCGCCTTCGCCCAGTCGGAGATCTGGAAGACCCCGTCCTTCAGCGTCACCCCGCCGGGCGTTTGCATCCAGGAATTCGCGTCGAGGATCCAGAAGGCCGACAGCGTCGAGGCGAAGGCCACGTTGAAGGTCGCAAACAGATGCATCCCGCGGCTGATCTTGCCCCAGCCGAACAGCATCAGCCCGATGAAGCCGGCCTCATACATGAAGGCGGTGATCGTCTCATAGCCCAGCACCTGGCCGAAGAACGGCCCCGCCGCCTGCGAGAAGGGGCCGTAAAGGATGCCGAAGGCCATCTCCATCGTCACGCCGGTGGCGACGCCGGCACCGAAATTCACCACGAACAGCTTCTCGAAGAAGCGGCACAGGCGGTACCAATAGGGGTCCTGCGTCGCCACCCAGCGCCATTCGGCGATGAACAGCATTGCCGCCAGGCCGATCGTAAGCGGCGGATAGATGATGTGGAACGTGGTGATCCAGGCGAAATCGAGCCGGGAAATGAATGCGGAGAGGTCGGAAGTCGTCATCTTCTGTTTCCCCCGACCGCGGCCGAGGCTCCATGCTGATGGGGCGCGGCGCTTCGATTTGCGGGGCGGCGGGATCGGCAAGCGGTCCGGTCGTCGGACAATTCCGAAGACGTCACTTCTGTCGTTGCCGGGCGCGTCCGGCACGGATTTCTCTTTTCGAACGCGGGACAAGAGGATGCGTTCCCGTCGCGAAGCCACCTAAGCGCTGCGCGGTTGGCGGACATCGGGCGTTTTGCCACAGGCTTTGCGTGCCGTGTGCGGCAAGCGCCTTGGAAACCGCGCGATTACAGGCGAGGGGCGCATATTTCGCGCGCTTTCCGGTTCATTCGCCTCGCTTGATCGTGACGGCGCTTGACCCGGCGGGCCCTTTGCAAGGGGCGGGGCGGTAACCAAGGGGGGCGGCAATCGGGGCTGACCTCGCGTTATCCAAAAAAGCCTTTGCAAGGCCTCGCGGCTTGTGAAGACTCCGTGCCAGAGGGCGGGGCATCCCCGCCCTGCGGCAGGGAGGGAGCAGCATGCGGATCATCTGGCGGGGGCTCGGCGTACTGGCGGGGCTGGTTCTGGTCGCCCTGGTCGGGGGCTATGTCTACATGCTGATCGTGCCGCCCACATTGCTGCGCGTGGGCGACGGCTATGCGTCAAAG
Organism: uncultured Albidovulum sp.; assembly: GCA_913064775.1. GTDB lineage: Bacteria > Pseudomonadota > Alphaproteobacteria > Rhodobacterales > Rhodobacteraceae > Acidimangrovimonas. Next base: position 74,620 of record CAJYAD010000011.1, on the reverse strand, counting down.
ATCGTCTGCTCCTCGACCTTCCTGTCGGGGCGCGACCCGCGTGGCGTGCTGGAAAGCGATGTCCAGGCGCCGGGCAACCCGCTGCTGCGGTTCATGGATGTCCAGGCCGACCGGGCCACCGGCTTGGTTCACGCCGAATTCCTGCGCTTTGTCGCCCCGGTGGAATCAGTGCGCCGCCCCGGCCTTGGCTGCGCGGTGGTGCCGGATGGCAACCTTGGCCGCGCCCGCGATCAATCGGCGCCGCCGGCGCCCGGCCCCTCGGCCAGCACGGCGCTTTGGCCCGAAGGCGGCGCGGTGGATCTGGCGGGGCAGGCGAAGCTGGCTGCGGTACTGGCCGATGACGCGCTGGCGGGGCCGGGGATGCGTGCCATCGTGGTGGTTCGCCACGGTCATATCGTGGCCGAGCGCTACGGCAAGGGCTTTGGCCCGAAGGTGCCGCTGCTGGGCTGGTCGATGACCAAATCGGTGACTGCCGCCCTGACCGGCACCGTGATCAAGGCCGGCAAGCTGCGCCTTGGGCAGGATCATCTGCTGCCGCAATGGGCGGGCGACGGACGCGCGAAGATCACCGTCGAGGATCTGCTGTCGATGTCGAGCGGGCTGCATTTCAACGAGGATTACGGCGATGTCTCGGACGTGACGCGGATGCTGTTTCTCGAACCCGACATGGCGAAATTCGCGGCCGGCCAGCCGCTTGACCATCCGCCGGGGACGCATTTCAGCTATTCGACCGGCACGGCGGTGATCCTGTCGCGGATCTGGCAGAATGCGCTGGGCGACAAGACCGAGGCGCTGGCCTGGCCGCGCCAGAAGCTGTTCGGACCGCTCGGCATGGGCAGCGCGGTGCTGGAAACCGACGCGGCCGGCACCTTTGTCGGCGGCTCCTACCTTTATGCCACCGCGCGCGACTGGGCCCGCTTCGGGCAGTTCCTGCTGCAGGGCGGGGTCTGGAACGGGCAGCAGATCCTGCCCGAGGGCTTCGTGCAGACGATGGTGACGCCCTCGGCCGCCGATCCGGTCTACTCGCGGGGGATGCTTTGGCTCGACGGGCCGGAAAGCGACATGAAACCGGGCAACGACCAGCGCGAATATGGCCTGCCCGCGGGCACCTACTGGATGGAGGGGCATGACGGCCAGACTGTCACCGTGATCCCTGCGGCCGATACCGTGGTGGTGCGGATGGGCCTGACGCCCGGGCGCGAGGGCTACCGCCCGCAAAAGCTGATCGCCGCGATCCTGAAGGCCGAGGCCGGGGCCTGAGCGCCGCCGGCGACCGGCCTGAGGCTGACATTTCCGTCACGCCCGCCGATTTTTGCGGCACCTTGGGGCGATCCTTCGTCGCCTGCCCAATCCGTTTCACCGCATAGTTGTGCGGTTGTGTTCCTTGTGCGAGTTCGGGAAAGGCCATGTCGCAAATTCATGTCGGCCCGCTTTGCGGCCAACAACGAAGGTTCGGGCTGCAAGTTCTGCGGCGGGGGCTCAGCCCCCTGCGCCCCCGGGATATTTGGGCCAAAGCGAAAGCTATGTGGGCTCTTTGCACTTCATCTTGGAGAAAATACTCCACGAGAGTCGCCATTGGCGTCGAGGATCGCGAAGGACGGCTGAGCGCATGATCAGAAACCTCCTTCTTTGCTGCAGCCTCCTGACCCTGGCCGCCTGTGGCGGGGGCGGCAGCGGGTCGTCGGGGGCCAGCACCTCGGGGTCGACCACCTCGACGCAGACCACGGGGGGCACCACGGGGTCGCTGCCCTATCCCTGGAACCGCTATTTCGTCATGGCCTACAGCGCCGCCAAGGTGGCAGCCCAGGATGCGCGGGCGGTCTTTCTTAACAGCACGATCACCTACAACATGCAGGTGAACGGCAGCCCAACCTACAACACCGGCAAAACCATCACCACCAACGCCCAGAAAGAGGCCGGGCTGGATTACGCCTTTTCGACCGGGCTGACCGGCAAGGGGCAGGTGCTGGCGATGATCGACAGCCACGTCAACACCGCGCATGAGCAGTTCAACGGCAAGACGATCACCCTGGACGGCGGCGCGGGCAGCGATTTTCACGGCACCGCGGTGGCCTCGGTCATGGTGGGGGCGGGCACCCGCGGGCAGATGACGGGTTTCGCCCCGGGCGCCGATCTTTTCGCCGGCTATATCGACTATTCGACGGCGGTGAACTGGTCGACCCTGGCGCAGGAAGTGCTGGCGGCGAAATCCGCCAATGCGATCGCGCTGAACAATTCCTGGGGGCTTGTCGGACGGACGGTCGCCAACACCAACTACTCTGGCACCTTCGGCAGCGGTGCGGGGGCAAGCTATATCAGCGCGCTGCAAAGCTTTGAGAAGACCGGAGTGGTCGTGTTCGCGGCCCAGAACGATTACGGCGCCACCAGCATCGACGCGATGGCCGGCCTGCCAAGCGCCTATCCGACACTCAAGTCCGGCTGGCTGGCGGTGATCAATGCCATACCACATATCCAGAACGGCCAGATCGTCAGTGCAGACCGGATCTCGGCCCCCTGTGCCGAGGCGGCGCGCTACTGCCTCGCCGCCGATGGCCAGTCGATCGTGGCGGACAACACCAACACGACCGGCTACAAGATCGGCATGGGCGCCTCTTTCGCCGCGCCGCAGGTGGCCGGTTCGATCGCGCTGCTGGCCGAGGCCTTCCCCGACCTCACCCCGCAGCAATTGCGCGCGCGGCTGCTGGTCACCGCCGACAACAGCTTCTTCACCCAGTATGATGGCACGCTGACCTTTGCCGGGGGGGCGGTGACGCATCAGTACAACAACGAATTCGGCGCGGGCTTTCTGAACCTCAAGGCCGCGCTGCTGCCGATCGGCACCGTGGGCGTGCCGATGGCCGCGGGCGGGCAGATCCCGCTGGGCCAGATCGCGATTGCGGGCAGTGCGGCGTCGGGCGACGCGATCGCTCAGGCGCTGGGCAAGGCCAAGGTGATCTCGGTCGACAGCATGGGCGGCGCGTTCACCTCCTCGGCGGCGATGCTGGGGGGCACTGTGCGCAGCGCCGCCGCCGCGCTTGCCTTCGGGCGCGCGGTGTCGGGCCAGATCGGCGGCCAGCGCGGGGCGATGCATACGGCGCTGGTCAGCGGTGCCGATCAGGCTGCGCTGATCGGCACCGATCTGATGAGCGGCCCTGATGCCGCGCAGATCTCTGGCCTGCAGGAAACCCGGGTGCGGATCGGCAGCCGCACCTCCTTGGCGGTGCTGCGCCAGCAGGGCGGCGTCGCCGGGTTGTCGGTGTCGCGCGCGATCCCGCTGGGCAATGCCGCCCTGGAGATCGGCGCGACGGCGTTTCGCAGCCAGGGCTCGGTTCTGGGCGTCACCGCGCCGGGCTACGGGCCAGAGATACAGGCCTGGGCTCGGTCTGTCTCGCTGGGGTTGGCGCGCAAGCTGGGGCCGGGTACGGGGCTGCGGGTCAGCGCCTCGTTCGGGGTGGCGCAGGGCAGTGGCGGGGGGATCATCCAGGGCTTCACGCCGGTGGCCTACAACAGCCTTGGTATCGCGATCGACCGCGCCAACGCGCTGCGTCAGGGCGATGTGCTGAGTCTTTTCCTGCGCCAGCCGATCTCGATCACCAGCGGTCGCGCGATGGTGGCCCTGCCGACCTCTTATTCCACCACGGGGCCGAGCTTCACCAACACCGGCGTGAACCTCAGCCCCCGGCGGCGAGAGCTGGACCTGGGCTTCGACTATACCGCGCCGCTGGACGAGGGTCTTGGCCTGACCGCCGGTGCGGCCTACCGCGTGAATGCCGACAACGTCGCCGGCCAGCCGGGAATGGCCGCGGTGCTGGCGTTGCGCGCCACCTTCTAGCGTCCGGCCTTCAGCCTGTTGGCCCGTTCGCCGAGAGCCGTGAGGTTGACGCCGTCACGCCCTGAACCCGGCCTGTATCGGCGGCCAGTCTCATACTTGAGCGAGGTGGACCCGGCTCCATTCCAGGATCCGGTGCGTGGCGCGCAGACCTGTGGGCCAGAAGGGATCTCGACGGATGAGGGCTTCGACCTGCTGCGCGGCATCTGCCTCCACCAGCCACAGGCCACCGGCTGGATTGCCGGTCTCGAACAGCGGGCCGGCGGCATGGATCCCGGGGTTCGCCGCAAGAAATTCGAGATGTGCTGCCATGTGGCGCTTTCGCAGGTCGGGTGGCGCGGCAGGATTGTCGTTGAGAGAACCGCATAGATCATCGTTCGTCCTTTCGGTGGGGCAGCGATCCCGAATGCATCGCACTGCATGGGCGCAGCTTGAAGAAGCCGCGGCGCAGTTGCAGACTGCATTCATGCAGGACTGGACCGATCTCAGGCTGATCATGGTGCTCGGGCAACGCGGCGGATTGGCGGCGGCAGGACGCGACTTGGGCGTGCATGCGACGACGGTCGCCCGGCGGCTTGCCGCGATCGAGACCCGCCTTGGCGCGAGGTTGACGATCCGTTCGCGCGACGGCCGCATCACGCTGACGGATGCGGGCCGGATCCTTGCCGAGCACGCGGCGGCAATGGAGACCGAGGCGCGCCGGGCGGTCGAGGCGCTTGGTCGCTCTACCGCGCGCATCGAGGCGACGGTGCGTATCACGGCGGTACCGATCCTGACGGACAGATTTCTGGCGCCGAGGCTGGGGACACTTCTGGCGAAGCATCCGGGTCTTGTCGTCGAACTCGTCCCCGAGGCCCGCGATCTCAGCCTGACCCAGCGGGAGGCCGATCTTGCCCTGCGCCTTGCGCGTCCGGTGACGGGCGGAACGCAGGTGATGGCGCGCCGCCTCGGCAATCTGACCTATGGGGTCTTCGCCGCCCCCAAGGCGCCCCGCGCATGGATCGGCTATGACCTGTCGCTTGCGCATCTTGCCCCCGCGGCCTTCATTGCCGCGCAGGACGGAACGCGCGCCTCGGTCGTGGTGAGCGATGCCAATACGGCACTGGAAGCCGCGGCGGCCGGACAGGGGTGGGCTGTGGTGCCGACCATTGTCGGCGCGGCCGATCCACGTCTGGTGCAGATCAGGACCGCCAGCCCGCCTGCGCGGGAAGTCTGGCTTTTGTCGCATGCCTCCCAAAGGGGGCTCGCCGGCATTGCCGCCGCCGCCGACTGGCTGGCGGGGCTTGACTGGGGCGGTTGCCGGGCGGCCGATCCGGACTGACGCGGGAGGCGGCGCCAAGGGAGGTTTGCGTTTCCCTCGGCACGCCCTCTGCGATCCGGATGATCGCCCGCGAACCGGGGCGAAGAGCAAAGACCCCGGCCCGCCAAAAGCGCGGCAAGTTCGGGGGACGTGTCCTCCTTGCCGGATTGCTTCAGATGGCGCCGGGGGGGGGCGGGGGCCGCGCCTAGCGGCCGCGCGATCCGGATCCGCCCTTGGGGGGCTTGGCCGGGCCGGGACGGCGGGGTGCGCCCTCACCCCCCGGCTTGCCCTGCCACGGACGGACCGCGCCCCGGCCGGGGGCGGCCTTGCCTGCGGAGCCTTTGCCTGCGGCGCCTTTACCTGGGGCACCCTTGCCTGCGGCACCTTTGCTGGCCCAGCTCTTGCCCGGCGCGGCTTTGCCTGCGGCGCCTTTACCCGCAGTCCCCCTGCCTTCGGCACCTTTGCCTGCGGGCGCCTTGCTGTCGCTTTTGCCGGCGATGGCAAGCGTGCCTTTGCCGCCGCTACGGTCGGGCCGGGGGCCGAAGCTGTCCTTGCCGCCCGTGCGTGCCTCGGCCGGGGCCGACCCCTTGCGGTGAACCGGCGCGGTGGGGCTGCGCCAGGCTTTCTTCTCGGCGGTCCAGCGCTGCTTTTTCGGGGCGTCGATCTCCGGCGGGGCCTCGGCGGGTACCGCTTGGGGGGCTGCCGGAGGGGCTGAAGGGGCGGCTGCCGGGGGCGCCTCGGCCCGTATTTTGGCAGCCGGAGCCTTGGCGGGCGGCGCCTGCGGGGTGGGGGGCGCTGCGCGCTCTACCCGTTCGGTCCGCTCGGCCTTCTCGGGCCGGGGCGGGCGCGGCGGGCGCGGCGGGCGTCCCGAAGGCTCGGGCCGGCCCAGATCCGGCGCGCCGGCCTGCCGGGTCAGCGTCAGGTCCGGCTCAATCTGCAACCCGGCGCCAAGCGCGGCCTCAAAGCCCGGCGCGGCGGCGGCGGCGATCTGCACGTAGGTTTCCGTCCGCCCGACCCGGATCGCGCCGATCTCGGCGCGGGTGATGCGGCCAGTGTTGCACAGCTTGGGCAGGATCCAACGCGCTTCGGCCCGGCCCTCATGCCCCACCGACAGCGCGTACCAGACCGATTCTCCAAAGGCCTGCAGATCGCGCTTGGCGGCGGGGGCGGCGGCGTTGGGGGCGTTCGGCGCCGCGATCTCTTCGGGGGCCGAGCGCCCGGCGCGCCAAAGCCGCAGCACTGCCGCGGCCAGCGCCTCGGGGCCGAACTGCCCGGTCAGCGCGGCGACTGCCCCGGCCTCGTCCTCGGCCACCGGCTGGGCCAGTTGGGGCGCCGCCAGAAGCCGGACCTCGTCACGTTCCAGCACCGCCTCGGCCGAGGGCGCGGGGCCCCAGCTTGCCTGCAGCTTTGCCGTCTGCAACAGCCGCTGCGCCTTCTTGTAGTCGCGCGGCGTGACGATCAGCGCCGAGATCCCCCGGCGTCCGGCCCGCCCGGTGCGGCCCGAACGGTGCAGCAGCGCCTCGGGGTTTTGCGGCAGGTCGGCGTGGATCACCAGTTCCAGCCCCGGCAGGTCGATCCCGCGCGCGGCCACGTCGGTCGCGACGCAGACCCGCGCGCGGCCGTCGCGCACCGCCTGCAGTGCATGGGTCCGCTCGCTCTGCGACAGCTCTCCCGACAAAGCCACCACCTGGAAGCCGCGGTTGTGGAACCGGCCCAGCAGGTGCGAGACCTCGGCCCGGGTCTTGCAGAACACGATCGCCCGCTCGGCCTCATGAAAGCGCAAGAGGTTGATGATCGCATGCTCGCGGTCGCCTTGCGCCACGTTCAGGCATTGATAGTCGATATCGGTGTGCTGCCGGGACTCGCCCGCGGTGCGCAGGCGCAGCGCGTTGCGCTGGAAGGTGGCGGCCAGCGACTCAATCGCCGGCGGCACGGTGGCCGAGAACATCAGCACCCGGCGGTCGTCGGGGGCCGAGCCGAGGATGAATTCCAGATCCTCGCTGAAGCCCAGATCAAGCATCTCGTCGGCCTCGTCCAGCACCGCGACCCGCAGCGCCGACAGATCCAGCCCACCGCGTTCGATATGGTCGCGCAGCCGGCCCGGGGTGCCGACGACGATATGCGCGCCCTGCACCAGCGCCCGACGTTCGGTGCGGTAATCCATGCCGCCGACGCAGGACGCGATGCGGGCATCCGTCCCGGCATAGAGCCATTCGAACTCGTGCCGCACCTGCAGCGCGAGTTCCCGCGTCGGTGCCACGACCAACGCCATCGGTGCTGCGGCAGGCCCCAGCCGCTCGGCCCCGACCAGCAGATCGGGCGCCATGGCGATACCGAAGGCCACCGTCTTGCCCGATCCGGTCTGCGCCGAAACCAGCAGGTCGCGCCCGGCGACGGCGTCGTCCAGAACGGCCAGCTGCACGGCGGTGAGGGTTTCATATCCGCGATCCGCAAGCGCGGAAGCAAGCGGCGGCGCGATGCCGGTCAAAGAGGTCATGTCGGTCTTTCAAAGAGGCGGGGCGCTTTGGCCCCGGGATGACGGCCCACCCTTTCCCCCTCCCGCCACGCGGGCATCTCGGAAATCCGGAGCCTGAGGCGCGGCTGATACCGGGTCGCGCGCCGCAATTCAAGGCTTTGCCGCCGCGACGCCCGCGCCAGCCCCGCCGCCAGCCCGGCAGCCAGCCCAGCCGCCACCCCGGCGGCTTCCTTCGCCGACCTCCTTCGGACGTTTCACGTTCATGACACTCATGTAATGCGCATCTTGAGCGGGAAAGGGCCGAGGCGTATCGTTTGTGAACTGAACAGTTCAGTGGAATCAAGTCCCTCTCCCAAGATACACCCCCAGGCCCCCCACGGTTTCTGGACCCCGCGCGCGGGCTGGTGGCGGCGTGTCTCTATCTCATGGACGCAAGCGATGCCGGTAGTCTTGCAACATCCGCCTTCTCAGGCGCTTCGGTTTCTCGACAGCCTCTACAGCCAGGGAAGACTGCCCGAGCTTGTCGCGCAGCTACAGGCGCTATTGCTGCGCTTTCCGGGGGCGGGGGTGCTGCATCTTCGGCTGGGAAACGCCTATGCGGCGCTGGGGCGCTTCGGTCCGGCGCGGGAGAGTTTCGAAAATGCGATCCGCTGGGCCCCGGGCGATGCTGGCATCCATTACAACCTTGGCAACACCTTGCGGGTGCTTGGCGATTTCGAGGGCGCGGCGGAAAGCTATGCCCGGGCGATCCAGCTGTCGCCGGATTTCGCGGCGGCGCATTTCAACCTTAGCAGCCTTAGGACCTACCGGCCGGGTGACCCGCAGATCAAGCTGATGCGCGCGCAGCTCAAGCGGCGCGATCTGCCGAAGCCCGCCGAAATGGCGCTGCATTTTGCCTTGGGCAAGGCCCATAGCGATTGCGACGATCCCGACCGCGCCTTCGCCCATTTCGTGCAGGGCAATCGCGCCCAGCGGGCGATCAAACCCTATGATGCGGCGGGCCAGCGCCGGCTGTTCGCCGATATACGCGCCTGTTTCGAGGCCGGCATCGACGCCGTGCCTCAGCCGCCCGCCGGGCCCGCGCAGCCGCAGCGCCCGGTTTTCATCGTCGGGATGCTGCGCTCGGGCTCGACATTGGTCGAGCAGATCCTGGGCCGGCATTCGCAGGTGCATGCGGCGGGCGAGATCGGCTTGGCCTCGGCTTCGGCGCGGCAGCACCTTGGGCCTGCGCCCGGCGCGATTACCGCCGCGCGGATGGGTGCCTTCCGCGACGCCTATCGCGCCGGGCTGTCGCGGCTGCGCGCATCCGCGCCTGTCATCACCGACAAGATGCCGCATAACTTCCTGTGGACGGGATTCCTGCTGCGCGCCTTCCCCGAGGCCCGCATCGTCCACATGGTGCGCGATCCGCGCGCGACCTGCTGGTCGATCTTTTCGCATTGCTTCCCGACGCCCGAGGGCGGCTATGACAACGACCTTCGGGATCTGACCGAATTCCACGGCCTCTATGCCGATCTGATGGCCTTCTGGCACCGGCTGTTCCCGGGTCAGATTCTGGATCTGCATTACGAAAGCCTGGTGGAGGCGCCCGAGGCAGAAACCCGCCGCCTGTTGGCCCATTGCGGCCTGGCGTGGGAGCCGGGCTGTCTTGCCGACCGGCGTCTCTCGGGGCCGCTTCTGACGGCCAGCGGGCCGCAGGTCGTGAAACCGATCTACCGGGGAAGCTCGGACGCTTGGCGCAAATTCGCGCCGCATCTTGGATCCATGCTAGAGGGTCTGGCCCCGTCCTCGTTCGCGCCCCCATCCCTGCTCGTGCCCCCGTCCCCGCGCGTGCCCCCACTCCTACCCGCGACGGCGGCCTAGGGGCGCTGCAATCGGGCGGGGTCTGCGCCGCGCGACCCAAGAGAATGCCGGGTGGGCGAAGACGTGGAATTGGATCGAGGCGCGCAGATCAAAGGCCGGTCTCGGCGCGCTGCCGGGACGCGTCGCCTTCGCGGGCCGCGCTCTCGCGCCAGAAATCCTGGACCATTTCACCAATTTCCGCCAAGGGGCGAAGCGCGCATCGCCAGGTCCTGCTTGATATGGCGTTGGTTCTTATACAAAAGTCAGAATACTCTGGCAAAGTTGGAAAGAGGCGCGCGATGGCGGGAACGAAACGCAGGACCACCGGGCAGATCAGTGGTGAGAACGTCGTTATCGAAGTCGCGTGGATGTATTATCAGGAGGGGCTGAACCAGAAGGAAATCGCCGAGTGTCTGGGGGTTTCGCGCGCGACCGTGGTGAATTGCCTGCAAGAGGCGCGTGAAACCGGGATCGTGCGGATCTCGTTGCGCGCCGAGGCCTTCACCACCCATGCGGCGGCGCTGGGGCTGGCGCGCCGTTTCGGGTTGAGCGCGGCCTATGTCGTCCCCGATGATGGTGCCGATGCGGAAGCCCGGTTCCACCGCGTCGTGCGTGGGGCGGCCGACTGGCTGCCGGGGCTGCTGGCGGCGGGCGACCGGCTGGGCCTGGCCTGGGGTCGCACGATCTATGAACTGGCCGAGACGGTCGAGAAGACCCGCATCGACGATCTTTCGGTGCTGCAGCTCATGGGGTCGATGGCCACGCCCTATGGTTTCACCGCCGAGGCCTGCTCGACGCGGCTGGCGCACCATTTGGGGGCGTGCTGCTACAACCTGCACGCGCCCGCGGTGCTGACCCGTGGCGCGCTGGCCGCCGCGCTGCGGGATGAGCCGATCATCCACGATCAACTGGCCCGGCTGGAGACCTGCAACAAGTTCCTGTTTTCGGTCGGCACCTGCCTGCCCGAAAGCCATGTCGTCGGCGCCGGCGTGGCGACGCTGGACGATCTGCATTGGTACACCGAGCACGGCGCCAAGGCGGTTCTGTGCGGGCGCTTCATCAACGCCGAGGGGCGCGGCATCGATGGCCCGTTGGAGCCGCGCGTGATCGGCATACCGCTTGAAAAGCTGGTGGGGCTGGAGATGGGCATCCTGATCACCCCGGGGCTCGATAAGGTCGAGGCGTCGCTGGCCGCGATCCGGGGCGGCTATGTCACCCATCTGGTGACCAGCCTGGCGGTGGCCGAGGCGATGCTGGCCGCGGCCTAGGTGCCGGCCGCCGGGGGCAAGGCAGGCCGGTCCCGTGCCGCGCGTCCGGGCCTACCGTGGCGCAAGGTCGGGGAACATCGCCGCCATCGCCTGGGGCGTGGCCGCGCAGATGCCGCGCTCGGTGATCAGGCCGGTGACCAGTTCGGCCGGGGTGACATCGAAGGCCGGGTTGCGCGCCGGGGTCCCGTCGGGCGAGATCTGCACCGAGACGATCCGCCCCTCGGGGTCGCGGCCCTGCACATGGGTCACTTCCTCGGCGTGGCGTTCCTCGATCGGGATTTCGCGAATGCCGTCCGAAACTTTCCAGTCGATCGTCGGCGAGGGCAGGGCGACATAGAAGGGCACGTCGTTCGCCCGGGCGGCCAGCGCCTTTAGATAGGTGCCGATCTTGTTGCACACGTCGCCGCGCGCGGTGGTGCGGTCGGTGCCGACGATGACCAGATCGACCTCGCCATGCTGCATCAGATGGCCGCCGGCATTGTCGACGATCAGATCGTGGCTGACGCCGTGGCTGTTCAGCTCCCAACTGGTCAACTGGGCGCCCTGATTGCGCGGGCGGGTCTCGTCGACGAAGACATGCAGGTCGATCCCCGCCTCGACCGCGTGATAGATCGGCGAGGTCGCGGTGCCCCAGTCCACCGTGGCGGGCCAGCCGGCATTGCAATGGGTCAGCACATTGACCCGCGCGCCGCCCTTCCGCCGCGCGATCTCGCGGATGATTTCCAGCCCGTGCAGGCCGATCCGGCGGTTGATCTCGACATCCTCGTCGCAGATCTCGGCGGCGCGGGCGAAGGCGGCGGCGGCACGTTCCAAGGGCGGTCGCGGCGCCAGAACGCGGGTCATCTCGTCCAGCGCCCATTTCAGGTTGATCGCGGTGGGACGGGTCGCGTGCAGCACCTGCCAGGTCTCGTGCAGGGCCGCATCCGACGGGTCGCGGGCCATCTGCACCGCCACGCCATAGGCGGCGGTCGCGCCGATCAGCGGCGCGCCGCGTACCCACATCTCACGGATCGCTGTTGCGAAATCCTCGCGCGTCGAAAGTGTCGCGATGCGCAACTCATGCGGCAGCCAGCGCTGGTCGATGATGCGTACCTCTCCCGAGGCCTCGCGCCAGATAGAGCGGTAGGCTCTGCCGTCGATCTTCATGCAAGGGTCTCCTGATTGGGTGGCGGGTGAGGTCGGGCACCTTAGTCATGCGGCTGATCCCGGCGCGGCGGGCGGCTGCCCTTGGTCGTTTCATCGCCGGGCTGGCTGCCGTTGCCCGTCTTGCGCACAATCCAGCGCGCTGTGTCGCGCTTCCGGCTGGTGCCGCTTATGGCGTCAGGACCATCTTGTTGCCGGCGATTTCCAGCTTCGAGAACCGCTTCAGAAATGTCATCCCCAGAAGCGACATGTCCATTTGTCCGTCGTTGACCGAGGCCCCCATCGAGGGCACCGTCAGCCCGCCAAGCTGCACATCGTGCAAGGTGACATGGGCGGTGCGCACCATCCCGTTCGCGGTATCGGCCACCCCGATATAGCTGAGGTTGCCCGGCCGAAGTCCCAGCCGCTGGGCGTCCGTCTTGGTCAGCACGATCGAGGTCGCGCCGGTATCGACGACGAATTGCACCGGTGTGCCGTCGATCTTCACCGTGGCGTAGAAATGCCCGCCGGGCCCGCGCGGCAGCACGATCTGGCCAGTGTTCGACACCACCTCCTGCCGCGGCAGAAGCTGCGGCCCGATGTCGGACCAAAGCCCGTAGCCCGCGATCACGCCGATGAAGATCAGCCCCCAGATCGAGGCCTGCTGGGCCAGCTTGCCCCAATTTCCACGGCTCTGGGCGATCAGAGCGCCGCCGACCGCCACGGCGATCAGCACCAGATAGGTCACGCGGGCAAAGGCATCGCCGTCCATCGAGATCTCCTTTGTCCCTATTTGGGCAGGCGGGGCGCCCGTGTCACCCCCTGTCGGTGCGCATCGGCCCTGCGGTGATCACCCGGGGGCGACAAGCCCCGCGCCGTGCAGCACGCCCAGAATGCCGTCGATCACGAATTGCACCGACAGCGCCGCCAGCAGCATCCCCAGAAGCCGGGTCACCACATTGGTGCCGGTGCGCCCCAGCGCCCGCCCGATCGGGCCCGAGATCAGGAACATGCCGTAAGCGCAGGCGACCACCGTGGCCATCACCAGATGCACGGTCAACACGCCCTGCCAGCCCGGCCCCGCGCGCCCGACCAGCAGCACCATCGTCGCCAGCGCGCCCGGCCCGGCGATCAGCGGCGTGGCCAGCGGGAACACCGAAGGATCGTGATCGGGCAGGGCCTCTTCGTCGCTGACCTTGCTTTCGCGCCGCTCGGTGCGGCGCTCGAACAGCATGTCGAAGGCGGTGACGAACAGCAAAAGCCCGCCCGCGATGCGGAAGGCGGGCATCGAGATGCCGATGAAATCCAGCAGCTTCTGCCCGGCCAGCCCGAACAGCGTCAGCAACACCAGCGCCACCACCGAGGCCCGCAGCGCCACCGCCCGCCGCTGTGCCCCGCTCATGCCCTGGGTCAGCGCCACGAACAGCGGCGCCAGCCCGATCGGGTCGATGATCACGAACAGCGTGACGAAGGCGGTGATGATGTCGGCCTGGCTCATGTCACGCTTCGGAGGCCTCCAGCTTCGCCTGCGCCTTCAGCCACATCGCTTCGGCCCGGTCGAGGCCGTCCATCAGCTCGGCGTATTTCTTCTGCCAGACCTCGATCTCGCCGGCCTTGCCGGGTTCATACAGTTCCGGATCGGCCAGCTTCTTGGCCAGACGGGTGCGCATCTCTTCGATCTTGGCGACGCGTTCCTCGCATTTGCGCACCTCGCCGCGCAGGGCCTGAACCTCGTCGCGGCTGGCGCGCTTCTTCGCGGGCTTGGGCTTGTCGGTCTTGGCCCCGTCGTCGCCTTGCAGAAGGAAGCGGCGATAGGCCTGCAGGTCCTCCTCATAGGGCGTCACGGTGCCCTTGGACACCAGCCACAGCCGATCCGCCACCAGGCTGAGAAGGTGCATGTCGTGGCTGACCAGCACCACCGCGCCGGCATAGCCGGTCAGCGCCTCGACCAGCGCCTCGCGGCTTTCGATGTCGAGGTGGTTGGTCGGTTCGTCCAGGATCAGCAGATGCGGCGCCTCGATCGTGGCCAGCAAGAGCGACAGCCGGGCCTTCTGCCCGCCAGACAGACGGCCTACCTCGGTCTCGGCCTGATCGGCGCCCAGACCGAAGCCGGCGAGGCGGGCGCGCAAGCGGGGCTGGCCCTCGTTCGGGCGGATGCGCATCACATGCTGCAGGGGCGTTTCATCGATATGCAGCTCATCCACCTGATGCTGCGCGAAATAGCCGATCCGCAGCTTCGACGACCGCACGAGCCGCCCTTCGCAGGCCTCCAGCTTGCCGGCCAGCAGCTTCGACAGCGTCGACTTGCCCTCGCCGTTGCGGCCCAGCAGGGCGATGCGGTCGTCCTGGTCGATGCGCAGGTTCAGCCGGCGCAGCACCGGCGGGCCGTCATAGCCCACCGCCGCGCCTTCGATGTTGATGATCGGCGGCGAGAGTTCCTCGGGCGTGGGGAAGGTGAAGACGTGCTTGGCCGCATCCTGGGGCGCGGTGATCGGGGTCATCTTCTCCAGCATCTTCACCCGGCTCTGCGCCTGCCGGGCTTTTGATGCCTTGGCCTTGAACCGGTCGACGAAGCTTTGCAGATGGGCGCGCCGTGCGTCTTGCTTCTTGGCCTCGGCGGTCTGGACCATGCGCTGTTCGGCGCGCGAGCGCGCGAAGGTGTCATAGGGCCCCTGCCAGAGCGTCAGCTTGCGCTCCTCAAGATGCAGGATCGCGCCGACCGAGCGGTTCAGAAGCTCGCGGTCGTGGCTGATGATGATGACGGTATGGGGGTATTTCTGAAGATAGTTCTCCAGCCACAGCGCCCCCTCGAGGTCGAGGTAGTTGGTCGGCTCGTCCAGAAGCAGCAGGTCGGGCTGCGAGAACAGCACCCCCGCCAGCGCCACCCGCATCCGCCAGCCGCCCGAGAAATCCGAGCACGGGCGCAGCTGTTCCTCGGCGGTGAAGCCCAGGCCGCGCAGGATCGCGCTGGCGCGGCCCTCGGCCGACCAGGCGTCGATATCGGTCAGGCGCGCCTGAACCTCGGCGATCCGGTGGGCATCGGTGGCGGTTTCGGATTCCGCCATCAGGGCGGCGCGTTCGGCATCGGCGGCCAGCACCGTGTCGATCAGCGAGGTGGACGATGACGGCACCTCCTGCGCGACGCCGCCGATGCGGGCGCGCGAGGGCAGGGTGATCGCCCCGCCTTCAATTGCGAGTTCCCCGCGGATCAGGCGAAAGAGCGTGGTCTTGCCGGCGCCGTTGCGGCCCACAAGGCCGACCTTGTGGCCAGAGGGGATACGGGCCGAGGCACCCTCGAACAGGGGGCGGCCTTCGACGGAATAGCTGAGATCAGAGATTGTGAGCATGGCCGGGGCTTGCCTGAAAGCGGCTGCCGCGTCAATCGTCGTCGGGCGGCATTGGCGGGGCAGAGGATGAGCTGGGCGCAATTGCCGCCCGGGATGTGTCTTCGGCGCGACGGGCAGGCGCTTTGCCATGCGCGATCACAGCGGAGGCAAGGCGCGGGGGATGCTGCGCGAGGGATGGCGAGGCTTGCCAAGTGCGCCGCGCGCGCCGTCCTAGGCCTCTCAAAACCGGCCCGGAATTGCCGTCGCGGCGTGACTGGGATTTCCGGTTCGGAAACACTTAGTTGTCACATTTGCCCTGCTTTTGCCTTATTTCGCCGGGTTCTTTCATGTATAAGCCACATTATGGACCAACTTTTGATCATACCCCGAGGCCGGAAGCCGCAAAAGCAGACGCTGCTTTGCGCGCTTATGGCGGTGACGGCTTTGATTGTGCTCAACGCGTTTGGGACGCCGCCGCGCACCCCCCAGCCGATGATGCAGCCGGCGGCCTATGTCCCCGCCACCACGATCCTGATTGCCATCAAATAATCCCGCCCGCCGGTGAACCCGGGGCGCCGCAGGCGCCGGCTTTGCCGGTGGCCCGCCGGTAAACCCGGGGCACGGACAGGATGGGGGTCTTTTCTCGACGCCCGGCAGGATGTAACCATCCCGCAACCATCACGTCCGGAGGGACCGCATGACCTCGCTTGCCCGCCGGTTGAACCAGGGCCTCGCGCGTCTGGCCGCGATGCGGCCACGGTCGGCGGGGCTGGGGGTGGGGCTGCTGGTTGCGCTTCTGGCGTTGGCGGCCTTCCTGCCGGCCTTCACCACGCTGCCCCCGGTCGACCGGGACGAGGCGCGCTTTGCCCAGGCCTCGAAGCAGATGGCCGAAACCGGTGATCTTGTCGATATCCGCTTCCAGAACGGCCCGCGCTACAAGAAGCCGGTGGGGATCTACTGGCTGCAAACCGCCGCGGCCGTGGTCACCGGCGGCCCGCAGGCGCGGCTGATCTGGCACTACCGGCTGCCGTCGCTGATCGCGGCGGTTCTGGCGGCGGTGCTGACGGCGGCGATCGCGGCGGGCTTTGGCGGCGCGGCGGCGGGGCTGGCCGCGGGGATCCCCATGGCCGGCATGTTCCTGCTGGGGGTCGAGGCGCATCTGGCCACCACCGATGCGGTGCTGCTGCTGACGGTGCTGGCCGCGCAATGGGTGCTGGCGCCGCTCTACCGCATGGCACGCGCGCAGGCGTTCACGCCGCCGCTGCCGCTCGGTTGGGGCAGGGTGGCGGTTTTCTGGGGCGCGCTGGCGCTGGGCACGCTGGTCAAGGGGCCGATCGGGCCCGGCGTGGTGGCGCTGACGGTGCTGGCGCTGGCGGTGGGGCATCGGCGCTGGCGCTGGCTGGGGGCGTTGCGGCCGGGGCCGGGGCTGATCCTGTTCGCGGCGCTGGTGCTGCCGTGGTTCCTGGCGATCACCTGGCGCTCGGGGCTGGGGTTCTGGCAGGCTGCGCTGGGCCATGATCTGCTGGGCAAGGTGGCCGAGGCGCAGGAAAGCCACGGCGCCCCGCCCGGATCCTATCTGGTGGCGCTATGGCTGACATTCCAACCTGCCGCGATCGCGCTGGGGCTGACGCTGCCGGCGATCTGGGCGGCGCGGCGCCGTCCCGGCATCACCTTCGCCATGGCCTGGGCGATCCCGGGTTGGCTGATCTTCGAGGCGGCCTCGACCAAGCTGGTGCATTATGTGCTGCCGTTCTATCCGGCGCTGGCGCTGGCGATGGCGCTGGTCTGGGCTGAGAGCGCCGCGCGGCCGCTGGTGGGGGCGCGGCGGGTGGTGTTCTACATCCTTGCCGCGCTGCCGGTGCTGATGCTGGCGGCGGTGGGGGGCTATGTGATTTCCCTGGGCAGCTGGCCGGTGTTGCCGCTGCTGCTGGGGTTTGCCGCGATCGGGGTCGGGCTGGTCTTTGCCCATGCCGCGCTGCGCGCCGGGCTGCCGCTGGCGGCGCTGATCGGGCTGTGGCTGACGGGCGCAGGCGTGACGGGCGGGGTGCTGGCAAGCATCGCGGCCACGCCCGCGCTGTGGCCCGCGAAGGCGATCGTGGCGCTTCTGCCCAGCGATCCGGCCTGCAAACGGATCACCCTGTATGAGAGCGGCTATGGAGAGCCCTCGCTGATTTTCCTGGCGCCCGGGCCGGTGGTCAGCCTGTCCCCGGCGCAGGCGGCGGCAAAGCTGGCGACGGACCGCTGTTCCGCCGCCGTGGTGCCGGATGCGAAATCGACGGTGATGCTGGGCGCCAAGCGCCTGGGCACGGTGACCGGGCTGGATCTGGGCACCGGTCGCTGGGTGGATCTGGCGGTCTTCGGGCCGGCGCGGAAGTAGGGGGCGCGCAAAGGCCCCCGGGCGCGCGGAGCCTAGCGGTTCAGCCCGCCATGCAGCGTCGGCACGTCGAGCGCGCTGAAGCCGTAGTGGCGCAGCCAGCGCAGATCGCTGTCGAAGAAGGCGCGCAGGTCGGGGATGCCGTATTTCAGCATCGCGATCCGGTCGATCCCCATGCCAAAGGCAAAGCCCTGCCAGATGTCGGGGTCGACGCCCGCGGCGGACAGCACCTTGGGATGCACCATGCCCGATCCCAGCACCTCCATCCAGCCGTCGCCCTCACCGATGCGAAGCTGGCCGTCGATCCAGGAACACTGGATGTCGACCTCGGCGGAAGGTTCGGTGAACGGGAAGTGCGAGGCGCGGAAGCGGGTCGCCACCTTGACCCCGAAGAAGGCCGAGAAGAATTCCTCGAGCACCCATTTCAGGTTCGCCATCGACAGGTTCTTGTCGATCGCCAGCCCCTCGACCTGATGGAACATCGGCGCATGGGTCTGGTCCATGTCCATGCGGTAGACGCGGCCCGGGGCGATGACGCGGATCGGCGCGCCCTGCTTGGCCATCGCACGGATCTGAACCGGCGAGGTATGGGTGCGCAGCACATGCGGCGGGCGGTCGTCGCCCTCGGCCCGGGCCATGAAGAAGGTGTCGTGCTCTTGCCGGGCGGGGTGCTCGGGCGGGATGTTGAGCGCGTCGAAATTGTACCAGTCGGTCTCGATCTGCGGCCCCTCGGCAACCTGGAAGCCCATGTCGGCGAAGATCGCGCTCAGTTCGGCGGTGACCTGGCTGACGGGGTGGATCGTGCCCTGCGGCCGGGGGCGGCCCGGCAGGGTGACGTCCAGCCATTCGGCCTTCAGGCGCGCATCAAGTGCTGCATCGGACAGCCCCGCCTTCTTGGCACGCAGCGCCGCGTCGATCTCATCCTTCAGCGCGTTCAGGGCGGGGCCGGCGGTCTGGCGTTCCTCGGGGCTCATCTTGCCCAGTTCACGCATCTTCAGGCTGACCTCGCCCTTCTTGCCCAGGGCGGCAAGGCGCAGTTCTTCCAGCGCGGCCTCGTCCGAGGCCGCTGCGATGCGGGACAGATAGCCCGCCTTGAGGGTGTCGAGTCCGTCCATCACGCGCCTCCGGCAAAGTCCGAGGGCTTGCTAGCCGCCGGGGGGGGCGAATGCAAGCGGGCGCGGATCTTGGCGCAGCGAAGGCGTGGGGATTGAAACACATGCGCATTTGTGCATGACTCGTGCTCCACGCGTGCCGGGGGGACGGGGCGGGTGATGCTGGGGGAGCGGCTGCACATGTTGGATCAAACGCCCGTCGCCGCGCCGCGGGACTGGACGGCGATCCCGCCGCGCGACAAACCCTATCCGGCGCCGCTGTTCCTTTATCACTTCGTGCGCAACCCGCTGCGCTGCCTGCCGCGCGCGGTCTATGAAGAGCCGATCGTGCCGCACCGGATCGGCCGCTTTCGCACTGCGTGGGTGACCGACCCGGACCTGACCGAGACCGTCTTTCTTGGCCGGCACGCGCAGTTTCCCAAGCCGCCGCTGGAACAACGCGTCTTTTCGGATCCACTGGGGCAGAGCATCCTGACCTCGCAGGGTGAGGATTGGCGCTGGCAGCGCGGCGCGGTCGCGGGGCTGTTTCGGCACGAGGATATCCTGTCCTATGTCCCCGACATGGCGGCGGCGGCGTCGGCGCTGCTGACCCAGTGGCGCGCGGGTGGCGTCGGGGCGACGCGCGCGCGTCCGATCCACCGCGATGTGACCCAGGCCACCTATGCGGCGATCTCGCGCACGCTTTTCGGCGGCGCGGCAATGCCCGAGGCCGGGGCGATCCAGGCCGCGGTCGACGGTTATCTCAACGCCACAAGCTGGGAAATCGCGACGGCGCTGGCGGGGCTGCCCGCCTGGGGTTGGCACCCGGCGAGCGGGCGGCTGAAGCGGTCGAGCCGGATGATGCGCTCCGCGATCACCCGGATGCTCGACCGTTGGCAGGCCGGTGGCGCGGTGGCGGGCGACAGCCTCTTCGGGCGCCTGCTTGCAGCCGAAGAGCCGGGGCGCGCGGGCGGCGGCATCTCGCGTGAGCGGGTGCTGAACAACCTGCTGACCTTCCTGAATGCCGGGCACGAGACCACTGCCAAGGCGCTGATCTGGACGCTCTACATCCTGTCACAGGAACCCGAATGGCAGGAACGGCTGCGCGATGAGGCGCGCAGTGTCGTGGGCGACGGCCCGGTCGAGGGGCGTCATATCGACGATCTGGTGCTGACCCGGCAGGTGTTCGAAGAGGCGATGCGGCTTTACGCCCCGGCGCCGGTGCTGACCCGGATGGCGACCGAGGATTGCGACCTTGGCGGCGTGCGGCTGGCGGCGGGGTCGGTGATCTTCATTCCGATCTGGGCAGTGCACCGGCACCGCGCGCTTTGGCCTGAGCCCGAGCAATTTCGCCCCGAACGCTTCGCCCCCGGCGCGCGCAAGGCAATCCGGCGCACCCAGTTCATGCCCTTCGGCTTCGGCCCCCGGATCTGCATCGGCTCCACCTTCAGCCGGGTCGAGGGGGTGGCGATGCTGGCGACGCTGTTGCGCGGGGCGCGGTTCGACTGGCCGGGCGGTCCGGCCCCCGAACCGCTGGCGCGGGTGACGCTGTGGCCGCGGGGCGGGATGACGCTGGCGGTGACGCCGCTTTGACGCCCGGGCGGCGCGCCATGAAAAACCCCGCGCGCCGGAAGGCACGCGGGGTCGATCTCACTGTCCCTGAAATCTGTCTTACGCGGTCGCCGCGGCCTTCGCCTGTTCGACGATGGCGCCGAAGGCGTCCGGCTCATGCACGGCCAGATCGGCGAGCACCTTGCGGTCGACTTCGATCCCGGCCTTGGCCAGACCGTTGACGAAGCGCGAATAGGTCATTTCGGCGTCGACGGCGCGCACGGCGGCGTTGATCCGCTGGATCCACAGGGCGCGGAAGTTGCGCTTGCGGTTCTTGCGGTCGCGGGTGGCGTATTGGTTCGCCTTGTCCACGGCCTGGGTGGCAGTGCGGAAGTTCGTGCTGCGTGCAGCATAGTAGCCTTTCGCCTTCTTGATCACCTTGCGGTGGGCGGCGTGGGTGACTTTCCCGGATTTAACGCGAGCCATTGTCCAGCCTCCTAATCAGCGGTCGTAGGGCATGTATTTCTTGACGATCTTGGTATCCGCGGCCGAAAGGACCATGGTACCGCGAGCGTCGCGAATGAACTTCGTCGTGCGTTTGATCATGCCGTGGCGCTTGCCGGCTTGGGCCGACTTGATCTTGCCCGTCGCGGTCATCGAGAACCGCTTCTTGGCGCTGGCCTTGGTCTTCATCTTGGGCATTTCGCTCTCCTAGTTACAGGCGATGAACGCGCGACTCGGCATGCCGTTGGCCGGCCGCGCGGTTGGAGCGCGCCGTATAGGCGGCGCGGGCCCGCGTGGCAAGAGGAAAATCGGCGCGGCGTCTTGCCTAGCCGCCGATGTCGGCCACCGTGGCTATCACCCGGTAGACGGCGTCGGGGATCGTGGCGATGCTGTAGACCCCGGGGCTTTTCAGCACAGCCAGCGCCACCATGCCGGCCCCGACCAGCAGCGACACGACGGCCACATAGGGCCGCCGGCCATTGGTCAGCGCCGAAAGGAACGACAGGATCGCAAGGGCGCCGACCACCAGGCCCGCGACAAAGATCTGGTCGGTATTCATGCGGCCCCCTCGCGGAATGCGCAGGTGCCAGTTATTCCGGTTCAGAGCGATAAATCAAGCGTTCCTCGCAGGGGGCGACGCGCAGGATGTTGGTGGTGCCCGGCACGTTGAACGGCACCCCCGCGACCACCAGGATCTGGTCCGTCGCGGTGGCGAAGTCGTATTTCAGCGCCGCCCGCACCGCCGAGATGACCGCGCCCTTGAACCGCTCCTGCGCGTCGGTGACGACGCAATGCGTGCCCCAGCTTAGGCACAGCCGCCGCGCCGTGGTGATCAGCGGCGTCAGCGCGATGATCGGCACCGGCGGGCGTTCGCGGGCGGTGATCTGCGCCGTGGTGCCCGATTGGGTGAAGCAGCAGATTGCCCGGATGTCGGTGGTCTCGGCGATGTCGCGCGCCGCCGAGACGATGCCGTCGGCGATCGAGCTGCGGTTCACCTTGCGCGAACTTTCCAGGATCTCGCGATAGGTGGGGTCGTTCTCCACCTCCATCGCGACGGCGTTCATGGTCTGCACCGCCTCGACCGGATAGGCGCCGGCGGCGGATTCGGCCGACAGCATCACCGCATCAGCGCCCTCATAGATCGCCGTCGCCACGTCGGACACCTCGGCCCGCGTCGGCATCGGCGATTCGATCATGCTTTCCAGCATCTGGGTCGCCACGATCACCGGCTTGGCATCGGCCCGCGCCAACCGCACCAGACGTTTCTGGATCGGGGGCACGTTCTGCACCGGCAGTTCCACCCCCAGATCGCCGCGCGCCACCATGATCCCGTCCGAGGCATCGAGGATCTCCTTGAAGCTGCGCACCGCGGCGGGCTTCTCGATCTTCGACATCAGCGCGGCCCGGCCCTTGGCCAGCACGCGGGCCTCTTCGACATCCTCGGCGCGCTGCACGAAGCTGAGCGCCAGCCAGTCGACGCCCAGCTCGCAGGCGAATTCCAGATCGGCCCGGTCCTTTTCCGACAGCGCCGCCAGCGGCAGCACCACGTCGGGCACGTTCACGCCCTTGCGGTTCGAGATCGTGCCGCCCACCGTCACCGAGCAATCGGCGAAATCGGCGCCGCAGGTCTCGACCTTCAGGCGGATCTTGCCGTCGTTGACCAGCAGCGTCGCGCCCGGCTCGAGCGCTGCGAAGATCTCGACATGCGGAAGCTGCACCCGGGTCGCGTCGCCCGGCGTCTCGTCCAGATCAAGGCGGAAGCTCTGGCCCTCCTGCAACTCGGCCGCGCCGTCGGTGAAGGTGCCGACGCGCAGCTTCGGCCCCTGCAGGTCGGCCAGGATCGCGATCGGGCGGTCCAGATCGGCCTCGATCTGGCGGATGATGCGGTGGCGCGCGGCGATGTCGTCCTGGGTGCCGTGGCTCATGTTCAGGCGGAACACGTCGGCGCCGGCCTCGAACAGGGCGCGGATGGTGTCGTAATCGTCGGAGGCGGGGCCGAGCGTGGCCACGATCTTCACGTTGCGGAGGCGTCTCATGCTGGTTCTTCCCTGCTGTCCGAGTCTGTCTCGCCGGCGGGACCTGTATGGCGCAAGCGCCGCATCGCGGCAACCAAGGCCGCCCCGGAACCGACCCCGGATACCGCGTATGTTACCGCTACCATAAAATCAAGCCATGTCTCGAGGCCATGTCTCGTAGCCCGGAACCCGGCGTCGGATGCGCGCGCGGCCGCTCTGGCCTCTGGCGCGCGCATTCCGTAAAGGGGGCCGCGCAACTGCATCGGGACTGACATGGACCATATCCCCTATCAGATCGAGGGCGAGGACCGCCCCGGCCGCTGGCTGATCACCTGCGACCACGCGACCAATCATGTGCCCGACTTCGTCGGCGGCGGCAGCCTGGGGATCGCGCCCGAGGACATGGGCCGCCACATCGCCTATGACGTCGGCGCCGCCGGGGTGACGCGGGCGCTCGCCGAGGCGCTGGACGCCCCCGCGCTGCTGTCCGATTTCTCGCGTCTGGTGATTGATCCGAATCGGGGCGAGGACGATCCCACCCTGGTGATGCAGCTCTATGACGGCACTATCATCCCCGCGAACCGCGGCGTCACCGATGCCGATGTGGCCACTCGGATCGACCGGCTGCACCGCCCCTATCACGCGGCCTATGCGCGGCTTGCGGCGCGGCCCGGCACGCTGATCGTGGCGATCCACAGCTTCACCCCGCAACTGCGCGGCCGCCCGCACCGGCCTTGGCAGGTGGGCGTGCTTTATGCCCCGCAGGACACGCGCCTCTCGGCGCCGCTGATTGCCCGGCTGCGGGCGGAACCCGATCTGTGCGTGGGCGAGAATCAGCCCTATCTGGGCCATCTTCCGGGCGATTCCATCGACCGCCACGCCCTGCAGCCGGGGCGCCAGAACACCCTGATCGAGCTGCGCAACGACCTGATCAGAACCGAGGCCGAGCAGCGCGCCTGGGGCCTGCGCCTTGCGCGCCTGCTTGACGAGGTGCGCAGCCAGGGCCAGTTCTGATACGATCGTCCCGAGCAGAAGGATCCCGCCATGGACAAGATCGACGCCCAGACCCAGACCGAGCTGGAGGCCGCCGCCTTCCGCGCCCTGCGCAGCCACCTGATGGAGGCGCGCCCGGATGTGCAGAACATCGACCTGATGAACATGGCCGGCTTTTGCCGCAACTGCCTGAGCCGCTGGTATCAGGAAGCCGCCCAGGCCCGCGGCATCGAGATGTCGAAGGAAGAGGCCCGCACCGCCTTCTACGGCATGCCCTATGACGCGTGGAAAGCCGGCCATCAGGCCCCGGCTTCGGCCGAAAAGCAGGAAGACTTTGCCCGCGCCTTTGCCCAGAACGTCGGCGGCACGCCGGGCAAGGACTGACCCCCCGATCGGGACGGGGCAGGCGGGCCGGCTTGGGCCCGCTGCGGCATCATCGCGCAGCGGACAGGGCGGGACGGCGGGCCGCGGCGCGCTATCTTTATGGGGAACCCCGCAAGGAAGGCTGCCATGGCCCGCGCCCCGCGCACCCGCTATTCCCGCGCCGAAGAGGTCAGCGACACGATCGTCCACCTCTCGGGCGTCGGGCTGATGCTGGTCGCGGTGCCCGTGCTGATCACGCTGACGGTCTGGCGCGGGGCCGGCATCGGGCTGGTGGTGGCGGTGGCGATCTACGGCGCGACGCTGATCGCCATGCTGGGCTTTTCCGCGCTTTACAACACGCTTGGCCGGCACCGCTGGCGGGGGCTTCTGCGGCGGCTCGACCATTCGGCGATCTATGCCAAGATCGCCGGCACCTACACGCCCTTCGTGCTGGTCGCGGGCAGTCACGGAGGCTGGCTGCTGATGGGGCTGTGGACTGCGGCGCTGGCGGGGATGGGGCTGAAGATGATCTCGCCCGCCCGGCTGCGCGGCCTGGCGCTGGCGCTTTATCTGGGCATGGGTTGGGCGGGGGCGGTCGCGGGCGGCGGCCTGCTGACCGCGCTCTCGCCTGCGGTGATTGCGCTGATCGTGATCGGCGGGCTGATCTACACCGGCGGCGTGGCCTTCTACCTGATGGACCGCCTTCCTTTCCACTACACGCTCTGGCATGTCTTCGTGCTGGCCGCGACGGCGGTCTTCTATGCCGCCGTGACCACCATGGTCGTCCAGGTCACCGCCTGACCCACGCGGTCTGTGCGATTGCGAACCATTGCTGTTTTCCCAGTGGTATTTTGCGCATCGACGCAAAGGTCTATCGTCCCTCCGAGCGGCAATGACAGCGTCCCGTCCGGTAGGCTGCGGAGGGGATGAGAAGGAGCCAAGACATGACCCGGATGCCCACCTATTTCATCTCGCACGGCGGCGGCCCCTGGCCCTGGGTGCCGCAGATGCGGGCGCGGATGGCGCAATTGGAGACCGCGCTGGCCGCCATGCCCGGTGCGCAGCCGGCGGTGCCGAAAGCGGTGCTGATGGTCTCGGGCCATTGGGAGACAGACGAAGTGCGCGTGATGCATGCCGCGCGGCCGCCGATGGTCTACGACTATTCCGGCTTTCCGCCCTACACCTATGAGATCCAGTACAAGGCCCCCGGCGCGCCGGCCCTGGCCGAGCGCACCGCCCAGCTGATCGCGGCGGCGGGGATCGAGGTGGCGCTGGACGACACCCAGGGCTACGACCACGGCACCTTCGCACCGATGGAGGTGATGTACCCGGATGCCGACATGCCGCTGTATCAGCTGTCGATCCGCAAGGATTACGACCCCCGGAAGCATATCGAACTGGGCCGGGCGCTGGCGCCGCTGCGCGACGAGGGCGTGCTGATCGTGGGCTCGGGCCTCAGCTATCACAACCTGCGCCTGATGGGCCCCGAGGCGCGAGAGCCCTCGGCCGCCTTCGACGTCTGGCTGAACGGCGCGATGCGGCTGCCGCCCGCCGAGCGGACCCAGGCGATGCTGAAGTGGGAAAGCGCCCCCGCCGCGCGGATCTGCCACCCGCAAGAGGACCATCTGGTCCCGCTCTTCGTGGCGCTCGGCGCGGCCGAGGACGAGGCGGCTGCGGTGCCCTATCATGAGACCACGATGATGGGCGGCGTCACCGCCAGCAACTTCCGCTTCGGCTAGGGGGCCGCAAAGCCCCGCCTTTCATTGTTCCACAAATACGCGGGCCGCGCCGCCAACCCGCCCCCCCCCCCGCATTGGCGCGACGGGGGCCGTTGGCCGTCACATCTTGTCTTCCAGCATCGGCAGCTTGTGATCCGCCGCGACCTGGGGCTCATGCGGCGGCTCGTCCTTGTCCGAGGCGATCCAGGCCTTGGCCTCATCCAGCGCGTCCAGCGCGAAAAGATGCACCGGCGCGCGCAGCATGGGGGCGAACATCTTCATCCCCATCCGGATCCATTCGATATCCGTCACCACCGCGACCCGGGCGAAATCGCCCAGATGCAGCAGCCCCAGCTTGGCGTCGTCCCAAGCCGCGCCCGCAGTGTAGCCCGCGAACCCCGTGCCCAGCACGTAAAGCAGCTTCACCTTGCCCTGCGCCGCGATCCGGCGGGTCACTTCGGGGATCAGGAAATCCTCGTAATCCGCGCGGGTGATCTTGCCCTTTGCCTCGATCGCCAGCACGTCCTCGGGCATCCCGTCGAGTATCTCGAAATTGCCAGTCTTGGTCATTCATCCGCTCCTTGGTCACCGCGCGTCCCCAATAGATATGGGGCGCCAAGGTGCGGGATGCAGCCCCTCAGCGCACCTTCAGGACAATCTTGCCGACATGGCCCGAGCTTTCCAGCCGCGCATGGGCTTTCGACGCCTCCTCCAGCGGAAATTCGGAATCCATCACCGGCGCCACCGCGCCCGAGGACAGCAGCGGCCAGACCTGGGCCTCCAGCGCCTCGGCGATGCGGGCCTTGGCAAGATCCGATTGCGGCCGCAGGGTCGAGCCGGTGATTGTCAGCCGCCGCATCATCACCTGGGCAAAGTTCAGTTCTGCCTGCGGTCCCGACAGGAAGGCAATCTGCACCAGCCGCCCGTCGTCGGCCAGCGCCTTGACGTTGCGCGGGATATAGTCGCCGCCGACCATGTCGAGGATCAGATCGGCGCCGCCCTCGGCGCGCATCACCTCGACGAAATCTTCCTCGCGGTAGTTGATCGCGCGCTCGGCCCCCAGCCGGGTGCAGGCGGCACATTTCTCGGCCGAACCGGCGGTGGCGAAGACCCGCGCGCCGAAGGCCCTAGCCAGCTGGATCGCCGTGGTGCCGATGCCGGAGCTGCCGCCATGCACCAGAAAGCGCTCGCCCGCCGTCAGGCCGCCGCGCTGGAAGACGTTGGAGAAGACGGTGAAGAAGGTCTCGGGCAGGCAGGCGGCTTCGCGCATCCCCATCCCCGACGGGATCGGCAGCGCCTGGGTCGCTGCGGTCACCACATATTCGGCATAGCCGCCGCCCGGCAACAGCGCGCAGACCGCATCGCCCACCGCCCAGCGGCTGACGCCCTCGCCCACCGCGACGACGCGGCCCGCGCCCTCCAGCCCGGGCAGCGGCGAGGCCGAGGGCGGCGGCGCGTAATTGCCCGCGCGTTGCAGCGCGTCGGGCCGGTTCACCCCGGCATAATCCAGCGCGATCAGGATCTGGCCCGGTCCGGGCTGAGGGACGGGTTTTTCGCAAAGTGTCAGCACTTCGGGGCCGCCGGGGCGCGCGATTTCCACCGCGCGCATGGTCTGGGGCAGGGTCATGGGGAACCTATTTTCCGGGGGTGAATTGGCCCGGCAGATCCGCCGGGGTGCCCTTGGGGGCATGAATATGGCCAAGCAGGCGCATCGGGCCGGCCAGCACGCGGCTTAGAACCGGGTTCTCGCGCACCTGCGCCTTGACCTTCTCGATGCGCATCACGTCCTCGATCCGGCGGTCAAGGAATTCCCAGGTGGCCTGATGCCCCTCGGACATGTCGCCCAGCCAGTAAAGCACGACCGAGCCGTAGACGCCCGACAGTGTCGCGCGCTTGGTGTACCAGTTGATGTCGTCGGAGCTGTCGCCAAGGCTGCGCCAGATCAGATCGGCGGTGCCCCAGATCGCCCGGGCCCCGTCGGCGGCATGTTGCGGCAGCGCGAAAAGGGCCGAGCCGCGGCGCACCAGTTCGCGGTCCTCGACCGCCTCCAGCCGGTAGCGCACCGCCGCGGCGATGCGGTCGCGAAAGCGCATCGTGGAAAGGTCGGTGGCCGCCAGCCGCGCGATCATCCGCGCATCACCGCGCCGGTGGAAGGCCAGCGCCAGATCGACCCCGCCGCGCGGATAAAGCGCCCGCGCCAAGGCCAGATCGACACCCGCGTCGCGTGCCGCGGCGCGTAGGGTCGCCTCGGACCAGCCATCGAAGGGAACCTGGGCCAGCGCCGCGTCGAGGATCGCCTCGGCTTCCGGGTTGGCCCCCGGTTGACCCCCGGGTTGGGCACCGTTCTCGGGCTGCCCGTCGGCGCGCGTGGTCTGGCTGTCCTGCATCTGGTCCTCCGTCGCCCTGCGAGAGTAGACAAACTAGGGCTGCTTTGCTATAGCGCCACCTCCTGCATATTTCCATGCAACTCAAACCTAGAAAGGTGGTGAAAACCACATGCAGGTGAGCGTTCGCGACAATAATGTCGATCAGGCCCTTCGGGCCCTGAAAAAGAAGCTCCAGCGCGAGGGTGTCTTCCGTGAAATGAAGCTTAAGCAGCATTTCGAGAAGCCGTCCGTCAAGCGTGCCCGCGAGCAAGCCGAAGCGATCCGCCGTGCGCGTAAACTCGCGCGCAAGAAGGCGCAGCGTGAAGGGATGCTCTGAGGCTGACGCCTTAGACGACTCAGGCAGGTCCGCCTGTCCGAACCCGACCCCCGAGGCCCCGGCCACGGGGGTTTTTTCGTTTCAAACGCCCCTGATATCGGGCCGTGATTGGCCGCTGGGGCGCGGCGGAACGTCGCGGATCGGCCTTCCTGGCGCACGGCTGCGGCGCTTGGGATCACCCGCGCGTGAGTGGGGCTTGCGCGACGCCCTTAAAGGGGGCATCCGCAAAAGATCAGGGCAAGGGGTCAAGGAATGAAAGCGCGCAGGGCTTCGCGGATCGGCTGGGTACGCAGATCGCGGGCGATGATGACTTCGCGCAAGCAGTGGAAATCGCGGCTGGTCTTCTGGATCGGCGCGCTGGCGATCGGCGCGATGAGCGCGATCTTCGCCAAGCTCGCCGACGGCGCGCAGGAAATCTTTCAGAGCATGACCAGCGGCGCAGGCTGGACCTGGCTGCCGCTGGTTTTGACGCCCCTGGGTTTTGTCTTCTGCGCCTGGATGGCGGATCGCCACTTTCCCGGTTCGCAAGGCTCGGGCATCCCACAGGCGATCGCCCTGCGCCACATGCGCGACGACCGCGACAGTTCCGGCTATCTGACCATGCGCACGGTGCTGGGCAAGATGGGGCTGACGCTGGTCGGGCTGGCCTCGGGCGCCTCGATCGGGCGCGAGGGGCCGACGGTGCAGGTGGGCGCCGCGCTGATGCTGATGGCGGGCCGGATCGGCGGGCTGGCCAAGGCCCGCGGGCTGATCCTGGCCGGGTCGGCCGCCGGCATCGCCGCCGCCTTCAACACGCCGCTGGCGGGGATCGTCTTCGCGATCGAGGAAATGAGCCGCTCGTACCAGGCGCGCACCAATGGCGTGGTGCTGTCGACGGTGATCCTTGCGGGCATCGCCTCGCTCGCGATCGTGGGGAACTATACCTATTTCGGCTTCACCGACGCGGTGGCGCGCTTTCCGGGCGACTGGCCTCTGGTGATCGCCTGCGGCCTGTTCGGCGGGTTGTTGGGCGGGGCCTTCTCGAAGCTGGTGCTGTCGCTGACCAACCGCATCCGGCGCTGGCGCAGCATCGGTCAGGGGCGGCGGGTGATCGTGGTGGCCTTCCTTGCCGGGCTGACGCTGGCGATCACCGGCGTCATGTACCACGGCGAGACCTTCGGCACCGGCTATACCCAGGCGCGGCTGGCGGTCGAGGGGCATTCGCTGGATCTGACCTATTTCCTGGCCAAGTTCGTGGCCACCGTGGCCTCTACCGTTTCGGGCATTCCGGGCGGCTTGTTTGCGCCGTCGCTGGCGGTGGGGGCGGGGGTGGGCTCGACCCTGGGGGTGATCTTCGGGGCGAATGCAAGCCTTGCGGCGGTGCTGGGCATGGCGGGCTATTTCGCCGGCGTCGTGCAGGCGCCGATGACCGCTTTCGTCATCATCGTCGAGATGACCGGCAACCATGACAACGTGGTGCCGGTGATGGCGTCGGCGATGATCGGCTATGGCGTGTCGCGGATGATCTCTCCGCATCCGCTTTACCACGCGCTGTCGCGGCTGTGGATCGCCGACGCGCTGCGCAAGCGTCGCGCGATGGAGCAGACCGAACAGCTCGCCCAAAGCACCCCGGCGCAGGCCGAGCCCGCCCGCCCGGCGCCGGGGGTCTGAGCGATGGATCCCGACTTTCAGCGCATGCTGGAGCGGACGCGAGAGGAGCGCGCACAATATTTCACCCCGCGCTGGTTCGCCCGGCTGTTCACGGCGCGGCTGAGCCTGCCCGATACCTTCTGGATCGGCCTTTTCGGCCCGCTTCTGGTGGCGGTGCCGGTGATGGTGGCGTTTGCCATGCTGTCGAAGGGGGCGGACCCGGCGGCGGGGACGCCAGTCTTTTCGGGGCTGACGGCGGTATTGGGGCTTTATTGGGCGGCAGTCAGCCGGTCGGTCGTGATCACCGCACGGCGCGCGCCACAGGCGGGCGGCTGGCGCTGGGCCGCGGCGGTCGTGGCCGTCGCGCTGGCCGCGCTGGCGCTGATCGGCGGGATCCGGGGGCTGCTTTAGCCCTTACACCGGGATCGCGGTGGTGCGGAACACCGTGCGCAGCGCGAAAGAGGTATGCATCTGCGCCACCCCCGGCAGCCGTGACAGATACTGGCGGTGGATGCGGGCGAAATCCTCGGTATCCTGGGCAAGGATCTTCAGCAGGTAATCCGCCGTCCCCGCCATCAGGTGGCATTCCAGCAGATCGGGGATCCGTGCCACCTGCCGCTCGAAGGCATCAAGCACATCATCGGCCTGACCCGACAGGGTGATCTCGACGAAGACGGTGGTCGGGCGGCTCATCTTGCGCTCGTCCAGAAGGGCCACATAGCCGCGGATCACCCCCGCCACCTCCAGCCGCTGCACCCGCCGGTGGCAGGCCGAGGGCGACAGGTTCACCTGTTCGCTCAGTTCCGCATTGGTCATCCGCCCGTCCTTTTGCAAGGCGGTCAGGATTCGCCGGTCGGTCGCGTCTATTTCCATTTTGGCGCACGTTTCTTCGATGAATTGGATGTTTCACGGCGTATTCTACGCGAAACCTGTGCTTTCGCCACCATTCTTTTCAAAGCAATTGTGCGCGGCCAGGCGCAAGATGGGGCCTAGGACATAGCAAGGGAGGTCGTCATGAAAATCGGATGCCCGAAAGAGATCAAACCGCAGGAATTCCGCGTCGGCATGACGCCCCACGCCGCCCATGAGGCGGTGTCGGCGGGCCACGAGGTCCTGATCGAGACCCAGGCCGGCGTTGGCGCGGGGTTTGCCGATGCCGATTACGCCGCCGTCGGCGCGAAGATCGTGCCAACCGCCGAAGAGGTCTTCGCCGAGGCCGAGATGATCGTGAAGGTGAAGGAGCCTCAGGCGATCGAGCGCAAGCGTCTGCGTGCCGGGCAGCTGCTGTTCACCTACCTGCACCTGGCGCCGGACCCGGAACAGACGAAGGACCTGCTGGACAGCGGCGTCACTGCGATCGCCTATGAGACCGTGACCGACGACCGCGGCGGCCTGCCGCTGCTGGCGCCGATGTCCGAGGTCGCGGGCCGTCTGGCGCCGCAGGTCGGCGCCTGGACGCTGCAGAAGGCCAATGGCGGGCGCGGCGTGCTGCTGGGCGGCGTGCCCGGCGTGGGCCCGGCCAAGGTTGCGGTCATCGGCGGCGGTGTCGTCGGCACCCATGCGGCGAAGATCGCGGCGGGTATGGGCGCGGACGTGACGGTGCTGGACCGGTCGCTGCCGCGGCTGCGCTATCTTGACGATGTCTTCGGCGGCCAGTTCCGCAACCGTTTCGCCAGCGCCGGCAACGTGGCCGAGCTGGTGGCGGAATCGGATCTGGTGATCGGCGCGGTGCTGATCCCGGGCGCTGCGGCGCCGAAACTGGTGACCCGCGCGATGCTGGGCACGATGAAGCCCGGCGCCGCGATCGTCGACGTGGCGATCGACCAGGGCGGCTGCTTCGAGACCTCGCATGCCACCACCCACCAAGACCCGATCTATGAGGTCGATGGCATCCTGCATTACTGCGTGGCCAACATGCCGGGCGCGGTGGCGCGGACCTCGACCATCGCGCTGGGCAACGCCACCATGCCGTTCATGATGGCGCTGGCGAACAAGGGCTGGCGCAAGGCCTGCGCCGATGACCGGCATCTGCTGGCGGGCCTCAACACCCACGAAGGCAAGCTGACCTATGCGGCTGTCGGCCGGGCGCTGAACCTGCCCGTGGTGGACCCCGCCACGCTGCTGGCCGACCTGCGCGCCGCCTGAGCCGCGACACCAGGCAGAAAAATGGCCCCCGGGACGGTGTTCCGGGGGCCATTGCATTCTGGACGCCCGGGCCGGACAAGGACGGCCCGGCGGGGCTGCTCAGCTCAGGCCGCCAAGCCTTTCGAGCCCATGTCGAGGAACTTCTGCCGCCGGTCCTTGACCAGCTTCTCGGGCTTCTTGCCGCGCAATTCCTTCAGCATGCCGCTGATCGCCTTGCCGACGGCGGCGATGGTCGCGTCGCGGTCGCGCTGGGCGCCGCCACGGGGTTCGGCGATGATCTGGTCGATCACACCCAGCTTCAGCAGATCCTGCGCCGTCAGGCGCAGCGCCTCGGCCGCCTCGCGCATCTTCTCGGCATCCCTCCACAGGATCGAGGCGCAGCCCTCGGGCGAGATCACCGAATAGATCGAGTGCTCTAGCATCAGCACCTTGTTCGCGGTCGCAAAGGCCACCGCGCCACCCGAACCGCCCTCGCCGATCACCACCGAAACCAGCGGGACGCCAATCTCAAGGCACTTCGCCGTCGAGCGCGCGATCGCCTCGGATTGGCCGCGCTCTTCCGCGCCCTTGCCGGGATAGGCGCCCTGCGTGTCCACCAGCGTGATCACCGGCAGGCCGAAACGGTGCGCCAGATCCATCAGCCGAAACGCCTTGCGGTAGCCCTCGGGCCGGGCCATGCCGAAATTGCGCTCGATCCGGCTCTTGGTGTCGTTGCCCTTCTCATGGCCGATCACCATCACCGGCTGGTCCTCGAACCGCGCCAGCCCGCCGATCACCGCATGGTCGTCGGCAAAGTTGCGGTCGCCCGCCAGCGGTGTGAATTCGGTGAACAGGGCGTCGACGTAATCCTTGCAATGGGGCCGGTCGGGGTGCCGCGCGACCTGACATTTCTGCCAGGGTGTCAGCGCCTTGTAGAGGTCGCCCAGCATCTGCGCGGCCTTCTTGTCAAGCGCGACGGCCTCCTTCTCGACATCCATCCCGTCGTTGGTGCGGGCCATGGCCCGAAGTTCCTCGGCCTTGCCTTCGATCTCGGCCAGGGGTTTTTCGAATTCGAGGTAGTTCATGCGTGGCTCCATCCGGGTGAGGGCTATATGCCGCCGGCAGGCGCGATTTGCAACGTCTTGCCGAGATATGGCCCCTTAACACGGAACCTCAACATGGCCCCGAAACGAGCGACGCCCCGGAGCGGACTCCGGGGCGTGCTCTCCTCCCGCTGGTCCGTCGGCCTCCTCTCCGGCCGGACCGGGATTCAAAGGATGCGGCATTCTGGCGCACACATCTTTCCGAAGCTTCGCGATTTCCGGCCCTTGCGTCAACATCTCGTTCGATCGGAGATGCTGCCAGGGCGCGAAAATCGCGCCGTTTCGATCAACCTCCGGCGATCATCTCGGACTGGCGTACGATCACCTCGGCCTGCTTGATGCTGGCGATGTCCACCAGCCGGCCCTTGTAGACGGTCGCGCCTTCGCCCCGGGCCTTGGCCGCTTCCATCGCGGTCAGGATCTCGCGCGCCTCGGCCACGGCGGCCTTGGACGGGGTGAAGACCTCGTTCGCCAGCGCCACCTGCTTGGGGTGGATCGCCCATTTGCCGACCATGCCCAGCGTCGCCGAACGCAACGCCTGGGCGCGAAAGCCCGCGTCGTCCGAGAAATCGCCGAACGGCCCGTCGACCGGCAGCACCCCATGGGTGCGGCAGGCCGCGACGATCGCCGTCTGGGCCCAGTGCCAGGGATCGGCCCAGTGCTTGGCGCCCTCATGCAGCATGTAGTAGTTTTCCTGCGTGCCGCCGATGCCGGTGGTCTGCATCCCCATGCTTGCCGCGAAATCCGCCGCCCCCAGGCTCATCGCCTGCAGCCGGGGCGAGGCCGCTGCGATCTCTTCGACATGGGCAATGCCGGCGGCCGATTCGATGATCACCTCGAAGCCCAGGCGCTTTTCACGGCCCTTGGCGCGCTCGACCGCCGTGACCAGTGCGTCGACGGCGTAAAGATCGGCAGCGCAGCCAACCTTGGGGATCATGATCAGGTCCAGCCGCTCATCGGCCTGTTCCAGCAGCTCGATCACGTCGCGGTACCAATAGGGCGTGTCGAGCCCGTTGATGCGCACGCTCAGGGTCTTGGTGCCCCAGTCGATGTCGCGCGTCGCCGCGATCACATTGGCGCGCGCCGAGTCCTTGTCCGAGGGAGAAACCGAATCCTCAAGGTCGAGGTTGATCA
Source organism: uncultured Albidovulum sp. (assembly GCA_913064775.1). Lineage (GTDB taxonomy): Bacteria > Pseudomonadota > Alphaproteobacteria > Rhodobacterales > Rhodobacteraceae > Acidimangrovimonas. The sequence goes on along the minus strand of CAJYAD010000011.1, from coordinate 40,155 downwards.
CATCCGCCGCCGAACCCGCCATCTTCTCGAAGATCGCCGGGCGCGAGCCGGGGCCGAACAGCTGGCACCGGTTCGGACGGGCGGGGGGCTGGGGTTGGATACGGAAACTCATGGGGCCTCACGGTAACGAAATTGCGCATTGGTCTTTTCGGGTGATAAAATGTTGCGTATGGCTGTGCAAGGCCGATTTTGCGCTGCAGCATCGCGCCCGCGGCAGGGACCGAATCCTGCGTGCCCACGCCCAGGTTTTGCGGTCTTCGGCGCGGGGGCGCACATTTCTTCGGCAAATGTGGTGTTTGGCGCAAGACTCTCCCGGCGAAAAGGGTCAGAAGCCCTGACAAATCCAAGACATTCACCGAAGCTGCCGGCATTCTTGCGCGACTGTGAGCGGAGGCCATGATGATCGAGACCCCCTATCTTCTTTTCCTCGGCGACGCGCCGGATGCCCTGTCGGCCAAGGTGGCCCAGGGCATCAAGGACTGGCGTCCCGAATATGCGCTCGGGCAATACCGGATGGACGGCTGCAAGGCCGACATGAAGCTGCCCGACATGACCCTGGCCGAAGCCCATGCGGCAGGCGCGCGCACGCTGGTGATCGGCGTGGCGAACCGCGGCGGCGTCATCTCGGAGCGCTGGAAGGAAGTGCTGCACACGGCGCTGGAGCAGGGCTTCGACATCGCTTCGGGGCTGCACAACCTGCTGCGCGACGAGCATGATCTGGTCGAGACCGCCCAGCGCCACGGCCGCAAGCTGCACGACGTGCGGGTGCCGAGCGTGCAATATCCGATCGCCAACGGCGTGAAGCGGAGCGGCAAGCGCTGCCTCGCCGTCGGCACCGATTGTTCGGTCGGCAAGATGTACACCGCGCTGGCGATGGACAAGGTGATGCGCGCGCGCGGGATGAAGTCGTCGTTCCGCGCCACCGGCCAGACCGGCATCCTGATCACCGGCGAAGGTGTGCCGCTGGACGCGGTGATCGCCGATTTCATGGCCGGTTCGATCGAATGGCTGACGCCTGACAACGACGCCGACCACTGGGATCTGATCGAGGGGCAGGGCAGCCTGTTCCATGTCTCCTACTCGGGCGTGACGATGGCGCTGGTGCATGGCGGCCAGCCCGACGCGCTGATCCTGTGCCACGAGCCCACCCGCGACCACATGCGCGGCCTGCCGGGCTACAAGCTGCCCAGCCTGGAAACCCTGCGCGACCTGGCGCTGGAGCTGGCGAAGGTTGCCAATCCGGCCTGTCAGGTGGTGGGGATTTCGGTCAACACCCAGCACATGACCGAGGATGAGGCGAAGGCCTATCTGGCCGAGACCGAGGCGCGGATGGGGCTTCCCGCCGTCGATCCGTTCCGGCATGGTGCGGATCGGCTGGTCGACGCGCTGGCCGCGATCTGATCCTGCGGGATCTGACACGCTCATCGGGCGCCGTAGCCCCCTTCCGGTCCGCCGGGACGGGGCGCCGCGCCCGGCAAGACCACCGGGAGGCCCCATGATCACCGTCACCGCCGAAACCTTCCGCCTGGCGCAGGCCTTCACCATCTCGCGCGGGTCACGCACCGAGGCCAAGGTGCTGACCGTCCGGATCACGCGCGACGGTATCACCGGGCAGGGCGAATGCGTGCCCTATGCGCGCTATGGCGAAAACCTCGAGTCGGTCACCGCCCAGATCGAGGCGCTGCCCGAGGGGATCTCGCGCCACGCGTTGCAAGAGGCGCTGGCTGCGGGTGCGGCGCGCAACGCCGTCGATTGCGCGTTGTGGGATTGGGAAGCCAAGCGCGCCGGCAAACGGGTCTGGGACCTTGCGGGCCTGCCCGCGCCGCAGCCGATGGTCACCGCCTATACCCTGTCGCTCGACGATCCCGACCGGATGCGGGCCGAGGCCGCGAAGAACGCCCACCGTCCGCTGCTGAAGATCAAGCTGGGCACGCCCGATGACATGCACCGTCTGGCCGCGGTCCGCGCCGGCGCGCCCGATGCGAAGATCATCGTCGACGCGAATGAGGGCTGGACGACCGAGATCTACGCCGATCTGGCCCCGCATCTGCAAAGGATCGGTGTGGCGCTGGTCGAACAGCCGCTGCCCGCCGGCGCCGATGAGGCCCTGGCCGAGATCGCCCGCCCGATCCCGGTCTGCGCCGATGAAAGCTGCCATGACCGCGCGTCGCTGGCGGATCTTGCCGGCAAATACGACATGATCAACATCAAGCTCGACAAGACCGGCGGGTTGACCGAGGCGCTGGCGCTGCGCGATCTGGCCCGGGCGCAGGGCTACCGGGTGATGATCGGCTGCATGGTCGGATCGTCGCTGGCGATGGCGCCGGCGGTGTTGCTGGCGCAGGGCGCCGATTACGTGGATCTTGACGGCCCGCTTCTGCTGGCCGAAGACCGCGATGTGCCGCTTTTCTACGACGCCAAGGGGGTGCATCCTCCGCGCGCCGCCCTCTGGGGCTGAGGAGCGTTTTAAGCGATGAACGGGCCGAGCCCGAAAGAGTTGGGCAAAGCCCGAAACAGCGAACGAAAGGACCCGAGCCATGAGCCGCACCGTCTATGTCAACGGCGCCTACCTGCCCGAGGAAGAGGCCAAGGTGTCGATCTTCGATCGCGGCTTCCTGATGTCCGACGCGGTCTATGAGGTGACCTCGGTGCTGGGCGGCAAGCTGATCGACTTCGCCGGCCATGCCACCCGTCTGGCGCGCTCGCTGAACGAACTCGACATGGCCGCGCCCTGCTCGGACGACGCGCTGCTGGCGATCCACCGTGAATTGATCGCGCGCAACGATCTGGACGAGGGGATGATCTATCTTCAGGTCACCCGCGGCAATCCGGGCGACCGGGATTTCGTGTTTCCGGGGCCAGAGGTGGCGCCGACGCTGGTGCTGTTCACTCAGGCCAAGCCGGGTCTGGCCGACAACCCCACTGCCAAGGTTGGCATCAAGGTGATCTCGATCGACGACATCCGCTGGGGCCGGCGCGACATCAAGACGGTACAACTGCTTTACCCCTCGATGGGCAAGATGATGGCCAAGAAGGCCGGCGCCGACGATGCCTGGCTGGTCGAGGACGGCTTCGTGACCGAAGGCACCTCGAACAACGCCTATATCGTCAAGGACGGGAAGATCATCACCCGTAACCTCGGCACTGACATCCTGCACGGGATCACCCGCGCGGCGGTGCTGCGCTTCGCCCGCGAGGCGCAGATGGAGGTAGAGGAACGCCCCTTCACGATCGAAGAGGCGCAGGCGGCGGATGAGGCCTTCTTCACCTCGGCCTCGGCCTTCGTGATGCCGGTGGTAGAGATCGACGGCGCGGCGGTGGGCGCTGGCACGCCCGGTCGCGTGGCGGCCCGGCTGCGCGAGATCTATCTGGATGAAAGCCGCAAGGCCGCGATCTGATCCTGCAGCGATCGGCCCCACAGGCCTGACGCGGCGCCACCCAGCGCCGCGCAGCGCCCCCGGTGGGTATTGCGGGCTGATCGCTGCCGGCACGCTGCCCGTACCCCGCCGCCCGCATTGACCCCGTTCGATACGCGCTGTATCTCCGCCAACCGCGGCGCCTGCTTGGCGCGCCTTTCCCGGTCGCAGCCCACCCGGGGATCAAAACAAGGGATCAAACATGAAGACCATCGTCATCTGCTCCGGCGGACTCGATTCCGTATCGCTTGCCCATATGGTGGCGGACGCGCACGAGTTGACCCGCCTGGTTTCCTTCGACTACGGCCAGCGCCACCGCAAGGAGCTGGACTTTGCCGCCCTTGCCGCCCGGCGGCTGGGCGTGCCGCATGACATCATCGACCTGCGTGGCATCGGCGCGGCACTGACCGGATCGGCCTTGACCGACGACATCGACGTCCCCGACGGCCATTACGCCGAAGAAACCATGCGTATCACCGTGGTGCCCAACCGCAACGCGATCATGTTGGCCGTGGCCTTCGGCGTGGCTGCCGCGAACGGCGACGACGCGGTCGCGACCGCCGTGCACGGCGGCGATCATTTCATCTATCCCGACTGCCGCCCGGCCTTCACCGAGGCTTTCGAGGCGATGCAGAAGGCCGCGCTTGACGGCTATGCCGATATCCACCTTTACACCCCCTTCGTGCATCGCACGAAGGCCGATATCGTGACCGAGGGCGCGCGCGTGGGCACCCCCTTCGCCGAGACCTGGTCCTGCTACAAGGGCGGCGCGCGGCATTGCGGGCGCTGCGGCACCTGCGTCGAGCGGCGCGAGGCCTTCCATCTGGCGGGCATCCCCGATCCGACCGCCTACGATGATCCCGACTACTGGCGCGACGCCGTGGCCGGGCGCGAGGGCCGCTAGATGTACCGCATTGCCAAGGAATTCGCCTTCTCGGCCTCGCACCGGCTGGACCACCTGCCGCCCGATCACCAATGCGCGCGGCTGCACGGGCACAATTACATCGTCGTGGTCGAGCTGGCCGCTGCGGAGCTGAACGCCGACGGCTTCGTGCGCGACTATCACGAACTCGCACCGCTCAAGGCCTATATCGACGGCACATTTGACCACCGCCATCTGAACGACGTGCTGGACCTGCCCTCGACGGCCGAGAACCTGGCGCGGCATTTCCATGACTGGTGCCGGGCGCGCTGGCCGGAAACCGTGGCGGTGCGGGTCAGCGAGACGCCCAAGACCTGGGCCGAGTACCGGCCATGAGCGCCTCCCGTCCCCTCCGCATCGCCGAGATCTTCGGCCCCACGATTCAGGGCGAGGGCGCGCTGATCGGCGAGGCCACGGTCTTTATCCGCGCCGGAGGCTGCGACTACCGCTGCGTCTGGTGCGACAGCCTGCATGCGGTCGACAGCGCCTACCGCGAGACCTGGGCGCCGATGACGCCCGCCGCGGTCTGGGATGAGGTCCGGCGCCTGTCGGGCGGGCAGCCGTTGACGGTGTCAATCTCGGGCGGCAATCCGGCGATCCAGGATTTCGCGCCGGTGATCGCGCGGGGGAAAGCCGAGGGCTATGGCTTCGCCTGTGAAACCCAAGGCTCGGTCGCGCGGCCTTGGTTTGGTGATCTCGACACGCTGGTGCTGTCGCCCAAGCCGCCCTCGAGCGGCGAGACGGTGGATTGGCAGGCCTTCGCAGATTGCGTCGCGGCGGGCGCCGGGGCAAGGCGCACGGTGATGAAGATCGTGGTCTTCGATATGGCCGATCTGGACTGGGCCCGCGCCGCCCATGCCCGCCACCCGGACCTGCCCCTCTATCTGCAGCCGGGCAACCCCGAGGTCGACCCCGACCGGTCCGTCGATCCGCAAGCGCTGGCCGACCGGATGCTCTGGCTGGTCGAGCAAACCACCGGCGCGGGCTGGTTCACGCCGCGCATCCTGCCGCAGCTGCATGTGCTGATCTGGGGCAACCGGCGCGGGGTGTGAGGGCTGCGGGCGCCGCGGCGGGGGCGCTGCCCCCTGCGCCCCCGGGATATTTTCACCAGAGTGAAAGCTAGGAACGCGCCTCGCTTTCATCTTGGCTCAGATATCCCACGGGGTCGTCATCGGTCCGAGTGACGATGGCGACGGGGGGGCCGGGCGTTGGGGGCCGCCAAACAAAAGACCCCGGCGCGAGGGCCGGGGTCCTGGGTCGGAGGCTTGGGGGGGCGATCAGCGCTGATCTTCGTCTTCATCCTCGTCGGCATCGCCGCCGGGAAGGTTGAAGAAGCTGTCCGCATCCGAGAAATCGGCGGGGCTTTTCTCTTCCTCTTCGGCCGCGTCGTGGCCCCCCAGAGTGAAGGTTTCGAGCCCGGCGATCGACGAGGGGATCTTCGGCTCGTCCGACATGCCCAGCGATTGCTCGGTCGAGACCAGCTTGCGCCGCTCATCATCGGTCATGACCGAACCCTCGGCCGCCTTCTTGCGCGCTGCCTGCTGGACTGCCGAGTCAAGCTCGGTCTGCCTGCACAGGCCCAGCGCGACCGGGTCGATCGGCTGGATGTTGGTGATGTTCCAATGGGTGCGCTCGCGGATCGACTGGATCGTCGGCTTGGTGGTCCCCACCAGCTTGCCGATCTGGCCGTCGGTAAGCTCGGGGTGGAATTTCACCAGCCACAGGATCGCCGCCGGGCGGTCCTGGCGCTTCGACAGCGGAGTGTAGCGCGGGCCGCGGCGCTTTTCCTCGCCCACAGAGGCGGGGTTGAACTTCAGCTTCAGCTTGTGCAGCGGATCTTTTTCGCCGCGGTCGATCTCGACTTGATCGAGCTGGTTGTTCGTGATCGGGTCGAAGCCCTTCACGCCCGCCGCCACGTCGCCATCGGCGATGCCCTGGATTTCCAGCTCATGCATCCCGCAGAAATCGGCGATCTGCCGGAAGCTTAGCGTCGTGTTGTCCACCAGCCAGACAGCGGTGGCCTTCGACATCAGGGGCTTGTTCATCTCAGCCACTCCTTTACAAATCTCTCCCGTGCCGGGAAACGGCTGCGGTCTGGGGCCGCATTTCCTCGATGTCCGGGGAAGTCGGGCCCGGTATAATCCCCTTGGCCGCCGGAGGGAAGAGAAAATGCGCCTTGTTTTGGCCCTGATGATCGCCTTGGGTGCCGCGCTGCCGGCCGCAATGCCCGCCCATGCCGAGGGCGAGCGCGCGGGTCAGTTCGACTATTATGTGATGTCGCTGTCGTGGTCGCCCACTTGGTGCGCGCTGACCGGCGACGCACGCCAATCGCCGCAATGCAATGCGCGCCGGCCCTTCGGCTTCACTTTGCACGGGTTGTGGCCGCAGGACACGCGCGGCTATCCCAGCTATTGCCGGACCGCGCAGCGCGATCCCAGCCGCGCCCAGACCGCCGCGATGGCCGACATCACCGGCACGCCGGGCCTGGCCTGGCACGAATGGAAGAAGCACGGTCGCTGCACCGGCCTGTCGGCGGCCTCTTATTTCGCCACCGCGCGCCGTGCCTATGACAGCATCCGCATCCCGCAGGTCTTTCAGCGGCTGCACAAGGACGTGAAACTGCCCGCAAAAGTAGTTGAGCAGGCCTTTCTGGAGGCCAACCCCGGCCTTTCGCCCGACATGGTGACTATCACCTGCGAGCGCGGCAGGATCGACGAGGTGCGCATCTGCCTGACCAAGGGCCTGCGCCCGCGCCCGTGCGGCATCGATGTGGCGCAGGATTGCCGACTGGGAGATGCGCTGATGGACGGGATGCGCTAGCGGGCGGGGTTCGCTAGAGGGCGGGGGCTTCGTCCGCCGCGTCGGGGGGGCTTTGTAGCTCACCCTCCAGGAAACGCTCAAACGCGTCGAGGTTCACCGGCTCGAACTGCCCGAAGCCCTGCATCCAGACCGAGGCGTCGCGCAGCGCGTCGGGTTCCAGTTTGCACCATTTCACCCGGCCGCGCTTTTCCTGCGAGATCAGCCCGGCGGCGGCGAGGATCCCCAGATGCTTCGAGATCGCCGCCAGCGAGATCTCGAACGGCTGGGCCACGTCGGTGACAGCCATGTCATCTTCCAGAAGCATCGTCAGGATCGCCCGGCGGGTCGGGTCGGCTAGGGCGGCGAAGATCTGGTCGAGGGCTGGGGCCATGCGCGATCCTTGCCCGTGGCGCCGATCATCGTCAACCGGATGGTTGAATAAGGCCCGGGGCCCGGGCGCGCCAGAAGTGGCCCCTGGCCGGGTTCCTCCGTGCCGCATCTCGTGTTAAGTGCATGAAACCGAAGGGTTTGTTTTGGATCTCGCGCGTTCGTGAAGCATTGACTTCGTGGCCGTCGCTTCGTAGGTTCCTGCGCGAATGACCCGGGGGCGAATTTCGGTGGCCGATCCAGCCGACGACGACCGCGTGAGGCGCTTGGAAGAGCGGATCGCGAAGGCCAAGCGGATGGCGACGCCGAAGCCGAAGCCCCGGATCGCGACCAATCTGGACCAGGCGAGCTATGCCTGGCGGATGGTGACGGAACTTGTGGCCGGTCTGGGGATCGGCTTCGTCATCGGATACGCGCTGGATGCCTGGCTGGGCACCAAGCCGCTGTTTCTGGTGGTGTTCATATTGTTGGGCTTCGCGGCGGGGGTGAACGTCATGTTTCGCACCGCCAAGGAGATGCAGAAAGAGGCGGACAAATCCGCCGAACGCGAAGAGGGCTAGACATGGCGGCAGAGCAACAAGGTTCGGAACTGGCGATCCATCCGATGCACCAGTTCCTGATCAAGCCCCTGTTTGGCGGGGATGTTGTCCATTGGTACACGCCCACCAACCAGACCCTGTGGATGGGGATCGCGATCCTGTGCGTCTTCCTGCTGCTGGTCGTGGGCTCGAAAGGCCGGGCGATCATCCCGTCGCGGGCACAGTCGGTGGCCGAGGTCGCCTATGGCTTCGTCTACAAGATGATCGAGGACATCGCCGGCAAGGAGGGGCTGAAGTTCTTCCCCTACGTCATGACGATCTTCATGTTCGTCGTGTTCAGCAACACGCTGGGCCTGCTGCCGATCGGCTTTGCCACCACGGCGCATTTCGCCGTAACCGGCACGCTGGCGATCCTGGTCTTCGTATCGGTCACCGCGATCGGGTTCGCGCGCCACGGACTGGGCTTTCTGCAACTCTTCTGGGTTACCGCCGCGCCGCTGCCGCTGCGCCCCTTCCTGGCGCTGATCGAAGTGATCTCGTACTTCGTGCGTCCGGTCAGCCACTCCATTCGTCTTGGCGGCAACATGATGGCCGGCCATGCGGTGATCGAGGTCTTCGCGGCTTTCGCCGCCGTCGCGCTGATCTCGCCCTTGTCGGTGCTGGGCATCACGGCGATGTACGCGCTCGATCTGCTGGCCGCCTTCGTGCAGGCCTATGTCTTCACCATCCTGACCGTCGTCTACCTGAAGGATGCGCTGCATCCCAAGCACTGACGGTCCCCGAAACCTCAAGCCATTCCAATCCAAGGAGAAGTGACATGACTGGCGATATCGTTCAAATGGGTCTTTACATCGGCGCCGGCCTGGCCTGTGTCGGCATGGGCGGCGCCGCGATCGGCGTGGGCAACATCATCGGCAACTTCCTGTCGGGCGCGCTGCGCAACCCGTCGGCGGCGCCGGGCCAGACCGCCATGCTGTTCATCGGCATCGCCTTTGCGGAAGCCTTCGGGATCTTCTCGTTCCTGGTCGCACTTCTGCTGATGTTCGCCCTCTAAGATCCCGCGATCCCGCCGCGACCCGGTTCATGGCCCCGTGGGGCCTGCGGATCGGGCGGTGGGGGGCCGGGCGGCTGAACGCCCGGCCGGGACAGCAGGGCACAGGAGGACGTCATGTCAACAGCAGCAGCAGCGATCACCGCGGTCGCCGCAGACCATCCGACCTCGGCCACCGAAGCCGCGGGTATGCCGCAGCTCGACTTCTCGACCTATCCGAACCAGATCTTCTGGCTCGCGATCGCGCTGATCATCATCTACCTGATGCTCAACCGGGTTGCGCTGCCGCGGATCGGCGCGGTCCTGGCCGAGCGCAAGGGCACGATCACCAACGATATCGCGGCCGCCGAAGAGCTGAAGATGAAGGCGCAGGAGGCCGAGAAGGCCTATAATCAGGCGCTGGCCGATGCGCGCAGCGAAGCGGCGCGGATCGTGGCCGAGGCGAAGGCCGAGATCCAGGCTGATCTGGATGCGGCGACCGCCGAGGCCGACGCCCAGATCGGCGAAAAGGCCACCGAGGCCGAGGCGCGGATCGGCGAGATCCGGGCCAGCGCGGTTGACAGCGTGACCATCGTCGCCAAGGACACCGCGAAAGAGCTGGTCGCGGCGCTGGGCGGCAAGGCCGACGCACGCAGCGTGACCGCAGCGGTTACCGCGCGGCTGAAAGGGTAGGGCGATGAAGAAGTTACTGATCCCTTCGCTGATGCTGCTGGCCGGGCCGGCGCTGGCCGCTGGCGGTGGCGAACTTGCGGCGCCGCGGTTCTTCTCGTTGCAGAACCCGCTGCTGATCATCCTGATCGGTTTCGTGATCTTCTGCGGGATCCTGATCTACGCCGGCGTGCCGGGGATGATCACCAGGATGCTCGACAAGCGCGCCGACCAGATCAAGAAAGATCTGGAAGAGGCCCGCGCCCTGCGCGAGGAGGCCCAGACGATTCTGGCGTCCTACGAGCGCAAGCAGAAAGAGGTGATGGCCCAGGCCGAGCGGATCGTGGCCCAGGCCCGGGAAGAGGCCCAGGCGGCGGCGGAGCAGGCCAAGGCGGATCTGAGGGACTCGATCGCGCGGCGACTGGCGGCGGCGGAAGACCAGATCGAATCGGCCGAGAAGGCGGCGGTCAAGGAAGTGCGCGACCGCGCGATCGCCGTGGCGGTGGCAGCCGCAGGCGACGTGCTGACCAAGCAGATGACCAAGGAAAGCGCCGCCGAGATGATTGACCAGGCGATCGGCGACGTCGATACGCGACTGAACTGACGCTGCCAATCGGTCTTGCAGAGCTTCGGAAAACCCGGCCCAAGTGGCCGGGTTTTCCTTTGTGCGGGGGCTTTTGACGGACGCGGCTGAGAACGTGCCGGGCCGTCTTGCCGCTGGGCGCGCCTGCTTGCCCTGCTCTGGCCTAAGCAGACTTTGGGGCCTGCCGCCTTCCCCGTTTTTCGCGTTGCGGTCGGGCGCCGGGTCGCACAAATTCCTTGCGAAAAGTCTTGGGAAGACCTTTCGGTGCGGCGTGAATCGGCGTCGGGGCTGCGCATTTGGGCGATGCCCTGCGACGCGGCCTGCTAGGATCGCGCGAAAACCAAAGCCCAAGGGGGGACGCCATGCCGCTTGCCATGACCCGTGAGGTCTTCATTACCTGCGCCGTCACCGGATCGGGCGCCACGCAGGACCGCAGCCCCCATGTGCCGCGCAGCCCCGTCCAGATCGCCGCCAGCGCGATCGAGGCCGCCCGCGCTGGCGCCGCAATCGTTCATTGCCATGTGCGAGACCCCGACACCGGCGCGCCCTCTCGCGAACCGGCGCTTTACCGCGAGGTGACCGACCGCATCCGCGAGTCGGAGGTCGACGTGATCCTGAACCTCACCGCTGGCATGGGCGGCGACATGGTCTTCGGGCCCTCCGAACGACCGCTGCCATTGTCGGAGAAGGGCACGGATATGGCCGGCGCCGCCGAACGCGTCCGCCACATCGCCGAATGCCTGCCCGAGATCTGCACCCTCGACTGCGGCACGATGAACTTCGCCGAGGCCGATTATGTGATGACCAACACGCCGGGCATGCTGCGGGCGATGGGCGCGATGATGACCGAGCTGGGGGTGAAGCCCGAGATCGAGGCTTTTGATACCGGACATCTGTGGTTCGCGAAGGAGGTGGTGAAGGAAGGCGTGCTGAAAGGCCCGGCGCTGGTGCAGCTGTGCATGGGCGTGCCCTGGGGGGCGCCGGACGATCTGAACACTTTCCTGGCGATGGCGAACAACGTCCCCGACGACTGGACCTTCTCGGCCTTCAGCCTGGGGCGCAACCAGATGGCCTATGCTGCCGCCGCGGTGCTGGCCGGGGGGCATGTGCGGGTGGGGCTGGAAGACAACCTCTGGCTCGGCAAGGGGGTGCTGGCGACCAACGCGCAGCTGGTCGAACGCGCGGTTGGCATCGTCGAGGGCATCGGCGCGAAGGTGATCGGGCCAGCAGCGGTGCGCGACAAGCTGGGCCTCGTCAAACGCGCGCCGAAGGCGGTGTAGGCGATGACGACGATCCAGTGCTATGGCGACAGCAACACCTTTGGCGCGCGGCCGCTCTCGGCGCGGATGCGCGCGATGCTGGATGGGGATAGGCCGGTGCGCCGGCGGATCAAGGAATGGAAAGGAGCGCGGATATGACCCGCAAGGCAGCAATCATCGGTGGGGGCGTGATCGGCGGCGGCTGGGCCGCGCGCTTCCTTCTGAACGGCTGGGACGTGGCGGTGTTCGACCCCGCCCCCGATGCGGAGCGCAAGGTCAAGGAGGTACTGGCCAACGCCCGCGCCAGCCTGCCCGCGCTGTCCGACATGCCGATGCCCTCCGAGGGGCAGCTAAGCTTCATGGGCACCCTGTCCGAGGCCGTCGCGGGGGCCGGCTGGGTGCAGGAAAGCGTGCCCGAGCGGCTGGAGCTGAAGCGCAAGGTCTATCAGCAGATCCAGGCGCATTGCCGCGAGGATGCGGTGATCGGATCCTCGACCTCGGGGTTCAAACCGTCCGAGATCAAGGGCTGCGCGACGCGGCCCGATCAGATCATGGTCGCCCATCCGTTCAACCCGGTCTACCTGTTGCCGCTGGTCGAACTGGTGCCCGGAGATAGCCCCGCCGCGCTGATCGCGGCTGCGAAGGAAGTGCTGCGCGGCATCGGGATGTTCCCGCTGAATGTCCGCAAGGAGATCGACGCCCATATCGCCGACCGCTTCCTTGAGGCCGTGTGGCGCGAGGCGCTTTGGCTGGTGAAGGAGGGCGTGGCCACCACCGAGGAGATCGACGAGGCGATCCGCATGGGCTTTGGCCTGCGCTGGGGGCAGATGGGTCTGTTTGAGACCTACCGCATCGCCGGCGGCGAAGCGGGCATGAAGCATTTCCTGGAACAGTTCGGACCCTGCCTGACCTTGCCCTGGACGAAGCTGATGGATGTGCCCGAATTCAATGACGAACTGGTCGAGCTGATCGCCGGTCAGTCCGACGCGCAATCCGGCCAGCATTCGATCCGAGAACTGGAACGGATCCGCGATTCCAACCTGGTGGGCTTTCTCAGGGTGCTGAAGGATCGCGATTGGGGCGCGGGAAAGGTGCTGCGCGACCACGACCGCGCACGCCAGTCCCAAGCCGCCGCCGAGGTCAGCGCCGCGGCCACCACCACTGGCGCGCCGCTGGAACTGCTGCCGATGCAGGTGCTGCCGGGCTGGATCGACTACAACGGCCACATGACCGAAAGCCGCTATCTCTTCGCCTGTTCCGAGACGACGGATGCCTTCCTGTGCCTGATCGGGGCGGATATGGACTATGTCGCGGGCGGCCACAGCTATTACAGCGCCGAGACCCATATCCTGCACAAGGGCGAGGCCAAGCTGGGCGACCGACTGCTGGGCACGCTGCAGGTGCTGCATGCCGACGAGAAGCGCCTGCATGTCTTCGTGTGCATCCTCAAGGAGGGCGTGCCGGTGGCGACGCTGGAGCAGATGCTGCTGCATGTCGACATGAAGGCCGGGCGCGCCTGCCCTGCGGGCGCCGAGGTGCTGGCACGGCTGATGCCGATCGCCGAGGCACACAAGGCGCTTGACCGGCCCGAGGCGGCGGGGCGTTTCGTCGGCGAGCGGCGGGGTCGCTAAGCCCGGTCCGGCGGCCGCACAAGCTGCTTCGCCTTTCTGCCGCAAAGTGCAAAAGCACCGATTCCGGGCATCGAGCGGCGCCCCCTGCGCGCGCAGGGTTAAGATCCGGTTAGCAAGCCTCTGATAGCCATTTGAGAGCCAGACGGTCGGGCTGGCGCTTTCGGACAGAGTGGAACCTTCCGGCGATGCGCCTGCATTCGCCGCGCCCTGTTCGGCTGTCCCGGCCCCCGCCTTGCTGAACGAACATGGGGTAAGCTGAATGGATATCACGATCACCGATGGGCTGGTGCTGATGCCGCCGCCTTTTGCCAATGGGCTCGATACCTGGTCGCGGACCGACGGCACGCCGGGCTCGCCCACCTGGGCGGGGCAGGCCAATGCCGCGCTGGTCTCTGCGGACGCCAATTTCGGCGGATGCCTCGAAATGGTGAAGACCGACAACACCCAGAGCCTGCGCTACATGGGGAATACGCCGATCGTGCCGGGCCTTTACCTGCGGGTGAAGCTGCGGCTGAAGGCGGTTTCGGGCAACCTGCCCAATGTGCGCGTCGCGGCCTGGGCCGGCGACAGCGCCGGCAACAACGTGGCCGGGGCGGTGCAGACCGGGCCCTCTGTCACGCTGACCTCCTATGGCGAGGTGGTCGAGGTCTCGGCGATCATCGGCGCGGGCAACCGCGAAGGCGTCGACATGATCTGGGGCAGCCAGCCCGTCTTTGGCCATTTCGGCCTCGATCTGACCGGGCCGAATGGCGGCACCTTGCGCATCGATGACATCGTCATAGAGGATGCCACGGATGCCTTCGCCCGCAAGCTGATGGATTGGGTCGACGTGCGCGATTACGGCGCCAAGGGCGACGGCACGACCGACGTTCGGCCGCCTTCGAGGCTGCCGACGCGGCGGCGCAGGGACGGTCTGTGCTGGTGTCGACCGGCACCTATTACCTGGCCAGTTCGGTGACTTTCGAAAGCAAGGTCCGCTTCGAAGGCACGCTGATCATGCCCGGCAGCGCGACGCGTTCGCTGACCCGCAACTACGATCTGGCGACCTACGAGGCCGCCTTCGGCAACGAGTTGACCGGCTTCAAGAAGGCGCTACAGGCGCTGTTCACCTTTACCGACCATGCCACGCTGGATCTGTCGGGCCGCCGCATCGCGGTGGACGCACCGATCGACGTGGCCGCAGAGGCTGGGTTGTCGGGCCAGGGGTTCGAGATCCGTCGGGTGCTGCGCAACGGCACTTTCGACGTGGCCACCTCGACCGCCTGGGACAGCCATGTCGCGACCTCGCAAGCGACCTATGCGATCTCGAACCCGAAGAAGCTGACGGCGGTCGCCAATGTCGCGCAGATCGAGGTGGGAAGCCTGGTGCAGGGCACCGGCGTGGGCCGCGAGATCTACGTCACCGCGCGCAACATCGGCGCCGGCACCCTGACGCTGAGCCAGCCGCTGTACGGCGCGGCGGGGGTTCGGACCTATACCTTCAGCCGCTTCCGCTATGTGCTGGATTTCTCGGGCTTCTCGGCGCTGTCGAAATTCGAGATGCACGATATCGAGTTCAACCTGAAAGGCATCGCCAGCGCGATCATGATGGCGCCGGACGGGATCATCTTCCAGCTGGGCGACTGCTTCTTCAACAAGCCCAAGGACCGGGTGATCACCTCGATCGGTCAGGCCGATCAGGGGATGCTGGTCGACAATTGCCAGTTCCTGTCGAACGAGCAGGCGACACCGGCACAGGACCGGACCTCGATTGTTCTGAACTCCAATGGGAACGACCTGAAACTGCGCCACAACCGCGTGGTGCGTTTTGCCCATTTCGCCGTGCTGGGTGGTGCCGGAAACCTGATTTTGGGCAACCATTTCTTCCATGGCGACAATGAGTTGAATGGCGTGCGCCGGGCCGGGGTGGTGCTGACCTCGCCCAACGTGAAGACCACGATCAACGGCAATTACATCGACAATTGCTCGATCGAGTGGACCAACGAATACGACGCGGATCCCAATTTCACCTCGGGCTTTTCCTTCGGTGGGCTGACGGTTGACGGCAATATCTTCACGGTGATCAACGTGAACCCCGCCTTCCGCTGGATCGTGGTGAAGCCATTCGGGGCGGATCATTTCGTCCAGGGCTTCTCGATGCAGGGGAATGTGTTCAAGCCGCTGAACGGCGCGATCGACCGGGTCGAGATGGTGGATACCACCCATGCCGATCTGAACTACGGGCGGTTCAAGAACATCGTGGTGACCGGCAACAGCTTCAACTCGGTGGATCAGGCGATCTCGAACCCGATGACGCTGGAATACAGCCAGAACATGCCCGATACGGTCTGGACGATCAGTGCGGCGGGGTTGCTGCCGTTCAACGGACGGGCGCGCAATGTCGTGGGGCTGGTGGCCGAGCGCATGATCCAGGGCCCGGCGGGCGAGCGGCGCAGCGACATGCCCTACACGCGGATAGAGCAGGGGGCGTTGAAGCAGGATGTGACGCTGAACTGGGCCGACGCGTCGGCAGGCAAGGTGCAGGTCACGATTCGGGTCGATACGCCGGTCTGATCGCCCGGGACGTGTCGCGAGAGTGCTGGGAAGGGGGCCGTGATGGCCCCCTTTTCCATGTCGGGCGAGCCTTCTGGCCTTAAGGCGCCGGGGATGGCCGCAGATCATCTAGCGTCAGCAGGAAGGCCTTGCCGAAGCCGCCATTCAGCGCCGCGCCGGTCGGGGCGAAGACCACGAAGCTGAAATCGGCGAAATCGGCATAAAGCGCGGCCTTCGGGCGCTGCGCCAGATAATGCGCGCGCAGGGTTGCGTGTTCGGCGCTTTCGCGGTCGATGAAACGGGCAGTGGCCTGCAGGCTCAGGCGCGGATGGGTCAGCGGATCGCCCTTGGGGCCCGGCTCTCCCACCAGAAGGGCGGCGCGGGGGTCGGCGCGCAGCGCCGCGCTATGGGCAGCCAGCGATGAGATCAACGACATCGGCGCCCCCGAAGGCGTCAGCGCCAGCGCGATGCGGCTGATCATCGGCCCGGCGCCAGAGGGATCGGTGACGGCCAGTGCCGCGAAACGCGCGGCGTGAAGCAGGGAAAGCGACAGGGCGCGGGCGGTGTCATCGGTGGGGCGGATCGGAGAGGGCGGAACGCTCATAGCGGGGATTTGACTTTCTTGCAGGCACGCCGACACTTTAGGATTGGTCGGCACGCGCCGCAATCGCCGGGAAAGCCGAACGAATCGCGCGGCGCGGCTTTGCGGCGGCACGTCGGGATCGCGACAAGGTGATCCGGTCGTCGCGCTGAATGCAGGAATGGGGCGGCTCGCACCGCCCATGAAAGGCCCGGGCGTTGGGGGTGCTCGGGAGGGTTGGGGGATCTAACGCCATGAAATCGCGGATATCTTTTCCTGGCCGAAGAAAACACCCGCTTTCTTTGCTGCGGGCAAGTGAAAAAATTTACAAAAAAACCCATATTTGAAAATGGGTTACGAACAGATTGACGTTTGTCTAAGGTGGCGCCGGGACGGAGGCTTCCGGCGCCGGAAGCACCTGAAAGAGGCCGCGCCCCCCGGGGGCCGGAAGGAGAGGAGAGGCATCGATGACGGATAAAGCGCACACGACCCACCCCGTGCCGGAGGCATTCGCCGCGCAGGCGCATATAGACGCCGCGCGCTATGCGGAAATGTATCAGGCGTCGGTCACCGATCCCGACGGGTTCTGGGGCGAGCAGGGCAAGCGGCTGGACTGGATCACGCCCTATACCAAGGTGAAGAACGCCACCTTCGAATATGGCAAGGTCGACATCCGCTGGTATGAGGACGGCGTGCTGAACGTCGCGGCCAATTGCATCGACCGCCACCTCGCCACCCGGGCCGAACAGACCGCGATCATCTTCGAGCCCGACAACCCCGAGGATCCCGCGCAGCACATCACCTACCGTGAGCTGCACGAAAAGGTCTGCCGCTTCGCCAACGTGCTGCTCAGCCAGGGCGTGATGCGCGGTGACCGCGTGGTGATCTACATGCCGATGATCCCCGAGGCGACCTATGCGATGCTTGCCTGTGCGCGGATCGGGGCGATCCATTCGGTCGTCTTCGCGGGGTTCTCGCCCGACGCGCTGGCCAACCGGATCAACGATTGCGGCGCCAAGGTGGTGATCACCGCCGACACCGCGCCGCGCGGCGGCCGCAAGACGGCGCTGAAATCGAACGCCGACGCGGCGTTGCTGCATTGCTCGGACAAGGTGCGCTGCCTTGTCATCAAGCACACCGGCGACCAGACCACCTGGATCGAGGGCCGCGACGTCGACGTCAAGGCGCTGATGGCCACCGCCGCCCCCGATTGCCCGGCGCGGCCGATGAATGCCGAGGATCCGCTGTTCATCCTCTACACCTCGGGCTCGACCGGCAGGCCGAAGGGGGTGGTGCACAGCTCGGGCGGCTATCTCGTCTATGCCGCGATGACCCATCAATACACCTTCGACTACCATGACGGTGACGTCTTCTGGTGCTCGGCCGATGTCGGCTGGGTGACCGGGCACAGCTATATCGTCTATGGACCGCTGGCGAATGGCGCGACGACGCTGATGTTCGAGGGCGTGCCGACCTACCCCGATGCCGGCCGCTTCTGGGCGATCTGCGACAAGCACAAGGTCAACCAGTTCTACACCGCCCCCACCGCGATCCGCGCGCTGATGGGGCAGGGGCCGGAATGGGTGGACAAGTATGATCTGTCGACGCTGAAACTGCTGGGCACTGTGGGTGAGCCGATCAACCCCGAGGCCTGGGTCTGGTACGACGAGCATGTCGGCCGGGGCCGCTGCCCGATCGTCGACACCTGGTGGCAGACCGAGACCGGTGGCCACATGATCACGCCCTTGCCCGGCGCGATCGCGACCAAGCCCGGCTCGGCCACCCAGCCGTTCTTTGGCGTGCAGCCGGTGATTCTGGACCCCACCGACGGCCATGAGATGACCGAGACCGCGACCGAAGGCGTGCTGGCGATCAAGGACAGCTGGCCGGGGCAGATGCGCACCGTCTGGGGCGATCATGAGCGTTTCCAGCAGACCTATTTCGAACAATACAAGGGCTACTACTTTTCGGGCGATGGCTGCCGCCGGGACGCCGACGGCGATTACTGGATCACCGGCCGCGTCGACGATGTCATCAACGTCTCGGGCCACCGGATGGGCACCGCCGAGGTGGAATCGGCCCTTGTCGCCCATGCCAAGGTGGCCGAGGCCGCAGTGGTGGGCTATCCTCATCCGGTCAAGGGGCAGGGCATCTATGCCTATATCACGCTGATGAACGGGGTCGATCCGTCGGATGGACTCAAGTCGGATCTGGAGGGCTGGGTGCGGACCGAGATCGGGCCGATCGCCAAGCCCGACCTGATCCAATGGGCGCCGGGCCTGCCGAAGACCCGTTCCGGCAAGATCATGCGCCGCATCCTGCGCAAGATCGCCGAGAACGATTACGGCGCGCTGGGTGACACCTCGACGCTGGCCGATCCTTCGGTCGTGGACGAGTTGATCGAGAACCGGATGAACCGCGGCTGATTGCCGGAGGCCCCGCCATGGAGGACATGACCGTGACCACGACACCTGCCGTTTTTATCCTGCTCGGCCCCCCCGGGGCCGGCAAGGGCACGCAAGCGCGGATGCTGGAGGAGGATTTCGATCTTGTCCAATTGTCCACCGGGGATCTGCTGCGCGCGGCGGTGGCCGCGGGCACCCCGGCGGGGCTGGCCGCAAAGGCGGTAATGGACTCGGGCGGTCTGGTTTCGGACGAGATCGTGTTGAACATCCTGCGCGACCGCATGGCCGAGCCGGATGTGGCGCGGGGTGTGATCCTTGATGGATTTCCGCGCACGGCGGGGCAGGCCTCGGCGCTGGATGCGTTGCTGGACGAGACCGGGCAACGGGTGACGGCGGCGATCTCGATGGAGGTCGACGACGCGGCGATGGTCGAGCGGGTCGCGGGGCGCTATGCCTGCGCGGCCTGCGGCGAGGGCTATCACGACCGCTTCAAGCAGCCGGCGGCGGCGGGCCTGTGCGACAAATGCGGCGGGACGGAGTTCAAGCGCCGCCCCGACGACACTGCCGAAACGGCGGGGGCGCGGCTGCAAGCCTATCACGACCAGACCGCGCCGCTGATTGCCTATTATGACGAGCGCGGCGTGCTGCAGCGCATCGATGCGATGGGCGAGATCGGCGCGATCCGTACCGCGCTGGCGGGGCTGGTGCGCGAAAAGGTCGAATAGGGCCGGACCCTGCGCGCGGGCTGGCCGATGCCGCCTGCGCATTTGGGGAACAATGAAAGAGAAGGGCGTCGCGGATAGCGGCGCCCTTTTCCTATGTGGCGAAGGGGTCGGGGTCATAGGCGACGCCGTTGAGGTACAGGCCTTGCGGCGGGCAGACCGGGCCGCAAGCGGCGCGATTGGCGGCCTCCAGCGCGGTTTTCACCTCGCCCGGCGCCCAGGCGCCGGCGCCCACCCGTTCCAGGGTGCCGACGATCGAGCGCACCTGATTGTGCAGGAAGCTGCGCGCCGCGAGGTAGAAGCGGTATTCGGTGCCATGGGGGTAGGGCCGCGCGTCGATCTCCAGCCGGTCAAGGGTTTTGACCGGCGAGGCGGCCTGGCACATGGTCGAGCGGAAGGTGGTGAAATCATGCGTCCCGAGCAGATGCGCCGCGGCCTCCTGCATCTGGGCGAGGGCCAGGTCCTGGCGCACCTGCCAGACGCGGCCCGCGTCATGGGTGACCGGCGGGCGGCGCGCGACCAGACGGAACAGGTAGCGCCTGCCCTTGGCTGAAAAGCGCGCGTGGAAATCCTGTGCCACCGGGACGGCGGCGACCACGGCGACGGGCAGCGGCCTGAGGTGGAAATTCAGCGCCTCCATCAGGCGAAAGCTGTCCCAGGGTTTGGTCAGATCGCAATGCGCGACCTGCGCGGAGGCGTGGACGCCGGTGTCGGTGCGCCCGGCCGCGCCGATGTTGGGGGCGTCGGGTTCCAGCCGCCGGATGGCTTCTTCCACCGCTTGCTGGACCGAGGGCTGGGCGGATTGCCTTTGCCAGCCGCAGAACGGGGTGCCGTCATATTCGATTTTCAGGGCGTAGCGGGTCATGCCTTCCGTTAGCCCGGGCGCCGGGCGCTGTAAATATCTGGCCGATCCGCCCCCGCCGCACGCGCCCTCTGTAAACCTGTGCCGCCTGCGCCTATCTTGGTTCGGACAAGCAAGGGGCGGCGTTTGGTCTTCACATCCATCACCGACGGCATCACGCGCGGGATCGAGGGGGTCGGCGCACAGATCTCGGGCAGCTTTCTGGAACCGACGGTCCGGCTTGGGGTCACCGGGCTCAGCCGCGCGGGCAAGACCGTGTTCATCACCTCGCTGATCGCCAATCTGATGGACCGCGGGCGAATGTCGCAGCTGCGCGCGGCCCAGACCGGCGCGATCCGCTCTGCCTATTTGCAGCCCCAGCCCGACGACACCGTGCCGCGCTTCGACTATGAGGCGCATCTGGCCGCGCTGACCGGCGACGCGCCGCATTGGCCGCAATCGACCCGCGCGGTCAGCGAGCTTCGGCTGTCGCTTCGGGTGCAGCCCTCGGGGATCCTCGGGGCTATCTCGGGGCCGCGCACCGTGCATCTCGACATCATCGACTATCCCGGCGAATGGCTGCTGGACCTGACGCTGATGGACAAAAGCTATGCCGAATGGTCGGCGGCCGTGCTGGGCCGGATCGGCGGGCGGCCCGGCGGCGCCGCCTATCTGGGGCAGGTCGATTCCGCGACCGGAAGCGCCCCCCATGACGAGACCGGCGCGCGGGCGCTGGCCGCCGCCTTCACCGCGCATCTGCAGGCCTCCCGCGACGCCGGATTTTCCGATTGCACGCCGGGGCGGTTCCTGCTGCCCGGCGATCTGGCGGGTTCGCCCGTGGTCACCTTCGCGCCGCTGCCCGCGCCCGGGAAGACCCCGCGCGGCAGCCTCTGGCGCGAGTTCGAGCGCCGGTATGAGGCCTACAAGCGCGAGGTCGTGCGGCCCTTCTTTCGCAGCCATTTCGCGCGCATCGACCGGCAGGTGGTGCTGGTCGATGCGCTGGGCGCGATCCACGCCGGCCCGCGCGCGGTCGAAGACATGCGCCGGGTGATGGCCGAGATCCTGACCGCCTTCCGCCCCGGGCGCACGCGCTGGCTGGCCGATATCGTGCTGGGCAAACGAATCGACCGGATCCTGTTCGCCGCGACCAAGGCCGACCATCTGCACCATTCCCAGCACGCCCGGCTGGCGGCGATCATGGAGGCGCTGGTGCGCGA
Source organism: uncultured Albidovulum sp. (assembly GCA_913064775.1). Taxonomy (GTDB): domain Bacteria; phylum Pseudomonadota; class Alphaproteobacteria; order Rhodobacterales; family Rhodobacteraceae; genus Acidimangrovimonas. Next base: position 18,623 of record CAJYAD010000011.1, on the reverse strand, counting down.
GGCGAAGGACCGCGCCGATTTCTCGGGCGCGCGGACCGCGGCGATGGCGATCGCCAGCGTCCGCGCCACGGTCGAGGCGCAGGTGGACCATGAGGGCACGATGCTTGAGTGCGTCAAGGGCGTGCTGGCCGGGACCGGGCGGGTGGCGGCGATGTACCCCGGCGAATTGCCCGAGGATCCCGCGCGCCTGCTGTCGCCGGCGCGCCAGGGGGCCGAGCGCTGGCTGGAGGACGATTATGCCGTGCAGGGCTTTGCCCCCGCGCGGCTGACCCTGAAACCCGGCGAGGGGCCACCGCATATCCGGCTGGACCGCGCAGCCGAATTCCTGATCGGGGACCGGCTGACATGAACCCGCGCAAGCCCCTGATCATGGAGTTGGACGAGACCGCCGACCCCTCGACCGCGCCGCCGGTGCCTGAACCCGACCTGCCCGAGGGCCGCGCGATGCAGGGGGCCGCCGCCTTTGCCGCGCGCCGGCCGTCGTGGCTGGGGCGGCTATTCTGGGGGCTTCTGGGGGCGATCCTCAGCTTTGCGATCTCGGTCGCGGCCTGGACCTTCGTGGCGGATCTGATGGCGCGCTATCCGCTGCTGGGCTGGCTGGCGGCGGTGCTGATCGGGGCTTTCGTACTGGTCGTGGCGATCATCGCGCTGCGCGAGCTGGCGGCCTTCGCGCGCCTCAAGCGGGTCGACACGATCCACCGAGACGCCGAGGCGGCGATCGTGGCGGCCGATCTGACGGGGGCGCGCCGGGTGGTGGCGCGGTTGCAATCGCTCTACGCCCACCGGCCTGAAACCGCGCCGGGGCGCGAACGGCTGGCGGCGCGCCATGACGACAGTTTCGATGCCGATGGGTTGATGGCGCTGGCCGAGGATACGCTGCTGGCGCCGCTCGACGCGCTAGCGCTGCGCGAGGTCGAGGGCGCGGCGCGGCAGGTCGCGACGGTGACCGCGCTGGTGCCGCTGGCGCTGGCCGATGTGGCGACGGCGCTGGCCGCCAACCTGCGGATGATCCGCCGCATCGCGGAAATCTACGGCGGGCGGTCCGGCGCGCTGGGGTCGTGGCGGCTGACGCGCTCGGTTCTGGCGCATCTGGCGGCGACGGGTGCGGTCGCGGTGGGTGACGATCTGGTGCATTCGGTCGCCGGGGGGACGCTGCTGGCCAAGGTGTCGCAGCGCTTCGGCGAGGGCATGGTCAACGGCGCGCTGACCGCGCGGGTGGGCGTCGCCGCGATGGAGGTCTGCCGTCCGCTGCCGTTTCGCGCGCGCAAGCGGCCGCTGGTCTCGGCGCTGGTCGGCCGGGCGCTGGCGGGGCTTTTCGGGCGGGGATAAGCGGCAGCCCCGCGCCGCCCGAGGGGGCCTTACCCGAAGCGGCCGGTGACGTAATCGTTGGTCTTTTGGTTCTTCGGTGCGGTGAAGATCTGCTCGGTGCGGTCGAATTCGACGATCTCGCCGAGATACATGAACGCCGTGTAATCCGAGGTCCGCGCCGCCTGCTGCATGTTGTGGGTGACGATCGCGATGCAGTAATCGTCGGCCAGCCGGGTGATCAGATCCTCGATCTTCGCGGTCGAGATCGGATCAAGCGCCGAGGCCGGTTCGTCCATCAACAGCACCTCGGGCTTCACCGCCACCGCCCGCGCGATGCACAGCCGCTGCTGCTGCCCGCCCGAGAGGCCGAGGCCCGATTGATGCAGCTTGTCCTTCACCTCGTCCCACAGCGCCGCCTCGCGCAGCGCCGCCTCGACCCGGTTGGTCATCTCGGCCTTGGACAGCTTCTCATAGAGGCGGATGCCGAAGGCGATGTTCTCGTGGATCGACATCGGGAAGGGGGTGGGCTTTTGGAACACCATCCCCACCTTGGCGCGCAGGACGTTCAGATCCTCTTTCGGCGACAGGGTGTTGCGCCCGTCCAGCAGGACCTCGCCCTCGGCGCGCTGGCCGGGGTAAAGGTCGTACATCCGGTTCAGCGTGCGCAGAAGCGTGGACTTGCCGCAGCCCGAGGGGCCGATGAAGGCGGTCACGGCCTTCTCGCGCAGCGACAGGTTGATGTCGGTCAGCGCCTGATGGCCGTTGGCGTAGAAGAAGTTGAGGTTCTTGACCTCCAGCTTCACGGGATGATCCTCGACCGAGCGCCGGGCCTTCAGCGCGGCGACGGAATCGGTGGCGATATGATCGGCGGTTTGTGTCATGATCTGGTCGTCCATAGGCCTACCTTCAGCGGCTGCGCGCGGCAAGGGTGCGCGCAAGGATGTTGAGGAACAGGATCGCGGCGGTGATCAGCAGCGCGCCGACCCAGGCGAGGCGCTGCCATTCGCTGTAGGGGCTCATCGCAAACTGGTAGATGACCACCGGCAGGTTGGCCATCGGCTGGCTCATGTTGGTCGACCAGAACTGGTTGCCGAATGAGGTGAACAGCAGCGGCGCGGTCTCGCCCGAGATCCGGGCGACGGCCAGGAGCATCCCGGTCAGGATGCCGCTTTTGGCGGCGCGCCAGACGATGAAGACAAGAACCTTCCAGCGCGGCGCGCCCAGGGCGGCGGCGGCCTCGCGCAGGGTGTTGGGCACCAGCGCCAGCATGTCCTGGGTGGTGCGGTTGATCACCGGCAGCGCGATCACCGCCAGCGCCACCGCCCCCGACCAGGCCGAGAAGGTGCCGAAGGGCACCACGAGAATCGCGTTGATGAACAGGCCGACGATGATCGAGGGCGCCGACAGCAGCACGTCGTTGATGAATTTCGCGGCCTCGCCGATCTTCGATCCGCGGGCGTATTCCGACAGATAGGTGCCGGCCAGCAGGCCGATCGGCGCGGCGATGGCGATGCCCACCAGCGTCAGCATGATGGAGCCGTAGATCGCATTGCTGAGGCCGCCGTCGGCCCCCGGCGGCGGCGTGACTTCGGTGAAGACCTTCATGTTCAGCCCGCCGACGCCCTGCCAAAGCAGCTCTCCCAGGATTGCGGCCAGGATCAACAGGCCCATGCCGGTGGCGATGATCGAGAAGACCATCGCGATCCGGTTGCGGCGATAACGGCGTCGGGTGATGGGATTGTGCGCGGTCATGCGGGGCCTCAATAGGATTCAGTGCGGCCGATCAGCCACTTGGCAAGGGCGAGCACGGTGAAGCTGATGACGAAGAGGATCAGACCCAGCTCAACCAGCGCCGAGGTGTAAAGCTTGCCGTCGGCTTCGGCGAATTCATTGGCGATGGAGGCCGAGATCGTGGTGCCCGGCGCCAGCAGCGAGGCGGCGATGCGGTGCGAGTTGCCGATCACGAAGGTCACCGCCATGGTCTCGCCCAGGGCCCGGCCGAGGCCCAGCATCACCCCGCCCACCAGGCCAAGCCGGGTGTAGGGGATGATGATTCGGCGCACGACCTCCCAGGTGGTCATGCCCATGCCATAGGCGCTTTCACGCAGCATCACCGGCACGGTCTCGAACACGTCGCGGGTGACCGAGGTGATGAACGGCAGGATCATGATCGACAGCACCAGCCCGGCGGTCAGCATGCCGATGCCGTAGGGCGCGCCCGAGAACAGGAAGCCGATCACCGGCAGATCGCCGAAGGTGTTGAGCAGGAAGGGCTGGACATGGTGCTGCATGATCGGTGCCAGCACGAAAAAGCCCCACAGGCCGTAGATGATCGACGGGATGCCGGCCAGCAGCTCGATCGCGGTTCCGATCGGGCGGCGCAGCGGCTTGGGGCAGATCTCGGTCAGGAACATCGCGATGCCGAAACTGGTGGGCACCGCGATCACCATGGCGATGAGCGAGGTCATCAGCGTGCCGTAGATCGGGGCGGCGGCGCCGAAGATATGCTTCGCCGGGCTCCAGCGTTCGTGCCACAGGAACGGCAGGCCGAAGGTGCTGATCGAGGGCAGCGATTCCCACAGCAGCGACAGCAGAATCCCCAGAAGAAGCGCGACGACCAGCGCGGCGGACCCCCAGGCAAGCCAGTAGAAGGCCCGGTCTTGCCGTTTCAGCCGGCGGGTTTGCCTGCGTGAGGCCTGTTCAGCCACTCCGATGTCCGTCGTCGCCATGTCTGGCGCCCCCTTTCCCGTCTTTTCAAACAGCCAAACGGGCGGGAATGTCCCCGCCCGTTCGCTTAGGTTACCCGATGGAAGGGCTTAGTGCATCATCGGGGCGTAGACCGGCTTGCCATTGTGCTGGATTTTCGACCAGGAGGTTTCGATCAGCTTCACGACATTGTCGGGGATCGCGACATAGTCGAGCGACTTGGCTTCCGGCTTGCCGTTCTTGTAGGCCCAGGCGAAGAACTGCAGCGCGGCTTTCGCGGCTTCCGGGTTCTTCGGCTCCTTGTGGATGATCACCCAGGTCGAAGCGGCGATCGGCCAGCTGTCGGCGCCGGGCTGGTCGGTGATGATGACGCGGAAGTTATGCGCGTCTTTCCAGTCCGCGTTGGCGGCGGCCGAGGCGAAGCTCTCCAGCGACGGCGAAACGATCTTGCCGTCCTTGTTGATCATCTTCGAATAGCCCATCTTGTTCTGGATCACATAGGCATATTCGTTGTAGCCGATGGCGCCGGCGGTCTGCTTGACCATGTTGGCCACGCCTTCCGAACCCTTCGCGCCCAGGCCGACCGGCCATTCCACGGCGGTGTCCGAACCGACCTGATCAGACCAGTTCTTCGAGACCTTCGACAGGTAGTTGGTGAAGTTGAAGGTGGTGCCCGACCCGTCCGAACGGTGGATCACGACGATCGGCTGGTCCGGCAGTTTGACGTCCTTGTTCAGCGCCTGGATCTCGGGGGCGTCCCACTTGGTGATCTTGCCCATGTAGATCGCTTCGACGGTCTTGCCGTCGAGAACCAGCTGGCCCGGCTTGATGCCCTTGACGTTGTACATCATCACGATGCCGCCCTGGATCATCGGGAACTGCACCATGCCGTGCTTTTCCAGGTATTCGTCGCTCAGCGGCTTGTCCGAGGCGCCGAAGGTCACGGTCTTGGCGGTCACCTGCTTGATGCCGCCGCCCGAACCGATCGACTGGTAGTTCAGGTTCTTGCCGGTGGCTTTCTTGTAGGCGACGCCCCACTTGGCGAACACCGGGAAGATGAAGCTCGAGCCGGCGCCCGAGATGTCGGAAGCCTGGGCGGCGGCAGCGAGGCCGAGGCTGAGGGCGGCGGCCGCGGTGCCGGCCACGACGGTTTTGATGAAGCTCACTGTCAGTCTCCTGGTCAGGGACGTTGGTTGGCCCGGCCGCAGTAGCCGGGCGATGAAGTGCCCCTCAAATAGGCGTGACGTGCAACAGTTATGTGACGGATGCGTGAGAGGACCGGAATGGTCTCATCACGAGCCTGTGATCGTGCGGAAACCCGCCGCGGGGGACGTTGCCGCGCCATCGCGGCGGGCCTAGCGTCTGGATGCGGCTCGGCAAGGAGACAGGCAATGCACAACAGCGACCGGATCTGGGATATCGTCGACGGCTACGGCCAGGCTTTCGTGGCGTTGTCCGACCGGGTCTTCGACACCCCCGAGATCGCCTATACGGAAACCGCCTCGGCCGCCGAACACGCCAGGATGCTGCGGGCCTCGGGCTTTCGCGTCACCGAGGGAATCGCGGGCATTCCCACGGCGATGATCGGCGAGGCGGGCGATGAAGGCCCCGACGGTGGCCCCGACGGCGGCCCGGTGATCGCGATTCTGGGCGAATACGACGCGCTGCCCGAACTGGGGCAGGAGGCGGGCCTTGCGGTTCCTCAGCCCGTGGGCGGCAAGGTGGGGCCGGGGCATGGCTGCGGCCACAACCTTTTCGGCGCGGCGGCGATGCTGGCGGCGGTGGCGCTGCGCGACTACCTGGCCGAGGCGGGCATCAAGGCAAGGGTGCGCTATTACGGCTGCCCGGCGGAAGAGGGCGGCGCGGCCAAGACCTTCATGGTCCGCGCCGGCGCCTTCGACGATGTGGACGCGGCGATCACCTGGCATCCGTCCTCGGTCAATGCGGTGGACGATGCGGTGTCGCTGGCCAACAGCCGGATCGACTATACCTTCCATGGCCGCGCGGCCCATGCGGCGGGGGCGCCGGAACTGGGGCGTTCGGGCCTCGATGCGGTCGAACTGATGAACATCGGCGTCAACTATATGCGCGAGCACATGCCCGACGATGCGCGCATCCATTACGCCTATCTGGACGCGGGCGGGATCGCGCCGAACGTGGTGCAGGCGAAGGCGACGGTGCGCCAGCTGGTGCGCGCCCGCGATCTGGCCGGCCTGCGCGAGCTGATCGCCCGGGTCGACAAGATCGCCGAAGGCGCCGCGCTGATGACCGAGACCCGGGTCGAGCGGCGGGTGGTGTCGGGCGTGTCGAACCTGATCGGCAACCGGGTTTTGTCGGAAACGATGCAGGCGGCCTTTGACCGCCTCGGTCCGCCGGCTTTCGATGCCGAGGACCATGCCTATGCCGAAGCGATCCGCGCCACGCTGACGCCCGAACACATCGCGTCCAGCTTCCGCAAGGTTGCGATGAAGCCGCGGATGGACCTGGCGCTGAGCGATTTCGTGGCGCCGCTGGAGCGCCCGCACCAGGGCGGCGAGGGCTCAACCGACGTGGGGGACGTCAGCTGGGCGGTACCGACGGTGCAGGCGCGGGTGGCGACCTGCGCGCTGGGCACGCCGCTGCACACCTGGCAGATGACCGCCCAGGGCAAGAGCCCGGCCGCCCACAAGGGGCTCATCCATGCCGCCAAGGTGATGGCCGCGACAGCGCGCGATCTGATCGAGAACCCCGACCGCCTGCGCGCGGCGAAAGCGGACCATGCCGCTTTCCTTGCGGATCAGCCCTACAGCTGCCCGATGCCCGACGAGGTGACCCCGCCGATCCCGGTCGCGGCGGAATAGACGGCGCGCGCGGGGGCGCGCAATCTGATTGGTGCGATGGGGGCTCTGCCCCCAAACCCCCGGAGTATTTCCTCCAAGATGAAAGAGATAAAAAGAGGAGGGGGCTGGGCGGCCGGTTTGCCTTCCTCTCTTTCATTGTTCTCGAAAAATGCCGGGGGTGCAGGGGGCAGCGTCCCCGCCGCCTGCGGCGCATGCCACGCGACGGGTGCCGGCCTCACCCCGGCTCACGTCCCCTTCAGCCTGTCGCGAAACCCCGCGCAGGCGGGCCGTTCCTCTGGACCTCTGCGCGCGCTTGGTCCATATGGGGGGAAACGTCCCCGGAGGCATGGCGATGGACTTCCTCAAGCGGCTCGTGACCTGGTGGAACAGCCAGACGATGGGCACCCAGCTTTTCACCTGGCGCAAGGGCCAGAAGGTCGGCGAGGATGGCGAGGGCAATGTCTTCTACCAGACCGCCGACGGCAAGCGCCGCTGGGTGATCTACAACGGCGAGGCCGAGGCCAGCCGGGTTCCCCCCGATTGGCATGGCTGGCTGCACCACACCTGGGATCAGCCCCCGACCGAGGCCCCCCTGGCGCGCAAGCCCTGGGAAAAGCCGCATCAGGAGAACCTGACCGGCACGCCTCTGGCCTATGTTCCGCCCGGATCGCTGCGTCGGCCGCAACCGGCCTTGCGGAGCGATTACGAGGCCTGGCAGCCGGAATAGGACCATGGCATCCGAAAACACTACCGAAGTACTGGTCGGCGGAATCGTGCTGGCTGTGGCAATCGCCTTTCTGGTCTATGCCGGGCAGATCACCGGCCTGTCGAACACCAGCTCGGGCGGCTATGACCTGCATGCCTCATTCCGCTCGATCGAGGGGATCAGCCCGGGCGCCGACGTCAAGCTGGCGGGCGTCAAGGTGGGCGCGATCACCTCGGTCAAGCTCAACCCCAAGACCTTTTTCGCCGATACCACGATCCACATGAAGCCGGGGATCGAACTGCCCACCGACAGCGCGATCCTGATCTCGCAGGATGGGCTTCTGGGCGGCTCCTACGTCGAGATCGTGCCGGGCGGGTCGCTGGAGAATCTCAAACCCGGGGGCGAGATCACCGATACCCAGGGTTCCGTCAGCCTGATCTCGCTGCTGATGAAATTCGTCGGCGGGGACAAATCGGGCGGCGACACTTCTGGCGGGGCGTCAGGGGCGTCAGGGGCGACGAAATGAGGGCGCGCCTTGCGCTGATCGCCGCGCTTGCGCTAGGCGCGGCGCCGCTTTGGGCGCAAAGCTTCCAGAACGGCGGGCCGCAACCGGGCGATCAGGGGATCGGCGCGATGCCGCAATCCCAGCAGGGCCAATCCACCGTGCCGCAAGCGGCGGGTACGGACGCCGGGGTGGCGACAGGGGCCGGGGCGGCGCCGTCCACCGGCGCCTCGGGCGAGCAGAATGCAATCAACCAGGCCGTTGAACGCGCCCTGCAAAGTGCGGCCGAATCGGGCGGGCAAGCGACCCAGGGCGGTGCGCAGGGTTCGGGTCAGCCAGTGGGTCAGGGCGCGGGGCAGCAAACCGGCCAGGACACGGGCCAGGACACGGGTCAGGCGGGCAATTCGCAATATTCCGGTCAGGGCGGGTTCGTGTCCGACGGCACTGGTCTCGGCCATGTCACCAACAATTCCGCCCCCGCGGTCCAGTCCGGCCCGAGGATGGAGACGGTGAAGGTCACCCAGGCCCCGGGGGGCGTGGTGCGCTGGCTGGACAAGGTCTCGGGCCAGACGGTGGACATCCCGCTAATGGACGGCCAGTCGAAGACCCAGGGGCGGCTGACCATCAAGTTGACCCAATGCCGCTACCCGGTCGAGGATCCCTCGTCGAACGCTTTCGCCTATCTGATCATCCACGACAGTCTGGTGAAGAAGCCGATCTTCCAGGGGTGGATGATCGCCTCCAGCCCGGCGCTCGACCCGCTCGACAGCCCGCGCTACGATGTGTGGCTGCTGCGCTGCACCACGTCCTGAGGTGCGGGTTCCCCCACCAGCGCGTTGAAGTCGGCGGGGCTTTGCAGCGCCTCGGCCAGTTGTTTGCGATAGGAGGCGCGGGGGATTTCAACCGCGCCGAGGCTGGCCAGATGGTCGGTCAGGAACTGGGTGTCGAACAAGCTGAAGCCGCCGACGCGCAGCCGGTGCACCAGATAGGCCAGCGCGATCTTCGAGGCATCGGTGCGGCGCGAGAACATGCTTTCGCCGAAGAAGGCCGCGCCGAGGGTCACGCCGTAAACCCCGCCGACCAGCTCGGTTCCGTCCCAGACCTCCAGCGAATGCGCATGGCCCGCGCGGTGAAGCGCCCGGGTCAGGGTCTCGATCTCGGGGTTGATCCAGGTTTCGGGCCGGTCTGCGCAGCCAGCCATCACGCCGGCAAAATCGGTGTTTGTGGTGATTTGGAAAGTCCGAAGCAGGATCTTGCGCTTCAGAGAGCGTGAGATGTGGAATTTCTGCAAGGGAAAGACGCCGCGTTGACGCGGGTCGATCCACTGCAGATCGTCGGAATCGCGCGATTGCGCCATCGGGAAGATGCCGATCGCGTAGGCATTCAACAACATCTCCGGGGTCAGTCCCCGCATTGCGCGTCCTCTTCGCCGGGTCCTGGCCTGCACGTCCCGCGCGAATTAGGGCTTTGCCTTCCCGCGCCGAGCGGGCAGATTGGACCGCAAAGCGGAGGCGAGGGCAACATGGGTTTTTTCGATTTCATCGCCGATATGGAGGCGTACCGGGACCACAACCAGCCGGTGGCGCGGCTGAACGCCCGCCAGGCGATGATCGTGCAGCCCTTCGCGGATGAGATCCGCGGCGCCCGGGTGCTGGATCTGGCCGCGCATGACGGGCGCTGGTCCTACGCGCTGGCCGGGGCGGGGGCGGCGCAGGTCGTGGGCGTCGAGGCCCGGCAGGAGCTGATCGATATCTTCCCCAGCTTCCCCGACGCCGATCTGCGGGCCCGGGTCGAGCTGCGCTGCAACGATCTGTACGACGAGATCGACAGCGAGGCGCGGAAGGGCGTCACCTATGACGTGGTGGCGGTCTACGGCATCCTCTACCATCTGATGGACCATTTTCGCCTGTTCCAGGCGCTGCGCAAGCTGGGCCCGAAGCTGGTGATCGTCGACAGCGAGTTCATGCGCCGCCCCGGCCCGATGATCCAGCTGGTCAAGGAGCGCACCGACAACGTGCTGAACGCTGCGCCCCAGATCGAGGGGCAGAAGGTGGCGGTGAAGGGCGTGCCCTCATTCAAGGCGATGGAGGTGATGGCCGAGGTGCTGGATTACCGCATCGATTGGGTCGACTGGGAGGCGGTGCCCGAAGGCCGCCGCAAGGGCGTGATGGATTACTACCGCGAGACCGACATGCGCCGTGGCACCTGCGCACTGCGGCCGCTGTAAGGGCCGGCCCGGGCGCCGCCGGTCGGGGCTTCCTGAAGAGTCGGGGCATCCTGTGGATAGGCCGGAAAATCGACAGGCGCGCCGCGGTTTCCCGGGCGCGCCTGGCTGATGATGTCGGGTTTGTGAAAGGCCTTAGCCCTTCACGCCGTAATGGCTGACAAGCCATTTCTCCAGCCAGTGGATGTTGTATTCGCCGGCCAGGATCTCGGGCTCTTCCAGCAGGTCGTGGAACAGCGGCACCGTGGTTTCGATGCCGTCGACGATCAGCTCTCCCAATGCGCGGCGCAGGCGCGCCAGCGCCTCGGGGCGGTCGCGGCCATGGACGATCAGCTTGCCGATCAGGCTGTCGTAATAGGGCGGGATCGAATAGCCGCTGTAGAGCGCGGAATCCATCCGCACCCCCAGACCGCCCGGCGCGTGGAACATGTTGACCTTGCCGGGGCGGGGGGCGAAATCGGGCACCGTTTCGGCGTTGATCCGCACCTCGATCGCGGCGCCGTTGATGACCAGATCGTCCTGAGTGAAGGACATCGGCAGCCCGGCGGCGACGCGGATCTGTTCGCGCACCAGATCGACGCCGAAGATCGCCTCGGTCACCGGATGTTCCACCTGCAGACGGGTGTTCATCTCGATGAAGTAGAATTCGCCATCCTCGAACAGGAATTCGACCGTGCCGGCGCCGGCATAGGCGATTTTCGCCACCGCATCAGAGCAGATCTTGCCAATGCGGGCGCGTTGCTCGGGGGTGATGGTGGGGCCGGGGGCCTCTTCGAACACCTTCTGGTGGCGGCGCTGGAGCGAGCAGTCGCGCTCTCCCAGATGCACCGCCTGGCCCTTGCCGTCGCCGAAGACCTGGATCTCGATATGGCGCGGCCTCTGGAGGTATTTCTCGATATAGACTTCGTCGTTGCCGAAGGCGGCCTTGGCCTCGGTGCGGGCGGTGCGGAAGGCCGATTCCAGATCCTTCGGACCCTTGGCCACCTTCATGCCCCGACCGCCGCCGCCGGCGGTGGCCTTGATGATCACCGGATAGCCGATCTCTTCCGCCACCTTCAGCGCCGAGGCCACGTCGGGCACCCCGCCTTCGGATCCCGGAACCACCGGAATGCCCAGATCCTTCGCCGTCTCCTTGGCGGTGATCTTGTCGCCCATGATGCGGATATGCGCGGCCGTCGGGCCGATGAAGGCGATGTCGTGGTCTTCCAGCACCTGCACGAAACTGGCGTTCTCGCTGAGGAAGCCATAGCCGGGGTGGATCGCCTCTGCCCCGGTGATCTCGCAGGCCGAGACGATCGCGGGCACCGACAGATAGCTGTCGGTCGAGGAATTCGGGCCGATGCAGACCGATTCGTCGGCCATACGCACATGCATTGCGTCCGAATCGGCAGTGGAATGGACGGCGACCGAGCGGATACCCATCTCGCGGCAGGCCCGGATGACGCGCAGCGCGATCTCGCCCCGGTTGGCGATCAGGATCTTCTCGAACATCGCGCGCCCCTATTCAATGATGACGAGGGGGGCGCCGAATTCGACCGGGCTGCCGTCCTCGACGAGGATGCGCTTCACCACACCGGCGCGCGGCGCGGGGATGTGGTTCATCGTCTTCATCGCCTCGATGATCAGGATGGTGTCGCCCTCGGCCACCGTGGCGCCGGTGGTGACGAAATTCGAAGCCCCCGGTTCGGGCGCCAGATAGCAGGTGCCGACCATCGGAGAGGTCACCGCGCCCGGATGCTGGGCCGGATCGTCGACCAGGGCGGCCGGGGCCGCGATCGGGGCGGCGTGTGCGGGTGCCATGGCGGCCGGCGCCGGGGCAGCCTGGCTGATCACGGTCATCTGCTTGGTCACGCGCACGTTGAGGCTGTCGTTATCGCCGTATTCGCGTTTGACGCTCAACTCGGTCAGTTCGTTGGCGTTCAGAAGCTCGGCGAGGGCTTGGATAAAGGCCACGTCACTGTCATGGGGGTGTTGGGTCATGCCGTCCTCGGTCGGTCTTTGCGGCCTGTCTTATGCAGGCCCGTGCCTGAGTTTGGCAGCTTATACGCCAGCGGGCCCAAGGTGAAAAGCACGAGTTTGCCCCCCGAACCCGCGGAAACGGGTGCAAACGGCCCCTCGATTGCCATTTTTCGAGGCAATCGCATGTCCCGCGGCGGCGGGTCCGCCCGAATCTAAAATTTACCATTTGATAAAAAAATGACCCTGTGGCAGCTTTTCTCAAGGGAAAAGTTCAACGGGAGAGATCTTCGTGCCGAATACACAGCGCACGCCCGGGGTGGTGCCGGGCCGCCTGCCCGCCGGGGCCTATGACCAGAATTTCGCCGACATGGTGGCGCCGCTTGACGCGCATGAGGCGGCGGTGGCGGCGGATCGCTGCTATTTTTGCCACGACGCGCCCTGCACCGTGGCCTGCCCCACCTCGATCGACATTCCGCTTTTCATCCGCCAGATCGCGACCGGCACGCCCGAGGCGGCGGCGCGCACGATCCTGTCGCAGAACATTCTGGGCGGCATGTGCGCCCGGGTCTGCCCGACCGAAACCCTGTGCGAAGAGGTCTGCGTGCGTGAGGCGGCCGAGGGCAAGCCGGTCGAGATCGGGCGCCTGCAGCGTTTCGCGACCGACACGCTGATGACGCGCGGCGTCCAGCCTTTCGCGCGAGCTGCGGCCACGGGCAAGCGCGTGGCGGTGGTCGGCGCCGGGCCTGCGGGCCTGTCGGCGGCGCACCGGCTGGCGATGCTGGGCCATGAGGTGGTGCTGTATGATGCGCGCGCCAAGGCGGGCGGGCTGAACGAATACGGCATCGCCGCCTACAAGGCGGTGAACGATTTCGCCCAGGCTGAGGTGGATTGGTTGCTGCAGATCGGCGGGATCAATGCGCAGATGGGCCAGCGCCTGGGGCAGGAACTTGATTTCGACAGCCTGCGGGATGCGTTCGACGCGGTCTTTCTGGGCATCGGCCTGGCTGGGGTGAACGCGCTGCGTGCCGAGGGAGAGGATAAATCCCAGGTCCGAGACGCCGTCGATTTCATCGCCGAGCTGCGTCAGGCCTCGGACCTGTCTTCGCTGCCGGTGGGCCGCCATGTGGTGGTGATCGGCGGCGGCATGACGGCGGTGGATGCGGCGGTGCAGTCGAAACTGCTGGGCGCCGAGGATGTCACCATCGTCTACCGTCGCGATGCGCAGGCGATGGGTGCTTCGGCCTACGAGCGCGACCACGCCACGGCGCATGGCGTGCGCATCATCACCGGCGCGGCGCCGGTGCGGGTGCTGGGCAACGGCGCGGTGGCCGAGGTCGAATTCGCCTATACCGAGACCGGCCCCGAGGGCCTGCGCCTGACCGATCAGACCTTCCGCCTGCCGGCCGATCAGGTCTTTAAGGCGATCGGCCAGACGCTGAAGGGCGCGCCCGAGGGGCTGGAACTGGCCGGCCGCAAGATCGCGGTCACCGGGGCGGGGCGCACGACGCTCGCAGGTGTCTGGGCCGGGGGTGATTGCGCCCAGGGCGGCGACGACCTGACCGTCACAGCGGTGGCCGAGGGCCGCGACGCGGCGATGGATATTCATGCGGCCCTGATGGGCTGAGGGGGGCGATATGGCTGATCTGACTTCCGAATTCGTGGGGATCAAGTCCCCGAACCCGTTCTGGCTGGCCTCGGCGCCGCCGACCGACAAGGAATACAACGTCCGCCGCGCGTTTGACGCCGGCTGGGGCGGCGTCGTGTGGAAGACGCTGGGCGAGGCCGGCCCCCCGGTGGTGAACGTCAACGGCCCCCGCTACGGCGCGATCTGGGGCGCCAATCGCCGCCTTCTGGGGCTGAACAATATCGAGCTGATCACCGACCGCCCGCTGGAGGTGAACCTGCGCGAGATCAAGGCGGTCAAGCGCGACTATCCCGACCGCGCGCTGGTCGTCAGCCTGATGGTGCCCTGCCAGGAGGACGCCTGGAAGGCGATCCTGCCGCTGGTCGAGGAAACCGGCGCCGACGGGATTGAGCTGAACTTCGGCTGCCCGCACGGCATGGCCGAACGCGGCATGGGCTCGGCCGTGGGCCAGGTGCCGGAATATATCGAGATGGTCACCCGCTGGTGCAAGCAGAACACCCGCATGCCGGTGATCGTCAAGCTGACGCCGAACATCACCAATGTCCTCTACCCGGCAGAGGCGGCAAAGCGCGGCGGTGCCGATGCGGTCAGCCTGATCAACACGATCAATTCGATCACCTCGGTCGATCTCGACGATTTCGCGCCGCAGCCGATGATCGACGGCAAGGGCACCCATGGCGGCTATTGCGGCCCGGCGGTGAAGCCGATCGCGCTGAACATGGTGGCGGAAATCGCCCGTCACCCCGAGACGGCCGGCCTGCCGATCAGCGGCATCGGCGGCATCACCACCTGGCGCGACGCGGCCGAATTCCTGGCCCTTGGCGCCGGCAATGTGCAGGTCTGCACTGCGGCGATGACCTATGGCTTCAAGATCGTGCAGGAGATGATCTCGGGCCTCTCGGACTATCTGGATGCCAAGGAGATGGCGCTGCCGGGTCTGGTCGGGCGTGCGGTGCCGAATGTCACCGACTGGCAATATCTGAACCTCAACTACGTCACCAAGGCGCAGATCGACCAGGACGCCTGCATCAAATGCGGCCGCTGCTTTGCCGCCTGCGAGGACACCAGCCATCAGGCGATCGCCATGGGCGAGGGCCGGGTGTTCACGGTGAAGGACGACGAATGCGTGGCCTGCAACCTGTGCGTCGATGTCTGCCCGGTCGAGGGCTGCATCACCATGCGCCAGTTGGACAAGGGCGCGACCGACCCGCGCACCGGCACGGTGGTGGGTGACTACGCCAACTGGACGACGCATCCCAACAACCCCGCCGCGCAGGCGGCGGAATAGGTCACCGGCCCCGATCCGGCCCCCGATCCGGCCCCCCGACCTGAACCGACCCCCGACCCGATCTCCGCCCCGCCCCCAGTGTGGGGTGCCGGGGCGGGGGCAGGATCAGTTGCGGTCGCCGGGGTCTGGGTCGGCGCTGTCGTTCTGGTCGCGCGTGGAATTGGCTGACGTGTCGGGGCGTTCTGCCGTGCGCTCAGGTGCGGCCTGGGCTTGGGCTTGGGCTTCGGCGCGCGTGGTCGCGGCGCCGGGCCTGTCCGCCGCCGGATCGGTGGCGCCGGGCGTGTCCGCCGCCGGATCGGCGGCGCCGTGGCTGCCATGGTCACGCCGGTCGCCAGGACTTCCCCGGTCACTTGCCGCCACGACCTCGCCATAGCCCGCACTCTGGATCCGCGCGAGCGCCAGCTTCAGATCTGTTTCCAGCTCCAGCAGCGAGGCCTCGAACGTTGGTGACGGGCCAGTCAGCATGCCCTCGCGCAATTTCTGTTCGTGCGGGGTCAAACCCGCGGCGGCCTCACCCTGGGCGCCGTCGCGCGGTTTGCGCCCCCCGGCCATATTGTCGTGGCTGCCGCTGTCGGTGCGTGTCTTTTCTCCCGCCGCGACCGCCGCCACCGCGCTGGACAGCGCGTTTGGCACGGTGCCGGGCACCGCGTTCGACGTCTGCATCCGTGTCGCCGACGCCGGATCAAACCCGATCCGGCCACCGGCATTCGGACCAAGGCCCGTGAAATCCACCATCTCCACCTCCTGCAATAGGAGAAACCCCCACCGGAAAACCCTAAAGAGCAAATGCTGACAGAAGGTTAACCGCTCAGGGTTTTTTGCCCGGGCCGCTTTCGCCCAGGCCCGGCCCACCGGGTGTCAACGCCGCGCGGTAGAGATGGGTGAGGAAATCGAGTGCGCCCTGATGCGTGCGCTCCGGGTCCTGAAGCAGGATGTCGCGCACCTGCACGTCGAAATCCGCGTAATGCTGGGTCGTGGCCCAGATCGAGAAGATCAGGTGGTGCGGATCGACCGGCGCCAGCCGACCGGCGGCGACCCAGCCGCGGATCAGGGCGGCGGTGTCCGAGACCAGATCGCGCAGCTCGCCCTGAATCAGGTCGGTGATCCGCGGCGCGCCCTGCAGGACCTCATTCGCGAAAAGCCGGGATTCGCGCGGGTAGTCGCGGCTCAACTCCAGCTTGCGGCGGACGTAGCCCAGGATCTCGTCCACGGGCTCTCCATTCGGGTCGATGGCGCGCAGGGGGGCAAGCCAGCTATCCATCAGCCCGGCCAGAAGGGTGACGTGGATCGCTTCTTTCGAGGGGAAGTAATACAGCAGGTTGGGCTTCGACAGGCCCGCGACCTCGGCGATCTGGTCCAGCGTGGCGCCGCGAAAGCCGTATTGCGAAAACACATCAAGCGCGGCGTCAAGGATCGCGCGACTGTTCTTGCGCTGGATGCGGGTGCGGGGGCGCGGGGCAATGTCGTTTCGGGCGTCCATGCAATCTCCGAAAAGCAATGCCGGCAGTTTGCCCGGGATTGCGTGGATCGCAAAGAGCCAATCCGGAACGCGCCTGCAAGCGGGCGGCGCAGAGGCATTTCCATGCCGCCCTGCCCGCAGCGCACCGGCCGGTCTTGACCTTTCCCCCGGACGATGCCTAGCGTTGAACCTGACCATCTGGTCAGACAACTGCAGCCGGCGCGGGCCCCGATGTCCCGCATGTGATGGAGAGGCCCATGGCTCTGGACCGCAAACCCGCCCCGAACGATCTTGGCGCCTTCTGGATGCCCTTCACCGCGAATCGACAGTTCAAGAAGGCACCAAGGATGTTGGTGGCCGCGAAGGACATGCATTACACCACCGCCGACGGGCGCCAGATTCTGGACGGCACGGCGGGCCTGTGGTGCTGCAACGCCGGCCATTGCCGCCCGAAGATCACCGAGGCCGTCCGGCACCAGGTGGGTGAGCTCGACTATGCCCCCGCCTTCCAGATGGGCCACCCGATCGCGTTCGAGCTGGCCAACCGCCTGATCGACATCGCGCCAGACGGGATGGAGCATGTGTTCTACACCAACTCCGGCTCTGAATCCGTCGAGACCGCGCTGAAGCTGGCGATCGCCTATCACCGCGCGAAGGGCGACGGCGCGCGCACCCGGCTGATCGGGCGCGAGCGCGGCTATCACGGGGTGAACTTCGGCGGCATCTCGGTCGGCGGCATCGTGTCGAACCGCAAGGCCTTCGGCGCGCTGCTGACCGGGGTCGACCATCTGCCCCACACCCACCTGCCGGGCCAGAACGACTTCTCCCGTGGCCAGCCCGAACACGGTGCCAACCTCGCGGATGAGCTGGAGCGGATCGTCGCCCTGCACGGGGCCGAGACCATCGCGGCGGTGATCGTCGAACCCATGGCGGGCTCTACCGGCGTGCTGCTGCCACCCAAGGGCTATCTGGAAAAGCTGCGCGCGATCACCAAGAAACACGGCATCCTCCTGATCTTCGATGAGGTGATCACCGGCTTCGGGCGCCTCGGGTCTGCCTTCGCCGCGCAGCATTTCGGCGTGGTGCCGGACCTGATCACCACCGCCAAGGGCCTGACCAATGGTGTGATCCCGATGGGCGCGGTGATGACCACGGCCGAGGTGCACGACGCCTTCATGCAAGGCCCCGAGCACATGATCGAGCTGTTCCACGGCTACACCTATTCCGGCAACCCGGTCGCCTCCGCCGCCGCCATCGCCACGCTCGACACCTACCGCGAAGAGGGCCTCTTTGAGCGCGCCGCCGAGCTTGCCCCCTATTGGGAGGACGCGCTGCATGGGCTGAAGGGCACCCGCCATGTGATCGACATCCGCAACATGGGCCTGATCGGCGCGGTAGAGCTGGAACCGATCCCGGGTGAGCCGACCAAGCGGGCGTTCAACGCCTTCCTGAAGGCCTATGAGAAGGGCATCCTGATCCGCACCACCGGCGACATCATCGCGATGTCGCCCCCGCTGATCATCGACAAGGCCCAGATCGACCAGTTGATCGGCACGCTGCGCGAGGTGCTGGAAGGGCTGGAGTGACCGCTCCGCCCCGCCCCCAGGCGGTGGCCACGGTGCTGGTCGACGACGCCCAGCTCCGCGTGACCCGCTACGACTTCGCTCCGGGGGCCGAGACCGGCTGGCATGTCCATGGCATGGACTACGTGATCACCACGGTCACCGATTGCGTGCTGGAGCTGGAATTGCCGGGCGGAGAGACGACGCGCAGCGAAGTCCCCGCCGGCAGCGCCTATAGGCGCCCGGTGGGGACCGAGCACAATGTGATCAACGGGGGCGAGAAGGCGATGAGTTTCGTTGAGGTGGAGTTGAAGGGGTAGCAGGGGAATCGCATTTGGAGCTGAGAGCATGAGGGGCGCCCCTTGCGGCTGCCGGCGAGATGGATTCTGGATGGAGGATTCATCTCTGGGAGCCCTTCGCCGCCATGCATATCTTCCTGTCCGCC
>CAJYAD010000010.1 GCA_913064775.1 uncultured Albidovulum sp. | reverse complement strand
CGCAAACCAATCCGAAAGTGACACCCCAAACTGAGGATGTACGACGCAAAAACCACACAACCACAGCGACGGCGAGGAAAACAGGCAATGTCAGAAAAATCAGCCCAAAAATGCCCGGGAATAGCAGGATCAGCAACTTCTCATGCGACACCATCGCTCTGATGATGCTCAAAATTTCCATGTGGATCAAACCGTTGCCCCCCGCCACACGCTGTTTTGCGGAAGGTCACATGGGTCAGTTCTCTATGAAAATCACGCGTCTGGCCGGGCCAGTTCCGGGTGGCATTCAACAACGCAGAGCACGAGGGGGTTGACCTGTGGCATCAGAAATGGGCGGCAAAAGAAGCCCAGACAAATATCTGTAGAACGGCACTTCTTCTGCCGCTCTGGCCAATGGCGACGCGCAAGTTTATGCGCGCCGCTCAAAGTTATGCGCTGCCCTACAACGCCTCAGATATCCAGGTTCTCCACGCTCAGCGCATTCTTCTGGATGAACTCGCGCCGCGGCTCGACCACGTCGCCCATCAGCTTGGTGAAGATGTCCTCGGCCTCGGCCAGATCGTCGATCTTCACCTGCAGAAGCGTCCGCGCTTCGGGGTCCAGCGTGGTTTCCCACAGCTGATTGGGGTTCATTTCGCCCAGACCCTTGTAGCGCTGCATCGACAGGCCCTTTTCGCCCTCCGACAGGATCGCCTTGAGCAGTTCTATCGGACCATGCACCAGAACCTCGCGGTCCTTGCGCACCAGTTGACCCGGCTTGGCGTAGACGTCTCGGGTGCGCTGCGACACCTCCGACAGGCGCCGCGCCTCGCCCGAGCGCAGAACCGCCCCGTCCAGCGTGCGAATCTCTTCGACGCCGCGCAGGATGCGGGCCAGGCGGATGCCGTGGTCCTGGGTGATGCGGCCCTGCCAGCCCTTCTCATATTCCGCCGCGACCATGTCGAGCCGCGTCGCCACCTCGTCGGCCACCGTCTGAAGGTTGCGATCCGCCGCGCCCGGATCAAAGGCGCCGGCCAGCGCCGCCTGTTCCAGGATGTTGCGCGGATAATGCGTGGGGAAGGCGTCCAGCACACGGCGGAACTGCCGAGCGCCCTCGATCACGCGGGCAAGATCCTGGCCCGCGATCTCTTCGCCCGTGTTCAGCCGCAGCACCGCGCCCTCAACCCCCATCTGGATCAGGTAGTCGTCCAGCGCCGCTTGATCCTTCAGGTAAACCTCTGATTTTCCGCGCGAAACCTTATACAGAGGCGGCTGCGCGATATAGAGATAGCCACCTTCGATGACCTCCGGCATTTGCCGGAAGAAGAAGGTCAGCAGAAGTGTGCGGATATGGGCGCCGTCGACATCGGCGTCGGTCATGATGACAATCTTGTGGTAGCGCAGCTTCTTGATGTTGAACTCGTCGCGCCCGATGCCGGTGCCCAGCGCGGTGATCAGGGTGCCGATCTCCTGGCTGCCCAGCATCCGGTCGAAACGCGCGCGCTCGACGTTCAGGATCTTGCCCCGAAGCGGCAACACCGCCTGATTGGCGCGGCTCCGCCCCTGCTTGGCCGAGCCGCCGGCGCTGTCACCCTCGACCAGGAAGACCTCGGATTTAGCGGGGTCGCGTTCCTGGCAATCGGCCAGCTTGCCGGGCAGGCTGGCCACGTCCATCGCCGTCTTGCGCCGGGTCAGCTCTCGCGCCTTGCGGGCGGCTTCGCGGGCCAGCGCGGCCTCAATGATCTTGCCGACGATCTGGCGCGCCTCGGTCGGGTGTTCCCCGAACCATTCGCCCAGCTTCTCGTTCACCAGGCTTTCCACCGCGGGGCGGACCTCGGACGAGACCAGCTTGTCCTTGGTCTGGCTGGAGAATTTCGGATCCGGCACCTTGACCGACAGCACGCAGGTCAGCCCCTCGCGGGCGTCGTCTCCGGTGAAATCCACCTTTTCGCGCCGGGCGATGCCCGAGGTCTGGGCATAGGCATTCATCGTCCGCGTCAGCGCACCACGAAAGCCCGCAAGATGGGCGCCGCCGTCGCGCTGCGGGATGTTGTTGGTGAAGGGCAGCACCGTCTCATGATAGCTGTCGTTCCACCACATCGCGACTTCGACGATGATGCCGTTGCGCTCGCCGATCATGAAGATGGGTTCGGCCAGCAGCGCGGTCTTCGACCGATCGAGGTAGCGCACGAATTCCCGCACGCCGCCGTCGTAGTACAATTCCGAGCGCAGCGGTTCGGCGGGGCGTTCGTCTTCCAGGACGATGCGCACGCCCGAGTTCAGGAAGGCCAGTTCGCGCAGCCGGTTTTCCAGCGTGCGGAAGCTGTAGTCGAGGTTCGAGAAGGTCGTGGTCGCGGCGAGGAAGCGCACCTCCGTCCCCTTCTGGCCATTCGCGTCGCCCACCTCGCGCAGATGCTCGACGGTGTCGCCATGTTCGAACCGCGCGTAATATTCCTTGCCGCCGCGCCAGATGCGCAGCTCCAGCCACTCCGACAGCGCGTTCACCACCGACACGCCGACGCCGTGCAGACCGCCCGACACCTTGTAGGAATTCTGGTCGAACTTCCCGCCGGCATGCAGCTGGGTCATGATCACCTCGGCGGCGCTGACGCCTTCCTCGGTATGGATGTCGGTGGGAATGCCGCGGCCGTTGTCGCGCACGGAAACCGAATTGTCGGCATGGATTTTCACCGATACGGCGTCGGCAAAGCCGCCCAAGGCCTCATCGATGCCGTTGTCGACCACCTCATAGACCATGTGGTGCAGGCCCGAGCCGTCGTCGGTATCCCCGATATACATGCCAGGCCGTTTGCGGACGGCCTCCAACCCCTTGAGAACTTTGATGGAATCGGCGCCATATTCGGCGGGTTGCTGCTGCTCGTCGGCCATGCGGACCTTCCTTGGAAATCTGCCCGGTTTATAGGGCTTCCGCGCGGGATTGTCACGCGAAGCACACAATATTTAGGGGGTCATGTGACGGCGATCAGCAAGGCGACGACCAGAAGCAGCCCGCCGGCGACCCGGTTCAGCCGGGCGATGCCGCCGGGGCCGGCCAGACGGTGCCGGACACGGGCGACGAGGGCGGCGAAGAGCAGGTTGCCGATCAGCGGCACCGCCACCGAAAGCGCGACGATCGCGGCGATGTCCGCCACGGTCAGCGCGCGAAGGTCGAAGAAGCCCGGCAGCACCCCCATGTAGAACAGGATCGCCTTGGGGTTGCCCAGAATCGCCGTCACCCCCGCCGCGAAACCGGCCCAGCGGCCGGGGCGCGTCAGTCGGGCGTCGGTTGCGATCGGGCGGGCGGCCTTGCGGATCAGTTGCACCCCCAGCACCACGAAGATCGCCACCGCGACCCAGCGCAGCACCACCATCACCTCCGCATAGGCGCCGGTGACCCAGCCGAGGCCGAAGACCGCGATCAGCGGCCAGAGCATATCGCCCAGCGACACCCCCAGCGCCAGCGGCCAGGCGGCCCCATAGCCGCCCGAGATCGTCCGCGCCGTCAGCGCCAGCCAGACCGGCCCCGGTGTGAGGAACAGCACAAAAAGCGCCGCAGCATATAGCAACAGATCGGTCGGCGTGATGGTCATCGGGCATCCCCTGAGGCGGCCCCCAAAGGAACGCAAAGGCGGGCCGCTTGGCAAGGGGTCGGATGCGTCCCGCGACGCGCGGGGGCTCTGCCCCCGTACCCCCGGCGTATTTGGGGAACACTGAAACCGGTATTGCGTGTCGGCGCGGTCAGTCCTCTCCGCCCGGCAGGGTGAGAGAGCCGTCCTCGGCCAAGGGCCAGAACGGGTTCATCGCGAGTTCCCAGACATGGCCGTCGGGATCGGCCCAATAGCCGGAATAGCCGCCCCAGAAGACCTTCTCGGGCGGCTTCAGCCCGGTGGCCCCGGCCGCCAGCGCCGCTTCATAAGCTGCGTCGACCTCGGCCTCGCTATTGAAATTCTGCGCCAGCACCGCCGCGCCGGTGCCCAGGGTCGCCCCCTCACGGCCCTGATCCTTGGCCAGATCGTCCCGCCGGAAAAGGCCCAGCACCTGCCCGTGCATCTGGAAGAAGGTCACCGATTCTTCCGCCATCGCCGCGCGCCAGCCCAGGGTTTCATAGAAATGTTGGGCCAGCGCCAGATCGGCCACGCCCAGGGTGATCAAGGTCACCCGCTGTACCGGATAGCTCATGTTTCCTCCTGCCGCAGGGCCGAGGTGCCCTCGGCCTCCGTCACCTCGACATATTGCCCGCGCGGGCCCAGCGCGTCGAACAATTCCCGCCCGGTGCCTGTCATGAAGGCCTGAGCGCCAAGCGCAGCAATCTCATCATAAAGCGCGGCGCGGCGGCCGGCATCCAGATGCGCCGCGACCTCGTCGAGCAACAGGATCGGCGGCGCGCCGAAATCCTGCGCCAGCGCACGCGCATTCGCCAGGATCAGCGAGATCAGCAACGCCTTCTGCTCTCCCGTCGAACACTGATCCGCCGCCACACCCTTCGCGGCATAGATCGCCGCCATGTCCACCCGGTGCGGCCCGACCAGCGTGCGCCCCGCCGCGCTGTCACGCCGGCGCCCCTCGGCCAGCGCCTCGGCCAAGGCCTCCGCTCCCTCGGGCAGAGGCGTTTCCGGGTGAGTCAGAGACAATTTCGCCACCGGAAAAGCCGTCTCTGCCCCCTCTTGCGCCTGCGCGACCCGGGTCAGGGCCTGCGCCCGATTGGTCCCGATCTGCGCCCCCGCCTCGGCCATCTGCCCTTCGAGCGCGGCGAACCAGGCGGCATCGCGGATGTCTTCCTTCAGCAGCCGGTTGCGTTCACGCATCGCCTTTTCATAGGTCAGCACCACCTCGCCATGGCCGGGCTCGAAGCTTAGCGTGATCCGGTCGAGGAACCGCCGCCGCCCCTCGGCCCCCTCGGTCCACAGCCGGTCCATCGCCGGCACCAACCACAACACCCGCGCGATCCGACCCAGCGCGACCTGCGCCGCCGCCTTGCCGTCGATACGCACCTGCCTTCCGGCGCCCGGCTCGGCCCAGGTCTCGATCTCATGCACCTGCCAAAGGCTTTTCAGCGTGGCGGAAACCTTCCAGCCCAGCGCCTCGGGGCGCCGCGCGATCTCTTCCGCCGCCGCACGCCGCAACCCGCGCCCGGGCGAAAGCATCGACACCGCTTCCAGAATGTTGGTCTTTCCGGCCCCGTTCGGCCCGTAAATCGCCACCGCCCGCCCGTCCAGCGCCAGCCGCCCCGCCCGATGCGAGCGGAAATGCGACAGGCTCAGCTCTGTGAGGGCCAGCACGGACATCACTGCCCTTCATCTTGGCGGAAATACTCCGGGGGGTGCAGGGGGGCAGCGCCCCCCGCGCGGCCCGTCACACCCGCATCGGCATCACGACATAGACCGCCGAGGTATCGTTGCCCTCACGCA
This sequence comes from uncultured Albidovulum sp., assembly GCA_913064775.1. Classification (GTDB taxonomy): domain Bacteria; phylum Pseudomonadota; class Alphaproteobacteria; order Rhodobacterales; family Rhodobacteraceae; genus Acidimangrovimonas. The sequence continues at coordinate 130,270 of CAJYAD010000010.1, read as the reverse complement.
TCAGCGTGGGGTCGCCGGATGAGTTGAACAGGAACACCGCGTTCTCGCGGTCCACCTGGCTTGCGATCTCCAGCAGATACTTGGCGTTGAAGCCGATCTCCAGCGGCTCGTCGCCGTAAGCCACGGCCAGCTCTTCCTCGGCGGCGCCGCTGTCGGGGGCGTTGACCGACAGCACCAGACGATCCTCGTCGAGGCTCAGCTTCACCGCGCGCGAACGTTCCGACGACACCGTCGCCACCCGGTCCACGGCCTTGGCGAATTCGGCGGCGTCGACCTCCAGCTTGCGGGTGTTGCCGACCGGAATCACCCGCGTGTAATCGGGGAAGGTGCCGTCGATCACCTTCGAGGTCAGGGTGATCTGCGGCGTGGCAAAACGCACCTTGGTCTCGCTGACCGACACGGCAATCTGGGCCTCGTCATCGTCGAGTAGCTTGCGCATCTCGTTCACCGTCTTGCGCGGCACGATGACGCCCGGCATCTCTTCGGCGCCCGAGGGCAGGGGCGCGTCGATCCGCGCCAGACGGTGGCCATCGGTCGCGACGCAGCGCAGCACCTGGCCATCCTCGCCGGTGGCCACATGCATGTAGACGCCGTTCAGGTAATAGCGCGTCTCTTCGGTCGAGATCGCGAATTTCGACTTGTCGAACAGCCGCCGCAACATCACCGCGCCGGCCGAGAAGTTCGACGAATATTCCGACGTCGCCATCACCGGAAAATCTTCCTTCGGCAGCGTCGCCAGATTGAAGGTCGACCGCCCCGCCGTCACCGTCAGCCGGCCCGCCGCCGCGTCGTCGACCAGTTGCACCAAAGCCCCGTCGGGCAGTTTGCGCACGATCTCATGCAGCATCACCGCACTGACCGTGGTCGCGCCGGCGCGTTCGACCTGCGCGGGGGTCTTGTCGACCACCTCGATATCCAGATCGGTGGCGCGGAAGCTGACGGTATCGCCCTCGGCCTCGATCAGCACATTTGCCAGAATTGGAATGGTATTGCGCCGCTCGACGACCGATTGCGCCTGTGCCACCGCTTTAAGGAGCGTCGCGCGCTCGATGCTGATCTTCATTCCCTCACACCCCGTTGCGGCGGCGCAGACAGCGCGGCCCGGTTCCGTCGTTTTCAAGGACTTTCGGCTGAACGGAGGGGGGCGTCAAGGGCGCCCCCGCCGCAAACCGCCGCTGTGGCGATCAGCCCTCCAGAAGGCGGCGCAGAAGCTGCAGATCGTCGGAAAGCTGCGAGTCGGTCGACTTCAGCTCCTCGATCTTCTTTACCCCGTGCATGATCGTGGTGTGATCGCGCCCGCCAAAGCGGCGCCCGATCTCGGGCAGGCTGCGCGAGGTCAGCTGTTTGGCCAGATACATCGCCACCTGACGCGGCCGGGCGATGGTGCGGGTGCGCTTGGGCCCGATCATGTCCGACAGGCGCACGTTGTAATGTTCGGCCACCTTGCGCTGGATCTCTTCGATCGTCACCTTGCGGTCGCTGGCACGCAGGATGTCCGACAGGCAATCTTGCGCCAGTTCCAGCGTGATCTCGCGCCCCACCAGCGAGGCGAAGGCAAACAGACGCGTCAGCGCGCCTTCCAGCACGCGCACGTTGGTGGTGATGCGGTGGGCCAGGAATTCCAGAACGCCCGACGCCAGTTGCAGCCCCTTGTACTGGTTGCGGTAGTATTCGGCCTTCTGCTGCAGGATGCCCAGGCGCAGCTCATAATCGGTGGGGTGCAGGTCGACGATCAGGCCGCATTGCAGGCGGCTCTTGATGCGCTCTTCCAGATCCTTGATCTCGCCCGGGGCGCGGTCGGCGGAAATCACGATCTGCTTGTGCTGATCGACCAGCGCATTGAAAGTGTGGAAGAATTCCTCTTGCGTGGATTCCTTGCCAGCGATGAACTGCACGTCGTCGACCATCAGCACATCGACCGAGCGGAAGAGTTCCTTGAACGACATCACGTCGCGCTCGCGCAGGGACTGGACGAAGCGGTACATGAACTGCTCGGCCGACAGGTACAGCACTTTCAGATGCGGCTGCTTGCTTCGCAGCTCATGCGCGATGGCGTGCATCAGGTGGGTCTTGCCCAGGCCCACCCCGCCATAAAGGAACAGCGGATTGAAGCTGGTCGGCCCACCCTCGGCCACCCGGCGGGCGGCGGCATGGGCCAGCTCGTTCGGCTTGCCGACGACGAAACTGTCGAAGGTGAAGCGCGAATCGAGCGGCGCGCTGGGCAGCTCGGCCTCTTCCGTGGGGCGAGCGGCCGCGGCGACCGCGGGGGCCGAGGCCGCAGCGGTCGCCGCGGTGGCGGGTTTCGCGCTGCGATCCGTGGCCGCGCGCTTCACCGGCTGCTTCGCGCCAGAGCCGACCGCGAATTCAAGCCGGTCGACTTCCGCCCCGGCCGAAATCAGCTGTTTGCGGATGTGATCGGCGAAGTTGCGTTCGATCCAGGTCGCGAAGAACGGGGTCGGGACGACAAACTGGGCGACCCCCTCGTGCAGGCCCGAATATTGCAACGGCTCGATCCAGCTTACGAAGTTGTTCCTTCCAAGGCTCTTGAGAAGTTCATTGCGCACTTGCCCCCAGGTTTCGTTCGTCATTTTTCGACCCGCTTTTTTGTTCTTGATGCGGATGGCCAGGCGATCGCCCGGCCTCCATGCCCGTACGGTCCGCAACACCCCGGGGCGCCCGCAATCTGCCCGTGGCGCGGCCGGACGCGGAACGATCGACCCCAAACGAGACGGACACCGGGCAAGCCCGGATCCCGTCTCGCGGGGCGATCAACACAATCGGACATGCGGAAGCGAGAACCGCATAAGCGGTTGGACGACTTCCACCAATCCCGAAGCAGGCAGCATGGCAGCTGAGGCCGGCTTCGGAACCTTATGGTCTTGGCATATCACGCACCCCGAACCGGCTTGGCAGTGCCGATTACGGTGAGATGATCCAAGACCACTCCATGTCCCCCCAAGGCGAAGTGAATCGCCTCTAGACGCTAGCCCGCGCCATCGCGGAGTCGCAACATATCTCTGTTCTTGACTCAGGGATCGGCCGCCCGAATCCTCGAAGGCCTGTGCAAAAAGGACACAGCGCCCCTGCGGCGGCCTTTCGGGCATGAAAAAAGGCGCGCCCAAAGGCACGCCGTTTTTCGGATCCTCAGTGCCGCGTCTTAGGCCGTCAGGGCCTTCACGCGCGACGAGAGGCGCGACATCTTGCGCGCCGCGGTGTTCTTGTGCAGCACACCTTTGGTCACGCCGCGGGCCAGCTCGGGCTGGGCGTTCTTCAGGGTTTCGGCTGCAACCGCCGGATCGCCGGCGCTGATCGCTTCTTCCACCTTGCGCAGGTAGGTGCGGATCCGCGAGCGGCGCGCCTTGTTCACGGCATAGCGCGCTTCGTTCTGGCGGGCGCGCTTCTTGGATTGGGGCGTATTGGCCATGGGTGTCGGTTCCGGTTCTCGGTTCGGGATAATCTGAAGCCGCGCTTCTAGGACCGACTCAGACGCAAGTCAACTCTTCCAGCCCATGTTTTTTGGCCATTTCGTGAAACCGCGCCGGTTCGTCACAAGGCCGGTCGCCGATCTCGGCGCCGAGGGTTTCACCCCCCGTCGCCATTGCGCCTTAGCCCAGCAGGCCGCGGCGCACCAGGTTCACCCCCGCCAAAGCCAGCAGCGCCAGTGTCCACCAACGGAAGCGGACCGGATCCAGCCGGTCGTGCAGGCGAAAGCCCAGCCACATCCCCAGCATGGCGGGAATCACCATCATCGCCGAAAACGGCAGCGTCGTGGCGTTCAGCACGCCCGAGCGCAGATGCGCCACGGCCAGCATCACAGATCCGATCAGGAACACCACGCCCTGCACCCGCAGCTGTTCGCGCTTCTCCGTTCCGATCGACAGCAGATAGACGATCAGCGGCGGCCCCCAGACCCCGGAAATCCCGCCATAGAGCCCTGCCACGACACCAAGCAGCACGGCGGCGCGGGCGCGGTGGTGGATCGGGATGATCATCGGGATCCCAGCCAGTTGCACCCCCGCGAAAGCTACGATCGGCACGCCCAGCAGCACGAACATCAATGCGTTCGGAATCATCATGACGAACTGGGCCGAGATCAGGATGAACAGCACCGTCACCCCCAGGATCAGCCGGAACTTCACAGCCGACTCCCACGCCGCGCGCGGCCCGTGCCGAAAGGCTTGGGCAAAGTTGGTCAGCAAGGTCGGCAGGATCAACGCAGCCAAAGCCTCATGCCCCGGAAGGAATGAGCCCAGTCCCGAAATCATTATCATCGGCAGGGCAAAGCCGACCGCGCCCTTCACGAGCCCCGCGAACAGCGTGATGCCGAATGCCAGCATGAAGGTCGATGGCGCCAGCCCACCGATCAGATGCTCCATGATGCGTCTCCGTTTTCCGATCTTTTAGACGGGATGCAACGGCGGCGCAGCGTCTTTCTGAAAGCGACACTTTTGTGCGCTTGGTGACCTCACGGCGAATTTTTATTGCGCTGCGGTTGCGAAAGCCCTATCAGATTTCGCACCTGCAGAAACGGAGAAGACCCATGCCGCATGATGGTACCGCCGCCAGTGCCGAAAGCCCGATCCTGCCGGATCTTCGCGCCAAGGCCGAAGCCGCCGTGCCGGTGGCCGAGGCGCTGCTGGCCGAGGCGGTGGCAAAGCTGCGGACGCGGGTGATGCAGGACGGTAAGGTCTCGGCCGCGGCGCTAGAGGCCGATCAGTTCGCGGCCCATGCGCTGGCCTGGCTGGCCACCTACGTGGAAAGCCTGCGCCAGATGTCGGGCTGGGCCGGGCGGGTCGCCGATCAGGGCGCCTTCGGCGAGATGGAGGCGCTGCTTTTGCAGATCGGCGTGGGCGAATTCATGGCCCAGATCGCCGGCGGCATCCCGATGAGCCAGGGAGAGATCGCCCGGCTTGCCGATCTTGGCATCGAGGCGCCGGATTGGGGCGCGGCGGCGCCGCTTCTGCGCGGCAACAGCCCGGCGGCGCGGGCCCGGCTGGTGGCGTTGATGCGCGACAATCACGGGCGGGCGACCTTCGGCACCTCGGGCCTCGACGAGGAGCTGGAGATGATCCGCGACCAGTTCCGCCGCTATGCCGACGACCGCATCGCCCCCCATGCCCATGACTGGCACCTGAAGGACGACTTCATCCCGATGGAGGTGATCGAGGAACTGGCCGACCTCGGCGTCTTTGGCCTGACCATCCCCGAGAACCTGGGCGGGCTGGGGATGTCGAAGGCCTCGATGGTGGTGGTGAGCGAGGAACTCAGCCGTGGCTATATCGGCGTCGGCAGCCTTGGCACCCGGTCCGAGATCGCGGCCGAGCTGATCCTGTGCGGCGGCACCGACGAACAGAAAAGCCACTGGCTGCCGAAGATCGCCAGCGGCGAGGTGCTGCCCACCGCGGTGTTCACCGAACCGAACACCGGATCGGACCTTGGCGCCCTGCGCACCCGCGCGCTCAAGGAAGGCGACACCTACAAGGTCACCGGCAACAAGACCTGGATCACCCATGCCGCGCGCGCCCATATCATGACGCTTCTGGCGCGCACCGACCCCGAGACCACGGATTACCGCGGCCTGTCGATGTTCATCGCCGAGAAGACCCCGGGCGACGATGCCGACCCCTTCCCCACCCCCGGCATGAGTGGCGGCGAGATCGAGGTGCTGGGCTACCGCGGCATGAAGGAATACGAACTGGGCTTCGACGGCTTCGAGGTGAAGGCCGGAAACCTGCTGGGCGGGGTCGAGGGGCAGGGCTTCAAGCAGCTCATGCAAACCTTCGAATCCGCCCGTATCCAGACCGCCGCCCGCGCCATCGGCGTGGCGCAGAACGCGCTGGAGGTCGGGCTGCGCTATGCCGAGGACCGCAAGCAGTTCGGCAAGTCACTGGTCGAATTTCCCCGCGTCGCGGGGAAGCTCGCGATGATGGCGGCCGAGATCATGATCGCCCGCCAGCTGACCTATTTCGCCGCCTCGGAAAAGGACCACGACCGGCGCTGCGATCTGGAGGCCGGGATGGCCAAGCTGCTGGGCGCCCGCGTCGCCTGGGCGGCGGCGGACAATGCGCTGCAGATCCACGGCGGCAACGGCTTTGCGCTGGAATATCAGATCAGCCGGATCCTCTGCGACGCGCGCATCCTCAACATCTTCGAGGGCGCGGCCGAGATCCAGGCCCAGGTGATCGCCCGCCGCCTGCTGGGCTGACCCCCTGCTTTCAGTGTTCCCTAAATACGCTGGCTTGGCGTCTATGGCCGCGCGCGTATTTGGGGAACACTGAAAGGAGAGTTCGACACGCGCTTCATGTGGACGCCGACGAACGCGGCACTATGCTCTGCCCCGGTCGAACCGGGACGCGGAGGGGTGGCGACATGTATCTGGGGCTCGATCTGGGAACCTCGGGCCTCAAGGGCCTGCTGATCGATGCGGATCAGAGGGTGCTGGCCGAAGCGACCGCGCCGCTGGGCGTCAGCCGCCCGCGGGCCGGCTGGTCGGAACAGGACCCCGCCGACTGGATCGCCGCCGCCGAGGCAGTTCTGGACGCGCTGGCGGCGAAGGTGCCGCTGCGGCAGGTGAAGGCGATCGGCCTTTCGGGGCATATGCATGGCGCGACGCTGCTTGATTCGGGCGATGCGGTGCTGCGACCCTGCATCCTGTGGAACGACAGCCGCGCCGCGGCCGAGGCGGCCGAGCTGGACGCCGATCCCCGGTTCCGCGCGATCACCGGCAATATCGTCTTTGCGGGCTTCACCGCGCCCAAGCTGGTCTGGGTCCAGCGGCATGAACCCGAGATCTTCGACAAGCTGGCGAAGGTGCTGCTGCCCAAGGATTACCTGCGCCTCTGGCTGACCGGGGATCATGTCGCCGAGATGTCGGATGCGGCGGGCACCAGCTGGCTCGACACCGGCAAGCGCGACTGGGACGAGGGGCTGCTGGCCGCCACCGGCCTTGGCCGCGCGGCGATGCCTCGGCTGGTCGAGGGATCCGAGGTTTCGGGCCATCTGCGCCCGGCGCTGGCGCGGCGGTTCGGCATGCCGGACGCCGTGATCGTCGCGGGCGGCGGCGGCGACAACGCGGCGTCGGGCGTCGGCGTCGGCGTGGTGCGGGCCGGCGAGGCCTTCGTCAGCCTTGGCACCTCGGGCGTATTGTTCGCGGCGAACGACGGCTACCGGCCCGCGCCCGAAACCGCGGTGCATAGTTTCTGCCATGCGCTGCCGGACACCTGGCACCAGATGGGCGTGATCCTGGCCGCGACCGATGCGCTGAACTGGTACGCAAGGCTGGTGGGCGCCGAGGCCGGGGCGCTGACCGGCGCGCTGGGTGCCCTGCAGGCACCCGGAAAGACCCTGTTCCTGCCCTATCTGGGCGGTGAGCGGACGCCCTTGAACGACGCGCAGGTGCGGGGCGCGTTCCTGGGGCTGGAACATGCGACGGACCGGGCGGCGGCGACGCGGGCGGTGCTGGAGGGCGTGGCCTTCGCGATCCGCGATTGCCGCGACGCGCTGGCCGCGACCGGCACCGGGATCGCGCGGCTGATCGCGGTGGGCGGCGGGGCGCGGTCGGATTATTGGCTGGCGGCGCTGGCCTCGCTGCTGGATATCGAGGTGACGCGCCCGGTCGCGGGCGATTTCGGCGCCGCTTTCGGGGCCGCGCGGCTGGCGCTGATGGCGGCGACCGGCGCGGGGCCCGAGATCGCCACGGCGCCCGAAACCGAGACCGTCTTTGCCCCCGACCCGGCCCTGCGCGATGCGTTCGAGGCTGCCCACGCCCGTTTCGCCCAAGCGCAAGCAGCGGTGAGGGAACTGTCCTGACCCCTCGGGGGTTGGCCACCTAAGGAGATCTGCCGATGCTGACGCTGTTCCTGACGTTCCTTGCCGCCACCGTTGCCGCCGGGGCGACGGGGATGCTGTTCAAGCCCGGCCCCTGGTACGAGGGGCTGGCGAAACCATCCTGGACCCCGCCGAAATGGGCCTTTCCGGTGGTCTGGACGGCGCTTTACGTGCTGATGAGCTATGCCGCCGCGCGGGTGGCGCTGCGGCCCGGCGCGGGCCAGGCGCTGGCCTTCTGGGCCTTGCAGATCGCGCTGAACACGCTGTGGACGCCGGTGTTCTTCGGCGCGCGGCGGATGGCGCTGGGCATGGCGGTGATCGTGGCGCTGTGGCTGGCGGTGCTGGCCACGCTCTGGTCCTTCTGGCAGATCGACTGGCTGGCCGGGCTGATCTTGCTGCCCTATCTTGTCTGGGTCGGCGTGGCGGCGGCGCTGAACTGGCGGATCTGGCGGGACAACCGGGGATAACGGCCGGGGATAGCGGCGCGCGCGGGGCGCCGAAAGCTTCCCTCTTGCAGACTCGGCCTTCCTTGCGTATATGCACCTCAACAGCGGTGCCTGAGGGTCCAAACCCAGGCTCCACCGAACGTGTACGGCGGGCCGCAAGAGCCCGCTTTTTTATTTCTCGGATCACCCATGACCGACCTCATCGCCAAAAGCGCCATCGACCAGCGCCTTGCCTCGATCATCACCCCCGCCATCGAAGGGCTGGGGTTCGAGTTGGTGCGCGTCCGTCTGATGGGTGGCAGGACCCGCACCCTGCAGATCATGGCAGACCGGCCCGAAGGCGGGATCGAGGTGGACGATTGCGCCAAGATCTCAACCGCCGTTTCGGCCGTGCTTGATGTCGAGGATCCGCTGGATGACCCCTATGTTCTGGAAGTGTCCAGCCCCGGCATCGACCGGCCGCTGACCCGGCTGAAGGATTTCGACGCCTGGGAGGGCTATGAGGCCCGCATCGAGACCACCGAACTGATCGACGGCCAGCGCCGCTTCAAGGGCGTGCTGCGCGGCACCGAGGTTCAGGATGTGCTGATCGAGATCGAGAGCCAGGGCGAAGTGGTCACCATCGGCCTCAACTTCGACTGGCTGTCAGATGCCAAACTGGTCCTGACCGACGAGCTGATCTCTGAGATGCTGCGCCAGAAGAAGGCGTCCGGCGCGATCGACGAAAGCCAGTTCGACGAGATCGAAACCGACGAAGACGACGAAGACCCGACCGCTGACCCCACTGCTGACCCCACTGCTGACCCCACCGCTGACCCCACCGCTTCCAAGGAGGAGTGAGACATGGCGATTACCTCTGCCAACCAGCTGGAACTTCTGCAGACCGCCGATGCGGTCGCACGCGAGAAGATGATCGACCCGGACCTGGTGATCCAGGCGATGGAGGAAAGCCTCGCCCGCGCCGCCAAGTCGCGCTACGGGGCCGAGATGGACATCCGCGTGGCGATCGACCGCAAGACCGGCAAGGCCACCTTCACCCGGGTGCGCACGGTCGTGGAAGATGATCTGCTGGAGAATTACCAGGCCGAGCTGACCGTCCAGCAGGCCAAGCAATTCCTGTCGGACCCCAAGGTGGGCGATGAGCTCACCGATGAGGTGCCCCCGGTCGAGATGGGCCGAATCGCCGCGCAATCGGCCAAGCAGGTGATCTTGCAGAAGGTCCGCGAAGCCGAGCGTGATCGCCAGTACGAGGAATTCAAGGACCGCGCCGGCACGATCATCAACGGCATCGTCAAGCGCGAGGAATACGGCAACATCATCGTCGACATCGGCCGTGGCGAGGGCATCCTGCGCCGCAACGAGAAGATCGGCCGCGAAGCCTATCGCCCGAACGACCGCATCCGCGCCTATATCAAGGATGTGCGCCGCGAGGCCCGGGGTCCGCAGGTCTTCCTGTCGCGCACCGATCCGCATTTCATGGCCGAGCTGTTCAAGATGGAAGTGCCGGAAATCTACGACGGCATCATCGAGATCAAGGCGGTCGCCCGCGACCCGGGCTCGCGCGCCAAGATCGCCGTGATTTCCTATGACAACTCGATCGACCCGGTCGGCGCCTGCGTCGGCATGCGCGGCAGCCGTGTTCAGGCGGTGGTGAACGAGCTTCAGGGCGAGAAGATCGACATCATCCCGTGGAACGAGGATCAGGCGACCTTTCTGGTGAACGCGCTGCAGCCTGCCGAGGTGACCAAGGTGGTCATCGACGAAGAGGCCGGCAAGATCGAAGTCGTCGTGCCCGACATGCAGCAGTCGCTGGCCATCGGCCGTCGCGGCCAGAATGTGCGTCTGGCCAGCCAGCTGACCGGTCTGGACATCGACATCCTGACCGAAGCGGACGAAAGCGCCCGCCGCCAGGCCGAATTCGCCGAACGCACCCAGCTGTTCATCGACACGCTGGACGTGGACGAGATGATCGCCCAGCTTCTGGTGGCCGAAGGCTTCACCAGCCTCGAAGAAGTCGCCTATGTCGAGATCGACGAACTGGTGTCAATCGACGGCTTCGACGCCTCGACGGCGGAAGAGCTGCAGGCCCGGGCCCGCGATTTCCTGGAAGAGCAGAACCGCAAGTCCATGGACCGCGCGCGCGAGCTTGGCGTGCAGGACAGCCTGGTCAGCTTCGAGGGCCTGACGCCGCAGATGATCGAGGCGCTGGCCGAGGACGAAGTTCTGACGCTGGAAGATTTCGCCACCTGCGCCGACTGGGAACTGGCCGGCGGCTGGACCACGGTGAACGGCGAACGGGTCAAGGACGAAGGCGTGCTTGAAAAGTTCGAGATGAGCCTCGAAGAGGCGCAACACCTCGTGATGACCGCGCGCATCCAGCTTGGTTGGGTCGACCCCGAAGAGCTGGCCGCGGCTGACGGCGGGTTGGCTGACGATGAGCTGGCTGACGACGAATTGGCTGATGGCGGGGTCTCCGAGGACGAGGTCTCTGCGGCCGAAACCTCCGAAGGCGAAACCTCCGAGGGTGGGGCCACCGAGGTCAAAGCCACGGAAGCCGGGCCCACGGAGGCCGGGGCCTGAGCGGCGGAGCGCACGACATGACCCGGGGTGGGGCCGACAAAGAAGACGACGGGCCCGAACGGCGCTGCGTCGTGACGGGGGAAACCGGGGGCAAGGTGGGTTTGATCCGCTTTGTCATCGGCCCCGGCGACATTGTCGTGCCCGACGTCCTGGAACGCCTGCCCGGTCGTGGCATTTGGGTCACGGCCGAGCGGTCCGTACTGGAAAAGGCGGTCGCGAAGAACTATTTCAGCCGTGCGGCCCGGCGGCCGGTCAATCTGCCCGCCGATCTGGCCGCCGAGACCGAGGCGGTTCTGGCTCGACGATTGGTCGATCTGGTCTCGCTGTCCCGCAAGGCGGGGGATGCGGTCTGCGGATTCGAGAAGGTGAAGGATTGGTTGGCACAGGGCCGCGCGAAGGTTCTGCTGCAGGCTTTCGATGGATCGGAGCGCGGGAAATCCAAGCTCTGGACACCCGAGGGCGGGCGCTACTTTAACTGCTTGTCCGCTGGGGAAATCGGTTTGGCATTCGGCCGCGAACATGCGATACACAGCGCGCTTGCGGCTGGCGGACTCACCAAACGTGTTATAGACGAGGCGGCAAGGCTCGCCGGATTGCGCGGGCGGATCGGTGGCAAGACCACCGGGAAGGATACGAAAGACGCATGAGCGATACAGACGGTAAGAAGACCCTAGGCTTGGGTGGCCCCCGTTCGGGGCAGGTGAAGCAAAGCTTCAGCCATGGCCGCACCAAGTCCGTCGTGGTCGAGACCAAGCGCAAGCGTGTTGTGGTGCCGAAGGCTGGCCCCGCAGGGGCGTCCGGTGGTGGCGCGTCTGGGTCGAAGCCTCATCGCGGCGATCCGTCGAAGCGTCCTGCCGGCATTTCCGATGCCGAAATGGACCGTCGCCTGAAAGCGCTGCAGGCCGCCAAGGCCCGTGAAGCCGATGACGCCGCCGAGCGCGCCGCCGAAGAAAAGCGCCGCGAGGTAGAGCGCCAGCGTCGCCGCGAGGAAATCGATGCGAAAGAGCGCGAGGAGCGCGAGCGCGTAGAGGCGCTGAGGGCCAAGGAAGAAGCCGAGGCCCGTGCCAAGGCCGAAGTCGAGGCCCGCGCCAAGGCGGCGGCGGCCCCTTCGGCCCCCGCGGCCACGCCCGCCACCCCAGAGCCGGTGTCCGAACCCAACACGCGCGGCGGGGCGGCAAAGGCCTCTCCCGGTCCGCGCAAGACCGACCGCGAACGCGAAGACCGCGAGCGCGAGAACCGCGGCAAGGGCAAGGGCGCTGGCGACAACCGCCGCGCCGGCAAGCTGACACTGACCGAGGCGCTTCAGGGCGAGGGCGGGCGTCAACGCTCGCTCGCCGCGATGAAACGCAAGCAGGAAAAGGCCCGCCAGAAGGCGATGGGCATGACCGTGCGCGCCGAAAAGCAGGTGCGCGACGTGCGGCTTCCCGAAACCATCGTCGTGCAGGAGCTGGCCAACCGTATGGCCGAGCGCGCGGCCGACGTGGTCAAGTCGCTGATGAACATGGGCATGATGGTCAACATGAACCAGCCCATCGACGCCGACACCGCCGAACTGGTGATCGAGGAATTCGGTCACCGTGCGGTCCGCGTCTCGGACGCCGACGTCGAGCAGGTCATCCATCAGGTCGAAGACAAGTCCGAGGATCTGAAATCCCGCCCGGCGGTCATCACCATCATGGGCCATGTCGACCACGGCAAGACCTCGCTTCTGGATGCGATCCGGCACGCCAATGTGGTGTCGGGCGAAGCCGGTGGCATCACCCAGCACATCGGCGCCTATCAGGTGACGACGGAATCGGGGGCGGTGCTGACCTTCCTCGACACGCCGGGCCACGCGGCCTTCACGTCGATGCGTGCGCGTGGCGCCCAGGTCACGGATATCGTGGTTCTGGTCGTGGCCGCCGACGACGCCGTGATGCCGCAGACGATCGAGGCGATCAACCACGCCAAGGCCGCCAAGGTGCCGATGATCGTGGCGATCAACAAGATGGACAAGCACGGCGCCGATCCGCAGAAGGTCCGTACCGACCTTCTGCAGCACGAGATCGTCGTCGAGGCGATGTCGGGCGACGTGCAGGATGTCGAGGTTTCGGCAAAAACCGGCAAGGGGCTCGACAAGCTGCTTGAAGCGATTGCGCTGCAGGCCGAGATCCTGGAGCTGACCGCTAACCCCGACCGCGCCGCCTCGGGCGCCGTGATCGAAGCCCAGCTTGACGTGGGCCGCGGTCCGGTCGCGACGGTTCTGGTGCAGAATGGTACCCTCAAGCGCGGCGACATCTTCGTCGTCGGCGAACAATGGGGCAAGGTCCGCGCATTGATCAACGACCGCGGTGAGCGCGTCGACGAGGCCGGGCCTTCGGTTCCGGTCGAGGTTCTTGGCCTCAACGGCACGCCTGCGGCGGGCGACGTTCTGAACGTCGTCGAGACCGAGGCCCAGGCCCGCGAGATCGCCGATTACCGCGAGGAGGCCGCCAAGGACAAGCGCGCCGCCGCCGGTGCCGCCGCGACGCTGGAACAGCTGATGGCCAAGGCCAAGGCCGACGAGAGCGTGACCGAGCTGCCGGTGGTGGTGAAGGCCGACGTTCAGGGTTCGGCCGAGGCGATCGTCCAGGCGCTGGAGAAGGTCGGCAACGAAGAGGTGCGCGTGCGCGTGCTGCATTACGGTGTCGGTGCAATCACCGATTCGGATGTCGGCCTGGCCGAGGCTTCGGGCGTGCCGATCATCGGCTTCAACGTCCGTGCCAATGCCTCGGCCCGCAGTTCGGCCAACCAGAAGGGCGTGGAGATCCGCTATTACAGCGTGATCTACGACCTGGTCGACGACGTGAAGGCCGCCGCCTCGGGTCTGCTGTCGAACGAGGTGCGCGAAACCTTCATCGGCTATGCCGAGATCCGCGAAGTCTTCAAGGTCTCGGGCGTCGGCAAGGTCGCCGGCTGTCTGGTGACCGAGGGCGTGGCGCGCCGTTCGGCGGGCGTGCGCCTGCTGCGCGACGATGTCGTGGTCCACGAGGGCACGCTGAAGACGCTCAAGCGCTTCAAGGACGAGGTCAAGGAGGTGATCTCGGGCCAGGAATGCGGCATGGCCTTCGAGAATTACGAAGACATCCGCCCCAGCGATGTCATCGAGATCTTCGAGCGCGAGGAAATCGAGCGTCACCTCGCCTGATACGGCCTGACATGGGACTGCGCGCGACCGGATGCCGGGCGCGCGCATTTTCATTTTTACCGAAGACTTGGGCGGTGCGCTTTGGCCGGGGCCGGGGCGCTTGCGCAATCGGCCTGCGGGCCCTCAGGCGGCGCGCGCCTGAACCGGATAGCCGATGAAGGTCTTGTTGCCGACTTTCACCGCCATCCGTCCGTCGGCATAGTCGCGCAGAAAGGTGCCCTGCACCGAGATGTAAGAGCCGACGATGATGGTGCGCAGCATGTGTTTTCTCCTCCCCAAAAGAAAATCTGTCTTTTCTTAAGTCAGATTCGCGCAAGAATCATTACAAATCTATTAACGCGGCCGGATTGATGCGCAGCCCCGAACAATCCCCGGGGTCAAAGCCAGTCGCGCAGGATCGGAATCAGGGGAATATCGGCAGGCGGCATCGGGTAATCACGCAAGTTGGCAGCGCGAACCCATTTCAGCACCTGCCCCTCACGCGGGGTCGGCGTGCCCTGCCAGCGCCGGCAGGCGTATAGCGGCATCAGCAGGTGGAAATCGTCATAGCCGTGGCTGGCGAAGGTCAGCGGCGCAAGGCAGCTGTTCCAGGTCTCGATGCCCAGCTCCTCGTGCAGCTCGCGGATCAGCGCGGCCTCGGGGGTTTCGCCGGGTTCGACCTTGCCGCCGGGGAATTCCCACAGGCCGGCCATCGACTTGCCCTCGGGCCGCTGGGCCAGCAGCACGCGGCCATCAACGTCGATCAGCGCGACGGCGGACACCAGAAGCGTCTTCATCCTAGGAACGGTAGTCGGCGTTGATGTCGATGTAGCCATGGGTCAGGTCGCAGGTCCAGACGGTCCGCGCCGCCCGGCCCAGCCCCAGATCGACCCCGATCACCAGATCCTGCTGCTTCATGTAGGCGCTGGCCTCGGCCTCGGAATAACCCGGCACGCGCCGGCCCATTTCGGCCACCAGAAGATCGCCGAAGCGGATCGCAAGGCGGTCGCGCTCGGCCCGGGCGCCGGATTTGCCGATTGCGGCGACGATCCGGCCCCAATTCGCGTCCTGCCCGGCGATGGCGGTCTTCACCAGCGGCGAATTGGCGATCGACATGGCGACCTTGTGGGCGTCTTCCACGCTTTCGGCGCCGGTCACGCGGATCTCGACGAACTTGGTCGCGCCCTCACCGTCGCGCACCACCTGCTTGGCAAGATCGGCCATCACCGCGCGCAGACCGGCCTCGAAGGCCTTGGCGCCGGGGGACGAGAGCTTATCGATCGGGGCGGCGGCGCTTTGACCCGTCGCCGCCAGGATCAGCGCGTCGGAGGTCGAGGTGTCGCTGTCCACGGTGATCGCGTTGAAAGTGTCGTCCACATTGCGCGACAGCATCTGCTGCAACACCGCGGGCGCCACCTTGGCGTTGGTGAAGATGTAGACCAGCATCGTCGCCATGTCCGGCGCGATCATGCCCGATCCCTTGGCGATGCCCGCGATGTGGATCGTGCCGCCGTCGCCCTGCACCTCGGCCGTGGCGCCCTTGGGGAAGGTGTCGGTGGTCATGATCGCCCGCGCGGCCTTCTCGATGCCGTCCTGCGCCAGCGTCGCGCCCAGCCCCTGCACGGCGGCGACGACCTTCTCATGCGGCAGCGGCTCTCCGATCACGCCGGTCGAGGAAGAAAACACCCGGCTGACGGGCATCCCCAGCGCCTTTGCCACCGCCCCAGTCACCACGTCGACCGAGTCCTGCCCCGCCGCGCCGGTGAAGGCATTGGCATTGCCCGAATTCACGATGATCGCCGCGCCGGCGCCGTCGGGCACCTGCATCTTCAGCTTGGCCTGGCAATCAAGCACGCAGGCCGCCCGGGTCGACGATCGGGTGAACACCCCGGCGATCGCAGTGCCGGGGCAGAGGCGGGCCAGCATCACATCGGTGCGGCCCGCATAGCGCACCCCCGCAGCGGCCGAGGCGAACTCAGCCCCCGCGATGACGGGGAGCGCGGGAAAGCCGCCAGCGGGCGCAAGCGGCGAGACGGAGGGCGCGGCCTTCGCCGGCTTCGCGGCCGGGGGGACCACCGGGGCGGCGGGGGGCGCGGCCGAAGCGGCGTTCAGCTGCTCTTGCAGCGCCTTCACCTCGGACCGAAGCGCCTTGGCTTCGGCCTTCCAGTCCCGGTCCTTCTTGTCCTTTTTGGACATCGCGCCTCTCCGCCTGATGCCTTTCGGCTGCTTACTGAAGCAAGGTCTCGTTCTTCAGCACCGACGGGTCAATCCCCTTGACGTCCTCGGTCACCTTGGCGCCGTCCTTCAACTTGGCCAGGGTGTCGGTCACGGCCTTTTTCGCAAGCTCTTGCGACAGTTCCGGCGTTTCCTGGGCCAGGGTCGGCTTCTTGGTCGGGCGAGAGCCCTCAACCTTGATGATATGCCAGCCGAACTGGGTCTTCACCGGTCCGACGACGGTGCCGACCTTGGCCTTCTCGACCGCTTCGGCGAAGGGCTTGACCATCTGATCGGGCTGGAACCAGCCCAGATCGCCGCCGTTCTGGGCGGAACCGTCGGTCGAATATTTCTTCGCCAGCGTGGCGAAATCGGCGCCCTTGTCCAGCTTGGCCTTGATCTCCTTGGCCAGCTTTTCGCTTTTCACCAGGATATGGGCGGCGTGATATTCGGTGCCCGGGGTGAAATGCGCGTATTTCGCGTCATAGGCGGCCTTCAGGGCCTCGGGCGTCACCGCGGCCTTCTCGGCCTCGCGCAGCGCCAGAGAGGCCACAAAGGCGCGCTCGGAATTGGCCAGCGCCAGTTCGTCGCGCTTGGTCAGCTTGCCCTTCATCGACTGCTGCAGCAGCGTCTGCTGCACCAGCTGGTCGAGGATCCCCTTGAACAGCACCTCATCGGGCAGCTGCTGATACTGGGCCGGCAGCTGGCCACGCAACGCGATCATGTCGCCCAGGGTGATGTCGGTGCCGTTGACGGTGGCGACGACGGTATCCTCGGCGACCTTGCGGGTCTCGGCAGGCTTGGCGTCGGCCTTGGTATCGGTCGCGGACGTGTCGGCCGTGGCGGCGGGCTTGGCGGCGGTTTCGGCCAGGGCCGGTCCTGCTGCCAGGGTCGCAGCCAGCATTGCGCTCAGCCACATTCTTGCCTGTTTCGACATAACTTTCCTTTCCTGCGTTCGCGACGGGGGGCCCGCGACGTTGACACTGTACCGGCAGGCCCTTACATCGCTTGGCGATCATGGTCCGGACCCGGCCGTCCGACGCACTTCTAAGGAAGGCGGGACGGCGCCACAAGCCAGCTCCGGACTGGACGCGCCAGAAACCGCCAAGCGGAGACAACATGCTCGGGATCGGAACGCTTGCAAAGAAGGCCTTCGGGACGTCGAATGACCGTAAGGTCAAGGCGACGCGACCGATCGTCGAGAAGATCAACGCGCTGGAGCCCGAGTTCAAGAAGCTCTCGGATGCGGAGCTGATCGCCAAGACGGCCGAGTTCAAGGAGCGCTACGCCAAGGGTGAAACCCTGGACAGCCTGCTGCCCGAGGCCTTCGCCAATTGCCGCGAAGGCGCACGCCGGGCACTTGGCCTGCGCGCTTTCGACGTGCAGCTGATGGGCGGGGTGTTCCTGCATCAGGGCAATATCGCCGAGATGAAGACCGGCGAGGGCAAGACCCTGGTCGCCACCTTCCCGGCCTATCTGAACGCTCTGGCGGGCCGCGGCGTCCATGTCGTGACGGTCAACGACTACCTCGCCAAGCGTGACGCCGACTGGATGGGCAAGGTCTTCGCCCATCTCGGGATGAAGACCGGCGTGATCTATCCCTATCAGCCCGACGAAGAGAAGGCTGTCGCCTACGCCGCCGACGTGACCTACGCGACCAACAACGAGCTGGGCTTCGACTATCTGCGCGACAACATGAAATCCTCGGTTGAGGAGATGGCCCAGCGCGATCACTTCTATGCGATCGTCGATGAGGTCGACTCGATCCTGATCGATGAGGCCCGCACCCCGCTGATCATCTCGGGCCCCAGCGACGACAAGTCGGGACTTTACGTCGAGATCGACAAGATCATCCCCGAAGTGACCGAGGCCATGTACGAGCGCGACGAAAAGCAGCGCACCGCCACCTACACCGAGGAAGGCAACGAGTTCATGGAGCGCCGGCTGCATGAGATCGGCCTGCTGCCTGAACATCAGTCGCTTTACGATCCGGAATCGACGACGATCGTGCACCATGTGACCCAGGCGCTGCGCGCCCATGTCCTGTTCACCCGTGACAAGGATTACATCGTCCGCGACGGCGAGGTGATGCTGATCGACGAGTTCACCGGCCGGATGATGCAGGGCCGCCGCCTGTCGGACGGGCTGCATCAGGCGATCGAGGCCAAGGAACATGTCGAGATCCAGCCCGAGAACGTTACCCTCGCTTCGGTGACCTTCCAGAACTACTTCCGCCTCTATGACAAGCTGTCGGGGATGACCGGCACCGCGCTGACCGAAGCCGACGAATTCGACGAGATCTACAAGCTGGGCGTGGTCGAGGTGCCGACCAACCGCCCGATCGCCCGCGCCGACGACCACGATCAGGTGTATCGCACCGAGCGCGAGAAATACGACGGCATCCTTGCCGCGATTCAGGAAAGCCACGCCAAGGGTCAGCCGATCCTGGTGGGCACCACCTCGATCGAGAAATCCGAAGCGCTGTCGGATCTGCTCAAATCCGCCAGCGTGCCGCATAACGTGCTGAACGCCCGCCACCACGAGCAAGAGGCGAAGATCGTCGCCGACGCGGGCAAGTTCGGCGCCGTGACGATCGCCACCAACATGGCCGGCCGCGGCACCGACATCAAGCTGGGCGGCAATGTCGAGATCCAGGTGATGGAGGCGCTCGACGCCAACCCCGACGCCAACCCCGATGAGCTGCGCAAGCGCATCGAGGCCGAGCACACCGAGGAAGAGAAGAAGGTGCTCGACGCCGGCGGGTTGTTCGTGCTGGGCACCGAACGCCATGAAAGCCGCCGCATCGACAACCAGCTGCGCGGCCGGTCGGGCCGTCAGGGCGATCCGGGGCGCTCGGCCTTCTTTCTCAGCCTCGAAGACGACCTGATGCGCATCTTCGGCTCGGAGCGGCTGGATTCCGTGCTGTCCCGGCTGGGGATGAAAGATGGCGAGGCGATCGTCCACCCTTGGGTGAACAAGTCGCTGGAGAAGGCGCAAGCCAAGGTCGAGGGCCGCAACTTCGACATCCGCAAGCAGCTGCTGAAGTTCGACGACGTGATGAACGATCAGCGCAAGGTGATCTTCTCGCAGCGCCGCGAGATCATGGAATCCGAAGACCTTGTCGATGTCATCGAAGACATGCGCCGTCAGGTGATCGACGATCTGGTCGACATCCACCTGCCGCCCAAGACCTATGCCGACCAATGGGACGTGCAGGGCCTGCATGAAGCGGCGCTGGACCAGCTGGGGCTGGACATCCCGGTGGCCGACTGGGCCGATGAGGAGGGCGTCGACCACGACGCCATGCGCGAACGGATGTACGAGGCCTCGGATGCGCTGATGGCCGAGAAGGCCGAAGCCTTCGGCCCCGAGACCATGCGCAACATCGAAAAGCAGCTGCTGTTGCAGACGATCGACGCGAAATGGCGCGATCATCTGCTGACACTGGAACATCTGCGCTCGGTCATCGGCTTTCGTGGCTACGCCCAGCGTGATCCGCTGAACGAATACAAGACCGAGGCCTTCCAGCTGTTCGAATCGATGCTGAACTCGCTGCGTCTGGACGTCTCGCAGCAATTGTCGCGCATCCGTCCGCTGACCGAAGAGGAACAGGCCGAGATGATGCGCCAGATGACCGAACAGCAGACGGCGCTACAGGGTTCGATGCAGACCGAATCGCCGCCCGATCCGCTGGCGGGGCCGCTGGCCGACCGTCGCGAAGGCTTCGACGAGGCCGATACCTCGACCTGGGGCAATCCGGGACGCAACGACGCCTGCCCCTGCGGATCGGGCAAGAAATTCAAGCATTGCCACGGCCGGCTGGCCTAGGTCACAGCCGGACGGCAGAGCGACCGAAGGGGCGGTGCCGCGGGCTGCGGCGCCGCCCCTTTTTTGCTTTCGGGACCGCGCGAGCGGCGCGAAACAGACCGTTTCCTGCCGCGGAACGGTCACGGCTGCGCCGCTTTTCCCGCCTAGCCTTGACGGTGTCGAATCATCAGACCGGAGGCAGGGATGAAGCTCAGCCGCAAAGTCTCGGTCGTCGCCGCGACCTTTCTGATTGCCGCCGCGACCGGGCAATACATGCAAAGCACGCTCCACCGCGGCCAGCCCGCGTCGGCAAAGACTGCCCCGGCCCAGCCGGTTCAGATCGCGTCGCTCGAACAGCCGGGCAAGCTGTCGCTGCCCCGGGCCGCGCCCCCGGTGCAGGAAGGCGGCTCGGTCGATGGGCTGCGCTCCGCGATGCCCCGGATGCAGCCGCTGTCGGGCGCCCTGCCCAGCGCGCTGCGCGGCCCGGGGGCCGCCAAGCCCGCCGCGGCACCGCAGCACAGTCCGGCGCTGGCCGCCAAGGTCTGTCACCCCCGCGCCCGCGTGTCCGTCGACGAGGGCGCGATCCTGAATTTCCACCTCGACGCGCCCTGTCACGCGGCGCAGCGGGTGGTGATCCGCCATGCGGGGCTGGCCTTCACCGAGTTGACCGACGCCAAGGGTCTGCTGGACGTGAAGATCCCGGCCATGCAGGAAGACGCCCGCGTGACGGCGATGTTTGCCGGCGACAAGACCGTCTCTGCCACCACCACGGTGCCGGAGTTGTCGCTTTACGACCGGGTGGCGGTGGAATGGGTCGGCGAGGATTCCTTCGACCTGCACGCGCTGGAATTCGGCGCCGCCTTCGGCAGTGCGGGCGATGTCTGGGCAAAGAACCCCGGCTCTCCAACCCCCAGCTTCACCGCGGCCGAGGGCTTCATGACGCTGCTCGGCAACCGGTCGGTGACCCTGCCGATGCTGGCGCAGGTCTATACCTATCCGACGCAGCTCTCGACGGCGGGCGGCAAGGTCAAGCTGGTAATCGACGCCGTCGTAAGCCCCGAGACCTGCGGCCGTGAGATGCTGGCCGAAACCCTGCGCACCCGGCATGATGCGGCGCCGAAAAAGACCGATCTTTCGGTGGCGATGCCCGATTGCAGCCAGCCCGGTGGCTTCGTGCAGCTTGCCGGCCTGCTACCTGACATCCAGGTGGCCGGAGAGTGAACCAAACCCGTGACAGGCGGTCCCCGCCAGGGCATGTAGGGCATGTCTCGGCCCGGCGGGGACGCTTTTGCCCGGGTTCGCCCTCAGCCTAAATATACCCTTCGGCACGTAGGCTGATTTCGCGCGCGCGGCCGACGATCAGGTGGTCGTGCAGTGTGATGCCCAACACCCGCGCGGCTTCCTCTATCTTGTGTGTCATGGCGATGTCGGCCTCGGACGGGGTGGGATCGCCCGAGGGGTGGTTGTGCACCAGGATCAGCGCGCTTGCGTGCAGTTCCAGTGCGCGGCGCACCACTTCACGCGGATAGACAGGCACATGATCGACCGTGCCGCTGGCCTGTTCCTCGTCCGCGATCAGCACGTTCTTGCGGTCGAGAAAGAGCACGCGGAACTGTTCCGTCTGCCGATGCGCCATTGCCGTGTGGCAATAGTCGATCAGCGCATCCCAGGACGACAGCACCGCCCGGTGCATGACCCGCGCCCTTGCCAGCCGCTGTGCCGCCGCTTCGACAATCCGAAGCTCCTGCACGACGGCCTTGCCGACGCCTGACACCTCCTCCAGTCGTCCGGATGGCGCCGATAGCACAGTGTTAAAATCGCCAAAGACCTCTAACAGCCGGCTCGCCAGGGGCTTGACGTCCTGACGCGGGATGGCACGGAAGAGGACCAGCTCCAGCAACTCGTAATCCGGCACCGCCGCCGCACCCCCCGACATGAAACGTTCACGCAAGCGGGCACGATGGTCCTTGATGTAGGAGGGCAACTTGCCAGGCACCAATACAACTTCCGGCGCCTCGTCCCCGTCGATGGGGGCGCCGAAAAGTGGCAATGGGGCTTCAGCAAAAGCGCGGGTCATGGGCAGAGCCTGCGCCAGCTTGGTAAAGAAAGCGTTAATGCGCGAGGGGTTTCAGCGCGTCACCACCTGGGCGTGAAACAAGAGCGCCGGGCCCTCGGGGTCCGGCGCACATGTTCGCGTATTTTGGGAAGGCTGAGAGGATCAGCTTTTCATGCTGTCCCAGAAGCCCTTGACCTTGGAAAAGAAGGAAGAGCTTTCGGGATTGTTGTCCTCGCTGAGTTCGTCGAACTCGCGCAGCAATTCCCTTTGACGGGTGGTCAGATTCACCGGCGTCTCGACCGCCAGTTCGATCATCATGTCGCCCACACCGCCGCCGCGCAGCGCCGGCATGCCCTTGCCGCGCAGGCGCATCTGGCGCCCGGTCTGGCTGCCGGCCGGGATCTTCACGCGGCTTCTTCCGCCGTCGATCGTGGGGACCTCGATATCGCCGCCCAGAGCCGCCGCCGACATGCCCACCGGCACCCGGCAGTAGAGGTTCACGCCATCGCGCTGAAACAGCCCATGGTCGCGCACCTCGATGAAGATGTAGAGATCGCCCGTCGGGCCGCCGCGCATCCCGGCCTCACCCTCGCCCGCCAGACGGATGCGGGTGCCGGTTTCGACCCCGGGGGGGATGTTGACGCTAAGCGCGCGCTCTTTCTCGACCCGGCCGGCGCCGCCGCAGGCCTTGCAGGGGTTCTTGACGATCTGGCCCATGCCCGAACAGGTGGGACAGGTGCGTTCGACCGTGAAGAAACCCTGCTGGGCGCGCACCTTGCCCATGCCCGAACAGGTGGGGCAGGTGACAGGTTCTGCCCCGCCCTCGGCGCCCGAGCCGTTGCAGGACGAACAGGCGACCGAGGCCGGCACGTTGATGGTTTTCTGCGACCCGGTGAACGCCTCTTCCAGCGTCACCCGCAGATTGTAGCGCAGATCTGAGCCGCGCTGCGCCCGCCGGCCGCCGGCGGCACCGCCGCGCTGGCCCATGAAATCGCCGAAAAGATCTTCGAACACATCCGAGAAAGCCGAGGCGAAATCGCCCTGCCCGCGCGCGCCGGCACCCATGCCGCCCATGCCGCCCTCAAACGCGGCATGACCGAAGCGGTCGTAGGCGGCGCGCTTCTGATCGTCCTTCAGCGTATCGTAGGCCTCGTTCACTTCCTTGAACTGAGACTCCGCGTCGGGATTGTCAGAATTGCTGTCCGGGTGCAGTGCCTTCGCCTTTTGACGATAGGCCTTCTTGATCTCCTCGGGCGAAGCGCCGCGTTGCAGGCCAAGCACTTCGTAGAAATCGCGTTTTGACATCCGTACCCCTTTCGGGAAATGGCAGGACCGGCCCTGGAAAGGCCGGTCCCTCCTGATCCCGTACGACCCTTACGACCGCTTCTTGTCGTCGCCCAGATCCTCGAAATCGGCATCGACGATATCTTCGTCAACCGACCGCGGACCGTCTTCCTCGGGCGCCTCGGCACCTTCGGTCTCGGTTTGCTGGGCCTTGTAGATCGCCTCGCCCAGCTTCATCGAGGCCTCCGAGAGGTTCTGGATCGCGCCCTTGATCTTGCCGGCCTCTTCCGACTTCACGGCCTCTTCCAGCGCGCCCACGGCCAGTTCGATCGCCTCGACGGTCGAGGGATCGACCTTCTCGCCATGCTCGTCGAGCGACTTGCGGGTCGAGTGGATCAGGCTTTCCGCCTGGTTCTTGGTCTCGACCAGCTCCTTGCGGTCCTTGTCGGCCTCGGCGTTCTCCTCGGCGTCCTTGACCATCTGGTTGATCTCGTCATCCGAGAGACCGCCCGAAGCCTGGATCGTGATCCGGTGCTCTTTCCCGGTGCCCTTGTCCTTCGCCGAAACGGAGACAATGCCGTTCGCGTCGATGTCGAAGGTGACCTCGATCTGCGGCATGCCGCGCGGGGCGGGCGGGATGTCTTCCAGGTTGAACTGACCGAGGATCTTGTTGTCCGCGGCCATCTCACGCTCGCCCTGGAAGCAGCGGATCGTCACCGCGTTCTGGTTGTCCTCGGCGGTCGAGAAGATCTGGCTCTTCTTGGTCGGGATCGTGGTGTTGCGGTCGATCAGGCGGGTGAACACGCCACCCAGCGTCTCGATCCCAAGGCTCAGCGGGGTCACGTCCAGCAACACCACGTCCTTGACGTCGCCCTGCAGCACGCCGGCCTGAATGGCCGCGCCCAGCGCCACAACTTCATCGGGGTTCACACCCTTGTGGGGCTCTTTGCCGAAGAACTTAGTGACCTCTTCCACGACCTTCGGCATCCGGGTCATGCCGCCAACCAGCACGACCTCGTCGATGTCGCCGGTCGACAGGCCGGCATCCTTCAGCGCGGCCTGGCAGGGCTTCATCGAGGCCTTGATCAGATCGCCAACCAGGCTTTCCAGCTTGGCGCGGGTCAGCTTCATGACCATGTGCAGCGGCGTGCCCGAGTCCTTGTCCATCGAGATGAACGGCTGGTTGATCTCGGTCTGGCTGGAACTGGACAGCTCGATCTTCGCCTTCTCAGCCGCTTCCTTCAGGCGCTGCAGCGCCATCTTGTCCTTGGTCAGGTCGACGCCGTGCTCTTTCTTGAACTCGTCGGCGAGGTAGCTGACGATCCGCATGTCGAAATCTTCACCGCCCAGGAAGGTATCCCCGTTGGTCGACTTCACCTCAAAGAGGCCGTCGTCGATTTCCAGGATGGTGATGTCGAAGGTGCCGCCGCCAAGGTCATAGACGGCGATGGTCCTCGACTCCTTCTTGTCCAGGCCATAGGCCAGCGCGGCCGCGGTCGGCTCGTTGATGATGCGCAGCACCTCAAGCCCGGCGATCTTGCCGGCGTCCTTGGTGGCCTGACGCTGGGCGTCGTTGAAATAGGCCGGCACGGTGATGACGGCTTGCGTCACCTTCTCGCCCAGATAGCTCTCGGCGGTTTCCTTCATCTTCTGCAGGATGAAGGCGGAAACCTGCGCGGGGCTGTATTTCTCGCCCTTCACTTCAACCCAGGCGTCGCCGTTGCCACCATCAACGATGGAATAGGGCACCAGCTTCTTGTCTTTCTCGACTTCGGCATCGGTAGTGCGGCGCCCGATCAGGCGCTTGACCGCGAAGACGGTGTTCGACGGGTTGGTCACGGCCTGGCGCTTGGCCGATTGGCCCACCAGACGCTCGGTGTCGGTGAAACCGACGATCGAGGGCGTCGTGCGCGCGCCTTCCGAGTTTTCGATCACCCGCGGCTGCGATCCATCCATGATCGCGACGCAGGAGTTCGTCGTGCCGAGGTCGATCCCGATAACTTTAGCCATATCTGTTCCTCTTCATTCGGCGATGTCTGGGGGCCGGATCCACATGCGGCCTCCGCCCCTATCCCAAGTAGACGGAGCCTGTCCGCCTTAGCTTCTTGGCGTATATAAGGAGGGGTCCGGGGGCCTGCAAGCGCCCCGAGGGCGCGAAAATCAGGGTGTGACGTTGAAATATACGAAGGATTTGGGCCTTTCACCCAAGGCACCGCCGCCGGGGCTGGTGACACGCGGCGTGGCGATCTGGCCCGGATGGCTGGATCGCGCTGCGCAAAAGGCCCTGGTCGCAGAGCTGCGCGCGGTGATCCGCGCCGCGCCGCTGTTTTCGCCGATCACCCGCTGGGGCAAGCCGATGAGCGTGCAGATGACCTCGGCCGGACGCTACGGCTGGTTCTCGGACCGCCGCGGCTACCGCTACGTGCCGCGCCACCCCACGGGCACCGACTGGCCGCCGATCCCCGCGCCGGTGCTGGACATCTGGCGCGCCATCGCCGGACCCGGGCGCGATCCAGATTGCTGCCTGATCAACCTCTACCGCGCAGGGGCGAAGATGGGCCTGCACCAGGACCGGGACGAGGCCGATTTCACCTGGCCCGTGGTCTCGATCAGCCTCGGCGACGACGCGCTGTTCCGCATCGGCAGCACCGACCGCGGCGGCAAGACCGAAAGCCTCTGGCTGCATTCCGGCGACGTGCTGGCGATGGGCGGACCCGCCCGGCTGATCCACCACGGCATCGACCGTACCCGCCCCGGCAGCTCCGACCTGTTGCAGGGCGGCGGCCGCATCAACCTCACCCTCCGTGTGGTCGACTGACATCCGGTTTCATTGTTCCGCAAATACGCTGGGGGGTGCAGGGGGCAAAGCCCCCGCCCTGCCGCCCCCGCAACCTCAATCCGGCGCCAGCATATAGCCCGCGCCGCGCACCGTTTGCAGATAGCGCGGCTGCTTCGGATCGGCCTCGATCTTGCGGCGCAGACGGGTGATCTGCACATCCACCGCCCGGGCCGAGGCCTGACCGTCGTCGCGCCCAAGATCCGCGACCAGCTGCTCGCGGTTGAAGGCCTCTCCGGGCTTGGCCGCGAAGATCCGCATCAGCGCGGATTCGGTGGCCGTCAGCCGCACCAGATCCTGCCCCGACCACAATTCGCCGCGCTCCACGTCATAGCGCACGGGGCCCAGATGCAGGAACTTCGGCCCCGGCTCGGCATGGCGCGCGGCTGGCACGCGGCGCAGGATCGCGTTGATGCGCAGCAGCAATTCCTTCGGCTCGAAGGGCTTGGGCAGGTAATCGTCGGCGCCGGCCTCGAACCCTTCGATGCGATTTCCGGTCTCGGCCTTGGCGGTCAGCAACAGGATCGGCGTCGTGCTTTCGCGCCGCAGCCAGCGGGTAAAGGTGATCCCGTCCTCACCCGGCATCATCACGTCCAGCACGATCAGGTCGAATTCCAGCCCCGCCAGCAACGACCGCGCATGCGCGGCCGACCGCGCCGCCGTTACCCAGAACCCGTTGCGCATCAGGAACTTCTGCAACAAGCCGCGGATGCGTTCATCGTCATCGA
Source organism: uncultured Albidovulum sp. (assembly GCA_913064775.1). GTDB lineage: Bacteria > Pseudomonadota > Alphaproteobacteria > Rhodobacterales > Rhodobacteraceae > Acidimangrovimonas. The sequence continues at coordinate 103,347 of CAJYAD010000010.1, read as the reverse complement.
CGATCAGCAGATGGATATCGGCGCTCTCGCTCATGCGCTGCCATCTTTCAGCGATTGATATTGGCGCCGCATCTCGGGCTCCATCATCGCTTCCAGAACCTGGCGGAACCCGGCCACCGCCGCCGGGCCTGCGGTGCGATAGGCGGCGCGCATACGCCGCCGCTGCGCCTCGGACAATTCATGTTCCAGCGTCACACCCTTCGTGGTCAGAAACAGATGCCGCTCGCGCTTGTCACGGCGGCCGACGCGGCTTTCGACCAGACCGTCCTCGATCAACGTGCGCAAGACACGGTTCAGCGATTGCTTGGTGACGCCCAGGGTCGCCAGCAAATTGTTCACCGTGGTGCCGGGGCTGCGGCGGATGAAATGCAGCGCCCGGTGATGAGCGCGCCCATAGGCGTAGTTTTCAAGGATACGATCCGGATCGGCCGTGAATCCACGATAGGCGAAAAACATCGCCTCGATGCCCCTGCGCAACTGGTCATCGGTCAGGAACAGCAGATTCTCGCCGCTGCTTGGCCCTGGTCCTCCCTCTGCCATTTTTGTCCTCACTCTTCACAATTTTTGGGCATTCCGGGAATTTTATGTCAGTCTTGTTGACTTTCCAAGAATCAATTGCTAGCGACGTGCAGTTTTTGCGCAACATTATGTCCGTACCGGACCTAAGGCGCGCAACTTTCGCAAAACCCCCTGGGGACGGAGGATGGCATGGCCGATTCTTATGACGACCGCGACGGAAAGATCTGGATGGATGGCAAGCTGGTGGACTGGCGTGATGCCAATGTGCACGTCCTGACCCATGCGCTGCACTATGCCTCCTCGGTGTTCGAGGGCGAGCGCTGCTACAACGGCAAGATCTTCCGCGGTCACGACCATTCGGTGCGCCTGCGCCGGTCGGCCTCGCTCCTGGATTTTGAGATCCCGTTCACCCCGGAAGAGATCGACGCCGCCAAGGAGGCCATGCTGCAGGTCAACGGCTGGACCGATGCCTACGTTCGCTGCGTCGCCTGGCGCGGCTCGGGCGAAGACATGGGTGTCTCGGCCAAGCGCAACCCGGTGCGGCTGGCGATCGCCGGCTGGGAATGGGGCAATTACTACGGCGACGCCAAGATGAAGGGCGCCAAGCTGGACATCGCGAAGTGGAAGCGCCCCTCGCCCGAAACCATCCCGACCTCGGCCAAGGCCGCCGGTCTTTACATGATCTGCACGATGTCCAAGCACGCGGCCGAGGCCAAGGGCTGCTCGGATGCGCTCTTCATGGATTACCGCGGGCTGGTGGCCGAGGCGACCGGCGCCAACATCTTCTTCGTGAAGGATGGCGAGGTGCATACGCCACTGGCCGACTGCTTCCTCAACGGGCTGACCCGGCAAACGGTGATCGGCATGCTGAACGACCGCCAGATCAAAGTGCATGAGCGCCATATCGAACCCGCCGAGATGGAAGGTTTCCAGCAATGCTGGCTGACCGGCACCGCGGCCGAGGTCACGCCGGTGGGTCAGATCGGCGATTACAATTTTGAGGTCGGCGCGCTCGCACGCGAGATCTCGGAAGGCTACGAGACGCTGGTGCGTAGCTAGGCGCGACCGCCTTCGCCCCCGAAGCCCCGGGCCGCGACCTGCGGCGGGCCCGGGCCGGACAGGGCCAAGACAGGACGGCAGGCGGCCTCAGACCCGCCGGCCGTGCCCGATCCGCGCGTATTCCGCGACCTTGGTATTCTTCGCCACACGGCCGGCGGGACGCCGGGTCAGGGCCTGCACCGCGGGATGGCTGCCTTCGCCGCCCAGCTCCCGCGCGAGCCGCACGAACTGCTTCACGCGGCCTCCGTCCGAAGGCGTCCGATGATCGATGGGATGACGGCTCATGGTCTCCTCCTCCATATCTGTCGGACGACCACCATAGCATAAGTCGCGCCGCGGGCGAAATCACGCCCCCGAGGCCAGCCGCGCCAACGCCCAGCGCGCGGCCTCGGCCACGGTTTCACAGGGATCGCCGGTCAACGCCCGCGCCGCATCTGCCAGCGCCGGATCCCCGGAATTTCCGATGGCATACAACACGTTGCGCACGAACCGGTCGCGCCCGATGCGCTTGATCGGGGATCCCGAAAACCGCGCGCGAAAGCCCGCATCATCCAGCGCGGCCAGCTCCACCAAGGGCGGCGCACCCACCATTCCGGCATAGCGCGTCTCGCGCGCAGCGGCGGCAAACTTGTTCCAGGGACAGATGGCCAGGCAATCGTCGCAGCCATAGATCCGGTTGCCCATCAGGGGCCGCAATTCCGGATCCACCGGCCCCTTGTGCTCGATCGTCAGATAGGAAATGCAGCGCCGCGCATCCAGCTGAAAAGGTGCCGTAAAGGCCGCGGTCGGGCAGATATCCAGACAGGCCCGGCAAGATCCGCAATGCTCGATTTCGGGCGCGTCGGCGGGCAGGTCCAGCGTGGTGAAGATCGCCCCCAGAAACACCCAATTGCCGAATTCGCGCGACAGCAGATTGGTGTGCTTGCCCTGCCAGCCCAGCCCCGCCGCCTGGGCCAGCGGTTTTTCCATCACCGGCGCGGTGTCGACGAAAACCTTGATCTCGCCGCCACCCGTCTCGATCAGCCAGCGCCCCAGCCGCTTCAGCCGCTTCTTCACCAGATCATGATAATCGCGCCCTTGGGCATAGACGCTGACCGCACCGCGATCGCGCGCGCCCAGCACCGCCAGCGGATCGCCCTCGGGCGCGTAGCTTTCGGCCAGCATCACCACGCTTTTCGCCTCGGGCCAAAGCGCGCCGGGATCGCCGCGCCAGCCCATCCGCTCGGCCATCCAGCCCATCTGCCCATGCATCCCGGCGCCCACGAAGGCCGCCAGCCGCTCTGGTGCGTCCGGAATCGCCCCCGGCGCACAGACCCCCATCGCGACAAACCCCTCTTCAAGGGCGCGCGCCTTCAGCCTGGCTTTCAACTCGGCGGACATCTTCCCCCTTCTTTCTGGCGAAAATATCCTGGGGGGCGCAGGGGGGCAAAGCCCCCCGCCTCTGCGCCACCAGCCTCTGCGCCCCCAACCTCTACGACCGCAGCCCTAGAAATCGAGATCCGCGTAATGCGAAGGCTGCGGGAACCCCGGCACCTGATCGGCCAGCAACGTGCGAAAGGCCGGGCGCGATTTCACCTTCGCATACCAATCCTTCACCGCCGGGCTGCGGTTCCAGTCCACGTCCGAGATGTAATCTAGACAGGACAGATGCGCGGCGGCGGTGAAATCCGCCAGCGTCATCGCATCCCCCGCCAGCCAGCGCCGCTGATCCAGCAACCAGGCCATGTAATCCAGGTGATACTTGATCTTCTGAGCGCCCATCTTGACGTTCTTCGAATCCGGATAACCCTGCTTCATCACCTTCTTGGTCACCCGCTCGTACACCAGCTTCGAGATCACCTCATCATGGAACTTGTCGTCGAACCAGGCGCAGAGACGGCGCACTTCATAGCGGCCCTCGGGGGTGCGGGGCAGCAGCGCCGGCTCGGGGAACTTCTCGTCCAGATATTCGCAGATCGCCTGGCTTTCAGACATGATCCGCCCCTCCAGCCGCAGGACCGGCACCTTGCCGGCAGGGTTGCGGCGCAGGAAATCGGGGGTCGGCTCCCAATAGCGTTCCTCGATCAGCTCCACCTCGATGCGCTTTTCGGCCAGCGTCAGCCGCACCTTGCGGCAGAACGGCGACAGCGGCGAATGGAACAGGCGATTCATGGGCAACCCTCGTGACGCAATGCTCGTGGCGCGACTTTCTTGACGCGATACTCGTGACGGACGGTCTGGCCTTCTTCGCGGATCGCCGCGCCAAATTCAATGCTCGAAACAGGCGGCGCGGCCATCGGCCTCGATCGTGGCGGCGCCACTGCGGATCTCCGCCGCCCGTTGCCGCATCCAGCGCGTGGGCTTGGCCGGGTCGCGGTGCTTGGGGTCGGGCAGCACGCTGGCCAGAAGCGCGGCCTGATCGGCGGTGATCTTGTCGGGCTCTACCTGGAAATAGCGCGCGGCGGCGGCGGTGACGCCAAAGGTGCCATCGCCGAATTCGGCCATGTTCAGATAAACTTCCAGGATGCGCTGCTTCGACCATGTCAGTTCCAGCGCCGGGGTCAGCAGCGCCTCCAACGCCTTGCGCGGCCAGTTGCGGCCCTGCCAGAGAAAGACATTGCGCACCACCTGCTGGTCGATGGTCGAGGCGCCGCGCTGCGCCCCGTCCTTGATCGCCGCGCGGATGGCCTTCAGATCGAAGCCCCAGTGCAGGCAGAAATTCGCATCCTCCGCCGCCACCACCGACCGCGCCATGACCGGCGAGATGTCACGCAGCGGCGTCCAGCGTTGGGAAACCGCCCCCAGCCGCCGGGTTTCCGAGGCGATGTAGAAATCGGTCGGCGGATTGATGAAACGCCCCAGCGCCACGATCAGCATGATCGGCACGATCACCGCCAGCGCAATTCGCCAGCCGCGCGCGCTGCGGCCGCGCTTCTTGCGCCTTGCCCTGCTCTTCGTCTTCGCCATGCCCATCCCTTTGTCCCTAATTCGCGGGCAGGCCGGGACAGGTCAACCCGGAAATGCGCCGGGGCGCCGGTCCGGGCAAAGGACCGGCGCCCCGGGGAAGGCTGTCAGGCGTCGCGCCGCCTATTCGGCGGGCATCGCCGCTTCGGCCTCATCCGACAGCGGATGCGACAGATGCGGCAGCATCTCCTTGGGGCAGATTTGCAGGAAATTGCCCCGCTCGCCGTCCCAATGGCCCAGGATCTCGGTCGCGCGGCGGCTACCGGTTTCCTTGGCGTGACGCGCGATCAGCTCCTTCAGCTCTGCCTCCCAATGGGATTGGGTCACCGCGCAGGTCACCAGCGTCTCGAGGTTCATCATCTCTTCCGCGATGCCCTCGGGGTCGTATAGATAGGCCATCCCGCCGGTCATCCCGGCGCCGAAGTTGGCGCCGATAGAGCCGAGGATCACCGCAACCCCGCCGGTCATGTATTCGCAGCCGTTGGAACCGCAGCCCTCGACCACCACCTTCGCGCCCGAGTTGCGCACCGCGAACCGCTCACCCGCCCGCCCGGCGGCGAAAAGATAGCCATCGGTCGCGCCGTAAAGCACGGTGTTGCCGATGATCGTGTTTTCCGAGGCGACCAGGGGCGAGGCCATCGGCGGCCGCACCACGATCATCCCGCCCGACAGGCCCTTGCCGACATAGTCGTTGGCGTCGCCCGAAACCTCGATCTTCAGGCCCGGCGCGGCAAATGCCCCCAAGGACTGCCCGCAGGATCCGTTCAGCTTCACCGTCAGGTGGTCGGGCTGCAGGTTGTTGCGCATGCCGAACTTGCGCACGATGTGGCTGGAAGCCCGCGTGCCGATGGTGCGGTGAGTGTTGCGCACCGCATAGGACAGCTGCATCTTCTCGCCGTCCTCGAAGAAACGCGCGCCGTCGCGGATGATCTCGGCGTCCAGCGTGTCGGGCACCGCGTTGCGGGGTTTGGAGCGGTCGTAGATGATCTTCGACGCGCCATCGACGGTGATCAGCAGCGGGTTCAGGTCCAGATCATCCAGATGCGCGGCGCCGCGGCTGACCTGGGTCAGCAGATCGGCGCGGCCGATCACCTCGTCCAGGCTGCGGGCGCCGATCGAGGACAGGATCTCGCGCACTTCCTGGGCGTAGAAGGTGATCAGGTTCACCACCTTGTCGGCATTACCGCTGAACTTGGCGCGCAGCGCCGGATCCTGGGTGCAGACGCCGACCGGGCAGGTGTTCGACTGGCACTGACGCACCATGATGCAGCCCATGGCGATCAGCGCGGCGGTGCCGATGCCGTATTCCTCGGCCCCCATCATCGCGGCGATGACGATGTCGCGCCCGGTGCGCAACCCGCCGTCGGTGCGCAGGGTCACCCGCTCTCGCAGGTTGTTCATCGCCAGAACCTGATGCGCCTCGGTCAGGCCCATTTCCCACGGCAGTCCGGCGTATTTGATGCTGGTCGCCGGGCTGGCCCCGGTGCCGCCGTTGTGGCCCGAGATCAGGATCACGTCGGCCTTGGCCTTGGCCACGCCGGCGGCGATCGTGCCGACGCCCGAGGCGCTGACCAGCTTCACCGTCACCTTGGCGCGCGGGTTGATCTGCTTGAGGTCATAGATCAGCTGCGCCAGATCCTCGATGCTGTAGATATCGTGGTGCGGCGGCGGCGAAATCAGCGTGACGCCGGGCGTCGAATGACGCAGCCGCGCGATCAGCTTGGTCACCTTCATGCCGGGCAGCTGGCCGCCCTCGCCGGGCTTGGCGCCCTGAGCGACCTTGATTTCCAGCTCTTCGCAGGCGTTCAGATATTCCGCCGTCACGCCGAACCGGCCCGAGGCCACCTGCTTGATCTTGGCCGAGGGGTTGTCGCCGTTGGCCTCGGGCAGGAAATGCGCCGGATCCTCGCCGCCCTCGCCGCTGTCGGACTTGGCGCCGATGCGGTTCATCGCGATGTTCAGGGTCTTGTGCGCCTCGGGCGACAGCGCGCCCAGGCTCATGCCCGGCGTGACGAAGCGCTTGCGGATCGAGGTGATCGATTCCACCTCGTCGATCGGCACGGCACGGCCCAGCGGCTTGATGTCCAGAAGGTCGCGGATGTGGATCGGCGGATTCGACCGCATCGCGGCGGAATACTGCTTCCACATGTCATAGCTGGCGCGGTCGCAGGCCGATTGCAGCATATGCATGGTCTGCGCTTCCCAGGCGTGTTTCTCGCCCGAGCGCCGCGCCTTGTAGAAACCGCCGATCGGCAGGATGTTGGTGCCCGACAGCCAGCCCCTGGCGTGAATCTCCTCGGCTTTGTGCTGGATGCCATGCACCCCGATGCCCGAGATCCGGCTGTGCATGCCGGGGAAATATTCCGCCACCATGGCGCGGCTCAGGCCGACGGCCTCAAAGTTCAGCCCGCCGCGATAGGACGAGATGATCGAAATCCCCATCTTCGACATGATCTTCAAAAGCCCCGCGTCGATCGCGTCGCGGTAGCGGCGCATAGCGTCGACAAGGGACCCCTCGATCAGCCCCCGCTCGATGCGGTCGGCGATGCTGTCCTCGGCCAGATAGGCGTTCACCGTGGTCGCGCCGCAACCGATCAGTACCGCGAAATAATGCGGGTCGATGCATTCGGCGGCGCGCACGTTGACCGAGCAGAACGTCCGCAATCCCTTGCCCGTCAGCCACGAATGCACCGCGCTGGTGGCCAGGATCATCGGCATCGGAACCTTGCCCTCGCCCTGCTCCAGATCCGACAGCACCAGATGCCCGGCGCCCGAACGCACCGCATCCTCGGCCTCGGCGCGGATCCGTTCCAGCCCCAGACGCAGCGCGTCGTGATGACCGCCGGCAGGGAAGGTGCAATCGATGAAGGCCACGCTTTCACCAAAGACACGCACCAGCTCGCTGAACTCGGCATTGGCGATGAACGGGCTTTCCAGCACCAGAATCTCGGTCTGGCTGCTGTCCTCGTCCAGCACGTTCTTGAGGTTGCCGAACCGCGTCTTCAGGCTCATCACCCGGTTTTCGCGCAACGAGTCGATCGGCGGGTTGGTGACCTGACTGAAGTTCTGGCGGAAGAAATGGCTGAGCGGGCGGTACATCTTCGACAGCACCGCCGCCGGGGTGTCGTCGCCCATCGAGGCGATCATTTCCTTGCCGTCCTCGGCCATCGGGGCAAGAACCTGCTCCAGCTCTTCAAGACTGTAGCCAGCGGCGATCTGACGGCGGCGCAGCTCTTCACCGTTGAATAGCTGGGTCTCGGGAACGTCGCGCAGGCCCTCGTTCAGGTCAGTGACCTTTTCCAGCCATTCGGCATAGGGCTGGGCATTGGCCAGCCGGTCCTTCATCTCGCGGTCGTGGTAAAGCTTGCCCTCGGCCATATCGACGGCGATCAGCTGCCCCGGCCCCAGCGCGCCCTTTTCGCGCACCGTGCTTTCATCGACCGGCACCATCCCGGCCTCGGACCCGGCGATCAGCAGCCCGTCGCCGGTGATCACAAAGCGCATCGGCCGCAGCCCGTTGCGGTCAAGCCCGGCGCAGACCCAGCGCCCGTCGGTCATCGCCAGCGCGGCGGGCCCGTCCCAGGGCTCCATGACCGAGTTGCAATAGGCATACATGTCGGCCCAGGCCTTGGGCATCTCTCCCGTCGCCTTCGACCAGGCCTCGGGCACCATCATCGTCTTGGCCATGGGGGCGGAACGACCGGCGCGCACCATCACTTCGAACACCGAATCCAGCGCACCGGAATCCGAGGCCCCGGCGGGCACGATCGGCTTGATGTCCTCGGCCCACTCGCCAAAGGTCGCCGAGGCCATGCGGATCTCATGGCTTTTCATCCAGTTGATGTTGCCCTTCAGGGTGTTGATCTCGCCGTTATGGGCAAGCATCCGGAAGGGCTGAGCCAGCCACCATTGCGGGAAGGTGTTGGTCGAATAGCGCTGGTGGTAGATCGCGAAGGCGCTCTCGAACCGTTCGTCCTGAAGGTCGGGGTAGAAGGTGGCGACCTGCTCGGCCAGCATCATGCCCTTGTAGATCAGCGACCGGCAGGACAGCGAACAGAGATACAGCGCCGGCACCTGCGCCGCGATCGCCGCCTTCTCGATGCGGCGGCGGATGATGTACAGTTCGCGCTCAAACGCCTCGTCGTCGATGTCCTTCTCGTTGCGGATCAGGATCTGCTCGATCTCGGGGCGGGTCGCGTTGGCCTTTTCGCCCAGCACTTCGGTGTTCACCGGCACATGGCGCCAGCCGTAGATATAATGCCCCATGCGCAGCACTTCGGTTTCCACGATCGTGCGGCAGCGTTCCTGCGCGCCGAAATCGGTGCGCGGCAGAAAGACCTGGCCGACGGCGATCAGCTTGCCGGTGTCGGGTTCATGCCCGGTGCGGCGGATCTGGTCGTAGAAGAACGGCGCCGGGATCTGCACATGAATGCCCGCGCCGTCGCCGGTCTTGCCATCGGCGTCGACCGCGCCGCGGTGCCAGACGGCCTTTAGCGCGTCGATGCCATGCTGCACGACCTTGCGGCTGGGCTTGCCCGACAGCGACACGACCAGGCCCACCCCGCAGGAGGCATGTTCGTCATCCACGCGGTACAGCCCGTTTTCGGCCATGAAGGCGCGCTTGGCTTCTTCAGCGGCCACCCAGGATTGATCAAACTTGGTCATTGCGCTCTCCTTTTCGCGAAAGGGGCCCGGTTGGCGGGCAGGTGGCAGATCGTGCTTTTGGCGGCGGGCTTTTGCATCATTCCACCGCCGTCTTCCGTGGCAGCAGCAGTTGCGACATCACGTCGTGGCAATCGTATTCCGGCACCGTCGCGGCAAAGCCGGGCTGGCCCGGCTGGATCATCCGCGCGGGCGAATTGTCGTAGGGGGTCTTGCCGCTCTTGTCGTCCCAGATCCCGGTGCCCGCGAAGAAGGTGCGCCAGCTCTTCGAGATGTATTCGTGCCCCGTGGCCTTCCACAGCACCGTGCCGTCCGGCCCCGATGCGGTCATCGCATATTCGGTGCGCTGAAGCGGCACGCCGTCGATGGTGACGCTTTCGCCGGTCAGCTTGTCGTAGCCGGTGAAGCGGTGGACCACGCCCTGCTGGTTCACCGTCGAGAAATCGAAATCGTCCCGACCGGTGGCCAGAAGCTTGCTGAAAGAGGCCGGAGCGGGCGCGCCGGGCTGCAGGTGTTCGCGGCTGCCCGAATCCAGATCGAGGCTTTCGATCCATTGGGTCTGATCGTCAGTTTTAGAGACGAAATAGGCACCATTCACGCCGAAATCGGCCCGCCACTGATCGCCCGGCTTGTCCTGGGTGCAGCGGTAGAGGTTCGAGACGATGCAGCCATGTTCCTGCACCGTCAGATAGACGTTGCACCCCTTCGGCGGGGTGAAGATCTTCGCGGCCGCCGGGGCGGCGGCGCACAGGGCCAGCGCCCCGGACAGCAGGGCAAGGCGCGCCCGGGGGATCATTCCGCCGCCATCGCGTTGGCTTCGGCTAGATAGGCCAGGATCGCATCCGCCGCCTCGCGCCCGTCGCGGATTGCCCAGACGACAAGGCTGGCGCCGCGCACGATGTCGCCGGCAGCAAAGACGCCGGGCAGGCTGGTGGCATGGGTGTGGAAATCGGATTTCACCGTGTTCCAGCGGGTCACGCCCAGATCCGGGGCCTCCCAGGCCTCGGGCAGGTTCTCGGGCTCAAACCCGAGCGCCATGATCACCAGTTCCGCCGCCTCAAGGTAGTCGGCGCCCTCGATCAATTCGGGCATCTGACGGCCCGAGGAATCGGGCGCGCCCAGACGCATCTTCTGCACCCAGACCCCTTCGACCGGCGACCCGGTGAAGCCCTTCGGCGCCGTAAGCCAGACGAATTCGACGCCCTCTTCCTCGGCATTGGCGACTTCACGCTGGCTGCCCGGCATGTTCGTCCGGTCGCGCCGATACAGGCATTTGACTGAGGTCGCGCCCTGGCGGATCGCGGTACGCACGCAGTCCATCGCGGTATCACCGCCGCCGATGACGACGACGCGCTTGCCTGCGGCGTTCAGCTCTCCACTGTCGTAGTCGGGGACCTCGTCGCCAAAGCCCAGGCGGTTCGACACGGTCAGATAATCCAGCGCCTTCACCACCCCCGCGACGCCGACACCCGGCGCCTTCAGCTCGCGCGACTTGTAGACACCTGTAGCGATCAGCACCGCGTCATGCTTGCCACGGATCGCGTCAAAGCTGATGTCCACGCCGACATTGCAGTTCAACTGGAACGCCACGCCCGCCGCTTCCAGCTGGTCGATGCGCTGCATCACCACATCCTTTTCCAGCTTGAAGCCGGGGATGCCGTAGGTCATCAAGCCGCCCGCCCGGTCGTGCCGGTCATAGACCGTCACCTGCACGCCCGCGCGCCGCAGCACATCCGCCGCCGACAGGCCCCCGGGGCCGGCGCCGATCACCGCGACGCTTTCGCCGCGTTCCGCCTGCGGCTTGATCGGGCGGACCCAGCCGTTTTCCCAGGCCATGTCGGTCAGGTATTTCTCGACCGCGCCGATGGTGACCGTGCCGTGGCCCGATTGCTCGATCACGCAATTGCCTTCGCAGAGGCGATCCTGCGGGCAGATCCGGCCGCAGATCTCGGGGAAGGTGTTGGTGGCCTGGCTGATCTCATAGGCCTCTTGCAGGCGGCCTTCGGCGGTCAGGCGCAGCCAGTCGGGGATGTTGTTGTGCAGCGGGCAATGCGATTGGCAGAAAGGCACGCCGCATTGGCTGCAACGCCCGGATTGCTCGGCCGCCTTCTGGGCCGCGTAGTCACGGTAGATTTCGTGGAAATCCTGCGCCCGAAGCGAAGGCGGACGCTTCTCGGGCATCTCCTTCTCGACCGTCACGAACTTGAGCATGGGGTTCTTGGCCATGCGGGCGCCTCCCTCAGGGAAAATTCGGGTGACGCATTCCTAAACCGAGGCCGCATGATATAAAAGGCAGTATTACTGACCTAAATTATACTATTTTCGCTTTCCGATATGTGTTCGGCGGGAATTCACTACAATTTAGGTCAGCTTAAGTTACCTAATGCCCTGAGCAAAGCTGCGGGGGTGCCCGAAAGCACGCCCCGCAAGGCTGATTCGCGGTGTCAGCCGATGGCGCCGGTTGCCAGCAGTGCCAGCAGCGCGCCACCGAACAGGATGCGGTAGACGGCGAAGACGGTGAAGCGGTGGGTCTGGATATAACCCAGCAGCCATTTCACCGCGATGAAGGCGGTGATGGTCGAGACCACAAAGGCGATGCCCAGCGATGTCCAGTTCTCGACCTGATGATGCGCGCCATGGGTGAACTGCTTGAGCAATTCATAGCCCGAGGCGGCATACATGGTCGGGATGCCGACGAGGAAGGCAAATTCGGTCGCGGCGGCCCGGTTCGACGTGCCCAGCAGCATCGCGACGAAGATCGTGGCGCCCGAGCGCGAGGTGCCCGGAAGCACCCCGGCGACGATCTGCGCCAGCCCCACGGCGATCGCGACGCGCAGGGTGATCTGGGTCGAATCCGGCAGTTTTGCGGCGAAATGTTCCGCCGCGATGATCCAGAAGCCGCCGATCAGCAGCGCCCAGGCGATCGGGGTGATCGTGGTGGGCAGTTCAAACCCCAGCTTCTTCACGATCAGCCCCAGCACCGCGGTGATGCCGAAGGCGATCAGCAGCTTGAACAGGTAATCGCGATTGTCGGGGTCGGACCAATTGGTCAGCAACTCGACCAGCCGGCGCCAGTAGATCAGCGTGACCGCCAGGATCGCGCCGGCCTGGATCACGATGTTATAGGTGTCCGAGCGTGCACCCAGCCAATGTTCGGCCACCAATAGGTGCCCGGTGCTCGAAATCGGCAAGAATTCCGTGATCCCCTCGATCACGCCCAGCCATACGTCGTTCATGTAGGTCAAGCGATGCGCCCCCGTCCAAAAGGATGCCGGGACACGGCGCCCCGGCTTAGGCCTTGTTCAGTTTGCGGGCGGATTCGGTGATCTCTTCGAACTGCCCGGCCGGGCGGTAACGCCAGAGATAATCGCCCACAACGGCCTCGAACGGGGTAGGGGCAAGACCCAGATCGCGCAAGGTGCGTGCTTCATCGGACACCACATTGTCATGACGCAGGCTGCGCACCTGATCGCGGGTCAGGATGCGGTTGGTCAGGATGCCGCCGCTAAGCGTCTGCAACAGGTCGAACGCCCCGCCGATCAGACCGCCCAGCCAGAACGGCAGGTTGACGATCAGCCGGCGGCGGCGGATTTCCTTCAGTATCCAGACGCAGGTTTCGCGCAGGGTCCGCACCTCCGGCCCGCCCAGCTCATAGACGCCCGGCTTGGCCCGGCCCTCGACCCCCACGACTGCGGCTTGCGCGACGTCGTCGACATAGACCGGCTGAAAGCGCGTCTCGCCGCCGACGATCGCCAGCATGATCGAGAAGCGCGACAGCGACGCGAAGCGGTTGAAGAACCCGTCCTCGGGCCCGAAGATCACCGACGGACGCAAGATCACCGCGCCGGGATAGGCCTCGGTCACGGCGCGTTCGCCGGCGGCCTTGGTGCGGGCATATTCGCTGCCGCCCTCGGGGTCGGCGCCGATTGCCGACAGATGGACCATCGCGCCCACGCCTTGCTCGGTGGCGATGCGCGCGATGCGGCCCGCGCCCTCGGCCTGAACCGACTGAAAGGTGTTGCGGCCCTCGCGCACCAGAACACCGACACAGTTCACCACGGCATCGGCGCCGCGCATGGCGGCACGCACCGAATCGTCATCGCGGATGTTGCAAAAGACCGGCTCGACCTGACCGACGTCGCCGTAGGTCTTGACGAAAAGCGCCTCGTTCGGGCGGCGCGCGGCGACGCGGATCCGCCAGCCGTCCTTGGCCAGCCTGCGCGCGATATAGCGTCCGACAAACCCAGAACCGCCATAGATCGTGACCAGCTTCGACATGTCGCGCACTCCGAACCTTGGGCGCCGCGTCTGGGCGCGCCATCGCTGGCCTCTGAATAACTTTGTGAGGCCGCGGGAACAAGGCGCAACTGTATCGCCCGGTTTTTGCGAAAGACCCCGTTGACACCGTCTGCGCCCCCCGATACATCGCGCTTCACGACACCTGCCCAGGTGGCGGAATTGGTAGACGCGCAGGTTTCAGGTACCTGTACCGCAAGGTGTGGAGGTTCGAGTCCTCTCCTGGGCACCAAGTCGTCCCGCAAGGGATTTCCCCCGAAAATCAGAGCATCAGATTGCCCCCTTCGGGGCATGTCGTCCGTCGGGCGCTTGGGCCTGCCTTTCCCGGGCGGGCCTTAATGCCTTGACCTCCACGCCGTCCTCGCGTTGCCTCGCCGGGCGGGCCTTGAGCGCGCGCCGCGATCGACCGGGGACATCACCATGCAACGCATCCTCATCACCGGCACCGCCGGGTTCATCGGCTTCCACCTGGCCAGGCTGCTGCTGGCCGAGGGCTTTCAGGTGCACGGCTTCGACGGGATGACCGATTACTACGACGTCACGCTGAAGCGGCGCCGCCATGCGATCTTGCTGCAGAACCCGAATTTCTCGGCGACCGAAGGCATGCTGGAGGATGCCGCGCTGTTCGACCGGATGGCCGACGATTTCGCGCCTGACGTCATCGTCCATCTCGCGGGGCAGGCGGGGGTGCGCTACAGCCTAGAAAACCCCCGCGCCTATATCGATTCGAACATCGTCGGCACCTTCAACGTGATGGAGGCCGCCCGGCGGCTGCAGGTGGCGCATCTGCTGATGGCCTCGACCTCCTCGGTCTACGGCGCGAATGAGGACATGCCGTTTACCGAGCGCGACAAGGCCGACACCCCGCTGACGATCTATGCCGCGACCAAGAAGGCGAACGAGGCGATGGGCCATTCCTATGCCCATCTGTGGAACCTGCCGACCACGATGTTCCGTTTCTTCACCGTCTACGGCCCCTTCGGCCGCCCCGATCTGGCGCTTTACAAATTCGTCGACGCGATCCTCGATGACCGGCCGATCGACATCTACAACCACGGCGACATGTACCGCGATTTCACCTATGTCGACGATCTGGTGCGCGGCATCCGCCTGCTGATCGACGCCGTGCCGGTGCGCCCCGCCAGCCGCGACGACATCCCGGACTGGGACAGCCTTTCCGCCGCCGCGCCGTTCCGGGTGGTGAATATCGGCAATTCCGACAAGGTGAGGCTTCTGGATTTCGTCGAGGCGATCGAGGAATGCCTCGGCAAGAAAGCCAAGCGCAATTACATGGAGATGCAGAAGGGCGACGTGCCGGCCACCTGGGCCGATGCGACGCTTTTGCAAAACCTCACCGGCTATCGCCCGCAGACCGATTTCCACGACGGGATCGCCCGTTTCGTGGAATGGTTCAGGGACTATTACGGCAAATAGAGCCTTCTCAGATCCGATAGTCGATCCGCTTCCCGGGGGGCAGCAGCGCGTTGATCCGGGCCAGATGCTCGGGCAGCGTGACGGTCAGGAAATCGTAACGCGCCACCGCGTCGTCGCGCGCTTGCCGACCGAGGCCCGCGAAATCATCGGGGCGCGCCAGCACCTGCGTCACCTGCGCGGCCAGCGCGCCGGGATCGAAGAAATCGACCAGCAGGCCGTTCCTTTCATGCGCGATCACCTCGCGCACCGGGGCGGTGTCCGAGGCGACGATCGTCGCGCCCATCGACATCGCCTCAAGCAGCGACCACGACAGCACGAAAGGCACCGTCAGATAGATGTGGCACCGGCCAAGCTGGATCACCTGCTGATAGGCCTCATAGGGCACGCGGCCAAGGAAATGCACCCGCTGCCAATCCACGCGGTCGCCCAGCTCGCGCTCCATCTCGGCGCGGTAGCCGCCCTTTTCGCCGCTGCCCTTGCCATAGGACACTTCATTGCCGCCGATGATCAGGGCGCGGGCCTTGGGGCGGGCGGCCAGGATCTGCGGCAGGGCGCGCATGAAGATGTGGAAACCCCGGGTCGGCTCCATATTGCGGGCCATGTAGGTGAAGACCTCATCGTCGCGGGTCAGGGCGCTTTCCAGACGGCCAAGCTTGAGGCTGGCGGCGGGGTCGGGCCGCAGGCGGTCGGTGCGGATGCCGTCGTGGCAAGTGTAGCATTTGGCCTGCATCTCGGGCGGGAAGGTGCCCAGCTGCCATGCGGTCGGGCATTGGCCCAGATCGACGGCGGCGGCGGCCAGGTGATTCGCCCCATTGCGCGCCTGCATCAGATAGGGCGCTTCGGGCGCGGCGGGAAATTCCGGGTCGAAGCCGACGGATCCGCCCTTGGCCAGAAAGAAATATTCAAAATAGCCCAGCACCGGCACCCCGGGCCAGACCTGTTTCAGAAAAGTCACCTCGCCCCAGCCGATATGGCCAAGGATGATAACGGGGGTGAAACCCTCGGCCCTGAGCGCCTGCGCGGCAAGGGCGGCGCCATAGCCATTGCCCATGCATTCCTCGAAATGGCGCGACAGGCCATAGGCATCGGCGGCGGGACGGCGATGGCTGGCATAGGTGCGGATTTCCACTCCCGGCACCTCGGGCAGGCCCTGGCGCTGGGTCAGAAAGATGATCCGGTGCTGTTGCTGCGCGATCAGCCATTCGACAAGCTGGCGGTATTGGCCGGGATAATTCTGATGGACAAATAGGATGTTCACGCGCTGCCGCCCCTGTTGACGACAGCATGGTAAGGCCGCGCCGTCTCTGCCTGCAAGAACGCCTCATGCCACGCCTGGAATCGTGGCCCAACCCTTCGGTGTGGCAAGACAGCCTGTGGTGGTTTTCTGAACAGAAATTGAATATATCTGCAACGCAGCAACCAAGTCCCTAGATTTTTCTTTATTCGATCCCGGGTCGATGTTAGTTTTCCCATGGTTTCCGTGTTTTTTTCCGAGGATGAACGAAATGAAGAAGATCGTACTTGCCGCCGCTCTCGCAACTGGCCTGTCCGGCGGGATCGCGACCACCGCGTCCGCTCAGGGCGTTCCCACCTCTCTCGGGGCTCTGGGGGCCAGCGGCGCCGTTGCCGCGACCGTGATCGCTGTTGTGGTCGTCGCTGCCGTCGCGTCGAGCAGCAACTCGACCTCCGGCACCTGAGGGTGACGGTTTGAAAGTTTCGAAAGAGCCCGCTTCGGCGGGCTTTTTCTATGCCCGGCGCCGGGTCGTGCACCGGTGATGCGGGGCAGGTGGTCCGGCACGGGCGATGCGTAATCTGATTTCCGTCCTCTCGCATCTTGCGACCGAAGCGAAGCTGGGCCTGATCGCCGCCGGGGTCGCCTTCTTCGCGATGCTGGCGATCTTTCCCGCGGTGGCCGCGGTGATCGCGTTATGGGGCTATGTCTCGGACCCGTCGGTGATCGAACAGCAGGCCGCGCTGATGGCGGAATTCCTGCCCGATCAGGCCTTTCAGCTGTTCTATGGTCAGGTGCAGGCGCTGATCGAGGCGAACAATTCCACCCTGGGCTGGACCTCGATCCTGTCGACGCTGGTGGCACTGTGGTCGGCGCGCTCAGGGGTGGCGGCGCTGCTGCAGGGGTTGAACACCATCCACCGCACGCGCGACCGCGGCGGGCTGCGCCATATCGCGGCGGCGATGTTGTTGACGCTGATCCTGATCGCCATGGGGCTGATCGCGCTGGCGGCGGTGATCGTGCTGCCGATCATCCTGGCGGTGATCCCGCTGGGGGGCTTCGCCAAGCTGGTGCTGCCGGTGGCGCAGTGGACGACCGCCCTGGCGGCGGTGCTGCTGGGCATCGGCCTGCTCTACCGGTTCGGCCCCAACCTCGCCGAGCGCAAGGAGCGGGTCTGGCCCGGCCTTTTGCTGGCGGTCACGCTGTGGATTGCGGCCTCGGTCGGGTTTTCCTACTACATCTCGCATTTCCACAGCTACAATCGGATCTACGGATCCATCGGCGCCGTGGTCGCGCTGCTGATGTGGTTCTACCTCTCGGCCTATGTGATCTTGCTGGGCGCCGCGCTGAACGTCGCGCTGGCGCTGACCCGGGTGCCGCGCGGTCAGTAATCGCGCTGATAGTAAACGCCGATGCCCGTGTTGCCGGTGGACGCGGCCGATCCCTTCAGCGTCACCGATTTGGTGACATCAAGGTTCAGATCGACCTGCGAGGTGCCGTCCTGGCCCACCGTCACATCCGAATACAGCCGCTTCGAGATATACTTGCCCAGCTTGACCGAGGTCTGCCCCTGCGCGTCGGTCTGGATATCCAGATCGTCCAGCCCGAAACTGCGCCGCAGCTTCGACACGATGCCCTCGCCGCCCTTGCCCGCCAGCGTCGCCACCGCCGAGGCAAGCTGCGCCGCCTGGAAGGGCGAAATCTTCGACAGCCCCTGGCCGAACAGCAGCTGCGACAGCACCTCTTCCTGCGGTAGCGACGGCGAGGACGAGAAGGTGATCTTCGGATCGGTCGCCACGCCGTCGACATTGACCATCGACGTCACCCCGTTGCTGGTGGTGGACGCGACCATATGCACATAGGGGACGAAACGGCCCTGCAGGCGCAGGCTGCCCTGGGTCAGGTCCAGCCGCTTGCCAAGGATGTCCAGCCGTCCGCGCCGCAGATCGAAGCTGCCGATCGGGATGATGTCGGAAGAGGTCCCGGTCAGCGCGATCTGCCCCCCCAGTTCCGCATCCAGCCCGCGGCCGCGCACGAAAACCTGTTCCGGCGCCAGGATCGTCAGGTTCAGGCGGAACGGCCGCCGCAATGGCGCCCGGGCCGCGGCGGCGGCGGCGGCACCGGGATTCGCACCCAGCCCGGCGCGTTTCAGCGTCGCCAGCACCGGCGCCGAGGCCCCCTTCTGCACCAACCCCTGCGGGATCGTGTCGGACCCGCCCAGCCCGGTCGAGGGCACCCGGATCTCGGTTTTCGACAGGGTGATCCGGCCCGTGATCGCAGCGCCGCCCGCCAGCGGGCCATTCACCTTCAGCGCGCCGGTGGCCTGGGTGGCATAAAGCTCGGGGTCCTTCAGCCCGACACGGTTCAGCGACACCGCGATGTCGCTGTCATAGGGCGGCAGCAGTGACACGGGCCCCGACAGCTTGATCGTGCCGCCACCCACATCCATCTGCCCGTCGATCTTCGCCTGACCGCCCGCGAAGCTGGCGTTCAGCCCGGCATTGGTGGCCGAAAGCCCCAGGACCGGCGCCGCGATCCGTCCCTTGGCGAAATCGATGTGGCCGGACAGCGATCCCAGCTTCAGCGGCCCCTTCAGCGCCAGATTGAACCGCACCGGCCCGGTGACCGACCGCGGCGCGATCAGCGGGTTGATCAGCTCGGCCCGGGCGCTGCCGTCGGCGTGCAGATCGGCCGAGGACAGATTGTCCGCCAGGCTGCCCTTCAGCCGCGCGTCGATGCCGCCGGGGCCGCGCATGCCCAGATCCACGGCATAGCCCTTGGCAATCTGGGTGACGGTGCCCTCGGCGCTGACCGGGCCGGGAAAGCCCGAGGCCAGCTGCGCCAGATCCGCCAGCCGCGCCCGCACCGCCAGAATGTCCGAGCCGTTCGCCTGCGGCGCGGCCGTAAGTGACAGCTGCGGATTGTTCAGGTCGATCTTGTCGATCCCGATCGCGGCGCCGGTCTGATGGGCGGCAAGGTTGAAATCGGTCTGTCCGCGCAGCAGCCGGTCAACCATCGCCTGACCCAGCCGCAGGTTCTTGCCGGTGCCGCGCAGGGAAAGCGACTTGGTCCCGCCCTGCTGGGTCAGCGCCAGCCGGGCATCGAGCGACCCGCCGTAGCCCGGCCCAAGTTGCGCGATGTCGCTGAACGACAGGTTGGCGCGCACATCCGCCGCCCCCTTGTGCAGCGAGCCCTCGGCGCTGGCGTTCAGGCTGCGGGCGTTGATTTGCAGGCTTTGCAGCGTCAACCCGCCGGTGTCGCGGCTGGCAGAGAAGCTGATGTGGCTGTCGCCCTTCATCAGATTGTCGAGTTGCGGCATCCCCACCGTCAGGTTGGTGTCATCAATCGCACCGCCCAGGGTGAAGGTGCCCGCCAGAAGCGCGACCGTGCCGTTGACCTGCGCCTTGGCCGAGCCGCCCAGCTTGCGCCCCGCGAGGCCCGAGAACCGCGCGATGTCGCTGGCGGTGGCGCTGACCTGGCCGCTGATCTGCATCGCCTTGTCCAGACCCGAAATCTCGGCCTTGCCCGACAGGCCGTAATCGGCGCCGGTCAGGCTGAATTGCGGCAGCTCCAGCGGTGCGCCGGAGGTGTAGCGGAACTGCGTCGTCAGGCTCAGCGCCGGGCCCAGCGCCTTGGCCAGCGCCGGGTTCGTGGGTGCCACGCCGCCGCTCTTCAGCGTCAGCCGGCCCTCGACGCCGCGGGTCTTGTCGGTGGCGGCCAGCTTGGCGATGCGGCCCTGGCCGGTCAGGGTGACGTCGGCCAGCGTCATGCCGGGCCGGGACAGCCCGGCGATCTGCGCCGCGCCCTTCCAGCCGTCGCCAGTGGCGGCATTGTATTGCAGGCTCAGATCCGCGTGATCCACCCGGGTCGCGTCGCCCGGCAGCGGCAGCAGCACCGGGCTGCCGTCGCTCGACGCCAGCTTGCCGGTCAGATCGATGCGGCTGGGCAGCCCATCGGTGCCGATATCGATCTGGCCACGCAGCGCGATCTGACGCGCCTTCAGATCCAGCTGCGACAATTGCAGCTGCCCCGAGGGCAGCCGCGCGCCGGTGACCTGCAGCTTGATGTCGGGGCCGAAGAAGCCTTGATACTGCGGGGCGAAAAGCGGGGCGAGGTCGCCGCCCAAATCGGCGGTGAAATGGTTGGTAAGCTTGCCGTCCGCGCCGGTTTGGCCCTTCAGCACGACATTCCCCGAAAGCCGCGGCTGGTTGTCGGTGGCGAGGCTTATCTTGGCGTCGAAATCGTCGATCGGCCCCTTGCCGTCGACGCTTAGCGCCAGCGCCGGCGCGTTCGGCAGGCCCAGCGCGGTGGTCAGGATGCCGCCCACCGCTTCCTTCACCTTCAGCGTCACCGCCAGATCGGTCGAGCTGGCCGAATAGCTTGCATCCAGCAGGATCTGCCCCTGCGTCCCGTCGATGCGCTGCAGGTCGATCTTGGTCTTGCCGCTACCGCCCGCCAGCTGCGCGCTGCCCTCGATCTTCACCACTGCCGCCTGACCCAGCACCGGCGCGCCCAGCACCACCTTCTTCGCCTCGATCTTGCCGATCGACACCGAAACCGGCAGCTTCGGCAGGGTGAAGCCGGGCGCCGCGGCCGGCGGCGCGGTCTTGCTGGGCACGGTGATCGCCGGGCGCGGCATGTCGATCTCATCCGCCGTCAGCTGGTTGATCTCGACCTTGCCTTGCAGCAGCGCCAGCCGCGACCAGTCCAGCGTCACGCCCTTCAGGGTGATCCAGACGCCCTTGGAATCGGCGATCGTCAGGGTCTTGAGGCTGGCCTTCGAGGACAGCGCGCCCTGAAAGCCGGTGATATGCACCACCCGCCCGGCACCCGAGAGGTTGTTCTCAAGCAGCTGCGTCAGATAGCCTTGGCCATCATCCTTCGCCGCGCCGAAGGCCAGCGCCGGCAGCGCCACGATCGCCAGAAGGGTCACGATCCGCCGCATCAGAAAGCCTGCCCGATGCCGACATAGATCTGCGGCCCGTTGCCGGTGCTGCCGGATACCGGCAGGCCCACATCCAGCCGGATCGGCCCGATGCCGGTAAAATAGCGCAGGCCCAGCCCGGCGCCCGCCTGCCAGGCGCCGTTCTTGCCGGGCAGGCTGTTGGCCCCGACATAGCCCGCGTCATAGAAGGCCACGACACCGAAACTGGCGTTGATCCGGGTGCGGATCTCGCCCGACAGCCCGATGAAGCTGCGCCCGCCGGTGCGTTGGGTCGGGCTCAGGACATAGACCCCCAGCGATTGATAGGGCTGGCCCCGCACCGTGCCGCCGCCGCCCGAATAGAACAGGTAGTCGCGCGGCGTATCGGCCACGGACGAGCCCAGCACCGATCCGAATTGCAACCGCGCGGCCAGCGTCACCCGCTTGCCCAGCTCCTTGTAGGCGCGCGCGTCCAGCTTGATCTGGGCGCCATCGCCGGTGCCGCCAAAGCCCTTGTAGGGTTTGACCAGAGCATCGATATAGACGCCCTTTTGCGGGTTCAGCGTGTGGTCGCGGCTATCGTAGACCATCCCCAGCGGAAAGCTGAGGTCGTGGAACCAATGTTCGCCCAGCGTGTCGGTGACGCGGCTGACCTCATAGCCGATGCCGGCGCTGGCGGTCAGATGTTCGCGCAGAATCCGGGTCAGCCCGACCTCTGCAGAACCCAGGGTTTCGGTATAGTCGACCTGATTCAGCTGTCGGGTGGTGAGCTGGGCATAAAGCGCGCTGTCGGGGTTCACCACAGCGGGACGGTCGAAGCGCAGGTTCAGGCTGTAATCGGGGGCCCCGTTCTGGCCCCGCAGGCCGCTGACCTTGGCGTCGAGGCGCAATTGCTGGGCGTCGTTCAGGAAATTCCGGTTCAGCCAGAAGCCCGACAGCGTCAGCCCTTCCTGGCTGGCCAGTTCGGCGCCAAAGCCGATGCGGTGGCGCTTGGCCTGGACCAGCGCCCCGGTCACGTCCAGCCGGTCGCCGGGGCTAAGCGTCTTGGCCTCGGAAAAGGCGACCGAGGAAAACGCCCCGGCGCGGCGCAGGCGATCGGCGGCCTTCTTCTCTTCCTTGGGGTCAAAGGCCTTGCCGGTGGGAAAGCCCGCGATCTGGCGGATGCGGGCCGGGTTGACCGTGGTCTTGCCGGTCAAAAGCAGGTCCCCGAAGGTCACCTTCGGCCCCGGCACCAGGGTCACAGCCGCGTCCAGCTTGCGCGCGGGGTGGTCGGCCACGATCTGCTGGCGCCCGACCTGCGCCATGGCATGGCCCGCGTCGCGCCAGGCGCCGACCGCATCGCCCACCGCCGCCTGCACCGCAGTGCTCAGCGCCGGCTGGCCGGGGGCGAATTCCTTGGGCAGCCGGGCCTGCGGCGCCAGCGGTGCCAGCTTCAGCGCGCCGAAGGTGAAGCGCGGCCCCGGATCGATGGTCACCACCACCCGCGCGATCTTCGTCGGCGCATCAAGCGGCGCGATCTGGGCGGCCTCTCGACCGTCGATCAGGATATGGATGATTCCGGAATAATAGCCCTGCGCATAAAGCGCCCCGATCAGCTTTGCATAATCGGCGCGCGCGGCGGCGAACAGATCCGGGGCGTCGGTATGGCCGTCGGACTGGGTCGACAGCAGCACCGACGCGTTTTTCAGCGCCAGGGTCAGGCTTTTCGAGGCGCCCGGCACATGGAAGACAACCTTTTCGGACTGACCAGCACGGCCGGCCGCACCCGCAGCCGGGCCCAGCGCCATGCCCAGGCTCAGCGACAGGGACAGCACCAGGGTGATCCGCCGCCCCGCTCTGCCCGTCGATGCCCGCAAATGCGCCTCCAGCTTTCGTCTGGTTTCTTGTCGCATGAGGAGGGGGCCGGGGCAATCCGGCCGCCGTGGTCGCCTGACGGATTTCCGCCGATGGGTGACACAAGCCCGTGTGGCGCAAGGGGCTGCACGCATCGGGTGCATTTCCCTTCCCCCTATGGCACAGGCGTGATTGACTGACGCGCAGGGAAACCCGGGGAGGGGTCCAGCCCGAAGTCTGCAACCGGCACGGTAGGACTTGCACGGTGGGACCGGCACGCGTTTGCGCGCCGAGTTTCATCTTTTTGCGCCTCCGAAAGCGCGGAGACAGGCGCGGCTCAGGCAGGATCCGGTCAGCGCAACGATCCGGCTTGCCCTCGGGACGACGACGGAACACAAGCCGCACCACGTTAAGCGGCAGGGAAGGAACGGAGGGATCAAGGATGAGCGGCAAGCGCATCGTGCTGACCGGCATCTCGGGCTATATCGCCAAGCATGTCGCCCTGAAACTTCTGAACGCGGGGCACAGCGTGACCGGTTCGATCCGCACGCCCGCCCGCGCGGACGAGGTGCGCGCGGCCCTCGCCCCGCATCTGACCGAATCCGCCGCGCTGGAACGGCTGCGCTTCGTCGCCCTCGACCTGACCGTCGATGACGGCTGGGCCGAGGCGCTGAAAGGGGCCGAGGTTCTGGTCCACACCGCCTCTCCCTTCCCGATCAGCCAGCCCAAGGATCCCGAGGATCTGATTCGCCCCGCTGTCGACGGCTCTCTCCGGGCGCTGGCGGCGGCACGGGCGGCGGGGGTTGCGCGGGTGGTGATGACCTCCTCGGTCGCGGCGATCGCCACCGGCACCGACCCGGGCCGCCCCTATACCGAGGACGACTGGACCGATGTGACCAGCAAGGCCGCCAGCGCCTATACCCGCTCGAAGACCCTGGCCGAGCGTGCGGCCTGGGATTTCGTGCGCGAGCAGGCGCCGCATCTGGCGCTGACCACAATCAACCCGGCCTTCGTGCTGGGGCCGCCGCTGGATCGGCATTACGGCGCCTCCGTGGGGGTGGTGAAGCGGATGCTGTCGGGCAAGGACCCGATGGTGCCGCGCATCGGCTTTGCCGTGGTCGACGTGCGCGACGTGGCCGAGATGCATCTGCGCGCGGTTGAGCGCCCGGACACCACCGGCCGGCGCTATATCGCGGCCGAACGGGCGCTGTGGTTCGCACAGATGGCGGCGGCGCTGAAGGGCGCCTTCCCCGACCGCAAGATCGCGACCCGCACCGCGCCCGACCTGCTGATGCGGGCGCTGGGGCTGTTCGACCCGGCGATTCGCTCGATCCTGCCGCAGCTTGGCCGGCTGGACGCGGTGTCGAACGCCCGCGCCCGCGACGAGATGGGCATGACCTTCCTCTCCGCCGAACAAAGCCTGGTCGACACCGCCCGCTATCTGGTCGATCAGGGGCTGGCGGACTGACGCGCCAGCAGATCGACCAGCCGCTGCCGCGCCTCGGGCAGGGCCTGCTTGCCCAGCTCCGGCGCCAGACGGTTGGCCAGAAAATAGCCGGTCAGCGCCAGACCTTCGGCCAGCTCCCGCGGGCTCGCCGGCCCCTGCCCCAGCAGACAGGCCGGCAGGGGCAGCAGCCGCGACGCCCAGTCGCCCGCCGCCGCGCGCCCGACGGCACGACCCGTCTTGGGGCTGACATAGGCCAGATCCTCGCGGCTGCCGGTCACCGCGCAGACGCCCAGATCCAGGCCGAAACCCATCTCGTCCAGCAACAGCATCTCCCAGCGCAGATAGGCCAGCGGCCAGCCCGGCGCGCCGAGCCCATCGAACAGCGCGATCGACCGGTCGTAAAGCGCGACATGCGGCTCGCGCTCGGGCAGGGCAAAGGACAGCAGCGCGCAGGTGGCCGACAACCCCGCCAGCGCGGCGCGGTCCGCCATCACCTCCGGCGCCCGTGCCCGCAGCGGCTCGGCGGTGAAAGCGCCGATATGATCCTCCAGCCGCGCCCGCCAGCTCAGCGACAGCTGATTGCCCGGCTGCAGCACCGGGGCAAAGCGACGCCCCCCGCCACCGCGCACGACACCGGCATGGCGGCCATGGGCGGGGGTGAAAACCTCGATGATCGCGGCGCTCTCGCCATGCTTGCGCACGGCCAGCAACACGCCTTCGTCGCGCCAATCCATCGCGCCAGTATCCACCCCGCGCCCGCCCTGACAAGATCGCCCGCGAAATCCCCCTGCCCTTTCTTTCTGGCAGAAATATCCTCCGGGGGTCCGGGGGTGGAAAACCCCCGGCTCTGCCCCCGCCACCGGCCCCGGCCCAACCACCCGGCCCAACCACCGCCCCCTACCACCACCGCTGACGCCGCGTTCCGCGTGACATCCGCCCGCATCCCGCCCAGATTGCCCGACCAGGAGGACTGCCATGACCGCTTATCCGCATCTGCTCGCCCCGCTTGATCTCGGCTTCACCCGGCTTGCGAACCGGGTGCTGATGGGCTCGATGCACACCGGGCTGGAGGAACGCGGCGATTGGAACCGGGTGGCGGAATTCTACGCCGCGCGGGCCCGCGGCGGCGTCGGGCTGATTGTCACCGGCGGCATGGCACCGAACCCCGAGGGCGGCGTGTTCCCCGGCTCCGCGGGGCTGTTCACGCCGCAGGACATCGCCAACCACCGCGTCGTCACCGACCGGGTGCATGACGCGGGCGGCAAGATCGCGATGCAGATCCTGCATGCCGGGCGCTATGCCTATGGGCCGGAATGCGTCTCGGCCAGCGCGGTGAAATCGCCGATTTCGCCCTTTGCCCCCAAGGCGCTGGACGAAGCCGGCATCGAAAAGCAGATCGCCGACATCGCCACCGCCGCCGCCCGCGCCCGCGAGGCCGGCTATGACGGGGTCGAGGTGATGGGGTCCGAGGGCTATTTCCTCAACCAGTTCCTGGTGACCCATGTGAACCGGCGCACCGACGATTGGGGCGGCTCGGTCGAGAACCGCCAGCGCCTTCCGGTCGCGGTGGTCCGCCGCGTGCGCGAAGCCGCAGGCGCCGATTTCATCCTGATCTACCGGATTTCCCTGCTGGATCTGATCCCCGACGGCCAAAGCTTCGATGAGGTGCTGACCCTTGCCGCCCGGATCGAGGCCGCAGGCGCCACGATCTTCAACACCGGCGTGGGCTGGCACGAGGCGCGGATCCCGACGATCGCCACCTCGGTGCCGCGCGCGGGTTTCGCTTGGGTCACGAAGAAGCTGATGGGCCATGTCGGCATCCCGGTGATCACCTCGAACCGCATCAACACGCCCGAAGTGGCCGAGAACCTGCTCGCCGGTGGCGCGGCTGACATGGTCTCGATGGCGCGGCCCTTCCTTGCCGATCCCGATTTCGTCGCCAAGGCCGCCTCGGGGCACGGCGCCACGATCGCGCCCTGCATCGCCTGCAATCAGGCCTGCCTCGATCATACGTTCAGTGGCAAGCTGACGACCTGCCTGGTCAATCCGCGCGCCTGCAACGAGACCGAGCTGACCTATACGCCCACCGCTACGCCCAAATCCATCGCCGTCGTCGGCGCGGGGCCTGCCGGCCTGTCTGCCGCGCTGGTCGCGGCGGGGCGCGGCCACAAGGTCACGCTGTTCGACAAGGCCGACCGGCTCGGCGGTCAGCTCAACATGGCCCGGGTGATCCCCGGGAAGGAGGAATTCCACGGGCTCGTGCATTGGTACGAAACCATGGTTCATCAGGCCGGGATCACGCAGCGCCTCGGCACCGAAGCCGATGTCGAGGCGCTGAAAGGCTTTGACGAGGTGATCGTCGCAACCGGCGTCCTGCCGCGCGATCCGGGCATCGCGGTCGAGGGCGGCCATGTGCTGGGCTATATCGACGTGCTGCGCGACAAGGCCCCGGTCGGCAAGCGGGTTGCCATCATCGGCGCCGGCGGGATCGGCTTCGACGTGGCCGAGTTCCTGGTCGAGGACGGTCCCAGCCCGGCCGAGGATGCCGCGCTCTGGCGTCGCGAATGGGGCGTGACCGACCCGGCCGAGGCGCGCGGCGGCCTCGCCCCCGAAGGCCCGCGCCCCGCGCCGCCCGCGCGGCAGGTGACGCTGCTGCAAAGGAAGGCCGAGAAGCCGGGCAAGCGTCTGGGCAAGACGACCGGCTGGATCCACCGCGCCACCCTGAACGCCAAGAACGTGCGGATGCTGGGCGGCGTCAGCTATGAGCGGATCACCGATCAGGGCCTCTGGATCACCCGCGACGGGCAACAAGAGCTGATCGAGGCCGACACGGTCGTCCTGTGCGCCGGGCAGCAGCCGGCGCGCGGGCTGGCCGATGCGCTGGCGGCGGCGGGGATCGCGGCGCATGTCATCGGCGGGGCGGATGTGGCGGCGGAACTCGACGCCAAGCGCGCCATCGACCAGGGTGCGAGGCTGGCCGCAACGCTTTGACGCCCGGCATTGATGCCGGGGCGGAAACAACCGGCCCCGGACGCCCTTGCCCGGTGTTTCCCTGACATTAACGATCCCGAACAAAACCCCGATATTGTCGGCCCTCTGACCCAATCCTGCCCGATTTGGCGCCAATAACGGTCCTGCGACGTGCAAAGTAGCCAATGGGTGCACAATGGACCGACTGACGGAAATGGAAGCGTTCGCCATGGTGGTGGACCAGGGCGGGTTTACCGATGCCGCCAAGAAGATGGGGATTTCGAAATCCGCCGTCTCCAAACACGTCTCGGCGTTGGAGGCCCGTCTAGGAGCGCGTCTTCTGAACCGGACGACACGACGGGTTTCGCCCACCGAGATCGGGCTTGCCTATTACGACCGCGCCCGCCGCGTGCTCAATGACGCGGGCGAGGCCGACGCGCTGGTGACGTCGATGCAATCGGCGCCCTCGGGGCTGCTGAGGATTTCGGTCGCGACCGATTTCGGGGTGAATCTGCTGTCGCCGGTGTTGGGAAGTTTCTTGCAGGAATATCCCGACATCACCGTGAACATGGTGCTCAACAACCGTTATGTCGAGCTGATCTCGGAAGGCTTCGACATGGCGATCCGCATCGGCGATCTCGAGGACAGCACGCTGATGGCGCGCAAGTTGACCGAGACGACGAAGAAGATGATCGCCGCACCGGGCTATTTCCAACGCCATGGGCGGCCGCAGAAGATCGACGATCTGAACGAGCACAAGCTGCTGCATTATTCCAATCAGGCGAACGGCAATGTCTGGAAGATCACCGCGCCCTCGGGCGAAAAGCGCCAGGTCCGCACCGCCGGCTGGCTGACGGTGAACGACGGCCAGTCGCTGCTGCATGCCGCGATCGCGGGGCTTGGCATCGCCTATCTGCCCAGCTTTCTTTATGCCGACGCGCTGCGCGCAGGCCAGATCGAAGAGGCCATCCCCGGCCTGCCGACCGAGATGCAGGGCATCTACGCGGTCTATCCGCCGGGCCGGTTCA
The DNA here is from genome assembly GCA_913064775.1 of uncultured Albidovulum sp. Lineage (GTDB taxonomy): Bacteria > Pseudomonadota > Alphaproteobacteria > Rhodobacterales > Rhodobacteraceae > Acidimangrovimonas. The sequence goes on along the minus strand of CAJYAD010000010.1, from coordinate 75,001 downwards.
CCCAGCCCAAGGTGCGTGCCTTCATCGACTTTCTGGCCCGGCAATTCACCGACAAGGGCCCCGAGAACTGGTAAGTGCGGGGGGCGCTGCCCCCTGCACCCCCGGCGTATTTGGGGAACGATGAAAGCCAAGAGCGCCTCTGAGCTTCTTTCTGGTGGAAATATCCCACGGGGGTCCGGGGGTGTGAAACCCCCGGCGACGGGCGTCGTACCGGCTTGATCGCGCTCAAGGCGGCGGCGACGGCGGCGGGCTATGTTGAACGGGTAGCCGGTACCGAACAGGGAACGCCCCGATGAGCGGACAGGACGAGATCTTCGCCTTCCTTGCCACACCCGCGGCCTTCGGGGCCGTGCCGGGGGGCGCGGCGGTCGAGCGGATCGACACCCATGGGGCGGTGGTCTTCCTGCACGGCGACAGTGCGCTGAAGATCAAGCGCGCGGTGCGCTATGATTACATGGATCTTTCCACCCCCGCGCGGCGCCACAAGATGCTGCGGCGCGAGCTGGAACTGAACGCCCCCGCCGCCCCGATGATCTATCGCGACCTGCAGCCCGTGACGCGCGGCCCCGACGGCGGGCTGCGGCTGGGCGCAGACGGTGAGGCGCTCGATTGGGTGCTGCGCATGCACCGCTTTTCCGCAAAGGACGAGCTGGACGCGATCGCCGAACGCGGCGCGCTGGATGATGCGCTGGCCGAGGCGATCGGGCGCATGGTGCACGGCTACCACGCCGCAGCCCCCCGTCGCCCGGGGCGCGGCGCCGTCCTGATTGGCGACATCTTGCAGGAATTGTCGCACGTCTTCAAAGGTTTCGGACGGGAATCCCCCGACATCACCGGGTGGCTCTCGGAGGCGCGGACCACGCTTGGGCGGGTTGCGCCGCTGCTCGACCGGCGCGCCGAGGAGGGGCAGGTCCGGCGCGGGCATGGCGATCTTCATCTGCGCAATATCGTGGTGATCGACGGCCGTCCGGTGCCCTTCGACGCGCTCGAATTCAGCGAGGATCTGGGCACCTGCGACGTGCTTTACGATCTGGCCTTCCTGCTGATGGATCTGTCCCATCGCGGCTTGCCACGGGCGGCGGCGCGGGTTTTGTCGACCTATCTGGCCGCGGCGGGCGGCGCGGAAGATTCCGGTCTTGCCGCGCTGCCGCTGTTTCTGTCGGTGCGCGCCGCGATCCGGGCGATGGTGCTGCTTCAGACCGATGCGGCGACCGGGCGGCAAGGCCAGTCCGGCCCCGAGATCGGCGCCTATCTGCAGCAGGCGCGCGCCTACCTTCGCCCCGCGCCGCCCCGGCTGGTGGCGATCGGCGGCTATTCGGGCACCGGCAAGTCGCGGCTGGCGCGTGCGCTGGCCCCGTATCTCGGGCCCGCGCCCGGGGCGGTGGTGCTGTCCTCGGACGAGACCCGCAAGATCGGCGCCGAGGTGGCCCGCGCCGAGGCCCTGCCGGATGCGGCCTATAGCGTCGGCGCGCGCACAGCCGTCTATGACCGGATTCTGGCCCGGGCCGAGGCGCTGATCGGCGCCGGGCAGAGCGTGATCCTGGATGCAACCTGGCTGGACCCCGCCCGCCGAGCTGCGGCGATGGCGCTGGCGAAGCGGCTGGATGTGCCGGCGACGGGATTTTTCCTGAGCGCTGCGCCCGAGGTGCTGCGCCGCCGGATCAAGGCGCGGCGCGGCGATTGGTCCGATGCCGATACCGAGGTGCTGGAGGGCCAGCTTGCGCGCGGCGCGGGCGGCTCCGACTGGGCCCGGATCGATGCAGGCGGCACGCCGGAGGCGACGCTTGCCGCCCTGCGTGCGCGGCTGGGGGCGCCAGCTTAGCCCAGATCCCGGGCGATCCGCGCCATCATGTGCCTGTCGCCGGCGCTGGCCAGAAGATCCGCCGCCTGATCCAGCGGCGTCCAGATCGCGCTGTGGCCGGCCTCGGACGGCGGGCCGCGCCGCAGCACCGGCCGCGCCAGATAGATCAGGCAGATCTTTTCGGCCCAAAGATCGTATTCCGGCATATAGGCAAAGCGCCGGTAGGCCCCCAGCCGCCGCGGCGCCGCGATCGCCCAGCCGGTTTCCTCGAACACCTCGCGATGCAGCGCCTGCACGGGTGATTCGCCCGGATCAATGCCGCCGCCGGGCAACTGCATCTCGGGCTCTGGCTCGGCCTGATGGGTCAGCAGCACCTCGCCGTCGCGGATCAGCACCGCATAGGCCCCCGGACGCCGCCGATAGTGCCGATCGGGCTGCGCTGGGTCACCGAACCGTCTGATCATCTCTTGGCCCCATGGTTGCCGCGGCTATATAGGCGCGGTATGCCAATCCCCGGCTTCTAAGGAAACCCCATGACCCTCGGCTCTCAGATCGCCTGGGACGATACCGTCCTGCCGTTTCAACTCGACCGCGCGGACATCCGGGGCCGGGTGGCCCGGCTGAATGGTACGCTGGACGAGATCCTGGCCCAGCACAATTACCCCGAACCGATCGAGGCATTGGTGGCCGAGGCCGCGCTGCTGACCGTGCTGATCGGCCAGACGATCAAGCTGCGCTGGCGTCTCAGCCTGCAGATCCGCGGCGATGGCCCCGCGCGGCTGATCGCGACCGATTACTACGCCCCGACGGATGAGGACGCCCCCGCGCGCATCCGCGCCTGGGCCAGTTTCGATGCCGAAGCGCTGGACCGTACCGCGCCGGGTTTCGATCAGATCGGCCGCGGCTATTTCGCCATCATCATCGACCAGGGCGCGGGCATGGCCCCCTATCAGGGCATCACCCCGCTGTCCGGCGGCAGCCTGTCGACCTGCGCCGAGACCTATTTCGCCCAGTCCGAACAGCTGCCCACCCGCTTCGCCCTCAGCTTCGGTCGCCTCCCGGGCGAGGGCTGGCGCGCCGGCGGGGTGATGCTGCAGCATATGCCCGAGGCCTCGCCCTTCGCGCAGGGCGGCGGCTCGGGCGAGGATGGGCTGCTGGAGGCCGCCGATATCGTGCATGGCGAGGACGGCGACAACTGGAACCGCGCCAACAAGCTGCTCGACACCGTCGAGGTGGCCGAACTGATCGGCCCTGAGGTGCACCCGACCGACCTGCTGGTGCGGCTGTTCCATGAGGAAGGCCCGCGCGTCTTTGATGCCCAGCCGGTGGGTTTCGGCTGCACCTGCTCACCCGACAAGGTGCGCCAGAGCCTGTCGATCTATTCCGCCAAGGACATCGCCACGATGACGACCAAGGATGGCATCGTCACCGCCGATTGCCAATTCTGCGGCGCGCATTACGAATTCGACCCGAACACACTGGGATTCGAGGCGGCGGAGCGTAAAGGTGACGAAGATTGACGCGATCCCCGACCGGCTGAAGGTCTTGCGTGCGGCGTTGGCCCGGACGATGGTGGAGTCGTCGGATTTCGATCTGAACCCCGGCTATCGCCCCCCCGCCGATCTGGTGCTGCGCCCGGCGGCAGTGCTGGTGCCGCTGCTGGCGCGGGGCGAAGAGCTGCGGCTGATCCTGACCAAGCGGGCCTCTCACCTCAAGCATCACCCCGGGCAGATCGCCTTTCCCGGTGGCAAGGTCGACCCGGGCGATGCCGACGCCGAGGCTGCCGCCCTGCGCGAGGCCTGGGAAGAGATCGGCCTTGATCCCGGCAATGTGGATCTTCTGGGCCGGCTGCCGGTGCATGAAACGGTGACCACCTTCGCCATGACCCCGATTCTGGCCCATGTTCGGGACGCATTTCCCTACCGGCCAGAGCCGGGCGAAGTGGCCGAGGTGTTCGAAGTACCGCTGGCCCATGTCCTGAACCCGGCCAATTTCATCGTCGAGCAACGCCGCTGGCGCGGGGTGACGCGGCGCTATTACACCGTGCCCTACGGGCCCTATTACATCTGGGGGGCAACCGCGCGGATCCTGCACGGGTTGGCCGAAAGGATGCGGCCATGAAGATCACCGGCGCCTGGCTGACCCGGCCCGAAACCCGTGCGGTCTGCGCGGCGCTGACCGGGGCCGGCCATCGCGCTCTGTTCGTCGGCGGCTGCGTGCGCAACGCGTTGTTGGGCGTGGCCGTCGCCGATATCGACATCGCCACCGATGCGACCCCCGAAACAGTCACTATTCTTGCCGAAAATGCCGGTTTGAAGGCGGTGCCCACGGGTATCGACCATGGCACGATCACCGTCGTGTCTGGCGGCATCGCGCATGAGGTGACCACCTTCCGCCGTGATGTGGAAACCTTCGGCCGCCACGCCACCGTGGCCTTCACCGCCGACCCGGCCGAAGACGCCGCGCGGCGCGATTTCACCATGAACGCGCTCTACGCCACGCCCGAGGGCGAGGTTCTGGACCCGCTGGGCGGCCTGCCCGACCTGCGGGCCCGGCGCCTGCGTTTCGTCGGCGATCCGGCAAGCCGCATCCGCGAGGATTACCTGCGCATCCTGCGCTTCTTTCGCTTCCACGCCTGGTATGGCGACCCGCAGGAGGGGCTGGATCCCGAAGGCATCGCCGCCTGCGCCGAGAATCTGGACGGTCTGGCGGGGCTGTCGCGCGAACGCATCGGCACCGAGATGCGCAAGCTGCTTTCCGCCCCCGACCCGGCGCCCGCGATCGGGCCGATGACGGTGATCGGCGTGCTGAACGCCATCCTGCCCGGCGCCGACCCCCGTGCCCTGCCCCCGCTGATCCATCTGGAGGCCGATCAACCGCCCCATTGGCGGCGCCGCCTCGCCGTGCTGGGCGGCGAGGACGTGGCCGAGCGCCTGCGCCTGTCGCGCCGCGATAGCCGCGATCTGGCCTGTGTCAGAGACGAATTGGGCACCACCCGACCCGCCTTGGAACTGGCCTATCGCCATGGCGCCGATCTGGCGCGCGACATCATCCTGTGCCGCGCCGCCCTGTTCGAGACCCCTCCGCCCGAGGGCTGGCAGGCCGAAATCGCCACCGGGGCCGTGGCCACCTTCCCGCTGCGCGCCGCCGATCTGCCGGGACTGGAAGGCCTCGCGCTGGGCGCCCGGCTGAAGGCGTTAGAGGGCCGCTGGATCGCCTCGGGCTTCCGCCTGGACCGCGAGAGCCTGCTCGCCGCAGAGTGAGCGGCGTTTACTTGCCCACGCACAAGGCTATATCCCCAACCCATGCAGACACGTTCCGCCCCCCGGCCCCGCCCATGAGGCTTGGCCATCTCATCGACGCCTTCCGCCCGGCCGAGGGCCCGCCGCCCCGCACCCTGCTGGCCTTCTTCCGCTGGAGCCTTAGCGGAGCCTGGCCGGTGCTGATCTGGGCCACTTTCGCTTCGAGCGCGGCGGGGCTGATGCAGGTTTTCGCGGCGGTCCTGCTGGGGCGGATCGTCGATTCCTCGTCCGTCACGCTGCTGGCGGCGGGGCCCGGGGCGGTGCTGGTGCAGAACTGGCCGCTCTATCTGCTGTTTGCCGGCTTCTATCTGGTGGGCATGCCGCTGATCTTTGGCCTGTCCAGCGCCACCAATGCCATCGCCATCGGGCCGAATGTGATGCCGCTGGTGCTGTCGCGGCTGCACCGCTGGACCATGGGCCATTCGGTGACCTTCTTTGACAACGATTTCGCCGGCCGCATCGCGCAAAAACAGATGCAGGTGGCCCGCGCCACCACCGATGTCGCGACCGAATTGATCAACACCGTGGCCTTCGCGCTGGCCTCGCTGGTCGGCTCGGCGGTGTTTCTGCTGGCGATCAACGGCTGGGTCTCGGTCACGCTGGCGCTGTGGCTGGTGGCCTATCTGTGGCTGATCCGCTGGTTCATTCCGCGCATCCGGGTGCGATCCAAGGCGCGGGCCTCGGCCCGGGCGATGGTGACGGGGCAGGTCGTCGACACGATCACCAACATCAAGACGGTGAAGCTGTTCGCCAATTCCGAGCACGAGGATCAAGAGGCGCTGGGCGCCATGGCGGGATTTCGCGACCGGGCGCTGGATTTCGGCGTGGTCTCGGTGGCGTTCCGGATTTCGCTGATGACGCTGGCGGGGCTGTTGCCGATCATTCTGGTGGGCGGCACGGTCTGGCTGTGGTCGCGCGGCGACGCGACGGCGGGCGACATCGCCGCCGCCGGGGCAATCGCAATGCGGATCTCGCAGATGACCGGCTGGGTCAGCATGGCGCTGATGAACCTCTACGGATCGGTCGGCGAGATCGAGGACGGCATGCACACCCTGACCCCGCCGCACGGCCTGACCGACGCCCCCGGCGCCCGCGATCTGGGCCGCGTGAAGGGCGAGATCCGGTTCGAGAACCTGACCTTCGCCTACGGGCGCGCGGTGGGCGGCCTGAGCGGCATCAACCTGAGCATCCACCCCGGTGAAAAGCTGGGCATCGTCGGCGCCTCGGGGGCTGGGAAATCGACGCTGGTTGCGGTGCTTTTGCGGCTCTATGACGCCGAAAAAGGCCGGGTTCTGATCGACGGCAACGACGTGCGCGAGGTCACGCAGGAAAGCCTGCGCCGGCAGGTCGCGATGGTCACGCAGGAAACCGCGATGTTCAATCGCTCGGCCCGCGACAACATCCTGTATGGCCGCCCCGACGCGACCGAGGATGAGATGATCGCCGCCGCCCGCCAGGCCGAAGCGCATGAATTCATCCTCGGCCTGCAGGACCACATGGGCAATCAGGGCTATGAGGCCTTTCTGGGCGAGCGCGGGGTGAAGCTGTCGGGTGGGCAGCGCCAGCGCATCGCCCTGGCCCGCGCCTTCCTGAAGGACGCGCCGATTCTGGTGCTGGACGAAGCCACCAGCGCGCTCGACAGCGAGGTCGAGGCGCAGATCCAGGACGCGCTGGCCCGGGTGATGCAGGGCAAGACGGTGCTGGCCATCGCCCACCGCCTGTCCACCATCGCCGAGATGGACCGGATCATCGTGCTTGACGCGGGCCGCATCGTCGAGGAAGGCACGCATGAGGCGCTGCTGGCCCAGGGCGGGCTTTACGCGCGCTACTGGGGCCGCCAGTCGGGCGGCTTTCTGGGCGTCGAGGACGAGGCCGCCGAATGAGGCCGCCGGACGGGGATACGAAGATGCGGGTGACGATTGCGCGGCTGGGCCATCAGGGCGACGGCATCGCCGAGGGGCCGATCTATGTGCCCGGCGCGCTGCCCGGCGAAGAGGTCGAGGGGCAGCTTTCGGGCGATGTGCTGGCCGCGCCCCGGATCGTGACGCCCGTGGCCGCGCGGGTGCGCCCGCCCTGCCCCCATGCCCGCGCCTGCGGCGGCTGCGCGCTGCAACATGCCGAGGACGGTTTCGTCGCCGCCTGGAAGACCGAGGTGATCCGCACCGCGCTGGCCGCCCACGGGATCGAGGCAGATCTGCGGCCGATCGTCACTTCGCCCGCGCAAAGCCGGCGTCGGGCGGTGCTGGCGGGCAAGCGCACCAAGAAGGGGGTGATTCTGGGCTTTCACGGCAGGGCCTCGGACACGGTGGTGCCGATCCCCGATTGCCGGCTGCTGCATCCCGATCTGATGGCGCTGCTGCCCGCGCTGGAGGAGCTGACCGCGCAGGCGGGATCGCGCAAGGGCGCGCTGGCACTGAATGTGACCCGCAGCCTGACCGGCGCCGATGTCGCGGTGCGGGGCGGCAAGACGCTGGATCTGGATCTGCGCGTGGCGCTGGGCGCGCTGGCCGATCGCCACGGCTTTGCCCGCCTCAGCTGGGAGGACGAGGTGATCGCCCAGGCGGTGCCGCCCGAACAGGCGCTGGGCGCGGCCCGTGTCGCGCCGCCGCCCGGGGCCTTCCTGCAGGCCACGCAAGAGGGCCAGGATGCACTGGTTTCGGCTGTATCAGAGACGATTTCCGGCGCGAAACGGGTGGTCGACCTGTTCGCGGGCTGCGGCACCTTCACCCTGCCCACCGCCGCGGATGCCGAGGTGCATGCGGTGGAATCGGCCGAGGCGATGCTGGCCGCGCTGGACCGTGGCTGGCGCAACGCCGCCGGGTTGCACCGCGTCACCACCGAGGCGCGCGATCTTTTCCGCCGGCCGCTGATGGCCGAGGAACTGGCCCGTTTCAACGCCGCGATCATCGACCCGCCCCGCGCCGGGGCCGAGGCTCAGATCGCCGAACTTGCGCGCTCGGCCCTGCCGGTGATTGCGGCGGTGTCGTGCAACCCGGTCAGCTTTGCCCGCGACGCCCGCACGCTGATCGCCGGGGGCTACCATCTGGACTGGGTGCAGCCGATCGATCAGTTCCGCTGGTCGCCGCATGTCGAGCTGGCCGCACGTTTCAGCCGCGCCGCCGCCTGACCCCTGCGACCCCATGGCGCGAAGGCCGCCTTCGCTGTACCCTGAGGGAAATCGCCCCCAGAGGCGAATCGAGCGCTGATTTTGAGGTGAGCAGATGCGGTTTCTGAAAGGGTTCGTGGTTCTGGCGCTTGTCGCGGGCCTGGCGGCCTGCGCGACCAAGAGCAAATTCAAGACCTATGACGGCCCGGACGTAACCCAGATCCTAGTCTACAAATCCAAGCGGGAAATGTATCTGATGCACGGCAATGTCGCGCTGAAGGAATACAAGATCCATCTTGGGAATGAGCCGGTCGGGCAAAAGCATGTCTCGGGCGACGGCAAGACGCCTCAGGGGCTGTATTACATCAACCGCCGCAACCCCAACAGCGAGTACTTCCTGTCGCTGGGCATCTCCTACCCGACGCCCGCGCAGGCCAAGAACGCCGAAGAGGCCGGCGATAACCCCGGCGGCGACATCTTTATCCATGGCGAGGGCGACAAGGCCCGCCAGGGCGATTGGACAGCCGGCTGCATCGCCGTGACCAACAAGCAGATCGAGGATATCTACGCCATGGTGAAGGATGGCACCCCGATCCTGATCATGCCCTAAGCGGACGCGATTCGGGTGCTGGAACCGGGCGGGGCCGAGGGTTGCTGATTCTCCGGAACGCCTTGGCAAAGCTGACGCTTTCTGGGCGGTCCCATGGCGCCGGCGCTGTTGCGCGCTTGCTTTCAAATCCAACGGATTTGGAGTGGCGTAAAATGGCACTCAGGTGTTGCTAATTTGACGACACGCGGGCACTCTCGGAACCGAACGCGCCGCTAGCCCGTTGCAATTTCGGCAATCAACTGCTTACAGATTGCTTACGAGGTACAGTCTTGGGGCTTCCGCATCATCCTCATTGATCCTGATGCGGGGCGAACACTGGAGGTTTTGAAATGAAGAAAATCGCGCTTGCTGCCGCTCTGTCGCTGGCTGCTTCCACCGCCTTCGCTGGCGGCATGGCCGAGCCGGTGACCCCGCCGGTCGTGGTGAAGCAAAAGACCACCACGTCGTCGGGTGGCTTTGTCATCCCGCTGCTGCTGCTGGTCGCCATCGCCGCTGCGGTGTCGTCGAACTGATACGGTCTTCAGACCGAATTCAGTCTGAAACGGAAGGCGGTGGGTTTTCCCACCGCCTTTTGCTTTGCGCGCCCGGATGCTCTGGCGGGGCGCCCGGACCCCAGGCCTAGTCCACCCATCCAGCCAGATTGTCGCCCACCACCGCCGCCAGCGCCCGGATATGGGCATCCTCGTCGTTGAGACAGGGGATATAGGTAAAGCTTTCGCCCCCCGCAGCCTCGAAAGCCTCGCGGATCTCGCCCCGGATCTCTTCCAGCGTCTCGATGCAATCGGCGGAAAAGGCCGGCGCCACCACGGCGATCCGCTTCTTGCCCGCCCGGGCCAGCTCAGCCACATGTTTCACCGTATAGGGCTTTAGCCATTCCTCGGGGCCGAAGACCGACTGGAAGGTGGTGTCGATCGTCCCCGGCCCCCAGCCCAGCGCCTCGCGCAGCAGGCGAGAGGTCTTCTGACACTGGCAATGATAGGGGTCGCCATTGGTCAGATAGCGGATCGGCATGCCGTGGTAGGAGGCAACCAGCACGTCTGGTTTCACCTCCGCCGCGTCCCAGGCGGTGCGAACCGAGGCGGCCAGCGCCTCGATATACAGCGGATGGTCGAAATATTCGGGCACGGTGCGGGCCGCGGGTTGGCGCACCTGTTTCATCAGCGCGCGGAAGAAGGCGTCATTCGCGGTGGCCGAGGTGGCGCCCGCGTAATGCGGATAAAGCGGGAAGAACAGGATCTTCTCGCAGCCGACCTCGACCAGCGCCTGCACCTTGCTTTCGGTCGAGGGATTGCCGTAGCGCATGCAGAAATCGACCATCACCTGATCGCCGAAGCGCGTGGCCAGCGTGGCCTGCAGCTTGGCGGTCTGGGCCTTGGTGATCGTCATCAACGGGCTTTCGTTTTCCGCGTGATTCCAGATCAGCTTGTAATTCGCGCCCGAGGTGAAGGGCCGCTTGCCCAGGATCACCGTCTGCAGCAGCGGCTGCCATTTCCAGGCCGGGTAGTCGATCACCCGCCTGTCGGACAGGAATTCCGACAGATAGCGCCGCATCGGCCGGTAGGAATAATGATCCGGCGTGCCCAGATTGGCGATCAGCACGCCGACCTTGGCGGCCTTCACCGGCGGGTGGTCGGCCGGGGCATGGGTCAGGCGCCCGTGGCCCGGATTAATCGTCTCTGCGCCGGGTTTGGCCATGCGTCAATCTCCGCTTGCTGTTCGGCCTTGGCAGCCTAGGGTCGATGTAACGGCTTTTCCCCTTCGGTCAATCGTCGCGGACGTCGCGGACGGGCAGCGGATGTTCCGATACCCCCAGCGCATCCGCCAGCCGATGCGCCGCCGATCCGGGGCGCAGCGGCTTTGGCTGGCTGTCGTCGGGCGCCCAGCCGGCAAGGAAGATCATCTCGAACGTGGCCCGGATGCGGCCCTCGTCTTGCGGAAAATGGGTCTGGTAGAGCTGCGCGGTCTCTGGAAACAGCGCCTGCGGCGGGGTGAGCTTGCGGCGCGCGGCCAGGGCATTCGTCTCGCCCATCGCGCGCAGGTCCGACACCAGATGAAAGAGGTCGCGGTAGGTGACCTGATGCGCCTGCGCGTCGGCCACCGGCAGCGCCAGCCCGGCGCGCTGCAACAGCGCCCCCAGATCGCGGATCTCGCCCATCGGCAGCACCCGGGGCGAGAGCCCGCCGCTGACGGCAGCTTCGGCCTGGGCCAGGCAGGCGCGCAGCTCGGCCAGCGTCTGGCCCCCGAACAGCACGCCCAGAAACATCCCGTCGGGCCGCAGCGCGCGGCGGCATTGCACCAGTTGCCCCACCGGATCGTCGGCCCAATGCAGCGCCAGCGCATGGATCACCAGATCATGCGCGCCCTCCTCCAGCGCCAGAACCGGTGCGTCCGGCACGATCGTGGCCCCGGGCAGCGCGTCCTGCCAGACCTCAGGGAACGGCGTCACCACGGCGGGTGCCGTAAACGTCCTGTTAACCTCTTCGCGCCTATCCAGAAGGTCATCGCGGGCGAGTTCATGCAGGAACAGTGCCGGGGCCCGGGCGGCCCGGCGGCGGTGCAGCATCAGCGCTTGGCGATCGGTCAGGTCCTGGGTCATGGGCCCGATGTAGAAGGTCGGCGCAAGAATGCAAACGGCAATCAGCCAGGCGCTGCATCTGATCTACCCGCCGCAATGCCTGTCCTGCGACGCGCTGGTGACCAGCGATTTCGGCCTGTGCGGCACCTGCTGGCGCGACACGCCCTTCATCGCGGGGCTGGTGTGCGACAAATGCGGCGCCCCGCTGCCCGGCGAAGCGGGTGCTGAGGCGGGCGCAGGGCCGGGTGCTGAGCTTGCCCCCGAATTCTGCGACGATTGCCTCACCGTGCCCCGCCCCTGGCATCAGGGCCGCGCGGCGCTGCTCTATCGCGACAACGCGCGCAAGCTGGTGCTGGCGCTGAAACATGGCGACCGGCAGGATCTGGCCCGTCCCGCCGCCACCTGGCTGGCCCGCACCGCGCGCCCGATCCTGACGCCGGACATGCTGATCGCGCCGGTGCCGTTGCACTGGCGCCGGCTGCTGTCGCGCCGCTTCAATCAGGTGGCGCTGATCTCGACCGCGCTGGCGCGGGAACTGGCGCTTGACCATTGCCCCGATCTGCTGGTCCGCACCCGCCGCACCCCCAGCCAGGAAGGCCGCGACCGCGACACCCGCTTTGCCAACCTGGCCGAGGCGTTGGCCCCCCATCCCAAACGCGGCGCCCGGGCGCGGGGGCGGCATGTGCTGCTGGTCGATGACGTGATGACCTCGGGAGCGACGCTGTCGGCGGCGGCCGAGGCCTGCCGCAGTGCAGGTGCGCGCGCCGTCTCGGTGCTGGCGCTGGCGCGGGTGGTGAAGGACTAGGGCAGATCGCGGTAGGGTGGACTTCGGGGCGCGTTGCGGTGGGCGGCTGAATCCGTATAGTCGCGGCATCATCAGGAGATCGCTCCATGCCCAATATCGAGATATACACCTCGCCCTTCTGCGGCTTCTGCCTGTCGGCCAAGCGGCTGCTGAAGAAGAAGGGCGCCGGCTTCACCGAATACAACGTGATGACCAAGCCCGACCTGCGCCGCGAGATGATGCAACGCGCCAACGGCGGCCATACCGTGCCGCAGATCTTCATCGACGGCACCCATGTCGGCGGTTGTGATGAGCTCTATGCGCTCGACCGCGCGGGCAAGCTTGACCCGATGCTGGGGGCCTAGGCCATGCGCGCGGCGCTGGTGCAGCTGAATGTCAGCGACGATCCGGCCGCCAACCTGCCCCGGACCCGCGAACTGGTCCGCGACGCGGCGGCGGGCGGGGCGGGCTTTGTGCTGACGCCCGAGGTCACCAATTGCCTCTCGTCCAGCCGCGCGCATCAGAAATCCGTGCTGCACTACGAAGGCGACGATCCCACCCTGTCCGGCCTGCGCGACGAGGCCCGGGCGCAGGGCATCTGGCTGCTGATCGGCTCACTGGCGCTGCGCACCGACGATTCGGACGGTCGTTTCGCCAACCGGTCGTTCCTGATCGCGCCGGATGGGGCCATCGCGGCGCGCTACGACAAGATCCACATGTTCGACGTGAACGTGTCCGAGGCCGAGATTTACCGCGAATCCGCAGCCTACCGGCCGGGCGCGCAGGCGGTGGTGGCCGAAACCCCCTTTGCCCGGATCGGGATGAGCGTGTGCTACGACGTCCGCTTCCCCCATCTCTACCGCGCGCTGGCCCAGGCGGGGGCCGAAATCCTGACGATTCCGGCGGCCTTCAGCCCGGTCACCGGCGCCGCGCATTGGGAAAGCCTGCTGCGCGCCCGCGCGATCGAGACCGGCTGCTATGTGCTGGCGCCCGCGCAAACCGGCACCCACGCGGCGGGTGACGGCCGCGCGCCGCGCCGCACCCATGGCCATTCCCTGGCCGTCGCGCCGTGGGGAGAGGTGCTGGTCGACGCCGGCACCGAACCGGGCCTGTCCTTCGTCGACCTCGACCTGACCGAGGTCGCCCGCGCCCGCGCCCGTGTGCCCTCACTCACCCATGACCGCCGGTTCGAGGGCCCCTGATGGCGGACAGTCCCGAAAACCTGGCGACGGCGCTGTTCTCCGAGCTGTTCATGGCTGATCAGCTGGCCCGCACCCAGGTGTCGAAGGTCCTGCCGAAAGGGATGGAGCTGTCGCATTTCGGCGTGCTGAACCATCTGGCGCGGGTCAGCGAGGAACGCACCCCCGCACAGCTGGCCGCCACCTTCCGCGTCACCCGCGGCGCGATGACCAACACGCTGTCAAAGCTGGAATGGGCAGGCCATGTCCACATCCGTCCCGATTGGGACGATGCGCGACGCAAATTCGTCTCTATTTCACCTGCAGGGCGGTCCGCGCGCGATGCCGCGCTGCAGGCGATCACCCCGGTGATCGGAGAGGTCGTGGCCGCCCTTGGAACCGAACGCGTCCGCGCGGTGCTGCCGGTATTGCGCGAAATGCGCCGCCGGCTGGCGGGCGACGGATAGGCGCTGGGGGTTTCACACCCCGTCGCCATTGTCGCTCGAACCAATGGCGCGCCAATGGCGACCCCGTGGAGTATTTTCGCCAAGATGAAGGGAAGGCCGCGCTCTTCGTCTTTCATCGTTCTCCAAATACGCCGCGACCGCGCCGCATCGGCAAGGCTTGAAGCAGTTCAGAGACTGGCCTCGACCCGGAAGCCATCCGGAAGGGTGTCGCGGTTCTCAACGATCAGATCGGCCATCGCCTCAGCGGCCTTTGGGGCCATGCCGAAGCCGATCTTGAAGCCGCCATTGGCGATGAAATGACCCGGGCGGCCGGGCCAGGGGCCCAGCATCGGTGCGCGGCTTTTGGCGCGGGGGCGCACGCCGGCCCAGCGTTCCAGCACCGGCGCCGTGCCGAGGGGGGGGCAGGCGGCGCGCGCCCGCGCGAGCAGCGCGTCGCATTGCGCGTCGGTCATGTCCGGGGCCTCGAACTCACGTTCCGAGGTCGAGCCGATCGCGACGGTGCCGTTGCCATGCGGCACGATGTGCAGGCCGTCGGCATAGAGCTGCGGCTTGTCCGACGCGTCGAAACCCAGCAGAACCGCCTGGCCCTTCACCCCGTTTCCGACCGGTTTCCCCAATGTTCGGGACAATTCCTCCAACCCCTCATAGCCCGTCGCCCAGACCACGGCGCCTGAATCCGGGGCGCCCGCATCCGGGGCGTCGCCGATCACGATCTCGACCCCCCGCGCCCGGCAGGCGGCCGCCAGCGCGAGGCAGGCGAGGCGCGGGTGCAGGCGGGCCGACAATGTGTCGTGGATCAGCAGGCCGGTGGCGCTGGGCGGGGCCCAGTCGGGGAAATCGCGGGCCTCGACCACCTCCCAACGGGCGCGGTCCTGCCACAGGCGGGCGGCGCCTGCGCTGCGGGCGCGCGCCATCTCGACCGCGTGCCCGTCGGCCAGGGGCTGCAAGCGGCCGAGGCGCCCGTAGCCGGTGGATAGGCCAGAAACCGTCTCTATTTCGGCCCAATAACCTTCCGCCATCAGCAGGCTGTCGAGCTGGAAGGCCTTCTTGTCGTTCCAGTTCTCGGGCACATGCGGGGCCAGCGCGCCGACGATACCGCCCGAGGATCCGGCGCCGATCGCGCGGCGCTCGACCAGGCGGACGCGGGCGCCGCGGCGGGCGCAGGCCCAGGCGGTGCATAGCCCGAAGATCCCGCCGCCCCGTACGGTGACATCCACCGCCGTCACCTGTACCATTGCCATTCCCCGCGCCCTTGATCATCCTCGCCCGCAGCTTGGATGTAGGGCAAATGCAGCGATCAGACCAGAGCGCGGAGCTCACGTGGGGTGACGGCGGGGTGCCGGTCTCGACCCGTTTCGATGATCCCTATTTCTCGCTTGCCGGCGGGCTGGAGGAAACGCGCCATGTGTTCCTGCAGGGCAACGACCTGCCCACGCGGTTTGGCCCCGGGTTCCAGATCGCCGAGCTGGGCTTTGGCACCGGGCTGAACCTGATCGCCGCGCTGCTGGATTGGCGCGCGGCCGGGCGTCAGGATCGGCTCTGTTACACCAGTTTTGAGGCTTTTCCGATGTCGGCCGAGGAAATGGCCCGGGCGCTTGACGCCTTTCCCGCCGCGCGCCCGGCGGCCGCGCCTTTGCTGGCACAATGGGCCGAGGGGCGCCGGGTGATTGAGCTGCCGGACCTGCGGGCCGAGGTCATCCTTGGCGACGCGCGCGAGACCCTGCCGCGCTGGCCCGGTCAGGCGGATGCCTGGTTTCTGGACGGGTTTTCACCCGCCAAGAACCCCGAGCTATGGGCGCCCGATCTGATGGCCGAGGTCGCCGCCCATACCGCGCCGGGCGGCACTTTCGCCACCTATACCGCCGCGGGCTTCGTGCGGCGCGGGTTGGATGATGCCGGCTTTGCCGTCACCCGCGCGCCGGGATATGGACGCAAGCGGCATATGAGCCGGGGCGTGCTGTGGGACCGCGCATGACCGACCAGAACGCGCGCCTTGGCATCCTCTTAATGATCGCCACGACCTTCATTTTCGCACTGCAGGACGGTATCTCGCGCCACCTTGCCGGCAGCTACAACGTCTTCATGGTGGTGATGATCCGCTACTGGTTCTTCGCCGCCTTCGTCATCGCCATCACCCTGCGCCGCCCGGGCGGGATCCGCCGTGCCCTCAAACCCCGTTTTCCGCTGTTGCAGAGCCTTCGCGGCGCGCTTCTGGTGGTCGAGATCTGGGTCATGGTGCTGGGCTTCGTCCACCTCGGCCTGGTCGAGGCGCATGCGGTTTTCACCTGCTATCCGCTGATCGTCTCGGCGCTGTCGGGGCCGATCCTGGGCGAGGCCGTCGGCTGGCGCCGCTGGGCCGCCGCCGGGGTGGGCTTTCTCGGCGTGCTGATCATTCTGGAACCCGGCGTCGCGGTGTTCTCGCCCTGGGCGCTCGCACCGCTGAGCGCGGCCTTGGGCTTCGCGCTGTATTCGCTGCTGACGCGCTATGTGGCGCGGGCCGACAGTGCGTCGGTCAGCTTCTTCTGGACTGGCACCGTGGGCGCGGTGATCGCGACGGCGGTGGGGCTGTTCTTCTGGCAGCCGATGAGCGGCCCCGACTGGGCCTGGATGGCGCTTTTGTGCGTCACCGCGGCCTTCGGGCATTTCCTGCTGATCCGCACCTATGAGGTGGCCGAGGCCAGTTCCGTCCAGCCCTTCGCCTATTTCCAGCTGATCTTTGCCTCGGCGATCGGGATCACGGTGTTCGGCGACCTGCTGGAGGTGAACGTGGTGATCGGCGCGGCGATTGTCGTGGGCGCGGGGCTGTTCACCCTGTGGCGCGCTCAGGTCAAGGCCGGCAAGGAGCGCCGCGCCCAGGCTGCGGCGCTGAATTAGGGCAGCAATGCTGAATTAGTGCCGTTTCAGCCCCAGGTCGGGTGGAACTTCCCGGCCGGCGACAGGGTGAAGATCTCGGCCCCGTCGACCGTCACCCCCACCGAATGCTCAAACTGGGCGGACAGCGATTTGTCACGGGTCACGGCGGTCCAGTCGTCGGCAAGCACCTTGGTTTCGGGGCGGCCCAGGTTCACCATCGGCTCAATGGTGAAGAACATCCCCTCTTCCAGCACCGCGCCGTGGCCCGGGCGACCGTAATGCAGCACGTTGGGCGGCGCGTGGAACACCCGGCCCAGCCCATGGCCGCAGAAATCGCGCACCACGCTCATCCGGTTGCCTTCCACATAGCTTTGGATCGCATAGCCGATGTCGCCGAAGGTGTTGCCGGGCTTTACCGCCTCGATCCCGATCATCAGCGCGTCATGGGTGACCTGGATCAGCCGCTCGGCCTTGCGGCTGAGGGCGCCGGCCACATACATGCGGCTGGAATCGCCGAACCAGCCGTCCAGAATCACCGTGACGTCGATGTTCAGGATATCGCCGTCCTTCAGCGTCTTCAGCCCCGGAATCCCGTGGCAGACCACATGGTTGACCGAGATGCAGGAGGCATGCTTATAGCCACGGTAGCCGATGGTGGCGGAGACGGTGCCCAGCTCGGTCACCCGGCGGTTGATGAACGCGTCGATCGCCTCGGTGGTGGCGCCGGGAAAGACATATTCGGCCACCTCGTCGAGGATCTGCGCGGCGATCCGGCCAGCCGCATGCATGCCGGCGAAATCACCGGGTTCGTAGATCGTGATGCCGTCCTTGGTGACGCGGCTGCTGCTATCGTCCACGGCGCCCTCCGTGTTCCTGGGCGCAATGCGCCGGTTTCGGGGGTTAGATAATGCGAAAGGCGCGGTTTGGCCAGCGTTTCGGCGCGGTTGGCGCCAATGCGGGACCCACAGTCACCCCGATGTGTGCCGCGCCTTCGCTGAACCTGCCGCCTGAAACCCCGCATCGACCGGCAGCGCCCCCGCCGCACGGATCCCTTCGGGCGAGATCTCCGTGCCCAGCGCCAGCATCTCGACCCCCGCGGCGCGGGCCACGTCGAAAGCCGCAGCATAGGCCGGGTCGATGTCGGCGGCGATGCGCACCCGGGCGCCATCACTACGAGACACAAGATAGAGCATCACCGCGCGCCGGCCTTCCTGCGCCTCTCGTGTCAGCTCCTGCAGGTGTTTCGTGCCGCGTTTCGTCACTGAATCAGGGAATTCTGCCCATCCGCCGCGGGAAAGCGTCACGCTTTTCACCTCGACCAGCGCCTCGGCCCGCGTCGGATCGGACAGCAGGAAATCCACCCGGCTGCCCTCGCCGTAAGGCACCTCGGGGCGGACCCTCGCATAGCCGTCAAGCCCGGGCACTGCACCTTCCGCCAGCGCCTCGGCCACCACGCGATTGGCCAGCCCGGTGTCCACCGCCACCAGCACGCCGGCCGCAGGTTCCACCAGCTTCCATGAGAAGTTCAGCTTCTTCTTCGGATCGTCGTTGGGTTCCAGCCAGCACCGCGCCCCCGCGGCCGCCATCCCCAGCATCGAGCCGGGATTGGGGCAATGCGCCACCACCTCGCGCCCGTCTTCCAGCCGCATGTCCGCCAGGAACCGCTTGTAACGCCGGATCAACCGGGCCTGAAGGAGGGGTGGAAAGCGCATGATCCCCGCCCTATACCCCAAGGATAGCCCGCGCAAGGAGAGTGCCATGGCCGCCAACCCCACAGCCGCGATGATCGTCATCGGAGACGAGATCCTGTCCGGCCGGACGCGTGATTCGAACCTGCATTTCCTCGCCGGCAAGCTGACCGATCACGGCATCGGTCTGGTCGAGGCGCGGGTGATCGGCGACGACCGCCAGACCATCATCGACACGGTGAACGCGTTGCGCGCGCGCCACGATCACGTCTTCACCTCGGGCGGGATCGGGCCCACCCATGACGACATCACCGCCGAGGCCGTCGCCGCCGCCTTCGGCCTGACCGCCGACATCCGCGACGATGCCCGCGCCCTGCTGCAGGCCTATTTCGACAGCCGCGGGATCGAGGCAACCCCGGCGCGCATGCGCATGGCCCGGATCCCCGAAGGTGCCGCGCTGATCGACAATCCGGTTTCCGTGGCGCCGGGTTTCAGCCTGGGCAACGTGCATGTCATGGCCGGTGTGCCACGCGTGTTCGAGGCGATGCTGACGGGCCTTCTGCCGGGCCTTGTCGGCGGCGTGCCGGTACGGTCGCGCACATTGCGAATGCTGCGCGGCGAGGGCGAGGTGGCCGATATCCTGGCCGGTGTCGCGGGCGAGTATCCCGATCTTTCCTTCGGCTCCTACCCGTTCCAGCAGGACGGCCGCTTCGGCACCAATCTGGTGATCCGCGGCACTGACGAATCCCTGCTGGATCAGGCTCTGTCCCGGCTGGAATCGGCTCTTTCGGTGGGCGCCGCATGAAGCCCTCCGCCGCCGCGCTCTATGATGTGGTCGATGCGACCTGGCCGGCCGCCGCCTTCCACCGCGCCGGCCCCTGGATCGTGCGCGAAGGGCAGGGCGGCGGGCAGCGGGTCTCGGCCACGACGGCGGCGGGGCCAGTGGCCCGGGCCGATCTGGACAGCGCCATCGCCCGGCAGGCGGCCCTTGGCCAGCCGCCGATCTTCATGATCCGCCCGGGCGATGAGGATCTGGATGGCTGGCTGGCGGCGCGCGGCTACAAGGTGAAGGATCCGGTCGTGCTCTATCTTGCGCCGGTCGCGGCGCTGGTCGAGCCGATCCCCCAGGTCACCGCGATGACCGTCTGGCCCCCCCTGCAGATCCAGCGCGAGCTGTGGGCCGAGGGCGGCATCGGCCCCTCCCGGCTGGCGGTGATGGCGCGGGTGCTGGGCCCCAAGACCGCGATTCTGGCGCGCCGCGACGACAAGCCCGCGGGCACCGCCTTTGTGGCGATCCACGATGGTGTCGCGATGCTGCATGCGCTGGAGGTCAGCCCCCATCGCCGGCGTCTGGGCGGCGGGCGCTACATGATGCGCGCTGCTGCCAACTGGGCGCAGGCCAACGGCGCCAACTGGATCTCGCTGGCCGTGACGCAGGCGAATGCGGGCGCGCGCGCGCTCTATGCTTCCCTCGGGATGGAGGAAGCGGGTAACTATCATTACCGCGTCCCGTAAGGCGCGCGAGGAGGAGGCGAAGATGGACTGGACCGAACTCAAGCAACCGACCGCGATGGATCTGCCGATGGCCGATCCGCTGCCCGAAAAGACCCAGAAATATTTCGGCATCTGTCAGGAAAAGCTGGGCCTCGTGCCGAACGTGTTGCAGGCCTATGCCTTCGATGTCGACAAGCTGAACGCCTTCACCGCGATCTATAACGATCTGATGCTGTCCGAGTCCGGCCTGACCAAGCTGGAGCGCGAGATGATCGCGGTGGTGGTGTCGTCGATCAACCGCTGCTGGTATTGTCAGGTGGCGCATGGCGCGGCGGTGCGCGAATTGTCCGGCGACCCGATGCTGGGCGAGGCGATGGTGATGAACTACCGCGCGGCGCCGCTGGATCCGCGCCAGCGCGCGATGCTAGATTTCGCTGCGAAGCTGACCGAAACCCCCGATCGCATTCTGGAAGAGGACCGCGCGACCCTGCGCGGCGCCGGTTTCTCCGAACGCGACATCTGGGATATCGCCTCGGTCACGGGGTTCTTCAACATGACCAACCGGGTGGCGGCGGCGACCGAGATGCAGCCCAACGCCGAATACCACGGCCAGGCACGATGAAGGCGGCGCTGGCGCTTGCCGGGCTTCTGGCCCTTGCCGCGCCGGCGGGGTGGGCGCTGACGCTCAGCCTTCCCACCAAGGCCGAGCTGCGGGCCGAAAAGACCAGCGTACTTGGATCCTACCGCTTTCCGGTGGGGCCGTGGAAGGATGGCGGCTTCAAGACCCAGCGCGCCGAGGGGCCGCTGCTGATCCGGGCTTGGCGCATCGACCGACGCGATCTGACGACGCTGCAGGTGATGGCCGATCTGCGCAGCCAGCTAGAGACTGCGGGGTTCACGCCGCTTTATGAATGCGACACGCGGGCCTGCGGCGGCTTCGATTTCCGCTATCACCTGCAGGTCCTGCCAGAGCCGCAGATGCATGTGGATCTGGGCGATTTTCGCTATCTGGTGCTGCGCCGTCAGGCCGATACGGGGCCGCAATATGTGGGCCTGCTGGTCAGCCGCAGCGTAGATTCCCGCTTTGTCGAGGTGGTCCGCGTGGGCCTGCCGCTGCCCGCCGCCGCCAAGGTCACCGCTGCCACCCAATCGCCACCCGCCCCCGGCACCGCGCCCGCCGCAATCCCGGCCCCGCCTCAGGATGTGGCGGCGGGACTGGCCGCGGGCATCGCGGTGCCGCTCGATGATCTCGACTTTCCTTCGGGCTCGTCCGATCTGGCGCCGGGCGCCTACAACTCGCTTGCCGAGATCGCGGCCTATATGAAGGCCCACCCCGATCAGCACGTCACCCTGGTCGGCCATACCGACACCACCGGCGGGCTGGACCCAAACCTGGCGCTGTCGAAGAAGCGCGCCGAATCCGTGCGCGACCGGCTGATCAAGGACTATGGCGTCGACCCCAAGGAAATCGCCGCGGCGGGCGTGGGCTATCTGGCCCCACGCGCCTCGAACGACACCGAGGCCGGACGCGAGCGCAACCGGCGGGTCGAGGCGATGGTAGATTCGGGCCAGTAGAGGCGCGCCTTGGCGCCCGGGGCGTGACCCCCTGGGATATTTTTACCAGAAAGAGAACAAAGAGCCCCCCTTGCTTTCTTTCTGGTAAAAATATCCCGGGGGTGCAGGGGGCAGCGCCCCCGCGACTGAGAGGAACGTGGGGGGGGGTGCCAATCCCTCGCGGGTTCCGCGGAAGAAGATATCTGTGACGTTGAGGTTTCCCGATCTCGTTGAGGGCCGGGGTTGGCCCGACCAGCCGACTCGACATGGCCCGATTGCCGTGGTTTCGAGCACAATCAGCCGGCTGGCGGGCAGGGTCAGCTTAAACCGATTTGCTACGGCTGGCGTCCGCTTGCAGCTTCGGCTCGGGCGTCTTGGCCGGATGCTCGATTAGGTCGAGAAACGGTTTGATGATGTCGATCGGCATCGGGAACACCACGGTCGAGTTCTGCTCGCCACCGATCTCGGTCAGCGTTTGCAGATAGCGCAGCTGCATGGCGGCCGGGACGGATGACAGGATCTTCGCCGCGTTGACGAGCGTCTGCGAAGCCTGGAACTCGGCCTCGGCGTGGATGATCTTGGCCCGCCGGTCGCGTTCGGCCTCGGCCTGTTTCGCGATGGCGCGCACCATGTTGTCGGTCAGTTCGACCGTGCGGATCTCGACGTTCGAGACCTTGATGCCCCAGTTTCCGGTCTGACCGTCAAGGATCTCCTGAACATCGGTGCTCAACTTCTTGCGTTCCGACAGCATTTCATCCAGCTCGTGCTGGCCCAGCACGGCGCGCAGCGTGGTCTGCGCCAGCATGTTGGTGGCCGGCAGGTAGTTCTGCACCTGGATCACCGCGCGTTCAGGGTCGACGACGCGGAAATAGAGCACGGCATCGACCTTCATCGACACATTGTCGCGCGAAATCACGTCCTGGCTTGGCACCTCGATCACCTGGATGCGCAGGTCGACGCGGACCATCTCCTGCACGAAGGGGATCAGGATGACGAGGCCCGGTCCCTTGACGCCCTGGAACTTGCCAAGCGTGAAGACGACGGCGCGTTCATATTGACGCAGGATCCGGATGGACTTGACGACAAGGCCCAGGACGATGGCGAGGATCACCAGCCAGACATAGGGGGCGGCGAGAAACATGGGAGGACTCCTTTCAGGAGGGGGCATCAGATCATCGGCGACTGATGCCAGGGGCAGACCCGCCCCCGCGCGCGGGGGCGTGGGGGCGGGTCATCACTTTGCCGGAACCGTAAGATCGGCCTGCGCTGCGGCCATGTGCGTATCAACCCGAGCGGGCCTGGCCGTTTTGAGACCGTCCGCCGCGGCGGCGCGCGCCGTGACCCGAGGCGGGTCGGCCGTCAGCGCGGAATCGCAAGGTACCACGCGGTCCTTGGGAATACTGCCGCTATAAGGGCGCGGCGCCGCCCTCGACGACGGAAAGCCCCGCGCGCCCGCTTGTC
Source organism: uncultured Albidovulum sp. (assembly GCA_913064775.1). GTDB lineage: Bacteria > Pseudomonadota > Alphaproteobacteria > Rhodobacterales > Rhodobacteraceae > Acidimangrovimonas. Next base: position 52,128 of record CAJYAD010000010.1, on the reverse strand, counting down.
ACAGGCATCGCGCTGCATGGCGATCTGATCGGCCATCTTGATCACGCCGGCGACAGTGTCCGGATCACCACCGCCGGCGCCATTGCCAGCCATCTCGCGGATCTGCCCGAGGCGTGATCCGGTCTGGCCCTAGTGCAGCACGGCGGCCAGCAGGGCGCGGGTCTTGGGGTCGCGGGGCGCGGAAAATACCTGCTCGGGGGCGCCTTCCTCGATGACGCGGCCCTGCGCCATCACCACCACCCGGTCGGCGACCTGACGGGCAAATCCCATCTCGTGGGTGACGATCACCATGGTCATGCCGCTGGCGGCAAGGTCACGCATCACGCCCAGAACCTCGCCCACCATCTCGGGATCAAGCGCCGAGGTCGGCTCATCGAACAGCATCGCGGCGGGCTGCATCGCCAGCGCCCGCGCGATCGCCACGCGCTGCTGCTGGCCGCCCGACAGATGGACGGGATAGGACAGCGCCTTGTCGGGCAGGCCGACCCGGGCCAGCAGCGCGCGGGCGTCCTCTTCGGCGCGCGCCTTGGGCACACCGCGCAGCAGGGTCGGCGCGATGGTGATGTTTTCCAGCACCGTCAGATGCGGAAACAGGTTGAAGCGCTGGAACACCATGCCGACCTCACGGCGTTGCACCGCGATGTTGCGTTCGCGGTCGGCCACCAGTTTGCTGCCACGCATGCGGTAACCGATCAGCTCGTCGCGCACCCTGACCTGACCGGCCTGCACCGTCTCGAGATGGTTGATGCAGCGCAGCAGCGTCGTCTTGCCCGAGCCCGAAGGCCCGATCAGCACCACCACCTCGCCGCGCCGGACGTGGAAATCGACATCGTCGAGCACCTTGTTCGGCCCGAACCACTTGGCGACTCCGGTCAGCTCTATCAGGCGTTCGTCGGAAATTCTGGGCGGCTTCATGCGGCGACCTCCTTGGGGGTGGCGCCGGCGTCCTGCCCCGGCACCAGCCCGGTCTTGCTGCGCGCAAGGCGGTGCTCGGCCCAGGCCATGAACAGATGCCACAGGCTGGTGAGTGCGAGGAAATAGAGCGCCAGTACCGAGTAAAGCTCAAAGGTGCGGAAGGTGGCCGAGTTGATGGTTTCGGTCACCAGCAGCATTTCCGAGACGCCGATGACGCTGACCAGCGTGGTGTTCTTCAGCATGATGTTGAACTGGTTGCCGATCGGCAAAAGGATGATCCGCAGCGCCTGCGGCATGACGATATGGCGAAACATCGTGGCCGGCGGCATGCCAAGCGCCTTGGCGGCCTCGAACTGGCCGCTGTCGACCGAGCCGATGCCCGAACGGAAGATCTCGGCCATATAGGCGGCCTCGTTCAGCGCCAGCGCCAGAATGCCGGCCTGCACACTGCCCGGGAAGGTGATCCCGGACAGCGTGATGTCGTTGAAGCGCAGGATATTGGCCGCGGCGAGGCCCGTGTAGATGAACACGATCTGCACCAGCAGCGGCGTGCCCCGCACGATCCAGATATAGACCCCGGCCAGACCGCGCAGCACCCGGCTGCGCGCCATCTTTCCCAGCGCGATGACCAGACCCAGAACCGAGCCGAGGATCTGCGCCGCGACGGCCATGAACACGGTCAGGAACAGGCCATCCAGAAAGGCGGTGCTTGGCGTGAAAAGCTGCGCCCAGAAATAGGTCCAGTCAAAGGCCATCGGTTCAGCTCGGCAGCATGTCGGCGGCGATATGCCATTTGGTGAAGATCTTGGCGTAGCTGCCGTCCTTCATCATCGCGCCAAGCTGTGCCTTCAGCGCGTCGCGCAGGCCGGGCGTGTCCTTGGAAACGCCAATCCCGGTGAGGATCTTGAAATAGGGGTCGCCCCCGACCTCGAACTGCGACGGCTGCAGCGCGGCATAATACAGCGCCGTCTCATAGGCGACGCCGTAAGCCTGCACCTGACCGAACTGCACCTGCTGCAGCGCCGGGGTGTTGTCCGGGAACAGCACGATATTGATCGGCGGCTTGCCAGCGGCGGCAAGTTTGACATTGGCGGCCTTCATCAGATCGGTCGCCGTGGTGCCGGTCACGCTGGCCGCCTTCATGCCGGACAGGTCCTCGGGGCTTTTCAGCTTGGGCTTGCCAGCCTTGAGGATGAAGCCTTCCTGCGAATACATATAGGGGATCTCGTCGATCACCTTGAGCCGCGGCGCCTTGATGAAGAGTTGCGACATGATCACATCGCAATTATGCGCCAGCAGCGCCGGGATCAGGCCGGCGAAGGGGATGTTGATGATCTTGGTCTTGAGGTTCAGCCGGGAGGCCAGCGCATTGGCCAGATCGATGTCGACGCCCTGCGGCTTTTGATCCTTCGAGAAGAATTCCATCGGCGGAAGGCTCACGGCGCTGCACACGGTCAGCGTCTTGCTGGCGACCACATTGGCCGGCAGCATCGGTGTGCCGGCCATCGCGCCCTGAGGCGCGAGGCTGGCAAGGCCAAGGCCAAGGGCCAGTGCGGTTGATTGGGGGAGCTTGAGCATGTTTCGGATGTCCTTTTGGCGAGGGGTGCTGCCTCACGCTGGGACAAATCCGGCAAGCGTCCATCAAAATTGGTCCTGATCGCTGACCAATTTTCCGGCCGGTGAATTTTTCTGCAGCAATTTGCGGGACCGGCTAAATTTGCGCCCGCGGACAACAGGGCATCATGCCCAAAGATCGGCGTCATCCCGGCGCCGCCGCGACCGCGGCTATGCAGCCCGTCCCTGAGTCTGGGTTGAAGACGGCCATGCCGCCAAGGGGGATGCCTGCACGTCGTGTCGGTCCACCTTCGTTGCGGCAAAAGCTGCCCGCGCGCGCTGAAGCCGGGTGCAGATCCGCCTGGATTGCCGTGTTGCGCTGGCCCACTGGATCGTCGACGCGACCTGTCGTGGGGCGGATTGTGGGGGGAAATTCGCCAATCCTGCGCGGGTAAGCGACTGATATCTCAAGAATTCAGTGGCTTACCCGGAAGAAGTGGTGCCGGTGAAGGGCATCACACTGGGTCAGAGCCGGCCACTGCAGGAACTCGATTAGTGGTTTGAATTCAATTCCTTTTTCAAGATTCGCTCGCTATCAGACCCGAGCTTCAAGATGGCCCATCAAGTCGTTTTGTGGGGCAGTTTGTGGGGCAAGGTAGAGCGGGCTCAAGGTGGCGACAGCAGCAAGAAACATCGAGAAGCGTGGGGGTCAGTGGTATCTTCGCTGGCGCGTTCCAGCGCGGTTTCGGGAAGTTGAGTCCCGGCGAGAAATCAACGTCAGCCTCAAGACTGACAGCCAGTCACAGGCCGCTGATCGGGCCGCCCTGATTCGCATGGAACTGACCGCGGAGTGGGAGAGGCAGCTCGCTGGTGCGAAAGGCAACTTGGGTCGCGAGGAGTTCGGCGAGATTCTCGCGCTGGGTCAGGCGAGGGGTCTTGGCTATACGACCACGGAGAAGCTCCTAAACGGCAAGATCGACGAGCTCATCGAACGCCTGGATGCCGTCGCGCAGGAACCCTCGAACTCTTCACTCGTGACCCTGGCTCTCGGCGGTGTCGATCTGCCTTCCGTGAAGGTATCGGAGATGCCGGAGCGCATGGCGAGGCTTCTCGCAGACGACGTCGGTGGCAAGAATCCTCGCCAAGTTCGGGAATGGAACAACAAGTGGAAGCGCGCTGCGAAGAACTTCATCGCGTGCGTGGGTGACCGGCCCATTGCTGAAATCAGTGCCACTGACGCGAAGAAGTTCCAGAGCTTCTGGTCCAAGAAGAGAAAGAGCGCGAAGCAGACAACCGACCACGTGAACAAGGAAATCGGCCGGATGCGAGCAATCGTCGACGCCTATTTCAAGGAGATCGAGGTCGAAAACTACTCCAACCCGTTTTCAGGCATGAGCCTCGACAAGACCGGTGCCGAGAACAGGTCCAGGAGCCAAAACAAGCGCGAGTTGCCCGCCAAGTGGATCCCCGAAGTGTTGCTGAATTTCGAGGCGATTGCCGGTCTGAATGACGAAGCCCGGGATATCGCCATCATCATCGGGGAGACAGGAACGCGCGCCTCCGAGGTCTATGATATGCCCGAGGAACATATCTTCCTCGACGCGGCGGTGCCACACTTCCTGATCAAAGTTGAGGAAGAAGGGGACCAGCAGAGGCAGGTGAAGAACACCTGGTCCATCAGGAAAGTGCCGTTGATCGGGCACGCACTGGAGGCAATGAAACGGCATCCCAAGGGCTTTCCCCGTTACCGTGGCAACGCGAACTATTCCAACGCCATAAACAAGTATCTTAGGGAGCGGGGTCTGTTTCCGGGCAAGGGACTGACGATCAGGGCGCTCAGGCACACGTTCGAAACGCGCCTGCGGCGGGCCGGTGTTGAGAATGAAGAGAGGGCGCAGCTCATGGGCCACTCGTTGCGCCAGCTTCGTGGCCGCGAAGTCTACGGCGATGAAACGAAGCTCAGGATCAGGGCTCTCTACCTGGAACTGATCGCCTTCCCGACCGATGGTTGGGCTCCGCGTAGCCACTCTGAGATCCATGCCGAGATCGACCGGCTGCTGGAAGAAGAGGGGTTCCGTATCAGGTAGTGGTTGGCTCGCCCTTCCGCACCAAGTAGGCGACAGAATCGTTTATGCTGCCACCTCCTGCAGTTGCGGCGCGGCGCGCACGGATGCGGTCGTAGGTCGACCGGCTACGGCGCAACTTGGCCAGTTCTTCTTCAACGCGCTCGTAGAGAGGAACGTAGCGCTCCCCATCCTCACGTTCGTCGATGAAGCGCGCCAGGGTATCCAGATGGGCTTCAAGGTATTGGATGTTGTTCGTCATTTCCGTTCGACCGTTGTTTGGAACGGTCGGGGACATCGGCCCGAACATGAGAAGTAGAAGAAGGTTTGATTCGCAGATCGCGATACGACAATCACGCCCAGAAGAGCCGTGTGACGTGACCACTTCCGTCCGCGTGTGCTAATCTTCCAGCAATTCGAAACCCTCATTGATTGTACAAATGCAATTCGCCCATTCCACCTGCAACAGCGACAAGTCAGACTGGGAACCACTGAGCGATCACGCCGAGGCCGTTGCAATGGCCGCCCGGCGAAACGCGCAGGGCTTCGCACCCGACCTTGCCGAGATCGCGGGCTGGCTGCACGATCTTGGCAAGATGAAGGAACGGTTTCAGGCGCGCCTGTCCGATCCACGCATTGTCGAACCGCATTCTGCGGAAGGCGCGCGCCATGCGCTTGACAATCTTGGGTTCGGAAGCCTCCTCGCACAGGTCATCCTGGGCCATCACGCAGGGCTGGACGACGGTGCGCGGAACGGGATGCTTCTTGCAGATAGGCTGAGGCAAGCGGAGGCGCTCGTGCCGCCCGAGGATTGGAGGGTCCCCGTGCTTCGGACCCTGCCCGGCCCGCTCGCATCGCTGACAAAGGGACGGCCGGTGGATCTTTTCTACGCGCAGCAGTTTCTCGGAAGAATGGTCTTCTCAGCCCTCGTCGATGCTGACCGGCGCGAGACGGCCGCCTTCTATGCCCGGCAGGAGAGCCGGATGGTATCCCGACCCACGGCCCCGTCCCTGGCGAAACTGCGCGACCTGCTGGACCACCACATGGCCGCACGTGGCGGGGGCGGGGCGGTCAACGACCTGCGACGCCGCGTCCACACTCATGCCCGCGCTCAGGCGACGTCCGCGCCGGGGCTTTTCAGCCTGACCGTGCCCACAGGGGGCGGCAAGACCCTGACATCCCTTGGCTTCGCGCTCGATCACGCCATCGCGCAGGGGATGGAGCGGGTGATCTTCGTCATTCCCTACACCTCGATCGTGGAGCAGACGGCGCAGGTCCTGCGCGAGGTGTTCGGAACGATTGGCAACGATGCGGTTCTTGAGCACCATTCCGCCTTCGACTGGGAGGGGACGGGCGAGCGGGGGAGTGGCGAAGACGAGCGTGCCGCCCTGAAGGAGGCAACTGAGACCTGGGACCGACCGGTGATTGTGACGACGGCGGTACAGTTCTTCGAAAGCCTTCACGCGCGGCGCGGCTCTCCCTGCTGCAAACTGCACCGGATCGCCAATGCCGTGGTCGTGCTGGACGAGGCGCAGACTCTGCCGATCCGCCTTCTGCGCCCAAGCCTTGCTTCGTTGAAAGAACTGGCGCGGGGCTATCGAGCCTCGATCGTATTCTGCACCGCAACCCAGCCTGCCCTTCTGAAAGGTGGCGAGGATGGCTTCCCTCATCCTGAGGGACTTGATCGCGAGGGACCGCTCGCAGTGCGGGAGCTCGCCCCCGATCCCGTCGCTCTTTACGATGCGCTGCGGCGTGTGAGTGTCGAACAGGTGAGGCCGCTGGACAATGCGGCATTGGCAGAGGCGCTGGCGGGAATGGCCGGCGGCCTCGCGATCCTGAACAACCGCAAACAGGCGCGTGCCGTGTTCGACCTGATCCGCCCGCTGCCGGAGGCGTTCCACCTCTCCACCAACATGACCGCGCGCCACCGCCGTCAGGTCCTCGATACGGTGCGGGCGCGGCTGAAGGCGGGCGCGCCCGTGCGGCTGGTCAGCACCAGCCTGATCGAGGCAGGTGTCGATATCAGCTTTCCGGTGGTCTTCCGCGCCCTCGCCGGGCTCGATTCCATCGCCCAAGCCGCCGGACGCTGCAACCGGGAGGGCAATCTGCCCGACCTCGGTCGAGTGGTGATCTTCGAGGCGGAACGCGGCGCTGAGGGAGAATACGCCCCGCCCGACGGTCTACGCCAGATGGCCGATGTCGCCCGTGTGGTCCTTGCGAAACACGCAGTTGATCCCCTTTCGCTGGATGCGGTGCGCGAATATTTCCGCAACACCTACTGGAACGGAGCCCATGCGATGGATGCGGGAAAAGTGGATCGACGCCCTTTCGCCATCCTTTGCGCCATCCAAGAGGCCGGAAAGGCCAGTCCGCAACGTCCAGTCTTTCCCTATGCCTCGATCGCGGAGGCGTTCCGGATCATCGAGGATGGCAGCCGACCGGTGGTGATTGTCGGCGGCGACTGGGGGGTGCCGGAGGAGGAGCTTCGGGATCTCGGCTTCGTGCAGAGCGCGGGTGCCGTGGCGCGCGGCTTGCAGAACTATCAGGTGCAGGTGCCCGCAAAAGTGCAGCGTCGGATGCAGGATGCAGGACTGCTGCGCCCCTTCAAACCCAAGGACTTCGCCGATCAGTTCCTGCTCCTCGACCAGCCCGGCCTTTACGATCCGCAGACCGGCCTTCGCTGGGACGATTTCGGCGACCTCGGGTTCATGAACTGGTGAACTGTGGGCCAAGCATGCTTGACTGAGGAACATCATCCGGCGCAGCTTATGGCAGCATTAGGATCGTTATCTGCATGTCATACGGTATCAAGTTGTTGGTTCGTGGCGATTACGCCTGCTTTACCCGTCCTGAAATGAAGGTCGAGCGTGTCAGCTACGACGCGATCACCCCCTCCGCTGCGCGCGGCCTGATCGAAGCGATCCACTGGAAGCCCGCCATCCGCTGGGTCATCGACCGCATCCACGTCCTCGCTCCGATCCGGTTCGAGAACATCCGCCGCAACGAGATCGGGTCGAAGATCCCCGCAGGTACGGTGATATCAGCGATGAAGGCCGGCTCCACCGTCGGGCTCCACTTGCTGGTTGAAGAAGACCGCCAGCAGCGCGCGATGATGGCCCTGCGCAATGTCGTCTATGGGATCGAGGCGCATCTGGAGATGACACCCAAAGCTGGCGCGGAGGACAGCGAGGCCAAACATATAGAGATGGCCCGACGGCGCGCGGCGAAGGGGCAGCATTTCCACCAGCCATGCCTCGGCGTTCGGGAGTTTCCGGCGGATGTGACGCTTGTGGACGACTTCCCCGACAGCACCCTGCCCGAGGTAGATCGGACGCGCGACCTTGGCTGGATGCTTTATGACATCGACTATGGCGCGGGCAAGGAGGCGCTTTTCTTTCGTGCGAAGATGGAGGACGGCGTGATCGACGTCGCCCGCGCCCGATCTGAAGGCTTGGCACAGTGACGATCCTGTCGGCGCTGGCCACGCTTTACGATCGGATGGCGAAGGCGGGCGAGGCGCCGCACAAAGGTTTCTCGACCGAGCGGATCGGGGCGGAGGTGGTGATCGACACTGCGGGACGGCTGGTCGCGATCAACCCGAAGCTCGTGCCGGACAGGCGCAGGATGGTGGCGGCACCGATCGGTGTGCCCGCGGCCGTCAAGCGCTCCTCCGGAATCGCACCGAACTTCCTTTGGGACAAGACCGCCTATGTGCTGGGCGTCACCGCCCTAAAGGACGAGCGCGGCAAGCCGAAGCTGGTGGCCGGCCGGCCAATTCCGGCTCAGGAGCGGCGCACGGCCGACGAACACGCCGCATTCAGGAAGGCCCACCGCGACCGTTTAGCGGAAAGCGACGATCCCGGCCTTCACGCCCTGTTGCGGTTCCTCGATGGCTGGTCGTGGGAGGACTTCGCCACGCGAGGCTTTTCCACCGAGGTGCTCGACCAGAACGTCGTCTTCCGGCTTGAGGGCGAGGTGGGTTACCTGCACGACCGCCCCGCCGCCGCAGCCTTGATCGCGGGCGAGGCGGGAGGCGACGGGCCGCTCTGTCTCGTGACCGGCGAGCGCGGGCCGGTGGCGCGGCTGCACCCCTCGATCAAGGGGGTCTCAGGGGCGCAGAGCTCGGGTGCATCACTCGTCTCCTTCAACAGCACGGCCTATGAATCCTTCGGCAAGCGCCAGGGTGACAATGCGCCCGTGTCCGAGGCAGCAACCTTCGCTTATGGCACGGCGTTGAACGCGCTGCTGTCGCGCTCCGGCGCCGGGCCGGGGCGGCGCGCCCTGCGCGTCGGCGATGCGACCGTGGTGTTTTGGGCGGAGACCGAGGCGCGGGAAGGCGACGAGACGGTGGAGGATCTCCTCGCCGCCCTGCTTGCACCCCCATCCACCGAAACGCAGGAGACTCCCGGAGAGGCCGAGGATAGGATTCGCATCGCGATGGAGGCGCTGGCGCGCGGCCAGGCCCCCGCAGACCCACGCTTCGCCCCAGAGACCCGAGTCTACATCCTCGGCCTCTCGCCCAATGCCGCGCGGCTGTCGGTGCGGTTCTGGCTGCCGGGCCGACTGGGGGAGTTCACCCGCAACGTCGCCCGCTTCCATCAGGATCTGCGGATCGAGCCCACCGCATGGGCGCGCCCGCCGTCGGTCTGGGCATTGCTCTACGAGACCGCGCAGCAACGCGACGCCAAGAACATTCCGCCCCTGCTCGGCGGCAGCCTGATGCGCGCCGTGCTGACCGGCCAGCCCTATCCGCGCCTGCTGCTGGCTGCCGTGATCACTCGCATTCGCGCCGATGGCATCGTCAACGGCCCCCGGGCCGCGATCTGTAAAGCGGTGCTCTGCCGCAATCAGAAGGAGGAGTTTCCCGTGAGCCTCGATCCAGAGAATACCAGCCCGGCCTACCGGCTCGGCCGACTCTTCGCGCTGCTCGAGAGTATCCAGCGCAGCGCCCTTCCAGGTCTCAACGCCACGATCCGCGACCGGTATTTCGCCTCCGCCTCTTCTACCCCCGCCCGCGTCTTCCCGCTGCTGGTGAAGACCGCGACCCATCACCTCGCGAGCCTGCGCAAGACGGACAAGGGCGGCCTGGCCCATTGGCTCGACAGCCAGATCGGTGAGGTCTGGTCCGGGCTCGCCCCTGATCTGCCAGGCAGCCTGACACTCGAGGATCAGGGCCGCTTCGTTGCCGGCTACTACCACCAAAAGTTCGCGAAGACCGCACCGAAAGAGGTGTTGGAGATCGCCGTCGAAGAAGAGGACAGCCAATGACAGCCCTGCCCCATCGCTACGATTTTGCCCTGTTCTTCACCGTCAAGGACGGCAACCCGAACGGCGACCCCGATGCCGGCAACCTGCCGCGGATGGACCCCGAGACAAATGACGGCCTCGTCACCGACGTCGCGCTGAAACGGAAGGTGCGCAACTACGTCGCCGCCGCCTGCGAGAAGCAGCCGGGCTTCCGCATCTACTTCACGGAACGGTCCGTCCTGAACACTCAGCACGCAGAGGCTTATACTGCGCTCGGCCTCAAGTCCGAGGCCAAGAAGCTTCCAAAGAAGGAGCAGGAGGCGGCCGACCTGACCCGCTGGATGTGCGACAACTTCTTCGACATCCGCACCTTCGGCGCGGTGATGACAACCGAGGTGAATGCCGGACAGGTGCGCGGTCCGGTCCAGCTTTCTTTTGCGCGGTCGGTCGAGCCAATCATGCCGCTTGAGATCTCGATTACCCGGTCCTCCGTGACCAACGTGAAGGACATCGACAAGGAACGCACTATGGGCCGGAAGCATATCGTGCCCTTCGGCCTCTACCGCGTGCACGGTTTCATCAATGCCAAGCTGGCCGAGAAGACTGGCTTTTCCGAGGACGACCTCGCGCTGTTCTGGACCGCGCTGCGCGACATGTTTGACCTCGACCGCTCCGCCGCGCGGGGAGAGATGGCGGCGCAGCGAGTTGTCGTCTTCCGCCACGATAGCCCCCTCGGCAATGCGCAGGCCCACCGACTGTTCGAGCGAATCACCGTAGACCGCATTCACCAAGGCGAAGCCGCACCAGTAGGCGATGCGCGCAGCCACAACTGGCCGCCTGCCCGTGCTTTCTCGGATTACCGCATTACCGTCGATGACGCCGACCTGCCACCAGGCGTCAGCCTTGTCTCTCCCTGGTGAATGCGACGCACCGGAAAGCCTGCCGATCTCGGCATTGCAACATTGGCTGTTCTGCCCTCGCCAATGCGCGCTGATCCATGTCGAGCGTCTCTGGGCCGAGAACCGGTTGACCGCAGAGGGGCGTGTGCTGCACGCCCGCGTCGATGGCGGTGTGGGCGATCGGCGCAAGGGCCTGCGCACCCTGCGGGCGGTGGAGCTCGGGTCGCGGAAACTCGGCCTGCACGGCGTCGCTGACACGGTTGAGCTTGAGGGCGGCGCGATCTGCCCCGTAGAATACAAGCGCGGTCGCCCGAAGCCACATCGCGCCGACGAAGTGCAACTCTGTGCTCAGGCTCTTTGCCTGGAGGAGATGACCGGTCGAGCGATCCCAGAAGGGGCTTTGTTCTATGGAGAAATCCGGCGCCGCAAACCCGTCGCATTCGACGCCGAACTTCGCTCTTTGACAACGTCCATCGCAACGGAAGCCCGCGACGCGCTGATCGCCGGTCGGGTGCCCGCGCCGGTCCACGATCCGCGACGATGCGGCGCCTGCTCTTTGCACGACCTGTGCCGACCGGAACGGATGCAGGCGCCGCCACCGGTGCGGTCCTGGTTGGAGCGTGCGGTCAGCGCCGCCAACGTGCCGGGAGACCCCGAATGAAACGGCTACTCAACACGCTCTACGTTACCTCCGAAGGGGCCCGGCTCCGCAAGGACGGCCAAAATGTCGTGGTGGAGATCGACGGCGTGGACCGGGGCCGTGCGCCAGCGCATCTGCTCGGCCAGGTGGTCTGCTTCGCAGGGGCCGAGATCAGCCCACCGCTGATGTCCTTCTGCGCCGAAGCGGGCATTTCCATAGCTTTCCTCTCCACGACAGGCCGGTTCCTTGCCCGTGTTGAGGGGCCGCAATCTGGCAATGTGCTGTTGCGCCGCGCCCAGCACAGGCGCACCGAGGATGCCGATCTCGCGCTGGGCATTGCCCAGAGTATTGTTGCGGCCAAGACCGCGAACCAGCGTGGGGTGATCCGCCGCGCCTTGCGTGACCACGGCGGCGCGATGGCCACCGCGCCGCGGGATTGCTTGGACCTGGCCGAGCGGCGCCTTTCCGATGCGGCCCGACTAGCACTGTCCGCACCCGATCTCGACTACCTACGCGGCCAGGAGGGCGAGGCTGCCAATGCCTATTTTGCGGCCTTCCCCCACCTTCTGCGCAACCCGGATTTCGGTTTTTCCGGGCGCAACCGCCGCCCGCCGCGAGATCCGGTGAATGCCGTTCTGTCACTCCTCTACGTCCTTCTCGCGCAGGATTGCCGCGCCGCCTGCGAGACCCATGGCCTCGACCCGCAGATGGGCTTCCTGCACCGAGACCGCCCAGGTCGGATGAGCCTTGCCCTTGACCTGATGGAAGAATTCCGCGCCCCGATGGCCGATCGCCTCTGCCTCAGCCTGTTCAACCGACGTCAACTGGCCGACCGTGATTTCCGGGCAGAGGAAACCGGGGCGGTCCTGCTGTCCGACAGCGGCCGAGAGACGGTCCTCAAGGCCTGGCAGGAGCGCAAGCGCGAAACCCTGCGCCATGCCTTCTTCGATGAAGTCGCGTTCTTCGGCCTGTTTCCCCAGATGCAAGCGCAACTACTCGCCCGGCACCTGCGCGGCGAACTTGACGGCTACCCTGCCTGGATCTGGAGGTAACCATGCTGGTGCTGATCACCTACGACGTGCGCACCGGCAGCCCGGCCGGCCGCAAACGGTTGCGGCGCATCGCGGCGGCCTGTCTGGATTACGGCCAGCGGGTGCAGTATTCGGTCTTCGAATGCGATCTCGACCCGGCCCGCTGGACCGCGCTCCGCGCCCGTCTGACCGGCCTGATCAACCCCGCAGAGGACAGCCTGCGGTTTTACATGTTGGGCCCCAACTGGCGGTCTAAGGTCGAGCATGTGGGGGCGAAACCCGCGACAGATTTCGACGGCCCGCTGATCTTCTGAGTGTGCGAACCCTGAGCGGTCACGAAAGTGCCGGGGGTTTCGCATTGTGAAAAAATCAAAAAAATCAGACGGATATTCCAGCCCCCGGTGCGCAAACTCCAGTGTGTGCGCGCTGCACGGCCAGGTTCGCGCGTACGGGGGTTATTGTCCCAAGATCTGAATGCGTTAAACGGAGGCGGTCGCCCCCCGTGCGGGGGCGTGGATTGAAACCTTTGAGCGCAGGGTCAGTGGTCAGCCATGCGTGTCGCCCCCCGTGCGGGGGCGTGGATTGAAACAAGATCGTCGCCGCAGGCACCTACGCCACCCCCGATGTCGCCCCCCGTGCGGGGGCGTGGATTGAAACATGTCCGGCAGCGCGAGGTAGCCGTTTCCGGCCAGGTCGCCCCCCGTGCGGGGGCGTGGATTGAAACAACCGTTCGGCGGAAGATGTTGGGGTACTGATCACGTCGCCCCCCGTGCGGGGGCGTGGATTGAAACTGCCCGTCGCCGTCGTCCAGCGGCTCGTCGTCGTGTCGCCCCCCGTGCGGGGGCGTGGATTGAAACCTCGCGAAGCGGTTCACCAAGTCCGAGGCGGTCGGGTCGCCCCCCGTGCGGGGGCGTGGATTGAAACCGCCGGAGACCGCGCCGCTAAGCGCCGAGAAGCACGTCGCCCCCCGTGCGGGGGCGTGGATTGAAACGCCCCCTACGGCCAGGACGTGACCCCAGGAAGCCTGTCGCCCCCCGTGCGGGGGCGTGGATTGAAACCTTTACACATCGGGCAAGGCTTAGTTGCATTAGTGTCGCCCCCCGTGCGGGGGCGTGGATTGAAACGCAATCCCCGCCAAGCGTGCCTATCCCATCGAGGTCGCCCCCCGTGCGGGGGCGTGGATTGAAACGGTGAATAGCTGCGACGCGTCGGGCGTGAAAAACGTCGCCCCCCGTGCGGGGGCGTGGATTGAAACTAACCTCAGGAGGCCAATCATGGTCGATATCACCAGTCGCCCCCCGTGCGGGGGCGTGGATTGAAACAGATTGATGGTGGCTGACCAGAGCTGCACGCCCAGGTCGCCCCCCGTGCGGGGGCGTGGATTGAAACATTCGGCGTCATGCTTGCGGGACAGAGCCGCCAGCGTCGCCCCCCGTGCGGGGGCGTGGATTGAAACTGGGCGACGAGGTATGCCGCGATCCGGTCGGGCGTCGCCCCCCGTGCGGGGGCGTGGATTGAAACGCTGGCCTAGCTCATCCGGTAGAGCGCCTGATTTGGTCGCCCCCCGTGCGGGGGCGTGGATTGAAACGCTGTCGTGCGCGGCGAGGGCGTCAAGCGCCTAACCGTCGCCCCCCGTGCGGGGGCGTGGATTGAAACTGGGCCTTTCCCCGCCGTTTTCTCTTCAGGGCTGTCGCCCCCCGTGGGGGGCGTGGATTGAAACGACGACAGGGCTTATACCCGTCAGGTCGATGGGCAAGTCGCCCCCCGTGCGGGGGCGTGGATTGAAACGATGGGATGTCAGGGTTACTTTCGCAGGTTCCGGTCGCCCCCCGTGAGGGGGCGTGGATTGAAACTATTTTCGCGCGCGCGGCAAAAGTTGGTCACTATGGTCACCCCCCGTGCGGGGGCGTGGATTGAAACAATCATGCGGTCTAGCCGCTGGTCGATTGCCTTCATAGTCGTCCCCCGTGCGGGGGCGTGGATTGAAACGATTACCGGGCGCCGTGATAGCCCGGTGCCATCCAGTCGCCCCCCGTGCGGGGGCGAAGGCGGGCCAAGGCGGCGACGCCATTGGCGTCGATCACGAAAAAGTGTCGCCGTTGATCAGGGGGTCAAACCTCCAAAAACCTTTTCTGATTTGCCCAATTAGGCCCATCTCCGTGTCCGAAAGACACGGAGATGACATGCCCAGCCCAAACGAATTTGCGCCCGCAGGTGCTGCGACCTTGTCCCAAGCCGCCAAATGGCTGGGCATGTCGCGGAACGTTGTGGCCGACTTCCTTGAGAATCTCGACGTCATGGCGGCGTCCGGAAAATATCCCTGGCACCGCCTTCTCTCCGGCGTCCTCGGTGTTGCCCCCGCATCGGACGAGATTGACGCCCTGACACAGCCGATGCTGACGCTCGCCCACGCGGCTGCAGAGCTGGGCCTCCGCGCGCCAGATCTCAAGAAGAAGTTCGAAGCGGGAGAAATTTCGGCTCCTCCGCTTTACGCCTTCGGGCCCCGGAGTCGCCGCTTCATCGCCTCTCAGTTCCGTGCCTTCGCCCGTTCGCCGCGCGGCGCGTTCGTGCAGCTCGACAGGCTCAACGACTTCACGATGACATTGCCTCAAGTTGCCAAACAGTTTCCGCATCTTCATTCGAAAATAGAGCAATTGCGGGACGTGAAGGACGCGGCGCTGCCTTCCCATATCATCATGCCCGGCGGCAAGAAGCTCTTCCTTAGGAGCGCTGTTCTGAAGGCCGCAAAAGCAGCGACATCGACGAAAGAGGATGCCGAACCAGACGCGAATGCGGCGAGCTGCCAGGGCGATCGCGCGCCTTTGGATTCTGCGGCGGAAGGAATTTTTGTGGCCGCTCACCGCGCCGCGCAGGAAGCCGGGGTCGCGCGATGATCACGGGGAATGCACTCCAGTCCACGCATCTGCACCGCAAATGTCGGCAGCGCACCGCAACCAATCAGATGTCGTTCTGTCCCGAATTTACGGTTCGGCCAAGAGCGGAGCAGAACGAC
Source organism: uncultured Albidovulum sp. (assembly GCA_913064775.1). Lineage (GTDB taxonomy): Bacteria > Pseudomonadota > Alphaproteobacteria > Rhodobacterales > Rhodobacteraceae > Acidimangrovimonas. The sequence goes on along the minus strand of CAJYAD010000010.1, from coordinate 36,766 downwards.
ATTTTATGCACTGCAACGCTTCCGATGCACTGAAAACAGCCAACCTATCTCTCGAGCAGAAAAGGAAAACACCAATGAGTATCTTCGACTGGAACTTCGAAAACCGCGCCAAAACCGCGCCCGCCCTGACGATGCAGGATGTCCTCGAGCGGACCTACAATATCGGAAAGTCCGACGAAGCCAACGCGGTTAAACGCCTGAGCGATTTCCACGGCCGTCCGCTGTGGCTGCTGCCCGCGGACCTGACGGAGTTCGACAAGACCTTCCCGCTTGCGAAACTTCCCCACCACGTCCCTGGCCGGGAACGGGGTTTCTGGCGCACGCGGTCCGCCTACATTCGCTGGCGCCGCAAGGTGCGGTGCCAGATCCAGCACGCAACTGCAGCCCACTAATTTACGAGCAGAATCAGGAAAACGCCAATGAGTATCTTCGACCGCAACTTTGAAACCGGCGCCGAAACCGCCCCCGCCATGACGATGCAGGATGTCTTCGACCTGGCCTCCAATTCCGAAAAGCCCGATGAAGCGAAGGCGGTCAAGCGCCTTAGCGAGTTCCACGGCCAGCCGCTGTGGCTGCTGCCCGCGGACCTGACGGAGTTCGACAAGACCTTCCCGCTTGCGAAACTTCCCCACCACGTCCCTGGCCGGGAACGGGGTTTCTGGCGCACGCGGTCCGCCTACATTCGCTGGCGCCGCAAGGTGCGGTGCCAGATCCAGCACGCGACCGGGGCCTATGACGCGAAGCGGGAACGTGGCGAGCGAAAGGACGGCTGGACCGCGCTCGTCGATCTTCTGGGGACCCTCGCCAAGAACAAGGGGCCCGTTCATGCCGCTGAATTCGGCGCGGTGAAAGCACTCGCCGACCGGGCTCGGGAGACGGGCGTCGAACCCGCGAGTTTCGTCGACGGCGGGATTGAGCGGCTGGTGGAAGGGGCCCCGACGGCCGCCATTCGGGACAAGGTCTTCCGCGCACTTGCCGTTCTCGATCACTACTCCTGCATCCGGTCGGTGGCGGCGCTCCTCCCGGGGAAACTGGACATCGAGGCTGTCCGCCGGCGTTTTGAGAACACGCTGCCTGACCGCGTCACCGGGTGGATCGACGAGCTTGTAGAAGTTGCCCGCCTCAAGCCGGGCAGCTGGAACGAAACGACGCAGTCTCACTCCGCGCGCGTGAAAGATGGCACCGCCGACATGTATCGCTCTGCGCTTCGCAGCTACGCTTGGACGGCGTCTCTGCAGCGCAGCGGCGCCTTCGATCTCGACGCGCGGCTGAACCTGGAGGAGATGTTCTCCGAGGAGGTCTTCGGCAAGGTGCTCGCGCATTGGGTGGACACGTCCGACGCCCCCGATGGTCTGACTGCGCGGTCGGCTCGCACCTACGTTAGCAACTGTATGACGGTGGCTGGCCGCAACGGTTTCGACGTGTCCCATATGGGCAAGGCGATGAAGCACTCCACGTTCCTCGAGGAGGGCAAGGAGGCAGGCGAGCAGATGTCAGAGAAGTCCATTCAGTTCTGCCGCCCTCTCGTCAACGATCTTGCGCAGCGCAAGCTGTTCCTCACACAGCACCTGCACTATCGCGAAATTGCCGAAGATCTTATCGCGACGGATAAGGTTATCTGCGGGGAAAGGCTCAACAAGATCCGGAGGTTCGGCACCTGTGCCGCCTTTGCGGCGATGGAGATCGTCGGCGCCCCGATGCGCGTCTCGAACGCGATGCAACGCAAGCATCGCGGGCCCAATGCTGACCTCCTGCTTCCCACAGACAAGGACACGCACTATCTGGCCATCGTTCCGGCAAAGGAGAGGAAGGGCAGGCAAACCGAGGCCCTGCGCATCAAGATCCAGAAGAACAAGTTCGAAGGTCCGCAGACCCTGGACTGGTATCTCGAGACGATTCGGCCGCTCTTTCCCTTCGGGAATGCCGTGTGGTGCGAAAGCAAAGAGGACGAACCGCTGGATCGCATCCGTTTCGGCCTCAAGAAGGACGGGAAGCGGCAGGCCGAGTCCCACCATTTCTTCGTGTCTCCGACCAGCGCGAAGCCGATGGCGAAATCGCTGTTCTACGACTGGCTGGTTCCCGTCAGCGAATCTATCGGGCTGCCGATGACGCCGCACAACATGCGCCACGGGATCGCGTCGATCCTGATGGCCCGGTCGCTGCAGAACGCGCCCAAGATCGCGGCGCTGCTGGGGAACACGCCCGCTATCGTCCTGAAATACTACGCCTGGATCAACCGGGAGGCCGTTATCGAGGACGCCCAGTCGGAACTCTTCTCGGAGTTGATGGCATGAACGGCGAATTTCTCCGCATTCTCGCGAAACCGGCCTGGCGTGATCTCTCGAAGGAGTCCGGGATTTCCAAGCTTTCCCTGCCCGCTATTCGTGCGCTGGACAGCTTCTTCGACCACCAGATCAGGCATGGTCTGAGCAGGGTCGTCGAGGAGGATTTTCGTGCCTGGGCCGACCTCGGCCAAGGAGCGGCTGACCTGCAGCACCTCCGTGCGGCCCTTGAGCTGCTTGATCCGACGAACGAAGGGATCAGCGTCATTGCGCGGCTGCACCATGACGCCCTCCGCAAGGAAACCAGCCGGAGGACGAGCAGCAAGGGGAGGGCCGTCTATCTGCGCACGGTCTCGGTGCCTCGCGAGGAACTGCCGCGTGACTGGCAAGCTTTTCTCGGGGACCTCGCCAGGCGCAAGAAGACGGGTCTCGGCTCCGCCCCGGCCCCGAGCATACTGGAGCGGATGACTCGGAAACTCGGAGAATACATCTTCGCCATGCGGCTCGCGGGCATGGATGAAGAGCTGCACCAAGAGGGCCTCACGGAATTCTATTCGCAACTGACCGGGCGCGTCAGTTCGCGCTCTGGCGAGCCGCTCCGGCCGGCCACACTTCGGGCAACTTGGGAGGAACTGGAACGCTTTGCCCGGTTGCGGGAGACCTATCCGCCCGAGCTGCTTGAAGAGTTGAAACAGACGCTCGAGATGCTCCATGAAGATGAGGCGCAATCCTCACAGCTGAAGTTCGGCAAACTTCACGGGATTGGCAGCCCACTGGACGTCATGCGCACCGCCCTCGATATGCTCGCGTCCAGCGTTGAGCTGAAAAGCACGCTTGACCGTCACATCCAGCGCAACCGGGCCGCTGCGCTCGGGCTGCCCGCGGGTCTGCCGCTTCGCCGAGAATGGGACCGGCTGGTCTTCGGCAAGACGCTGTTCTGGTCCAGTGAACGCTACCGGCTCCGCAATTTCCGCCCGCAGAAGACCGCGCATCAGAGCGGGCGCCAAGACTTCCCGGCGTCATTCCATCCGAGCATGACGCCGTTCATCGACGCTCTGGTGCTTCAAGACAACGATCCGAAATATCTCGACGAGCTGCGCCGGCACGTCGAGGCCTCAAATCGCACGCTCTTCGTGAACCCGAACGGTGCCGCGTGTGCCAAGAGCTACGTCTCGCGGGTCTGGTCGGATATACTCGGGACCGGAGCGACCGTCACCCGGACGATGATGCATGAGCATTTCGGCGCTCAGGGCGACGCAGGAACCGCAAAGGCGATGGCGCTCTGCAACCAGATCTCGGAATCCACCGCCCGACACTACCAGGGCCTGTCTCTTCAGCAAACTCGCGCGAGCATGGCCCAGGACGATCTCGCCGACGAACTCGCTTCCCTGCTCTGAGGCGGCTGAGGCTCGGCGGTAGCGCCACGACCCACCCAAAGGTCTTGAAGAACGCCGTCCTTGTCTCTGTCTGTCTTTCTGCCTCCGGGTGAGCAGAAAGACAGACAGAGACAAGGACCTGCTGCCCGAAAGGGAGCATTGAACAGCACGGGACGAAAGGAGGTCCCCCCGCCCGTGTTCTTGGCCGACCTAATTGGGGGCGGCGCTACAAGGGAGTTTCCAGCATGACCCGGAAACAGATGCTCTCCGAGACGAGGGCTTTCGTCGAGGCCAACGACCTCGACCTTCAGAATGCGACCCTGCTGCTCGGGGGCGCTGCCGCGCTCCGGCGCTTTCAGAGTTTGCGCAGGATGCTCCGCGCCTCGAAGGGGTTCGAGGCCGGGCACAAGCGCGAGTTGCGCCGGCTCTTCGCCCTGCTTTCACTTGAGCACGTTCATGACCCGGACCGTGAGGAATCCGGCTTCTTCGCGGAGATCGGGCCGGACGATCCGGTGGTGTGGTCGATCTGCATGCTGACGGACCAGCTTGGCAATCTCCTTGCCTCGCTCGAAGCGGGCAGCAACGTTCCCGTCGAAATTCGGCACGCGGCCTAAGGAGGATCTCATGGAACAATCGCAACTTCGCCGTGAAGAGGCCCTCGAGGAGCTGGCCGCGCAGGCCATTCGCCAGGCGGCCAGCTTCGCCCGTGCCTTCGACGACGCTGACTTGGCGTTTCCCGCCAGTTACGGCACGTCCTTCAACGCGACCCTCGCTCGGCTTCGGCGTGGTGAGGCCTTCGATGAACGCGATGACATTCGCATCGCGCAGATGGAGCAGGTTCTGGTGGACGCGCTGAACACGCTCTGGCCTGGCTACGGTGATCGCATTCGCCAGACGCCGCGGCACGAAACCTATGACGATGTCATCTTCGACAGCCGCGTCGACGCGCTGCGCTGGCTGTTCGAGGAATGGCGGGCGCTTAGGAACTTCCGCGACGCGGTCCGCGCTCGTCTGGCGGCGCGGCGTTTCCTCGCCAGCGCCTGACGTTCAAACGACGGCAGGGCAGCCCGCCCGCCCTGCCGTCATTCCGCGGATTCGGCCATGGATTGCACAGACGACGACGTGTCGCTGATGTTCATTGTGCGCGACGACAGGTGATCCCCCACAGGATTTCCGCCATCGTATCACCGTGTCATATCGCTCAAGACCGACGGGAAGATGATAGCCGGCGGCGATCGGCCAGGGGCCCCAAGGGTTCGACTGACAACCGGATTTTCAGGTCGGGGTCAGTGCGCAAGACATCATATGCACTGACTCCCCGGCGCAGGCGCTGGGTCGACGAGCGCGCGGTAATTCCGTCTCGAAGTGCGTCCACCCAGTCTCGATCAATCATGTGAGGTGCGAGCTGCCGCGGTCCAGACAGCGCATGGCTGCGAAGCGCGCCCAAGCTATGGATGTCTTCCTTTGAAAACCTCTGGCTTCGCGCGTGGGCGACGAGCTTGTCCCATTCATACGGCGGTTCGCGAAACATGACTTCCCTGAAGCGGTGCGCCGCAACGCGATACTGCTTGAGGACGACCGCCGTCAAATCGGACGCGTTCGAGAAGATCTTGTCGATGTTCTCTGGTTCGATGAGTTCCTCAAGACCATCAGCCCGGGTGTTTCTCCACAAGAAGCGCAGGGCGTTTCGGGTGTTCTTGTCCACGGCCGCGCTCGGGGCTTCCAGGCCCCGCCACGCGCGGAGTGCCCCGGTGAGATACGACGGGTATTCGAGATTCTCCGGGCGAAGGGCCACGAGCTGGATCGGCTCAGGGGGAAGGAACTTCAGGAGGTTCTCGTGGCCGGCATCTCGCAGTTTCTCCAGCACACGGATGCCTGATCTTAGCGCGGAGCGTTGGCGCTTTGTCTCGGCACCGTTCGAGGCGTCGTCGAACCATGCCTGATCAAGTTCCCAAGGCTCTCGGCCCCCGCAGGCTGACTTCAAGGTGCTCTGCGGATTGAGGTCGACCTCTGGAGCAAGCACCCGTGCTTCGCACCGCAGTTTAGACCAACCATCCAGGTCAGCCTCGCTCACGGATGTCCCCAACAGGGCACAGCTCACAATTTTGAGATATTGCTCTGCGGTCCTGGGCTTGTGTCGTGCATGCACTTCAGTTTGCAGCGCGTTGAATGTGGCCGGATCGACAAGGTGACCCGGTGAAATGTCCTCGCTCTCTTGAAGGACGCCGGCATCCACACCGATCTCGAAGACAAGCTTGATCGCGGAGGCCATTCCGATGGACACACCTTTGCAAAAGCTCCCAAGCAGTGGCGGCAGTGGCACCTCTCGCTGTCCGGATGAACGATACCGAGGCATGGGGCCGATCGGCTCGGGGCCAAGCAATCCGCTTTCGACCACCTCTGGCAATTTCCGCAGATCGTCGAGGCATTTGAGCGCACGTCGCAGACGCTGGCGGTCGATGCCCGATAGCTGCCTGTCGGCTTCGACGGCCAGTTTGCTGGTAATTGCGGCCGGAGGTGTTTCATTTCCGAACGCACGTTCGAGAGGCGCGCGAAGATCGGATAGAGCCGATTTGAGACCTGCAATCCGCCCGTAGGCCTTGAGTGATTCGATGTGGTCTTCTGTGGGGGCGCCTCCGTTTGCGAAGATCATGCGCAGAGTTGCCGAACGCCAGTTCTGATACATCCGCAACCCGGTGAACTTGTTGATGAGGGGATCACCTTGCCGGGGCCGATCCGGAAAGCGATCCTTGAACGCGACAGCATCGAGGGGCAGCGCCTCCCAGGCTCGCCCCAGCGCCTGCTCGGCAAGATCGAAATGCGCGAGGGCGATTATCGTCGAAAGGCCCGCGCCCTCACCTCGCTCAAAGGCTTCGCGAATGGTTCGGATAGTGCTTTGCATGGTGCGCCTCTGCGTTGGTGACACGCACACATATTGGCCAAACCGTTTGAGAAGGAAGTGGGATCAAACCTCGGGGAAGATCGTCGCCGACAAGAAGCTCGAGCCGGGTGCGAGGTTTCCAAGTCCAACACGTCCGCGTGGGGTGAATGTCTGGCCGGAGGAGGCAACACCACACCCGCGGAAATGCCCGTGGTGTTTAGGCTAGAGACCTTACCGGTCAGGGTCAGTCGGCCCGATCGTAAGATTGCCTGACTGCTCTGCCCCCCGCGAGATCCCTCAGTCTAATGTAGAGTTTGTTCAACCGCGAAGGAGCAGACGAATGAGGAAGAGCCGTTTCACCGATGAAGAGGGGACCGTGGCCCCAGTGGGGCCGCGTAAGCCCTCTCATGCCAGGAGGACGGGCGATGGACGAGAATAGCGATCTTTTCATCGGATTGGATGTCTCGAAGGACAGCGGTGTCGCTACAGGTCTCCTGCAAACGTGATGGATGTACGCGGGAACATCCTGATTCTCACAGGACGGTGAATTCTTCTGAAGCAGGGCGTGTGCAATAGATGCGCCACTTGGAGGAGGGAAACTGATCGTGCCCAGTCGGGTCTCCCGCTTGGTATCCCCAACTGCCGAAAGTTTCCGCGGAACCTACTGCATGCCCCGATATCGGGGCCGCGCACGCGATTCTGCAGAGTAACAGGAGGAACACATGGACCATTCGAGGAAGATGATTGCCGGGCTCGGCTCGCTGGCGCTGGCCGCTGCGGGGACGGTTGCCTTTGCAACGTCGGCGCTGGCCTCGGGCAGCGTCACGGTCGGGATCACCACCGCGCTGAGCGGCCCGATCGCCGAACTGGGCCAGACCGGCCTGCAGGCGATCGAACTGGCTGCGGCCGATGCCAACGCTAAGGGCGGCGTGCTGGGCAAGCAGGTCAAGGTGGTGAGCGCCGACTCCAACCTGTCGCCCGCGACCGGCGCGACCAATGTACGCAACTTCATCCTCGACAACCATGCCGTCGCGATCTTCGGCCCGGTCAGCAGCGCCGTAGCGGTGGCTGAGGAAGGCGTCGCCGCCAAGTACAAGACGCCGATCTTCTTCTCGACCTCGAACGACGTGAAGCTGGCGACAACTAACTACACCAAGTACATGTTCCAAGTTGTCCCGGACACCCATATGGAGCCGGCCGCCGTCGCCCGCTACCTCGCCGATGCCGTTGGCAAGAAGCACATCACCATCGCGACGATCACCCCAGACTACAGCTTCGGCCGCGACACCGTCGCCTCGTTCCTGAAATCGCTGAAGGCCGACGGAGTGAATTACACCGTCAAGGCGCAGGAGACGCCCAAGCTCGGCGCCTCGCAATACACCTCCTATATCGCGGCGCTGATCGCGGCCCATCCCGACTATACCTTCATGGGTCAGTTCGGCGGTGACCTGGTGACGCTGACCAAGCAGGCCGAGGGCTTCGGATTCTTCAAGCACACCAAGCCGATGGCAATGTATGGCCGCGCCCAGCTCAAGGCCCTGAAGGGCAAGGTGCCGGCCGGCGCCATCGCGTGGGATCGTGCACCCTTCTGGGCGATGAAGGGGCCGGGGATGGAGAAATTCTCCGAGGCCTATAACGCCAAGTATCATGAATGGCCCTCGGCCTGGGCGGTGATGGGTTACACCGCTTTCGAGACCTGGGCCCAAGGCGTCGAGAAGGCGCACAGCTTCAACGGCGACAAGGTCTCGGCGGCGCTGAGCGGCGCCACAATCAAGACGATCCGCGGCCCGATCACCCTGCGCGCCTGTGACCATCAGGGCGATGTCGGGGAATATGTCGGCACGATCGCGGCCAAGGTGAATCCCAAGTACGGCTTCCAGACCTATGCCCACTCGAAGCTGATCCCGGCCAAGGACATCATCCTGTCCTGCAAAATCACCACCGCGGAACAGCCCAAGAGCTGACGCCAACCGGCAGGGCCCGAGGCGCGCGCATGACACAGGCGCGACCCGGGCCTTTGCGATCGGCCTGACACGGGGGAAGAAGGCGCATGAACCTGCAGGTGATCGTGATCGAGGGGCTCAGCGCGATGACGACGGCGGCGAGTCTGTTCATCATCGCGGCGGGGCTATCGCTGATCTTCGGGGCGCTGAGGGTCATCAACGTGGCCCACGGCACGCTCTACATGTATGGCGCCTATTTCATGGCAACGCTCTTCGCAGCCTCCGGGTCGGGCTGGCTGTTCTGGGTCGGGCTGCTCGTGGCGCCGCTCTTCGTCGCCGCAATTGGGGCGATCGCCGAGGTGACGCTGCTGCGGCGCGTCTACGAGCGCGACCACCTCGTCCAACTGCTTGTAACCTATTCGCTTTTCTTGATCCTCAGCGATCTCGCACTCAGGTTCTGGGGTACGGCGAGCCTGTCGGCCAACCAGCCCCCCAGCCTTTCCGGCGCAGCGATGGTGGGCGGCGTGATGTTCCCCGCCTACGATCTCTTCGTCATCGGCTGCGCGGTGGCCATGGGGCTTGCGCTCTGGGCACTGTTGGGACGCACCATGCTGGGCTGGAAGATCCGCGCGGCGGTCGAGGACCCCGAAACGCTGGCCGCCAGCGGCACCAACGTCAAGCGGCTGTTCACCCTGGTCTTCGCGATCGGCTCGGGGCTGGCGGGTTTCGGCGGCGCGGTGATCGCCCCGCTGCAATCGGTCGATCCGGGGATGGGCCAGTCGGTGATCGTCTCGGCCTTTATCGTTGCGGTGATCGGCGGGCTCGGCTCGATCGCGGGGGCCGCCATCGGCGCCACGCTGATCGGCATCGTCGAGGCGGTCGGCATCTTCTATCTGCCAAGCTGGGCGCCCGCCTTCATCTTCGTCGCGATGATCGTTGTGCTCGCCGTGCGGCCCGTGGGCCTGATGGGCCAGAAGCTGGGGTATTGAGAAATGGCCGCACAACCCGCCCTTCCCCCGGTCGCCGACCAGATCTCGCGCAAGCGTGACCAGGGCCTCCACCCGGCTGTGCTGGCCGCCGGGCTGGCGGTGATCGTCCTCATGCTTGCCGCCGGGCCCGACTATCTCGGGCAGTCGGCGCTGCTGGAGCTTGAACTGATCCTCGGCCTCGCGGTCTTTGCTGCAGCGACCAACCTGCTCCTGGGCTATGGCGGGCTGGTTTCATTCGGGCAGGCCACGTTCTACGGCATCGGTGCCTATGCGATCGCGCTAAACTGGATGCATTGGAAGCTGCCCTTCTGGCTGGCCTTCAGCGCCGCTCCCTTCGCCGCCGCGCTGGCCGCATTCTTCGTCGGCCTGATCGCGCTGAGGGCGCGCAAGCTCTATTTCGCGCTGCTCACGCTGGCCTTCTCGCAGCTCTTCTACGTGGTGGCCGAGCAGCAATACCACTTCACCGGCGGCGCCAACGGCATCTTCGGAAAGATGATCCCGCCCGCGCTGGCCGTGCCGCAGAACGGCTACTGGTTCATCCTCGGCGTGGCGGTCGTGGCGCTGCTGGCGCTGTGGAAGATCACCGTCTCGCCCTTCGGCCTGCTCTTGCGCGCCACCCGCGAGCGCCCCGAACGCGCCGAGTCGCTGGGGCTCAACGTCTTCGGCCACCAATTGATGGCCTTTGTGCTCTCAGGCTTTTTCTGCGGGCTCGCGGGCGCGCTTTACGCAGTCTACAACCAAAATGCCTATCCCGAACTGCTCGATTGGGTGAAGTCGGGCGACCCGGTGATGATGTCGGTGATCGGGGGAATGTATTCCTTCCTCGGGCCGGTCGTGGGCGCCTTCATCTACGAGATCGCGCGCCAGTTCCTGGTGGGGACCACCAGGGACTGGCAGCTCATCCTCGGCGTGGTCCTGCTGGTGATCATCCTGTTCATGCCCGACGGGCTGATCGGGCAGTTCAAGCACGGCTTGCCGTGGCGCAAGGGGGGCAGGAAGTGAGTGCGATCCTCGAGGTCAGGGACCTTTCGCGCCAGTTCGGCGGCTTCCGTGCCGTGGGCGACGTCGGCTTCTCGGTTGAGAAGGGCTCGATCCATGCGGTGATCGGGCCGAACGGGGCCGGCAAGACCACGCTCTTTCGGCTGCTCACCGGGGTGTTGAAACCCACCACCGGCACGGTGCGCTTCAAGGGACAGGTAATCAGCGGGCGCAAGCCCAACGTGATCGCCCGCGCGGGCCTCGTGCAGACGTTCCAGATCACCAACATCTTCCCGCGCCTCGGCACGCTCGAATCTGTCGAGGCCGCGATCATGGTGCGCCGCCGCCGGACCTACGATTTTGCCAGCTTCCTGCATTCCTCGGCCAAGGTACGCGCCGAGGCGATGGACTGGCTCGACCGGGTGGGCCTTGCCGACAGCGCCGACGCGGTGGCCGGCACGCTCTCGCACGGGGACCAGCGCGCTCTCGAGGTGGCGCTCGCTCTGTCCACCAAGCCCGAGCTTCTGCTGCTCGACGAACCCACGGCTGGCATGTCGCCATGGGAGACCGAGCGCACCGTATCGTTGGTGCAGGAATTGGCCCGGACCGAGCGTCTGACGGTGCTGTTTTCCGAACACGACACCGATGTCGTCTTCGGCATTTCCGACAGAATCACTGTGATGCACCGCGGTCAGGTCATCGCTGAGGGCACCCCCGGCGAGGTGCGCAACAATGCAGAGGTCTCGGCGGTCTACCTGGGTGAGGAAGCCTGATGCTGAAAATCGACGAGATCCACACCTACTATGGCCAGAGCCACATCTTGCAAGGTGTCTCGCTCGAGATCGCGGCTGGTGAATGCGTGGCGCTTCTGGGCCGCAACGGGGCCGGCAAGACCACGACCATGCGCTCGATCATGGGGATGACGCCACCACGCAGGGGCAGGATTGCCCTCGACGGCGCCGAGATCACCGGGCTTTCCACCCACCAGATCGCCCGGGCGGGGATCGGCTATGTGCCGAGCGGGCGGCGGGTGTTTTCCGAACTCACAGTGCGCCAGAACCTCGACCTTGCCGCCCATGACGCGAAGGGCACGGTGGGCCCGTGGACGGTGGAGCGCGTGTTGGAGATGTTCCCTAAGCTGGTGGAACTCTCGGGCCGCGGCGCGGGGTTCCTGAGCGGCGGTGAGCAGCAGATGCTCAAGCTCGGTCGTGCGCTTCTGCGCAATCCCAAGCTGCTGTTGCTCGACGAGCCCACCGAGGGGCTGGCGCCAGTTGTTGTGAAAGATCTTTTCCGCTGGATCAAACGGCTAATGCGCGAAGATCTGAGCATCCTGCTGAGCGAGCAGAACTCATCCTTCGCGCTGAACATCTCGGATCGCGGCTATATCCTCGAAAAGGGCCAGATCCGGTTTTCCGCCCCGTCCTCGGAGTTGGCGAATAGCCGTGAGATCCGCACATACCTGGGCATCGACTCGAAAACCGTAGCGGGTTAGCCGCGATAATTCACGATGGTCAGATTGGAGCGCGGGCTTGTGCGTTTCGTGATGTGGCTGACTTCGGGCATGATGATGGCCGCGAGCGAGGAGATGACCATGACGAGACGACCACGTCGTCTGGCGGCGCGGCGTTTCCTTGCCAGCGCCTGAGGTTCAAATGACGGCAGGGCGCGACCCGCCCTGCCGTCATTCCGCGAGCCACGGCGAGGGCTTGATGGCAGGCTAAAAGCCACCCCGGAAAATAGCCGGCCGTTCAACGCCGGCGGGGATCCGCGACCTCAAAAACTTCGCGCAAGATGTAAGCAATCCTCGCCCGTGTCGTCTAGAACACGTGCAGGTCGCTGCCCAAGGCGGCATCTAGAGGGCCTTTCGGTCAGCTCTCTTGACAACTCAAAAGACTTGGCGCGATGATCGACTCAGGCAAGGTACAGTCTTACCTGGCTACATAGCTAACCGGAATATTCCGCGCAGCCGGCAAATGGGCCCTCCGACAGGTGAAGCTGTCTGAGGGCCTTTTTGTTTCTCGCGGTAACAGTTCGAGAGGCAAGGGCATGACCGAAGCCAAGTGGACCGTGTCAGTTGGTATCCTGTTTTCGACGACCGGCCCTTACGGAACGATAGGACGCGAGTTGCGCGACGGCGCGCTGCTCGGCATCGAAGTGGCGAACCGCATCGCGGAGCAGAAAGGCCACGAGTTGCGGCTTGCGCCGCTGGTGATCGACCTCGGCGGGTCGCTTGATGCCTACCGGGTCAGCGTCGAGACGCTGCTGGCCGGCGGCACGCGGCATATCATCGGCTGCTACACCTCGTCGAGCCGCAAGGAGATCATCCCCAGCATCGAGAAATTCGATGGCCTGCTTTGGTACCCGTCTCATTACGAGGGCTTCGAGAGCAGCCCCAACGTGATCTATGGCGGCGCCGCGCCGAACCAGCATGTCGTGCCGCTGGCGAACTGGGTGATGCCGCGCTACGGCGCCAAGGTCTACTGCCTCGGCAGCAACTACATCTGGGCCTGGGAAAACTCGCGCATCATGCGACTTCTGGCCGAGGGACAGCACGGACGGGTGATGCGCGAGCGCTTCCTGCCGGTGGGCGATCTCGACATGGAGTCGGCCATCGAGGAGATCGCAGAGCTTGCGCCTGATTTCATCTTCAACACGCTAATCGGCGATTCAAGCTATGCCTTCTACCGCGCCTATCACGCGCTCGGGCAGCGCGACGAACGTTTCGCGGCGGTGACCCGGCCGATCGCGAGCTGCACCCTGTCGGAGCCGGAGCTGAAGGCGATCGGCGACGAGGCTGCAGTGGGGCACATCGCCTCAAGTGTCTATTTCAATTCCGTCGACCGACCCGAGAACGCCGATTTCGTTCAAATCTTCAAGGAGCGCTTCGGCGCCGCGCGGGTCACCTCGGCGGATGCGGAGGCGACCTATCTGCTGGCCCATCTTCTGGCCGAGAGCTTGCGCGTCGCCGGAACCGAACATCTGGAGCCCGTCAAGCAGGCGCTTTACGGCTGCCGCCTTGCGGCGCCGCAGGGCGCGGTCCGGATCGACCCGGACAACAACCACGCCTGGCTTACCCCGCGGATCGGGATCGCTGCCGAAGACGCGCAGTTCCGGACCGCCTGGGAGGCCGGAGAGCCGACCAGACCCGATCCCTATCTGACGCAACTGCCGCGCCCGGCGTCGGGCGGCGGCGTGAGGACCCCGCTCATCTACCTCTGCGCATCGTGAGGCAGTCATGACAACGATCAACTTCGCAGGCAAGACCGCAGCCATCATCCACCGCGCCGACCGGCACCGCAGCGCGCTAGAGGCGCAGCTTCGACGGGTCGGGCTGGATGTCCGGTGCCTGTCGCCGAATCTCAAGCCAACGGGGCTTGCCGAAGCCGACGTCGTGTTCTTCGATGCCGATTTGGGCCATGATAGTCTGTTCCCCTGGGAACGCGAGCCGCCGCCGGTGCCGCTGGTCGCGATCATCGGCTCCGAGGCGCCGGGGCGCGTGGAATGGGCGCTGAGCCAGGCAGCCACGGCCTTCCTGCTCAAGCCGATCGGATCGCACGGGGCCTATCAGGCGCTGATCGTCGCCACCCATCTGCACCAGCAGGCGCGCGACCTGCACCATTCGGTCGAGGATCTGACCGCCCGGGTCAAGGCGCGCTCGCTGGTAGTGCGCGCGACCCTCGAAATCATGCGCCAACACGATCTCGATGAGCGCGCCGCGCTCGACCTGATGCGCCGTGCGGCCATGGCTGCACGGGTGACCGTCGAGGAACTCGCCGCGTCGCTCGTCGCCTCGCCGCTCCTCGGCCAAAAGCTGCCAGACATGGGCAGGGCCGTCGGCCTCGTCGGCCGACGGGTGAACGAATGCAAATGACAACAGTGAGGATATCATGACCGACCAGACCCCACCTCCCGAAACTTCTGTCGACGGCACCGCCAAGGCGTCGGGTCCATCGCGCCGGACTGTGCTTGCCGGAACCGCAGCCGCCGTAGGCGCCGCGGTCCTGGCGCGGCCGGCAATCGTGCGCGCGGCCAGCAGCGATCCCGTGAAGATCGGCTTCATCGAGGATCAGTCCGGCAACCTGTCGATCTACGGCATCCAGAAGCTGCATGCCGCGCAGCTTGCAGTGGCCGAGATCAACGCAGGCTACACCCTTGCCGGCGGTCCGGTCGGACCGGGCGTTTTTGGCAGCAACGGCCTTTACGCGCCCAAGCCCGAAACGCTCAAGACCGATGGTGCGGCGCTGGATGTCGTCAATGACGGCGGCGCGCCCTCGAAGAAGGCCACCGTGGTTTCGGATGACGACGAGATCCTGATCAAGTCGGGCGAGAACGGGCTTCTCGGCCGCAAGGTGGATCTGGTATCGGCCGACGGCCAGTCCAACAACCAGCTCTGGCAGCGGCTGGCCCGCCGGATGATCCAGCAGGACAAGGTCGATGTGCTCGTCGCCGGTTTCGCCAGTGCCGAACGTGAGGCGATCCGCCCGATCGTAGACCAGCACAAGCAGCTCTACTTCTACACCAACCAGTACGAAGGCGGGGTGGCAGACACCAACACCTTCTGCACCGGCGCGGTCTGCGAGCAGCAGGTCATTCCGGTAATGAAGTACATGGTCGAGAAGTTCGGCCCGAAGGTCTTCACCATCGCCGCGAACTACAACTTCGGCCAGCTCACCGCCTCCTGGGTGCGCTCCTTCGCGCCGGTGCTGGGCGCCGAGGTGATCGGTGAGGAATTCCCGCCGCTCGAAGTGTCGGAATTCAGTTCAGTCATCGCCCGGGTTCAGGCGGCCAAGCCGGACTGGGTAATGACCTTGCTCGTCGGTCAGAACCAGTCGAACTACTACCCCCAGGCGGCGGCCTCGGGGCTGCACCTGCCGATGGCCTCGACCATCAACATGGCGCAGGGCTACGAGCACAAGCGCTTCAAGGCCCCGGCGATGGCGAACATGCATAACGCCGTCAACTACATGCAGGAGATCCCGACCAAGCGAAACCAGGACTTCGTGGCCCGCTTCTACAAGATGTTCCCGCAGGATCCCTACCTGGGGCAGATGGCTCAGAACACCTACTTCTCGGTCCATCTCTACGCCATGGCCGCGCGGCTTGCCGGCACCACCGATCAGGAGAAGGTGCGCCGCACGCTCGAGGCCGGTTGGACCGTCGAGGCGCCCGAGGGCAGCGTCTTCCTTGATCCCGGCACGCACGCCTGCTCGCACTACATCCGCCTTGCGGTGGCGGACCAGCAGCAGAACATCAGCTTCGAGCGCGAGTGGCCCTCGATCTCGCCCTGGTGGCTGACGCGGATGGGGGTGAACCTGATCGGCAAGCCCGAGCACAAGCAGTACACGCCCGACGACGATCCGTTCTTCAAGATGTTCGCCGCGAAGAAAAAGTAAGGGAGCGTCATGGCCGAGATCGTCAGTCTTCTCTATCAGTTCGGCACCAATGCGGCCTTCCTGCTGCTGGCGGCGCTGGGACTGATCGTCATCCTCGGGATGATGAACATCATCAACCTCGCGCATGGCGAATTCATGATGCTGGGCGCCTATGCGGC
Source organism: uncultured Albidovulum sp. (assembly GCA_913064775.1). Lineage (GTDB taxonomy): Bacteria > Pseudomonadota > Alphaproteobacteria > Rhodobacterales > Rhodobacteraceae > Acidimangrovimonas. The sequence continues at coordinate 20,766 of CAJYAD010000010.1, read as the reverse complement.
GAGTGCGGCGGTCCATCGCGGACTGCCGTTCCCCCTGGCCGTGCTGCTGTCGGCGGTCGCGGTCGGGGTCTTCGGCATCGTGCTTGAAAGGCTGGTGGTCCGGCACTTCTACGGACGCGAGCTTGGCGCCCTTGTGGTCACTTGGGGGATAAGCCTGATCCTCTCGCAAGGCACGCTCATCGCCTTCGGCCCCTTCATGGCGCCGATCGCAATCCCCGGCGGCGCGCTCACCGTCGGGGTCTATTCCTTCTCGACCTACTGGCTGTTTCTGATGGCAATCTGCGTGGTTCTGCTGGCTGGGCTCGGGTGGCTCTATAAGGCCACCGAGTTCGGCCTGCAGGCCCGTGCGACGATGCAGAATGCCGCCATGGCCCGCGCCCTCGGCATCCGGGTGGAGCGGGTCTATATGATCACCTTCGGCCTTGGCTCGGCCCTTGCCGGGCTGAGCGGCGCGCTTCTTGCCCCCACCACCTCGATCGCACCCTTCATGGGCCAGCAGTTCGTGGCGCCCGCCTTCATCACCGTCGTCGTCGGCGGCGGGGCAAGCGTGATCGGCGGCGCGATCGGCAGCAGCAGCCTGCTGTCGCTGGTCGAGACGCCGGTGTCCTTCCTGATGGGCAGCTTCTGGGGCAGCATCGCGCTTCTCGTCACGGCGCTGGTCCTTATTCGCATCCTGCCCAACGGCGTGTCATCGTTGCGGCTTCGGCGCCGGACGCGGGGGGCACGGGGATGAGTGGACCGATGCCGCAAAAACGCCGTCCCAACCCGCTGCGCGCCGCCTTCACCGGCCCGCACGACATCGGTCGTACCCCGCCAGGCTGGGCGCTGATGGGGCTGATCCTGCTGGGATTTCTGCTCTATCCCGCCACCGCCTCTGCCTTCAGCGCGACCAACGTGGCCTATTATCTTCTCAACATTCCAATGGCGCTGGGGCTCAGCCTGCTCTGGGGCTACGGCGGCATCCTGAGCTTCGGCCAAGTCGCCTTCTTCGCCGTCGCGGGCTATGTCTACGGCGTTGTCGCGGGCAACATGACGGCCGATCCGACGCTTGGCTCAATCCTCGGCATCCTCGCGGGTCTTGGCGCGGCGGGGCTGCTGGCGCTGATCTTCGGCTATTTCATCTTCTACGCACGGGTCGCAGCTTGGATCGTGCCGATCCTGACACTGGTGCTTGCGCTGCTGCTCTCCACCTTTCTGGGCCTGACCGCCGGGTCGGCGTGGAAAGTCGGCGATGTGGCGCTTGGCGGCTACAACGGGATGAATATCCCGTCGCTGCAGATCGGCAATTTCATCTTTCAGGATTACGCCTTCTACTACCTGACAGTGGCGACGGTGGTGCTGTGCTTCATCGGCCTGCGCATCCGGGTGAATTCCCATCGCGGCCAGGTGCTGATCGCGCTTCGCGAAGATCCGCTGCGAACCGAACTGCTGGGCTACGACGTGCGGCTCGAGCAGCTCGTGGCCTTCGTGATCGCCGCCGTCCTGTCGGGGATCAGCGGGCTGCTTTACGTCACCTGGGGGAACTACATCACGCCCTCGGTCACCAGCCTGGCGCAGGCGTCGCTGCCGGTGATCTGGGTCGCGGTCGGCGGGCGTGACAGCCTGTTCGCGGTGATGATCCTCACGTTTCTGCTCAACCAGCTCACCTATGTGCTGTCCTCGGCCGGCAACCAATATGCGCTGATCATCACCGGAGTACTGCTGGTCGCAGTCATGCTGTTCGCGCCCGAGGGCCTGATCCCACGGCTGATCGAGCTTGGCCGCAAGGCACTTCGCCTGAAGGAGGCCACGTGATGCCTGATCCCGCAAAGACCATCCTCCATGCGATCGGCCTGCAGAAGCGCTTTGGCGGCGTGGTGGCGGCGCGTGACGTGGATTTCGCGCTGACCGAGGGCGAGCTACGCTGCGTCATCGGCCCGAACGGCGCCGGAAAGTCGACCTTCTTCGCGCTGCTCGCCGGGATCCAGCCGCCCGATGCGGGCCGCATCGAGCTGGAGGGCGAGGACATCACCCGCCTCAAACCCTTCCAGCGGGTGCGCAAGGGGCTGGGTCTGACCTTTCAGACCAACCGCACCTTCCATGCCATGACCCTGCGCCAGAACCTCGACACCGCCGGCCGGGGCGGGGAAGAGCCCGCGCCGTTCCGGGCCGCGCTCACCGCCTTCGGGCTGGATCGCGGCCTCGACCGGCCAGTCACGGCGCTCGCCCATCACGAGCGTCAGTGGCTGGAAATCTGCATGGCGCTGCGCGGCAGGCCCAGCGTGCTGCTGCTTGACGAGCCCACGGCAGGGATGTCGCCGGTCGAGACGCGGCGCACCTCTGACGTGCTGCGCGAGCTCAATTCCGGCGGCCTCTCGATCATCGTGGTCGAGCATGACATCGCCTTCGTCCGCGCCACCGCGCAGATGGTCACGGTGCTGCATCAGGGCGCGATCTTCGCAGAAGGCACGATGGCAGAGATCACCGCGCGTGAGGATGTGCGCGCGATCTATTTGGGCAAGGTCCGAGAGGAAACGGCATGAGCGATCCCATCCTCTCCGTCTCGGGCCTGCGCAGCGGCTACGACGCGGGAGACGTGCTGCGTGAGGTGTCACTGAGCCTTGCCCCGACCGAGATCGTCGGTGTCATCGGCCGCAATGGCGCAGGCAAGTCGACGCTGATGCGCACCCTGATCGGCCTTCTGAAAAGCCGCGGTGGCCGGATCCACTTCGACGGGGCGGAGCTGACCGGCCTGCCAGCAGAGGAGCGCGCGCGCAAGGGGCTGGGCTATGTGCCGCAGGGGCGTTTCATCTTCCCTGACCTGACGGTGCATGAAAACCTGCGGACCGGCCGTTTCATCGGCCGCGCACTCGATTTCGAGCTGATCTACGCCACCTTCCCGGTACTCAAGGAACGCCGGCGCCAGATCGCGGGCACGCTCTCGGGCGGCCAGCAGGAGATGCTGGCGATCGCCCGGGCGCTAATCGCGGGGCCGAAGCTGCTGCTGCTCGATGAGCCGAGCGAGGGCGTCCAGCCCAGCATCGTGCAGGAGATCGGCGAAGCGCTTCTGACACTGAATCGAGAGCGCGGGCTGAGCGTGCTGATCGTCGAGCAGAACCTCGACCTGATGCAGCATGTCGCCCAACGCGCCTATGCGCTCGACAAGGGCGGGATCACCGCCGAATTGGGCCGCGAGCAAATCGCCGACGAGGCCCTGCTGACCGAATACCTGTCCGTCTGATCCAATTTCCGAAGTGGAGGAAAAATTCACTATGCTCGAACCGTCCGAAGGCAAACAGGACTGGCTATCCAGTTCGATCATGGCGACTCGCGGCGTCGGCCGCGACCGCACACCGCAAACCCATAACCTGACCGAAGAGGCGCAGGGCGATTTCCACTACACGATCGGCCCCTATTCTACGCCAGTAATGACGATCGCGCCGGGCGACCGGATCGTCGTCGAGACGCGGGACGCCTTCGACGGCAAGATCCAGCACGAACATGACAGCCCGACCGAGAAGCTGGTGATGCCGTTCCTCAACCCTCAGAACGGGCCGATCATGGTCGAGGGTGCGGAGAAGGGCGATGTCGTCGCCGTCCACATCGAGAAGATGGTGCCGCGCGGCGAGAACCCACGTGGCACCTGCTGCATGATCCCCGAATTCGGGGCGCTGACTGGCACCACCTATACCGCGATGCTGAACGATCCGCTGCCCGAGAAGGTGCGCAAGATCCACCTCGACGAACACGAGGTGCGCTGGAGTGACCGGGTGACGCTGCCGTACAACCCCCATATCGGCACGCTCAGCCTCTCGCCCGAGATCGACAGCATCAACTCCCTCACCCCCGACCAGCATGGCGGCAACATGGACCTGCCCGACATGGGGCCGGGCTCAATTACCTATCTGCCGGTCCGCAGCCCCGGCGCGCGGCTTTTCATCGGAGACGCCCATGCCTGCCAGGGCGACGGCGAGGTCTGCGGCGTGGCTGTGGAATATCCCACGGTCACCACGATCCGGGTGGACCTGATCAAGGCCTGGCAGATCGAATGGCCGCGCATGGAGAAGGAAGATTTCATCATGACGATCGGCAGCGCCCGCCCGCTGGAGGATGCAACCCGCATCGCATACCGCGAGCTGGTGCGCTGGATGGAGGCCGACTACGCCTTCGACAAGTGGGACGCCTACATGATGCTCAGCCAGTGCGGCCGGGTCCGGCTTGGGAACTTCGTCGACCCCAAATACACGGTCGGCGCCGCCATATCGAAGAAATATCTGCAATTCCAATAAGCTGAAGGCAAAGATAGGTCGCAGGCGCGGCGGGTCATGGCACCCGCCAGCCGCCCCCTGCGCGATCTCTACGAAACGGCGGCCGAGGTGCCGCCCCCAAGACGCGGTGCCGCCCGAGGCACCGGGAAAGGACGCTCTTGACCACCCCATCGCCATCGAACATCCCCCCGCTGGGAGAGCTTTCCGTAGCCGCCATCCGCGAAGGACTGCAGGGCGGCACCTTCACTGCCGAGATGCTGACAGAGGCCGCGCTCGCGCAGCTGCATGCCGTGAACGGTACCTACAACGCCGTCATCTTCGAGAACGACGCGGCGCTGGAGACCGCGCGCGACATCGACCGCCGGATCGCGGCAGGAGAGGCCGTTGGGCCGCTGGCCGGGGTTCCGGTGGTTGTGAAGGACCCGATGGACATGAAGGGTTTTCCGACGACGGCGGGCTGGCGGATGCTCTATTCCGGCGCGGGCGGGGTCGATCTGATGCCCGGGCGCGACAGCCCGGTCGTCGCCCGGATGCGGGCGGCGGATGCGGTGATCTTGGGCAAGACGAACGTTCCGATCCTCAGCTGGACCGGCTCCCACGCCAATGACAGCTGGGCAGGGCCGACGATCAACCCCGCGATGCCGGGCCGCGTGCCCGGCGGATCGAGTGCGGGCACGGCGGCGGCGGTCGCCTCGCATATGGCGGTGATGGGCCTTGCCGAAGAAACCGGCGGCTCGATCCAGAACCCGGCCTCGGCGCAAGGGCTGGTGGGGATCAAGCCGACAATTGGGCTGGTGCCGAACGCCGGGGTCGTCCCGCTCTCGGCCTACCGCGACGTGGTGGGCCCGATCGCCCGCACCGTCACCGATGCGGCCGAAGGGCTTACCGTGCTTGCCGGGTTCACCACCGAGGACCCGAAGACCTTCGCCGCGCTCGACAAGATCCCGGCAGAGGGCTACGCGTCGGGCTTGCGCGCCGATGGGCTGATGGGCAAGCGCCTTGGCCTCTATGGTCCGGGCTGGCGGCCCGATCGGCTCTCGGACGAGGCCGCGGCGCTTTATGAACGGGCGAAGGACGAGTTGATCGCGGCGGGCGCGGAGCTGATCGAGGATCCCTTCGCCGGCACCGATTTCGCCAGCTACCGTCAGATCACGCCGGGCACGCCGTTCTTCGACGGCCGTGGCCTCGAGTCGCTGCCCCATGACATGACGAACTACCTGCGCCGCCTCGGGCCTGATGCGGCGATCAAGACTTGGGCCGAATTCGTCGCTGCGACCGCGGAGGAGGACGTGCTCGCCCCTGGGGCGATCCTCGGCTATTTGCACGAATTGCCGGACTTTGCCGCCTGTCTTGCGGCGCCTGAAACGCCGCCGGAGCTGCCGGCGTTCACCGCGCTCAAGCGGCGGTATCTCGACCTGCTGGACGAGGTCTTCGCGCGCCATCGGCTCGACGGGCTGGTCTATCCGCAGATGCTGCGTGAACTGCCTGCACTCCACGCGGGCGAGGCGATCCTCGAGACCACGGTGGGGGAGCTCAACATCGCCGGCCTTCCCGGTGTGACGATGCCGGCGGGCTACTATTCGTCGGGCGCGCCATTCGAGCTGATCTTCCTTGGCAAGCAATGGAGCGAGGCGCTGCTTCTACAGATGGCATATGCATACGAACAGGCGACGCGCCATCGGAAACCAGCGGTAGCGTGATCTGGCCGCCTGCGCGCCAGGTGTCCGGTCCGGGCCTCCTGCTGATCGGATTGAGTATGAACCTGTCGCGCAGCGAAGCCCAATCCCGCAGGACGATTCCTGCGGCGCGCGGTTGCCGCGGAGCTGCGACAGTGTGACAATCGAATGACTGCAGGGCGCCCGCCCTGCAGTCCAGCACCGGTTGCTTGGCTTTCAGCTTCGAGCGCCATCTCGCGCGGAATGGCAGGTGGAGAAATTTCGGTTCCAAATGCTCGTTCGAGTGGCCTTTGGATATCTGAGAGCCCGGTCTTAATACCTGCTATTCGACCATAGGTGCCGAAGGCCTACCAATGGTCCTCTTGCGAACCTCCTCCATGCGCCAAGATCATTCGCAAGATCGTTGATCGCCAGCTCTGATAGAGACGAAGACCTCCGAGCCGCCTGATGAGATGGATCATCTTCCTCGGGTCGGCCGGGGAACTGTGCTTCGAATGACATCGCATCGAGGGGAAGGTTCCTCCACTCGAGGCCAAGGGCGCAATCCCCGAGATCGAACTGGGCGAACGCGATTTCCGGATGAAATCCCTTTCCCTCGCCTCGCTCGTAGGCATTTCGAGCGGTCCCGATTGTTTGGGTCATGGCTCGACTCTTCATTGGTGTCAGACAGATATATTGGCCACAACAAAAGAAACGGAAGTGGGGTCAAACCTTGGGGTCGCCTGCCACAGGAAGATCCAGGCGTAGAGGGGCGTCCGATCGCCGGGCTTGCTGCAATCTGGTGCGTCGACACCCCCTCGGCTGACAGCCGAAAATATCTCGTATCTTCCGCATCGGCAATCTCTTCATCGGGCTTCCCTCGTGCCAAAAAGGCGGAAGGTAACCCCGGTTACAGATTGCCTCACAACAGCGCATCACAGGGGTGGGCGAATACCCAGGAATCGGTGGGCGTATCACCCCGGAATATGCACCGTCGCGCAGATGACAAAGCCCAAAGCTGAATGCCGATCAGCTCACATTTCGGTGATCTCACCGTCGCCGACAAACAGTTTTAACGAGGCTTTGTGGGGCAAAATGTGGGGCAGATTTACCCATCCCTCTCGGGTAAACCACTGTATTTTAGGGATTTCAGTGGCTTACCCGGAAGAAGTGGTGCCGGTGAAGGGACTCGAACCCCCGACCCCATCATTACGAATGACGTGCTCTACCAGCTGAGCTACACCGGCCCGGTGGCGGGCCTGATAACACCATCTTCCGCGGCTGTGTAGCCCCTAATTTGCGCCCGCGCGCGGGCTGTCGCCGGGCGCGGTCTCGGGCACCAGTTCGGCATCCTCGACCTCAGGCTTCGGCTGCTCGACCGGGGGCTTGCTGGCGGCGGAAGGGCTGGTGCCGGGGGCGCCGACGATCAGGGGCAGCATTTCGGTCTGGGTGGCGCTGGGGCCGGCGGATTCGGGGGGCTCGCGCCAGGAAAGCGTGTCGAAGCCACCGCAATTGCCGCAGATCGGGCCCCATTGCGCATGCACCGCCTGGCATTTGTCGCACACCCAATGCGGCCCGCGCGGCGCCGTCAGCGCCCGCGTCAGCCAGCCGCGCACCACCGCATCGTCCGAGCCTTCGCCGCGCTCGATCGCGGCCATGATCGTCAGCACCCGCGCGGTCGGGTGGCTTTCGACCAGATCGCCCAGCGCACGGCGGGCGGCGGGGAAATCCTCGGCCGCGATGGTCAGCTCGGCCAGCAGCATGCGGGTTTCAGAGTGTTCGGGATGCTGCGAGGTCAGCACCTTGAAGCGCTTCAGCCGGTTCTCGGGCGTCTCATCCGGGGCGATCTCGGCGAAGGCGGCGGCCAGATCGGGATGCGGGGCGATCTCCCACGCCTTGCGCAGCACGCGGGTGGCGTATTTCGGCTTGCCGTCGGCGATGTAGCCGCGCGCCGCCATCGCCGCGGCCGGCACCAGATCGGGCGATTTGCGGTTGGCGGCGATGGCGGCTTCGCGCGCCTCGATCGACTTGCCGGAATCAAGGATGTCCTTCGCCTCTTGCAGCGCCAGCACCGCGTCGCGGCGGCGGTGCACATCACGCGGCAGATAGCCCGAGCGCGCCTTCGCCGTCAGCGTCGCGCGCGCCCCGGTCCAGTCGCCCTGCTTGGCCTGCAGTTCCAGCAGGATGTCCTGGGTCTCGGCATGGCGGGGCTTCAGGGCGAAGGCCTTTTCGGCTAGCGCCTTGGCGGTCTCGGTGTCGCCGGCGGCCAGCTTTTGCTTCATGATCCCGCGGATGCCGACGAAACGGCTGCGGTCGTCGGACAGCAGCCGCTTGTAGACCTCTTCGGCGCGCTTGCTGTCACCGACCATCTCGGCCGCCTGGGCGGTGACCAGATTGGTCAGCTCGGGCCGGCCCAGCAGCTTCTCGGCCCGCTGCGCCTTGATCATCGCCAGCCGCCCCTCGCCCGAGGCCAGCGCCATCAGCCCGTCGGACAGCGCCTCATATCCCTTGCGCTCGCGGTTGCGGTCGAAATAGCGGCTGACGGCGGTTTCGTCGCCATTCAGGAACCGCAGCACGGCGACCAGAAAACCCACCAGCTTCATCACGATCCACAGCGCCAGCACCAGCAGCAGCGCCGCGATCACCGCCTGCAGCGGACCCAGCGAGAATTCCCAGCCGCCAATCGTCAGCCGCAGCCCGCCGCCCATGTCCATCAGATGACCCGCACCCATGGTCAGCGCGGCGATCACGGCGACGAAAAGCAGAACCTTGATAAGCGACCAGATCATCCCGTTCCCCTCACTTCCCGTCCAGCTTGGCGCCAAGCGCCTTGGCGGCCGCCTCGGCCTTCAGCCGGATCTCGGCCTTAGCGACCCAGGGCGCCATTTCGGCCTGTCCGGCCTTGGGCAGGGCCTTTATCGTCTCTATCGCGGCGGAAAGATCGCCCTTGTCCAGCGCCGCCTGGGTCCGCGACAACACCGCGTCGGGGCTGTCGCCGGTCCGCGGCGTCAAGGACCGCGCCCCGGTCTGTACCTGCACGAAGGCCGACACCCGCGACCAGATCCCGCCCTTGACCGAGCTGGAAACCGACATCGCCAGCGCGCGGCGTGCGGCGGGGTCGAAATCGGCGCGCAGTTCGGCCAAGGTCGGCACCCCGGCCTCGGCCACACCGGCCAGATTGGGCGGCACCGCGACGCCATCCTGTTGCAGCTGCGCGACCGAGGGCGCAAACCCGCCCCCCGCCGTCAACGCCGCGTCGATCCGGGTCAGCGCCGCACGCGCCTGCGCCCGGGCGGCGGCGGCCTCGGCCTTCACCTTCGCGTCCTGGACGGCCTTCTGGGCCGCCGCGATCTGGCCGCTCACATTCTTTTCAAGCGCCCCGACCCGCTGATCCAGCGCCGAAAGCTTCGCCGCCACATCCGCCGGCACCGCCCCCGAGGCCCGGGCACTGGCCGAGCCGATCTTGGTGATGCTGTTTTTCAGATCATCGATCGCCAGCGCATTGGCCTGGATCCGGACCGCCGCCGCCTTGCTGTCCGACGCGAGTTTCGCGCCCAGATCCTTGCCCAGCGCGTCGATCCGCGCCGGCATGGCCGAGGACGAAGTGTCCAGCGTCGCCACCTTGGCCTTCAGCGCGGCGATCGCGCTGGCCTGACCGGCAACCTCCTGCTGCAGCGCGGCGTTCTGCGCCGCACCCGGGCCGAAGGGCCAGCCGTGATTGACATATTGCGCCGTGCCAAAGCCCAGCGCCGCCGCGATCACACCGCCCAGCACCATCGGCAGGGCACCCGGCCCGCGCCGCACCACCACCGGGGCGGGATCGAACGATTCGCCCCGCGCCTCGGGCCCGGCGGCTCGAACCGCGGCCGAGCTTTCCTCAACCACGACAGGATCAGGGGTCGGGTCGGCTATGGGTTCGGGATCGGGCCCGGGATCGGGGTCAGTATCAGTATCGGGCGCGGCCTTGGCCTGCGCGTCATCCGTTGCCGGCGCCTCGGAAGGCCCGGCGCCCGACGCGTCTTCGGCTAGCGTGTCGGGGGTTGCGGCATCAGGGGTTGCGGATTCGGGGGCCGTCTTCGGCGCCTCGGAAGGCGTGGTCTCGTCTTTCGGCGTCTTGCGGCCCGCCATCGGCATCCCTCCTGAACTTCGGCGCCCCCGGGACGCCCCGCCAGAGCTGACTTTAGACTGCGCCCGCGCGACCCTCAAGCCAAGCCGGATGCGGCGAACCGCTGCGCCATCGCGGCGATCATCGCATCCGCCTCGGGCCGCTCCGCCACGTCGAGCGAGGCCATTTCCACCCCGCTCAGCGCCGCCGCCACCGCCGGGCTGAAGGCGAAAATGTGCAGCGGCGCCCCTGCCCCCGTTGCCGCAGCGGCGAACAGGGCCGCGCTGCGCGGTGAAAACAGCGGCACCAGCACCGGCGCCCGCCCGGCCAGCAGGGCGCGCGCCTCGGGCGTCGGCGGGCTGGGGTGCTGGTCGTAAATCCGGACCTCGGATGTCTCTATACCGGCGGAATTCAGCCGATCCGTCACCGCGCCCCGGCTGTGGGTGCCGCGCATATGCAAAAGCGGCCCCCGCACGCCCTGCGCGATCAGATCCGCCACCAATGCGTCGGCGTCGCCGCCCACGGCCTGCGCGTCAAAACCGGCCGCCTTGGCCGCCTCGGCGGTGCGCGCGCCCACGCACCACGCCTTTCGCCCCGCGCCCGCCGCGCGCCGCACCCAGGCCCGCACCGCGTTTTCCGAGGTAAAGATGACCGCGCCCTCTGCTGGCAGCGCCACCTCCAGATACCGGATCTCGGTCAACGGCGAGATCACCATTGGCCACGGCCCCAGCGCCGCCTCGGCCTGACGGGCGAAGCGCTGCGATTGCGCGGCGGGGCGGGTCAGCAGCAGAGTGGGCTTGGCTGGCATTGTTTCGGGCGGGTCCGGGTGTTACCTGCAAGGAACCTTCCCCGATCCGGTCCGGCAATGAAAGACCTGCTTCTCCTCGGCCTTGAAAGCTCTTGCGACGATACCGCCGCCGCCGTGGTGCGCGCGGATGCGCGGGGTGGTGCGCAGATCCTGTCCTCGGTCGTCGCCGGGCAGACGGCGCTGCATGCGGCTTATGGCGGCGTGGTGCCCGAAATCGCCGCCCGCGCCCATGCCGAAAAGCTGGATCTTTGCGTAGAAGAGGCGCTGGCACAGGCCGGGCTGGGGCTTGAGGCGCTGGATGCGGTGGCGGTGACGGCGGGGCCGGGGCTGATCGGCGGCGTGCTGTCGGGGGTGATGTGCGCCAAGGGAATCGCCGCTGGCGCGGGGCTGCCGCTGATCGGGGTGAACCATCTGGCGGGCCATGCGCTGACGCCGCGGCTGACCGATGGGCTGGAATTTCCCTATCTCATGCTGTTGGTGTCGGGCGGGCATTGCCAGTTCCTGATCGTGCGCGGCAGTGACGATTTCAGCCGCATCGGCGGCACCATCGACGACGCCCCGGGCGAGGCCTTTGACAAGGCCGCCAAGCTTTTGGGCCTGCCGCAGCCCGGCGGCCCCGCGGTCGAGGCCGAGGCGAGGTCCGGCGATCCCACCCGTTTCGCCCTTCCGCGCCCGCTGATGGACCGTCCGGGGTGTGATTTCTCCTTTTCGGGCCTGAAGACAGCGCTTTTGCGGGCCCGCGACGCGCTGGTGGCCGAAAAAGGCGGGCTGACGCGGGCTGACCGGGCCGATCTTTGCGCCTCGTTCCAGGCGGCGGTGGTGGCTGTGATCGCGGGCAAATCGCGCCGGGCGCTGGCGCTCTATCTGGACGAGGCACCGCCGCAGCCCGCCTTTGCCGTGGCCGGGGGCGTGGCCGCGAACACCGCCATTCGGGCCATGTTAGAGACGCTTTCCGCCGAAACCGGCGCCCGTTTCGTGGCCCCGCCGCTGCGGCTTTGCACCGACAACGCGGCGATGATCGCCTGGGCCGGGATCGAGCGTTTCCGCGCCGGTCAGCGCGACGGAATGGACCTGCGCGCCCGGCCGCGCTGGCCGCTGGACCAAAGCCAGCCGGCGATGATCGGCTCGGGCAAGAAGGGGGCCAAGGCATGAGCGCGGTCTCGATCCTCGGCGCCGGCGCCTTTGGCACCGCGCTGGCCATCGCCCTGGCGCGCGGGGGGGCGGCGGTGACGCTCTGGTCCCGCGATCCCGCGCAGGCCGCGCGGCTGGCAGCCACACGGCAGAACCCCGACCGTCTGCCGGGGGTGGAGATCCCCGAAAACGTCTCTGTCACAGCGGAAATCGGCTCTATTCTCGCGGAAGGCCCGGTGCTTCTGGCGCTGCCGATGCAGCAGCTGGGCGGCTTTCTCTCGGCGCAGCCGGGGCTGGATGGCCGGGTGCTGGTGGCCTGCTGCAAGGGGATCGATCTAGAGACGCTGGAGGGCCCCGCCCGTGTGATCTGCCACGCCTGCCCCACGGCCACCCCGGCGATCCTGACCGGGCCCAGCTTTGCCGCCGATATCGCCCGGGGAATGCCCACCGCGCTGACCCTGGCCTGTGCCGATGTGGCGCAGGGCGAGGCGTTGCAGCGCCGGCTGTCCACCCCGGTGCTGCGGCTTTACCGCACCATCGACGTCGCGGGGGCCGAGCTGGGCGGGGCGTTGAAGAACGTGATCGCCATTGCCGCCGGGGTGGTGATCGGCGCGGGCTTTGGCGATTCCGCGCGGGCGGCGCTGATGACGCGGGGCTATGCCGAAATGGCGCGGATGGCCGAGGCGCTGGGCGCAAGGGCCGAGACGCTGGCGGGCCTGTCGGGCTTTGGCGATCTGGTGCTGACTTGCACCTCGGCCCAGTCGCGGAATTTCCGCTTCGGTCTGGCGCTGGGACGGGGCGAGGAATTCGACCCGGGCGTCACCGTCGAGGGCGCCGCGACCGCGCGGGCAGTGGCGAAACTGGCCGGGCAGCGGGGGCTAGAGATGCCGATCACCCGGATGATCGCCGCGCTGCTTGACCGCGAATGTTCCATCGAAGAGGCTGCCGAAAGCCTTCTGACCCGTCCCCTGAAGCAGGAGTGAACCATGCCCTATGCCGTGATCTGCCGCGACAAACCCGGCGCCATCGAGATCCGCAAAGCCAACCGCGACGCCCATCTGGCCTATGTCCGCGAGACCGGAATCGTCTCGCTCGCCGGGCCTTTCATCGATGCCGAGGGCGGGATGTGCGGCAGCCTGCTGATTTTGGAGGTCGACAGTCTGCAAGACGCCAAGGTCTGGGCCGCGGGCGACCCCTATGCCAAGGCCGGCCTGTTCGAGAGCGTCAGCATCGACGCCTGGAAGAAGGTCATCGGCTGATGGCCCATTGGCTGTTCAAATCCGAACCCGACAGCTGGGGCTGGGACGCCCAGGTCGCGCGCGGCGAGACCGGCGAGCAATGGGACGGGGTGCGCAATTATCAGGCGCGCAACAACATGCGGGCGATGAAGCTGGGCGAGCGCGGCTTTTTCTACCATTCCAATCAGGGCAAGGAGATCGTCGGCATCGTCGAGGTCTGCGCCGAGGCGCATCCGGACAGCACGACCGACGATCCGCGCTGGGACTGCGTGGACATCAAGGCGGTGAAACCGCTGCCGCGCCCCGTCAGCCTTGACGATTGCAAGGCCGAGCCGCGGCTGAAGGATATGGTGCTGGTCAACAATTCGCGGCTGTCAGTGCAGCCGGTGACCGACGACGAATGGAAGATAGTCTGCGAAATGGGCGGGCTTTAAGGCGCCCGCCCGCCGGGTCACGCCGCCCGGGTTTGCGCAAGCGCCGCGCGGGTGCGGCCGATGGCGAGCGCGGCCTCGGCGGCTTCGCGGCCCTTCTGGACGAAATGCGCCTTGAAGATCGCGTCGTGATGCGCGGTTTCCTGATAGTGATGCGGCGTCAACGAGACGGACAGCACCGGCACCCCGGTGTCCATCCCCGCCTGCATCAGCCCGGTCACCACCGCCTGAGCGACGAAATCGTGGCGGTAGATGCCGCCGTCGACGACAAAGGCCGCCGCCGCAACCGCCGCATATTTTCCCGAAGCCGCCAGATCGCGCGCCAGCAGCGGCATCTCGAAGGCGCCGGGCACGTCGAAGACGTCGATCTGGCTGGCAGGAATGATCTGGGTGAAGCCGGTCAACGCCTGATCGACGATTCCGGCATGCCAGTTGGCCTTGATGAAGGCGTATCGGGTGTGTGTCATTGTGATCTCCTTCGCTAGTGACACGTCACCCAAGGCGATCACATGCAAACCCCCGAGACGGGGGCGCGCACGTTCTCTTTCATCCGGACTATGACCGTCGGCCCAGGAATTGCACCTGATCTGCTGACCCTTCCCCAAGGGGAAGGCGCTCGCGGGCTTAACGAAGTGTTCGTCTTACCGCCGGTGGGGATTTCCGCCCCGCCCTGAGAACTGGGCAAGTGAAAGACCAACCGCGCATCCGATGCAAGAGGGAAATCTGGCCGCAAAATAGAACAAGGGGCTTCGACCCCCCGGCCGAAACCCCTTGCCACCCGGTACACCCCTGCACCACGTGAAATCCTGGTTCCGGCCGTTCTGGCCATGAAAGGACATTAGGGGAATAGGGCCGAAAAGGCAAACCTGAAGCGGTGAAAAGACGTGGCAAAACAAGGGCTTTTGCTTCATCCGGCGTTAACCGCGATGCAGAGCGGCGGGGCGGGAGTGGGGGGCCACAAAGCAAAACGCCCGCCGGATAAGCGGGCGTCTGCGTTTCCTGCCGGTCCCGGCCTAGCCGTAGACCGAGGCCTTGTTGAAATGCTTGACCAGCATGTAATAGATCACGGCGCGGTATTTGTTGCGCTCGGAGCGGCCGTAGGTGTCGACCACGGCGTTGATCGCATCCATCAGCTGGGGACCGTCGGCGAGGCCCAGCTTCTTGATCAGGAAATTGTTCTTCACCGTCTCCAGCTCTGCCGGGTCAGAGCCGGCCACGGTCGAGCTGTCGGCGTTGTAGATCGTGGGCCCGCAACCGATGGTCACCTTGGTCAGAAGGTCCATGTCCGGCGTCATCTTGCACTTGTTCTTCAGATCGTCGGCATATTTGACAATCAATTCGTCACGTTTGCTCATTTCAAATCTCCCAAATGCCCGGTTGGGGGCCTCGCAGCCTTCGGGCTGGTCGAAGGTTACGGCGAAGCCCCCAATGCGCCAAGGAATAATTCGCCGCAGAGGCGAGACCCTGGATTCGGGCAATCGGGATCAGTAGCGGTAGTGGTCCGGCTTGTAGGGGCCTTCGACGGTGACGCCGATATAGGCGGCCTGTTCGGGCTTCAGCTCGGTCAGTTTGACGCCGATCCGTGCCAGATGCAGCCGCGCGACCTTTTCATCCAGATGCTTGGGCAGGATGTAGACGCCGGGGGCATAGTCGTCGCCCTTGGTGAACAGCTCGATCTGCGCCAGAACCTGGTTGGTGAAGCTGGCCGACATCACGAAGGACGGGTGGCCGGTGGCGTTGCCGAGGTTCAGCAGGCGGCCTTCGGACAGCAGGATGATGCGGGCGCCCGAGGGCATCTCGATCATGTCCACCTGATCCTTGATGTTGGTCCACTTGTGGTTCTTCAGCTGGGCGACCTGGATCTCATTGTCGAAATGGCCGATGTTGCCGACGATCGCCATGTCCTTCATCGCGCGCATATGCTCGATGCGGATGACGTCCTTGTTGCCGGTGGTGGTGATGAAGATGTCGGCGCTGTCGATCACGTCTTCCAGCACGACAACCTCAAACCCGTCCATCGCCGCCTGAAGCGCGCAGATCGGGTCGACCTCGGTCACCTTCACGCGGGCGCCGGCGCCGCGCAGGCTGGCGGCCGAGCCCTTGCCGACATCGCCGTAGCCGCAGACCACGGCGACCTTGCCGGCCATCATCGTGTCGGTGGCGCGGCGGATGCCGTCGACCAGGCTTTCCTTGCAGCCGTATTTGTTGTCGAATTTCGACTTGGTGACAGAGTCGTTCACGTTGATCGCCGGGAAGGGAAGCTGGCCCTTCTTGTGCAGATCGTAAAGCCGGTGGACGCCGGTGGTGGTTTCCTCCGACACGCCCTGGATCGCGGCCTTGGTCTTGGTGAACCAGCCGGGCGTTTTGGCCATGCGCTTCTTGATCTGCGCGAAGATGGCCTCTTCTTCTTCCGAGGTCGGCACTTCGATCAGATCGGTCTCGCCCGCTTCGACCCGTGCGCCGAGCAGGACATACAAGGTCGCGTCGCCGCCATCGTCGAGGATCATGTTCGCGCCTTCCGGGAACATGAAGGAGCGGTCCAGGTAATCCCAATGCTCGACCAGCGACTGGCCCTTGATGGCAAACACCGGCGTGCCGCCCGCTGCGATGGCCGCGGCGGCGTGATCCTGGGTCGAGAAGATGTTGCACGAGGCCCAGCGCACATCGGCGCCCAGCGCGTTCAGCGTCTCGATCAGCACCGCGGTCTGGATCGTCATGTGCAACGAGCCCACGATGCGTGCGCCCTTCAGCGGCTTCGAGGTGCCGAACTCTTCGCGCAGGGCCATCAGGCCGGGCATTTCGGTCTCGGCAATGTCGAGTTCCTTGCGACCGTATTCCGCGAGGGCGATGTCCTTGACGATGTAATCCTTCGGCATGTGCCGTGCTCCTTGAAAACCTGACTGTGGGTCAGATAGCACTGGGTGGGTTAACGGACAATGGTCAGGGGCGGAGAGACGGGATGCGGCAACCACGGGCTTGGCAGCGGATGCTTTCGGGGCGGCGGCTGGATCTGCTGGATCCGACGCCGGTGGACATCGAGGTCGCGGATATTGCCCACGGCCTTGCCTTTGTCGCGCGCTGGAACGGGCAGACGCTGGGCGATTGGCCCTATTCGGTGGCCGAACATTCGCTGCTGGTCGAGGAACTCTATCGCCGCGCCAATCCGGCGGCACCGGTGAAATGGCAGTTGGCCGCGCTTTTGCATGACGCGCCCGAATATGTGATTGGCGATATGATCAGCCCGGTGAAAGCCTCAGTCGGGCCGGCCTATGGGGAATTGGATATGCGGCTGGCCTCGGCCATTCATATCCGTTTCGGATTGCCCGCGACGCTGCCGCAGACGGTGAAGAAGGCAATCAAGGCGGCTGACAAGATTTCGGCCTGGCTGGAGGCCACGCAGATCGCCGGATTCACAAAGGCCGAGGCTGATCGCCTTTTCGGCCGCGTGCGGATGGATGTGATCGAGGGATTGGAGATCCGGCTGCGCCCGCCGGTTGAGGTCCGCGCCGATTACACGGCGCGGCATGCGGCCCTGATGGCCGCGATGGATGGCGCCTGAGGCCCCGCGAAACGGAGCCCCAGCTGCGCGAAATGCCTAGATAAGGAATTCCTCGGGCGATTTGCCAGCGGCCATCGCCTCGACCATCCATTTCGGTTTGCGGCCGCGGCCGGTCCAGGTATCGGACGGATTGGCGGGATTGGCGTATTTCGGTGCCGAGACACTGCGCTTGGTCTTCGACGCGCCGCCCGTCAGTTCCGCCAAGGAAAACCCCATTTCGCGGGCCTTTTCCTCAAGCTTTGCCAAGGCTTCTTTTTTCTGACGCTCCTCAAAGCTTGCGATCGCCTTTGCGACCTTGGATTGCAAATCCTTGAGTTCCTTCAGAGAAAGATTGTTCAATTCCATGTTAGGCTTCAACCTCCGTTTTCCAGACAAATCGCGCAGTACTTCAAAACTGTCAAGACGTCAAAATCGCGCGGACGGACGCGCGGCAAAGAATGGCCGGTGTGAAATTTGGGCGGAAATCGGCAAACTAGATTAACGCGGGCTTCGTTTCGCAAGGATGCGCTGCAGCGTGCGGCGGTGCATATTCAGGCGCCGCGCCGTTTCGGACACGTTGCGATCGCACAATTCGTAAACCCGTTGGATATGCTCCCAGCGCACCCGATCCGCGGACATCGGATTTTCCGGTGGCGGCGGCAATTCATCGCCGCGTGCCAGCAGAGCGTTGACGATATCGTTGGCATCGGCGGGCTTGGAAAGATAATCCGTCGCGCCGATTTTCACCGCCGCCACCGCGGTGGCAATCGCGCCATATCCGGTCAGCACGACGATGCGGGCGTCGGGGCGCTTTTCGCGCAGCACCTCAACCACATCCAGGCCGTTGCCATCCTCGAGCCGCAGGTCGATCACCGCATAGGCCGGGGGCCGGCTGCCAGCGATCGCCTTGCCCGCCGCGACGCTTTCCGCGGTTTCGGGAATGAAGCCGCGTTTTTCCATCGCACGAGCCAAACGTTTCACGAAAGGCTCGTCATCGTCGACAAGAAGCAATGAGCGGTCTTCGCCCAGTTCGACCAACAGGTCGTCGTCCTCGGTCATTGTGTCCCCCGGACATTCGCGCATTTAGTCCTATCTAGGACGAAGCGCGGGGGGCGTCAATTTGTCCCGGAGGTTTTCAGAAGACAAGCGGTGCGATCGGCGACTTGTTCGGCCGTGTCCTCGCGCTTGAAGAAATCGACGAAACCCCGCTTGGGAAGGACCAGATAGGTATAGGTTGAATGGTCAATCAGGTAGAATTCCTTGCTTGGGTCCTGGATCCGGTAATAGGTGCGATAGGCCTTCGACGCTGCCTTCACTTCTGCGGGAGTTCCTGTCAGGCCAATCATCCTGGGGCTGAAATTCTCGGCATATTGCTTGACCACCTCGGGCGTGTCGCGCTTGGGGTCGATCGAGATGAAGATCGGCGTCACGTCAAAGCCGCGCTTGGCCAGCAGGTCGGTGGCATCGGCATTGCGGGCGTTGTCCAGCGGGCAGACATCCGGGCAGAAGGTATAGCCGAAATAAATCAACGAGGGCTTGGTGATCACCTGCTTGTCGGTCACCGTGCGGCCATCGCCGTCGATCAGGGTGAAGGGCCCGCCGATCGCGCCGCCCGCCAGCTTGCCCGCGGCGCAATCGGGCTGGTTGCGGGTCTGCATGTAAAGATAACCCCCCGCACCCGCCGCCAGTACGGCGGTCGCAACAACGAGGGAAATCAGACCGGTCTGGCGGGGCATCGGGGTGCTCTTGGCTTCGGACCCGTCATTGATCCCCGATCCCGGCCCGTCTAACAATGCGTTACCCTGTCTCAGGCGCCCTTCCCCGGGCCCCCAACCCGACGCGAGCCGCGCCATGACCCCCAGCCCGAGCCCCGAGCTTTTTGCCTTCGACACCTCCAGCAACTGGGTGCGGCTGCGCACGCTGATCCTGTTGCGCTGGCTGGCGCTGGCAGGGCAGGCGATCGCGATCCTGGCGGCGCAGCGGCTTTACGGGCTGGATCTGGATCTGGGGCTCTGCTTCATCGTGGTGCTGGGGGGCGTGGTCGCCAATCTGGGCGCGATCTTCATCTTCCCCGGCAACGTCCGCCTGACCGAGGCGCAGACCATGGGGATGCTGCTGTTCGACATCCTGCAATTGTCGATGCTGCTATTCCTGACCGGCGGGCTGAACAACCCGTTCACCCTGCTGATCCTGGCGCCGGTCACGATCTCGGCCAGCACGCTGCAATTGCGCACCACGATATTCCTTGGGGCGGTGTCGATCGCGCTGGTCTCGGCGCTGGCGGTGTTTCACATGCCGATGATGCTGAACGGCGGGCAGGAGCTGCGGGTACCGCCGGTCTTCGCCTTCGGCTTCTGGCTGGGCACGATCATCGGCATCGTTTTCCTGGGCCTCTATTCGTGGCGCGTCGCGACCGAGGTGCGATCCATGTCCGAGGCGCTGCTGGCCACGCAGATGGCGCTTGCGCGAGAGCAGAAGCTGACCGATCTGGGCGGGGTGGTGGCGGCGGCTGCGCATGAGCTGGGCACGCCGCTGGCGACGATCAAGCTGGTCAGCTCGGAGCTGCTGGATGAGCTGAAGGACCACCCCGAGCTGGCCGAGGATGTGGCGCTGATCCGCGATCAGGCCAACCGCTGCCGCGACATCCTGCGCTCGATGGGCCGCGCCGGGAAGGACGATCTGCACCTGCGCCGCGCCCCGATGGCCGCATTGCTGCGCGAAGCGGCAGAGCCGCATCTGGACCGCGGCAAGGAGATCGTCTTTGCCCTGGGCCCCGGCCCGGGCGGCGACGAACGCCAGCCCAGCCTGACGCGGCAGCCCGAAATCATCCACGGGCTGCGCAACCTGATCCAGAACGCGGTGGATTTCTCCTCGGCCATCGTCTGGATTGAAGGCGAGTGGACGCCCGAGACCGTCACCATTCGGATCTGCGACGACGGGCCGGGCTATCCGCTGCATGTGATCGGCCGGATCGGCGATCCCTTCGTGCGGGCGCGCCAAAGCGATGCCGACCGCCGCCAGCGCCCGGAATATGAGGGCATGGGGCTGGGGCTGTTCATTGCCAAGACGCTGCTGGAACGCTCGGGGGCCGAACTTGACTTTGCCAATGGCGAGGCGGCGCCGAGAACCGGCGCGATCATCACTGCTATCTGGCCCCGCGCCCGTATCGGCGCCGACGCCGAGAACGCCTTGGGCGACAACGTGCTGATCACCGACTGACTGCCAGTTCGGGCCCCCGGACCTGACCCCGGATCTGACCCGCGCAATCTGCGCCGTGTGACCAGTCACGAGGTTGCATGCTTGTGGCCGATGCGTCATACACGTATAGGTTGTATAGTTGCGGCGTTATGTCCGGTGCTTGCTCTCCAATAGGTTGCTATGTTTAATCATTAATTAGTCCGCTCTGAACAACTCCTACTGCATTGATTTTGCGTGATTATGGCGACCTTTTGGTCGCTTTTACCTGCAAGGTTTCGTATGATTTTGTTGAAAACCTTGCAGATTTGGAAGCCGCGATGAAACACCGCCCGCGCGCCGAGGAACAAGACGATCTCCTGC
Organism: uncultured Albidovulum sp.; assembly: GCA_913064775.1. Taxonomy (GTDB): domain Bacteria; phylum Pseudomonadota; class Alphaproteobacteria; order Rhodobacterales; family Rhodobacteraceae; genus Acidimangrovimonas. The sequence continues at coordinate 55 of CAJYAD010000010.1, read as the reverse complement.
GCCCCCGCCTGGTCGACATGATCGACATGCGCCACGAACTGGTGAAGCTGGCGGA
>CAJYAD010000009.1 GCA_913064775.1 uncultured Albidovulum sp. | reverse complement strand
TTACTACCTGACCGGCGACGACCAGAGCTACGGCGTGCCGGTCACCTGCCAGCTAAGCCGCATCGGCCGCGAGACGGTGAAGATCGCCGGGCTGAGCTATGCGACCACGCATGTGCGCGAGGCCTGCGCGGGCGCGAAGATGCAGTTCACCAACGACTACTGGATCCAGCCGCGCGGCCAGATCCGAAAGTCGCGCCAGTGGATCAGCAAGGATGTCGGATATCTCGAGCTCGAGGATCTGCGCCCATAGGACGGGGTGGTGCCGGGCCATTGTTTGCCGTCCCGTGATCGCCTAGGGAAGAGCCAGCCCTTGAAACAGCAAGACGGGATGGCCTGCGATGACTGAGATTGAGCTTTGCGATTTCACGATCGGCAATACGCGCCCGATGGTCCTGATCGGCGGCGTCAACGTGATCGAATCGCGCGATCTGGTGATGCGAGCCGCCGAAAGCTTTGTCGAGACGACGTGCAAGCTGGGCATGCCCTATGTCTTCAAGGCCTCGTTCGACAAGGCCAACCGCTCTTCGATCCGTTCCTTCCGCGGGCCGGGCCTGGAGGAGGGGCTGAAGATCCTGGCCGAGGTCAAGGACAGCTTCGGCGTGCCGGTGATTACCGACATCCACGAACCGCATCAGGCCGCCCCCGTGGCCGAGGTCTGCGACATCCTCCAGATCCCGGCCTTCCTGGCGCGGCAGACCGATCTGCTGACCGCCGCGGCGCAGACCGGGTCGGTGATCAACGTGAAGAAGCCGCAGTTCATGAGCCCGGGCCAGGTCGGCAATCTGGTCGAGAAGCTGCACGAGGCCGGCAATGACCGCGTCATGTTGTGCGAACGCGGTGCCAATTTCGGCTATGACAATCTGGTCGTCGACATGCTGGGCTTTCGCGTCATGCGCGATGTCAGCAACGACGCCCCGCTGATCTTTGATGCCACCCATGCGCTGCAAACCCGCGAATCCGGGGCCAGCGCCTCGGGCGGGCGGCGCCGGCAGCTGGCCGACCTGTCGCGCGCCGGTCTGGCCGTGGGGCTGGCCGGGTTGTTCATTGAGGCCCATCCCGATCCCGACGCCGCCCTTTGCGACGGGCCGAGCGCACTGCCGCTGGATCTGCTGCCCGCCTTCCTGGCGCAGATGAAAGCGATCGATGATCTGGTGAAATCCCTGCCGCCGCTGCAGATCCGCTAACCGCCCCACCGCCCCGCCGCCGTGTGTTCCGCCGGGCCATCCCGCGCCATCCGGGGGCATTTTAGACGAAACCTTGTGATTTCCACCCCTGCGACGGCGGTGCTGTTGACCGCTCGGAAACCTCGCTCTGTCACAAAGGGGGTTGCACGGGGGTGCAGGGTGTAAAGGGGTGATGTGGTGGGAATCGTATATGCCGCGACTATCGCGGCGGATCCCAGCGTCATGTCCGCAGGAATCACTGACTTTTCGATTCTGAACAGCAGTGGCGGACTGACGCTTTATTCGGCGACCGGACCCGACGGCGGGCTGGCCGCCTATCGGATCGGCACGAACGGGACGGTCAGCGCGCTGAACCAGCTGCCCTTTGGCGCAGGTTCCCTCCTGCCGACGACCACGCGGCTGATGAAGGTGGATCTTGACGGTGGCGCCGAGGGGCTGGTCGCGCTGGGGCGCCAGGGCCCGACGGTCAGCGCGGTGCAGCTTGCCTCGGACGGGGTGCTGGGGCCGGCGCGGGTGGATCTGACGCCGGATCTGGGCCTGACGGAAACGCCGGGGCTTGGGGTGCAACTGGGCGGGCATGTCGCGCTGGCCGAGGCCGATGGCGCCATGCTGCGCAGCTTTGGCCGCGATGGGGCCGGGCTGCTGGTGCAGCAGGACGCGGTGGATGTGATGGCCCAGACCGGCCTGAACCGGGGCGGTGGAATCACTGCGGTTACCGGGGTCACGATCGGCACGAGTGAGTATCTGCTGGTCGGAGTCGCCGGCGCCGATGTGGTGATGAGCTATGGCCTGGGCGCGGATGGCCGCCTGCAACTGGCCGATCAGATCGGGCTGACCTCGGGCCTGGGTATCGCCGATCCGACCGCGATCGAGACAGTCCAGATGGACGGGATCAGCTATGCGCTGATCGCCTCGGCGGGCAGTTCCAGCCTGACGGTGGCCAGAATCGGCACCGATGGCGGGCTGACGCCGGTGGATCAGGTGCTTGATAGCCTTGCCACCCGGTTCGGCGGCGCGACGTCGCTGAGCGTGACCGAGGCGGGGGGGCATGTCTATGTGCTGGCCGGCGGCGCCGATGACGGGCTAAGCCTGTTTGCCCTGACGCCGGGCGGGCGACTGGCGCATCTGGGCTCGGTGGAGGATACCGCGACCCGCGCGCTGGCCACGGTGCAGGCGGTGGATCTGGCGGCCTCGGGCGGGGTGCTGAACCTTTTCGCGGCCTCGACGACCGAGCCGGGGATCGCGCATCTGACGCTGGCGACGGATGAATTGGGATCGGTGATCCGGGGGGCGCCCGGGGCGGTGACGGTTTCGGGCGGCAGCGGCGCTGACATCCTGATCGCCGGGGACGGCGCCAACAGCCTGCGCGGCAATGCCGGCGCCGATCTTTTCGTGTTCCGCCCCGAGGCGGCGCTGGTCAGCGGTCAACTGGGCACGGTTCTGGATTATCAGCAGGGGGTGGATCGGCTTGATCTGTCGACGCTGCCGCTGTTCCACGGGGTCGCGCAGCTGAGCGTGGCGCAGCAAAGCTGGGGCGCGCGGCTGAGCTATGGCGATTGGTGGATCGATGTGCGCAGCAGCACCGGCGGCGCGCTGACCGAGGCCGATTTCAACGATGCCGCTGTGGCGGATCTGGATCGCGTCTATCTGGGCAATGCCTCGGACGAATCGGTGGTGCTGTCCGACGCGACGGTCAGCGGCGGATCGGGCGACGGGTCGACCCCGACTACGGGCACCGAGGGGGCGGATGTTCTGACCGGCGGCGATGGCGGCGCGGCACTCACCGGTCTGGGCGGCAACGATCTTCTGCGCGGCGGCGCCGGCATCGATACGCTGGACGGCGGTCTCGGCAACGACACGCTCGAAGGCGGGGCGGGTGCCGATTGGCTGATCGGCGGCGACGGGCTGTCGGATGTGGCAAGCTACTATGGCGCGACCTCGGGGGTGAGGGTCAATCTGAAGGCGCCCGACACGAATACCGGCGATGCCGCGGGCGACAGCTATTCGGGGATCGAGGTGGTGCTGGGCTCGCCCCATGCCGATGATCTGCGCGGCACGGCGGATGCGAATACCCTGGTTGGCCGCGAGGGCGACGATTTCCTGATGGGGCTGGGTGGTCGCGACATGCTGCGCGGCGATGCGGGCAACGACACGATGGACGGCGGCTATGGCAGCGACACGCTGCGCGGCGGCGACGGCCATGACGTGCTTTACGGCGGCCAGGGCAATGACCGGATCCTGGGCGAGGCCGGCAACGACCGCATCGTCGCGACCCTTGGCAACAACAAGTTGTTCGCTGGCGCCGGGGCCGATACGGTGATGGACGGGCCCGGGGCGTCGCGGCTGATCGGCAATGCGGGGTCGGATTTTCTGGTCGGCGGGGCGGGCAACGACACCATCGTGGGCAATTCCGCGCATGACCGGCTGGCGGGCGGCGACGGGCGCGACAAGATCGTCGGCGGTACCGGCAATGATTACATGGTCGGCAACGCTGGCGACGACTGGTTCGTCTTCAATCCCGGCTACGGCAGCGACACGATCGGTGATTTCAGCGTGGCCGAGGGCGATCAGTTCTACGTCAACATCGGGCTTGGCGCAGCGGATGCGGGGGCCGTGCTGGCGCTGGCGCAGGACACGGCGCAGGGGCTGGATTTCGTCTTCGCCGACGGCACCGAAGTGCTGCTGGCGGGCTTGCATGACTTCACCGGGCTGGAGGCGCAGATCGTGATCTTCGGGTGACGAATCCGTGCCTGACACGGCGGAATCGACACTGATACGGCGGAGCGCGGCTTACCCCCGGGTCAGGTTGCGCTGATGGTGAAGGATCGCCTCGCGCAGGGTTTCGTGCCAGGTCAGTTGCCCGGCCTCCAGCACCGCGCCGCGGGTGCACAGCTTGCGAACCTGGCCCAGCGAATGCGACACATAGATTGCCCCGGCACTGCGCAGCCGGTCGCGCAGCATCCGCTCGCTCTTCTTGCGGAAACGGGCGTCGCCGACGCTGGTGACCTCATCGATCAGGTAGTGATCGAAGGGCAGCCCCATTGAGGTGCCAAAGCTTAGCCGGGCCCGCATCCCCGAGGAATAAGTGCGGAAGGGTTCATGGAAATGCTGGCCCAGTTCGGCGAAATCGGCGACGAAATCGACCAGTTCGTCACTGTCGACGCCATAGATGCGGGCCACGAAACGCACGTTCTGCGCGCCGCTCAGATCGCCGTGGAACGACCCCGCGAAGCCCACCGGATAAGACACCGACCCCTGCGCCAGGATCTGGCCCGATGTCGGCTCCATCGTGCCGGCGATCATCTTCAGAAGCGAACTTTTCCCCGCCCCGTTGCGCCCCAGAAGCGCCACCGACGCCCCGGCCGGGAAAGTTGCGGTGATTCGGTCGGCCACCACATGGCGGCGGCCCCGGACGCGGTAGGATTTGCTTAGCTCCACCAGTTGAATCATCGCCGGTCCCGCACCGAATAATAGATCAGCGCCGCCACCGCCCAACCCAGCAGCAGAAAGGCCGCCAGCATGTTCAAAAGCATCGAACGGCGCGGATATTGCGGCGCGTCGGCCAACGTCGGCCGGATATAGGCCGCCAGATAGCGCGATTGCTGCTGCGCCTGCGACAGTGCCATGTCATAGGCCGCCAGCGCCGAGGTATAGGCGCGCTCGGCGAAATCCTGATCGGCCGAGAGCCGCTCATACCCCGACACGAGCTGGGCGTAATTCTCGCCCGAGGGGCCCGTGCCGGTGGCGCTGAAGCGATTGCGCTCTTCTTCCATGCGCTTGCGGATCAGGGCGATGCGGCGCTCCGATTGGCTGATGCGCAGATCGCCCTTCTTGGTATTCTCACGCAGCAAGTCCAGATCGATCAACGCCTGCGCCAACTGCGCTTGCAAGGAGTTCAGCAAGCCCATCTTGCCCTGTATATCGGCCGCCGGGTCCACCATGCGGCTGCGCATGCGAAAGGCTGTCAACGCCTCGCGCGCGGCTTTCAGACGGGTCTTGGCGGTCTCCAGCTCCTGCCGCGCGTAGCGGGTGGTATCCTCGCGCGCGATGTCGGACAGCGCGTTGATGCGGCGGTGGCTTTCTTCGAAAATCGCGCGGGCGATGTGCTGGGCGTCGGCGGCGGTGAAGGCGCGGGCGGTCAGCTCCATCAACCCGGTGGCGGGATCGTAGGAGAGGCTGATCATGCGGTTCCAGTATTCCGTCAGCCCCTCGATCCGGGCGCGCGGGTCGAGGCCGAAGATCGGATCGGTCGCGTGGGCGGGTGACCAGAGGGCGCGCAGGTTCACCCGCTTGTCGACGGCACGCACCATCTCCTGGCTCTGGATGAACTGGTAGAGGATATCCATGTCGGACGATGAGGACGCCCCGCCGGCCAGCGCCGAAAGCCCGCCCAGCAGATCCAGGGACGAGCGCATCTGTTCGGTACGCACCGCAAAGCCCACGGTAGAGCCGTATTGATCCGCGGCCACCTTCCACAGATAGGCCCCGGCGATCAGCACCGGCAGCAGAACGACCAGCACGAAGCTGGCAAGCAGCCCCTTGTGGCGCAGCCGCGGCCGGGCGGGGCGGGCCACGGGACGCAGCGTCGGCGGGCCGGCCGGAGTGGCCTGCAGCACACGCGGCATCGGGGCCGGGGCCTGTTGCGGCGCCTGCTTCGGTGCCTTTTTCGGCGGCTTGCGGCGCGCCACGGGCGGGGATTTGGCGAGAGGGGTGTCGGAGATCGTCATGAACGCCAATTCACCACGGAAGGATTGAACCTTCTTTAACCGCTTTGCCCCAGTGTCGGCCCTGACGGTCAGGATGGCCCCCGGCGTGGAAGGGAGGAAAGCGTGCGCATAGCGGCAATTCAGCCGGAAAACAGGCTCTATTCCAGCGGAAAGCGGCGATTCGCGCTAGCGCGTAGCGTGCTGGCCCTGATGCTGCGCGAGATGGCCACGACCTACGGGCGCTCGCCCGGCGGCTATCTTTGGGCGCTGATAGATCCGATCGGCGGCGTTGCGGTGCTGACGCTTGTCTTCACTTTCTTCCTGCGCCGCCCGCCCCTGGGCGAGAATTTTCCGCTGTTCTACGCCACCGGCTATCTGCCTTTCCTGATCTACAACGCCATCGCGCAGAACCTGTCGCAGGCGATCCTATATTCGAAACCGCTGCTGGCCTATCCGCGGGTCAGCTTCGTCGATGCGCTGCTGGCGCGCTTCGTGCTGGCGTTCCTGACACAGGTGCTGGCGATGTATCTGGTGATCCTCGGGATCGCCATCGTCTTCGATCTGCGGCTGTGGCTCGGCCCTTGGGCGATTCTGAATGCGCTGGGCATGGCGGCGGCGCTGGGCGCCGGGGTGGGCACGCTGAATTGCTACCTCACCACCGCCTTTCCCGCCTGGGCCCGGGTCTGGGCGATCGTGACGCGGCCGCTGTTCCTGATTTCGGGCGCCTTCTTTCTGTTTGAGGGCCTGCCGCTGCAGGCGCGGGAGGTGCTTTGGTACAACCCGCTGATCCACGTCACCGCAGAAATGCGGGCCGGATTCTACCCGATCTATCCGGCCGCCTTCGTCACGCCGGCCTATGTCTACCTGTTGTCTCTGCTGTTGCTGGCGACGGGGTTGATGCTGCTCAGGCGACAGTCGCGCAACATGGCCGCGGAGGGCTGAGATGAGCGATATTGGATGGATCGACCGCACCTTCCTGCGTACCCCGGCCTGGGGGCGCGGGTTGCACCGTGCCCGCCTGCTGTTGCGCTTTGTCCTGCCGGCGCCGTGGCGCTGGGGATACCTGCGCGAAATGCGGCGTTCGCGGCTTTTCGATCGGCATTTCTACTGCACGACCAATCCGCATCTGCATCCGTTGTTCCGCGCAACACCAGAGCGCCACTACGCCGTGTTCGGAGAGGCGATGGGCCTGCGTCCAAATCCCGATTTCTGCCCTCGGGCCTATCTTGCGCTCAATCCCGACCTTGCGGGCGAGGCGGCGGCGCCCTTCCGCCACTACCTGCGCGCCGGCCGGCATGAGCGGCGCCCGACCAAGACCCTGCCGCCGGTGGACCGGACCCTGCCGATCCGCCCGCCGGTGCTGCGGTCGCGGCCCGCCACGGCCCGGATCGCGCTGGTCGTCCATATCTATTACCACGACATGTGGCCCGAGATCGCCGAGGCGATCGATGAGGCCGGGTTGGAGCACGACCTTTTCGTCACCATCACCCACAAGGGCGCCCAGACCGAGGCCCTGCGCGATCAGATCACCCGCAGCCACCCGCAGGCCCGGGTGATCCTGATGCCCAATCACGGGCGCGACGTCTTTCCCTTCCTGCATCTGGCCAATGCCGGCCTGCTGGACGGCTACAGCGCCATCGGCAAGCTGCACACCAAGAAATCCCCCCACCGCCAGGACGGCGACCATTGGCGCCGCCATCTGATCGGTGGCATCCTGCCCGGCCCTGACACCGCCGATCTGCTGGCCCGCTTCCTGGCCGATCCGCAGGCCGGTTTCTGGGTCGCCGACGGGCAGCAATATCAGGGCGAAGCCTGGTGGGGCTCAAATCGCCGCACGGTTGAGCATCTGCTGCGCCGGGTCGAGATCCGCGCGGCGGATTTCCCGCTCTCGTTTCCGGCTGGGTCGATCTACTGGATGAAGCCGATGATGCTGGCCATGCTGAAGGGTCTGCGGCTGGATCAGGCCATATTCGAGCCTGAAACCGGTCAGGTCGACGGCACGCTGGCCCATGCGGTGGAACGCGCGTTGGGGCATCTGGCGCAGGCGGCGGGGATGACGATCGTGCAGACTTCGCAGTTGATCGAGACGCCCGCGCCGCCCGCGCCGGTCCGGCCGCGCTTTGTCTCGGCCGCCTATCTGCCGCAATTCCACCCGACCGAGGAAAACGACGCCTGGTGGGGCAAGGGGTTCACCGAATGGGCCTCGGTCACCCGGGCGCGGCCTCAATTCCCCGGCCACCACCAGCCGATGCTGCCGGGAGAGCTGGGATTCTATGACCTGCGGCTGACCGAGGTGATGGCGCGGCAGGCGCAACTGGCGCGCGATGCCGGGATCGATGCTTTCTGCGTCTACCATTACTGGTTCGACGGCAAGCCTGTGCTGCACCAGCCGATGGAACGCCTTTTGGCCAGTACAGAGACTGATTTCCCCTTCTATCTGTGCTGGGCGAACGAAAGCTGGCGGCGCAATTGGGACGGTCTCTCGGGCGAGGTTCTGCTGGAGCAGAACTATGCCCCGGGGTTCGAGGCGGCGCTGGCCCGCGATCTGATGCCCTACATGAGCGACCCGCGCTATGCCCGCCCGGGCGGCGCGCGTCCGCGCTTCGTGATCTACCGCCCCGAGGACATGCCCGAACCCGCCGCGAACGTCGCGCGGCTGCGGGCAGCCTGGCGTGATCTGGGCCTGGGTGAGGTGGAACTGGGCGCCATCCGCTTCCATGTCGGGGGCGAAAATCCGGTGGAACAGAGCCTTTTCGACTTCTGGATCGAGATGCCTCCGCACGGGCTGGTGCAGGGGCCTGATATCCTGCTTGGCGGGCCCGGCGGAAATCGGCTGGGCTTTGATCCCGCGAAGGGGTTCGAGGGGCTGATCTACGATTACGCCGCAGTGATCCGTAACAGCCTGCGCGCCGATGCCGGGCGTCCCGACAGGCTGATCGCCGGGGTCATGCCATCCTGGGACAACAGCGCGCGACGCGGCGCGGCCGGCCATATCGCCTATGGCGCCAATCCCGCGCGTTTCAATCACTGGCTTTCGCAGCTGGGGGCGGCGCGGCTTGGCGCCTCCTATCGTGGAGAGCTGTTCATCAACGCCTGGAACGAATGGGCCGAGAAGGCAATGCTGGAGCCGTCCGAACAATACGGCCGTGCCTGCCTCGACATTCTGGCCCAATGGACCGGCGCAACGCAGAGGTAGAGATGGCTCGACTCGTCCTTCACATCGGTCTGCACAAGACCGCGACCACCACGATTCAGGACACGCTGTTCCACAATCGGGCGATGCTGCACGATTACGGCCTGATCTACCCTTTCGTGGGCGAGACCCGTGGCCATCACGGGCTTGTCTCGCGCTGGGTGCCCATGCCGCGGCCCTATTCCCTGCGTGGCGACCCCGAGGCCGAATGGATCCGCATCGCCAAGGATTACGCCGATGAGGAGGGGGTCGTTTTCCTGTCGTCCGAAGAATTTTCGCGCGCCCATCCGCGTCGGGTGGACCTGGACGATCTGCGCCGCCTTTCCGAGCCTTACGAATCGGTTCAGGTGATTTGCATGCTGCGCAGCCAGCGGGCGTTCCTGCAGTCGGTCTATTCCCAGATCTCGCGCGATCGCCCGGCGCCCGAGGTGCGTGCCTTCATCCGCTCTGCGCTGAGCAGCGGGTTTGCGGACGGGTTGTGGATGGATTACGCCGCGCTGGCCGCGCATCTGGAGACCGTCTTCGAACCCGAGGAGGTGACCTTCCTGAGCTATGAGGCCGCGGCCGCGTCGGAAGGTGGTGTTGTGGGCGAGATGCTGCGCCAGCTCGGCTTGCCGCTGAAGGCATCGGCGCTCAATCCCTTTGGCCAGGGTGCGGGGCGTTCGAACGTCTCGGCGGACCCGCTTGCGACGATGGTGGCGGCGGCAATCTCGCGCCCCGGCGTGGCCCCGGGGCCTTTGATAGGCTTGGTCGATTCGGTGCTGCGCGGCCAGTTCGGTGCCGAGATGCGCGGCACGATCTTCACCCCCGAGGAAAGTACCGAGATCGTCCGGCGCTTTTCCGACTTGAATGCCAGCTTCGAAAGCCGACGCAGCATCCTGCAGCCTGGCCTGCGGCTGGCCTCCCTTGCCCCGTCGGGCGACGAGATCGGCCGAGATCGCCTGACCCGTCCCATCTGGGAAAAGATCGCGAGGGCCGTCTACCGCGCCGGCGATACCGCCCAGGCGGCACGGGCGCGGAAGGAAGCGATGGTCGGGGCAGCGTCGTAAACGGCTGTGTAAGACCTTGGGTCTAGACTGGGTGAATCGGGATGGCCGTGGGGGCCGGCCCGACCACCGCAGGAGGCGCAGATGCCGCGGCCCGCCCGACCCGATGAAGTCACCATTCTGCTGGCGCTCTACAACGGCGCGCACAGCCTTGCGGATCAGTTGCAAAGCTATTGCGATCAGAACCATTCCGACTGGCGGCTGATCGCGTCGGATGACGGATCGACCGACACCGGGCCGCAGATGGTACGCGACTTTGCCACGGCCTCGGGGGGGCGACCGGTCAGCGTGATCGACGGGCCCTGCCGCGGCTTCGGTCAGAATTTCCTGCACCTGATCCGCGCCGCCGGGCCTGATACGCCCTATGCGGCGCTTTCCGATCAGGATGACGTCTGGCTGCCGGACAAGATTGAGCGCGGGCTTGAACATCTGGCCCGGGTACCGCCTGACGTGCCCGCGCTTTACGGCAGCCGCACCTGGGTGTGCGACCGTGACCTGCGGCGGCTGTGCCTGTCGCCGCTGTCGCGCCGCCCGCCTGACTTTCGCAACGCATTGATGCAATGCATCGCGGGCGGCAACACGATGATGCTGAATCGCGCCGCCCTGGACCTTGCCCAATCCGCCGCGGATGAGGCGAGGCAGATCGTCTCGCATGATTGGTGGCTTTACCAGATCGTCTCGGGCGTCGGCGGGCAGGTCATCTATGATGCGCAGCCTACGGTGCTTTACCGCCAGCATGGCGGCAATCTGGTCGGCGCCAATGTCGATTTCCGGTCGCGGATGCGGCGGGTACGGATGCTTTTGCGCGGGCGGCTTCGGGATTGGAACGCGATCAATCTGCGGGCGCTTGACGCCTCCGCCCACCGGCTGACCGAGGAAAACCAGCACCTCTTGCAGGGATTCGCCCGGCTGCGTGCGGCGCCGGCGGGGGCACGCTTCGCGGGGATGCGCAGGCTTGGTCTTTACCGGCAAAGCCGGCCCAGCCAGGCGGTGCTGCTGCTCGCGGCGCCTTTGGGCCTGATCTGACATCCTGCGGCGCATTTCCGCCCTGTGTCATCTTGCCTTGGTGCGATGGCTTTGCGAAGGGACTAGGCAGGAAGCGGATAGTGAAGTGGTGGGTCCATGGACGACAGCATCCCGGCCTGGGTGGACGGCGCGCTGACGCCGTCGGAAAAGCTTTTGGTGCATCGCCGGGGCTTGCGGCACAAGGCTGTGTCGGTCTTCGTGCTGCGCGGCGAGGAATTGCTGATCCAGCGTCGGGCGCTGGGCAAGTATCACACGCCGGGCCTGTGGGCGAACACCTGCTGCACCCATCCGCAATGGGACGAGGCCCCGGTGGATTGCGCCGTCCGGCGCCTGCAGGAAGAGCTGGGGATCACCGGCCTTTACCCCAATCACCGTGACCGGGTCGAATACCGTGCCGATGTCGGCGGCGGGATGATCGAACATGAGGTGGTGGATATCTACATCGCCTATGCCTCGTCCGACATGAAGATCACCCTCAACCCCGAAGAGGTGATGGCGGTGCGCTGGGCCAATCTCTACGATCTGGATGCCGAGATCGCACGCCACCCCGAACGCTTCACGCCCTGGCTGCAGATCTACATGCGCGAGCACAAGGGCCTGATTTTCGGCACGCTGATGCGCGGCTAGCCGCCCTGAAGGCCCAAAGCCCGGGCCGTCGTGCGAAAGCCGTTGGTCGCCTTCACCAGCTCGGCGCTGATCCTCGGCTCGGACAGCGCGTGGCCGGCCAGAGGGACCATCTTCAGCTCGGCCCGGGGCCAGTCCTCGGCCAGGTCATAGGCCGAGCGCGGCGGGCAGATCATGTCATAGCGGCCCTGGACGATCACCGCGGGAATGTCGCGGATGCGGTGCTTTTGCGTCAGGATCCAGCCGTCGTGGTCGAGAAAGCCCTGATGGGTGAAATAATGGTTCTCGAGCCGGGCGAAGGCATGGGCGTATTCTGACGGGCCTTCGCCGCGCAGGCCGCCGCCCTCGATTGTGGCCAGGGCGTTTTCCCAGCCGGCCCAGAGCCGGGCGAAGCGGGTTTCCTCGGCGTAATCGCCGCTGAACAGGCGCTGATGGTAGGCGGCGATCAGATCGTCGCGCTCGGCCTCGGGGATGGCGCTGGCGAAACGGTCCCAGAGGTCGGGCCAGAAATTGCCCGCACCGCCGCCGTAGAACCAGTTCAGCTCTCGCGTCGTCATCAGGAAGACGCCGCGCAGCACCAGCGCCGCCGCCCGTTCGGGGTGGCGAATCGCGTAGATCAGCGACAGCGTCGCGCCCCAGCTGCCGCCGAAGACCATCCAGCGCGTGATGCCCAGGGTCTCGCGGATCTGCTCCATGTCCGCGACGAGATCCCAGGTGGTGTTGGCCTCGACCGAGGCATGGGGCCGAGAGCGGCCGCAACCGCGTTGATCGAACAGGATGATGCGATAGACGGAGGGGTCGAAATAGCGCCGCATGGCGGGGCTGCAGCCGCCGCCGGGGCCGCCATGAACGACGATCACCGGAATGCCGCGGGGCTGTCCGGATTGCTCGACGTAGATCGTGTGGCCGCCGCCGACCTCCATCATCCGCTGGTCGAAGGGTTCGATCGCGGGGTAGAGGAAGGCGCTTGCGTGCTTTTGGCCTGCGGTTTTGTCCATGGCTGATCTATATAACGCAAAAGCGTTCTCCGCCACGGGGGACGTGCCCGAATGGACAGGAGTTGAGATGGAAAATGCAACCACCGTCGACGCCGCCGAGGTGGCCAAGTTCGAGGCGATGGCCGCCGAATGGTGGGATCCGAACGGCAAGTTCAAGCCGTTGCATCAGATGAATCCCTGCCGGCTGGATTACATCACCCGGCAGATCGCGGCGGAATTCGGCCGCGATCTGGCCGCGCCCCGACCGTTCGCGGGGCTGCGGCTGCTGGATATAGGCTGCGGCGGCGGGCTGTTGTCGGAGCCGATGGCCCGGCTGGGGGCCGAAGTGCTGGGCGCCGACGCGGCCGCGGGCAACATCCCGGTGGCCGCGCTGCATGCGCAGCAATCGGGGCTGGAGATCGACTATCGCAACGTCACCGCCGAGGCGCTGGCGGTGGCGGGCGAGCGGTTCGATGCGGTGCTGAACATGGAGGTGGTCGAGCATGTCTCGGATCCGCTGGCCTATCTGAGCGCCTGTCGCGATCTGCTGAAGCCCGGCGGGCTGATGATCTGCTCGACGCTCAATCGCAACGCCAAGAGTTTCGCCATGGCGATCGTCGGCGCCGAATGGGTGATGCGCTGGCTGCCGAAAGGCACCCATGACTGGGCGAAATTCATCACCCCAGAAGAGCTTTACGATCTGATCCGCCGCGCCGGGCTGGAGCCGGTCGATCGCAAGGGGATGGTGTTCAACCCGCTCGGCTGGTCATGGAGCCTGTCGGAGCGCGATCTTTCGGTGAACTACGTCACCACCTCGGTTCGGCGCGGCTGATCCGGCAGAGCGCGCGTGGCGCGCAAGCCCTTCGTGGGGGGCGTGGCCCCCGGTTCGCGTATTATCACCAAGGTGAAGGCAAAAGTGCCTTCCCTTTCATGTTTCCCCAAATACGCGAGCGGCGCTGTCAGCCCTCGCCCTCGGCGCAGTGGCTCCGGAAGGCTTTTTTCAGCATGTCGAGTTCGGCACGCAGCAGGTCGATCTCGGCGCGCAGGTCGTCTTCCAGCGGGGCGCCGGTGACGATGGTGATGCGGTCGAGCAAGGCGCCGCTGGGGCGGTGGCGGATCAGGATGGTCTGCACGCCTTCGCACAGCGCCGCGGCGGGGATCGGAACCTCCAGCTGCCAGTTGCCCGGCGACGTGGGGTCTTGGGTCAGGCGGGTGTCGGGGACCGGTTGATCGAGATGGGTGATCTCCAGCGCGGGCTCGGCCTCGTCGGTGCCGCTCAGGCGGCCGGTCCAGAGGCCCTTGGCGATCTGCAGCTTGGTCAGGGTCGGTTGCGGCATCGCATCCTCAAATTTCGGCCCGCGGGCGGCGACTGAAGGCCACGTCGCGCAGGGTGATCTGGTTCATCCGCGGGGTCTCGAAGATCAGGTCGACCCAGATCTTTTCCACCCGCTTCTCGTTGATGGCGGAATAGCCGAGGTCGAATTCCACCATGACTTCGGGCGTTTGCAGGGGCAGTTCGCGCACCACCTGATCGGTGTTGGGCCCGTGCTTGACGTTCAGGCGGGCGAAGATCTCGATCGGACGTTCCAGATCGACGATCGCCTCCATCCGGATCACATGGCGGCGGCGCAGGCCCTGGCAGGCCTCGGGCGGGAAATCGAGCACCAGCGACAGGAAGCTTCCCTCGAAGCGGAACACGTCAAGGCGCTGGCCGAAAGGCGCGCGATCCTCGGGCAGGCGGTTGCGTAGTTGGCGCACCGACAGCTCGGGCGCGGCGCAATCGTGGAAGATGGTGGCCGCGTCGCCCAGCGGGGTCTGATTGGCGACCTCGGTCAGGCCGGGCGGGTCCAGCGGGCAGGCCCAGAGGTCGGGGCGCCAGGCCCAATCGGCCCCGGCGGGTTTGCGCGGGGTTTCGGCATCAGTCGAGACCTGCGCCAGCCGGCCGTCGGCGGCATGGGCCAAGCGGCCGATTTCGCGGCCGATTTGCCGGGCCTCGTCGCGCTGGGCGCGCAGGCTGCGCAGATCCATGCGGTCGGCCGTTTCGGCCGCGCGGCGCCAGCGCTTCAGCATCCGGCGCTGGGCGAACTGGTCGAGGAATTGGCTGAACTTGCCCTGCATCTTGCCCTGACGATCCTCTGCCGATCCCTGTCCCCGGCCGACGGTTTCAGGATGTATCGCCGGAAAGGATGAACAAAACCACCCCCTGCGGCCATTCCCTAGCCCGCGGCCTTGCCGCCGGCTGGGTGGGGCGAGGTCGCGCGGACCTGGGCGATGAAGGCGCGTAGCAACGCTTCGGAATGGCGTGCCGAGATCGGCCGCCCCGGCAGTCCCACGACCGAGAGCGTGACGATATGGCCGTTCAGATCGAAGAGCACCCGCCAGCTTACGGTGGGGTCGGGTCGTGCCGAGCTGTCGCTCAGATGCAGGAAGAAGGCGCCGTCACCGTCGTGATGGCCCAGAATCGTCACTGTGCGTGCCTTGCCCGAACGGCTGAGCGCGGCGCGGCCGGCGCGCGATTCGAAATAGCGCGCCAGACGCTTTTCCGATCCCGCAATTCCGGCCCCGCTGGTGCCGGCCGAGACCGCCGCGGTCAACACCGCGGGGGCCTGGGGCCGCGGCTGGGTGCTGACCCCGGAGATCGAGTCGCAGCTGCCCAGCAGCACGAAGGTGCCGGCGGTGGTGTCGCGGCTGCCATTGGTGTCGATGCAATAGCCCGCCGGCCCCTCGATCACCACTCGGCCAGCGGCGACCGACATGCTGCGTGGGGCCGAAACCCCGGTGCAGCCCGCCACCAGAAGCAGCAGCGCCGCGGCGGCCTTCGATGTCCAGGGTTTCGCGATCGACATCGTTTTCGGGCCCGTCAGCCACGCCGTTCGGGGGGCTTGGGGGCGGACGAGGCGCCGCGTCATGTCGCAACAGCGGGTGGGCATTGCGTGCTCCATCAGCAGGATTGCCTTTCGCATACTGGCCCTTCTGGGCGGGGGCAAGGCGCTTGCGGAACAAGTGTGCGAAGGCCCGCCCAGGCGCACGGGGATGTGTGCCGACGGCTCCGCGCGGGCCCCGCGCGGGCCCCGGACGGTGGTGAAGGGGGCCATCGTCGGATTGATTGCAATTCCGCCCCATGGGGCTTATCTGACGCGCAGGATACCGCGACGGGAAGGCCCCAGCCCAGATGAACTGGATCTCGAACTACGTTCGCCCCAAGATCAACTCGCTGTTTTCGCGCCGCGAGGTGCCCGAGAACCTTTGGACCAAATGTTCCGAATGCGGGACCATGCTGTTCCACCGCGAGCTGACCGATAACCTGAATGTCTGCGCGACCTGCGATCACCACATGGCGATCACCCCGCGGGCACGGTTCAGCGCGCTGTTCGACGGTGGCATCTTCACCGAGGTCGAGGCGCCCGAGCCGCTGGCCGACCCGCTGCATTTCCGCGACCAGAAACGCTACCCCGACCGGCTGCGCGCGGCGCAGAAGGCGACCGGCGAAAAAGGCGCGATGCTGGTCGCGATGGGCGAGATCGGGCGCACGCCGATCGTCGCCGCCGCGCAGGATTTCGCCTTCATGGGCGGCTCGATGGGGATGCAGGTCGGCAATGCGATCATCGCCGGCGCCGAACGCGCGGTAAAGCTGAAGCGGCCGCTGATCCTGTTTTCCGCCGCCGGGGGCGCGCGGATGCAGGAAGGCATCCTGTCGCTGATGCAGATGCCGCGCACCACCGTCGCGGTGCAGATGCTGAAAGAGGCGGGCCTGCCCTATATCGTCGTGCTCACCCATCCCACCACCGGCGGCGTCACGGCCAGCTATGCGATGCTGGGCGACGTGCAGATCGCCGAACCCAACGCGCTGATCTGTTTCGCCGGGCCGCGGGTCATCGAACAGACGATCCGCGAAAAGCTGCCCGAGGGCTTCCAGCGCGCCGAATATCTGCTTGATCACGGCATGCTCGACCGGGTGACCCACCGCAAGGCGCTGCGCGAGGAGCTGATCACCATCGTGCGGATGCTGACCGGCCTGCCGCCGGCGGTGAAGGGCGATCTTCCGGCCCCGAAAGACCTCACCCCCACCCCGAAAGCCGACCCCGCGCCCGAGGCGCCCGAGGGAGATGCCAAGGCGTGAGCGATGTGCTGTCGTCGGACGTCCTGCTCACGCGGCTGCTGACGCTCCACCCCAAGAAGATCGACCTGACGCTTGACCGGATGCACCGGCTTCTGGCGGCGCTGGGCCATCCCGAGCGCGCGCTTGCCCCGGTGATCCATGTGGCGGGCACCAATGGCAAAGGCTCGACCCAGGCGATGATTCGCGCCGGGCTGGAGGCCGGCGGAGAGAAGGTTCACGCCTATACCTCGCCGCATCTGGCGTATTTCCACGAACGCATCCGCCTGGCCGGAGAGCTGGTGAGCGAGCCGCTGCTGGCGCGTCTGCTGGAAGACTGCGAGCGCGCCAATGCGGGCCAGCCGATCACCTTCTTCGAGATCACCACCTGCGCGGCCTTTCTGGGCTTTGCCCGGGTCGCGGCGGATCATGTGCTGCTCGAGGTCGGGCTTGGCGGGCGGCTCGACGCCACCAATGTGATCGCGCGGCCGGAACTGACGATCATCACGCCCGTGTCGATCGACCATCAGCAATATCTCGGCGACTCCCTGGCCGAGATCGCGGGCGAAAAGGCCGGGATCCTCAAGCGCGGCGTGCCCTGCGTCGTCGGCCCGCAACAGGAGGCGGCGCTTCAGGTGATCGAGGCCCGCGCCGAACGGCTGGGCGCACCGCTGCTGGTGCATGGCCAGCACTGGCACGCCTGGGAAGAGCGCGGCCGGCTGATCTTCCAGGATGAGAACGGCCTTCTGGACCTGCCGCGCCCCAACCTGACCGGCCCCTTCCAGATCCAGAACGCCGGCGCCGCGATCGCCGCCCTGCGCCATCTGGGCCGCGACGAGGCCGCAGCCGAGGCCGCCGTCACCGGCGCCCATTGGCCCGCAAGGATGCAGCGCCTGAAGACCGGCCCGCTGGTCGAGGCCGCGGGCCGCGCCGAGCTGTGGCTTGACGGCGGGCACAATCCGGCGGGCGGGCAGGCGGTGGCGGCCGCGCTGGACGGGCTGGCGCCAAAGCCTACGCATCTGATCTGCGGGATGCTGAACACCAAGGATGTCGGCGGCTACCTGCGCCCGCTGGCGCCCAAGGTGCGCGATCTGCACGCCGTCTCGATCCCCGGCGAATCCGCGACCCTGCCGGCCGACACCACGCGCGACGCCGCATTGGCCGAGGGCATCACGGCAACGACCGCCCCCTCGGTGGCCGCGGCGATCGCCGATATCGTCGCCACGGATCCGCAATCGCGCATCCTGATCTGCGGCTCGCTCTATCTCGCCGGGTCGGTGCTGCGCGAAAACGGCTGACCCGAAACGCCTCTATTTCATCTTGGTGAAAATACTCCGGGGGGTATGGGGGGCAGAGCCCCCCTACGAGAGCCCCCTAGGTCTGCGTTCCCCAGGCCGCATCCTGCATCTCGCGCAGCCGGCTGGCGGTGCGCTCGAATTCGAACGTGCCCTCGCCCTCGACATACAGCTGCTCGGGTTGATCCGCAGCGGAACAGATCAGCCGTACCTTGGCCTCGTAAAGCGCGTCGATCAGGGTGACGAAGCGCTTGGCCTCATTGTAGTTCGAGGCTGACAGATGCGGGATGTTTTCCAGGATCAGCACCTTCACCTGGTCGGCGATCGCCAGGTAATCGGCCGGGCCCAGCGGCTGGCCGCACAATTCCCAGAACGTCGCCCGCGCGACCCCGTTCAGGAAGGCGGGCAGCACCACACGCCTGCCGTTGATCTCAATTTCCAGCGGCGCGCCAGTGCCGCCGCCGGTCAGGTCGCGCCAGACCGCGTCCAGCGCGGCCCCGGTGCTGCCCGCCGGCGTGAACCAGACCTGTGCGCCGGTCAGCCGGTGCTGGCGGTAATCCTCGGCGCTTGTCAGCGCGCGCACCTCCATCCGGTCCTTCAGAATGTCGATGAACGGCAGGAAGAGCGCCCGGTTCAGCCCATCCTTGTACAGATCGTCAGGCACCCGGTTTGAGGTGGTCACCACCACCACGCCGGCCTCGAACAGCTTCTGGAAGAGGCGCCCCACGATCATCGCATCGGCGATGTCGCTGATCTGCATCTCGTCGAAGCAAAGCAGGCGGGTGGTCTCGATCACCGATTTGGCGACGGGTTCCAGCGCATCCGGGATCTCCAGCTTGCGGGCCTCGGCCAGACCTTTCTGGATCTCCTGCATGAAGGCGTGGAAATGGACCCGGCGCTTGCGACGGATGTCAGTCGCGTCGAAAAACAGATCCATCAGCATCGACTTGCCGCCGCCGACGCCGCCCCAAAGGTAAAGACCCTTCGGCGGCTCTGGCGGTTTCTGAAACAATCGCTTCAGACCGCGGACCTTTTCCGAGGTCTCCTCCATCGCCAGACGCACGCTTTCCAGCGCCGGCAGAACGGCGCGCTGGGCGGGGTCGGGGCGCAGGTGGCCTTCGGTCACCCGGGCGTCGTAGATTTCGGTAAGTGTCGCGCGCATGGGGCCGATGTAGCCTGTGTTGGTGGGAAGTGGAAGGCGGCGGGCCGCGTCGAATACGGCCCCGGACCGATCTGCCGTGGCCACGACAAAGGGCCGTCCCGATCGCCCGGGACGGCCCTTTGAATTCCGGCTGACGACAGCCTCAGCCCTGGCGGGCCTTGAACCGCTTCTGCGTCTTGTTGATCACATAGACGCGGCCCTTGCGGCGCACGACCTGACAATCGCGATGACGCTGCTTGAGCGAGCGGAGCGAGTTGCGGACCTTCATCGGTCGATCTCCTGTTCGCGGCGCGCGTGCGCCTTGAAAAAACGAGTGCCCCGGGATGACGCCCCGGGGCGATGTGTAGATGGTGGGCGGTACTGGGATCGAACCAGTGGCCACTACGATGTCAACGTAGTGCTCTACCGCTGAGCTAACCGCCCACACCCCGTGCATCCGCCCTTTTGCCTGATCTCGAAAGAAAAGGACGCGGGGCAATCCGCGTCGGTCGGTGGGTCTATAAAAGGAGTCGTTCGCCGGTTCAAGGGGTTTTGGCAAGTTCGCGAAAGCAGACTATATTGGCCGCCAAGAGGAAACACATGACACGCGCCAGTGCCGCTTACGACCTATATCTTCCCGCCCGGCGCGCGTCGGGTGTGGTTTTCTCGTCCCCGCATTCGGGGCGCGACTACGGCGCGGCGTTTTTGGCCGCCTCGGTGCTGGATCCGCATTCCATCCGCTCGTCCGAGGATGCTTTCGTAGACCGGCTGTTTTCCCAGGCGCCAAACCTTGGCGCGCCGCTGATCTGCGCCCGGGCGCCGCGTGCCTTCGTTGATCTGAATCGCGCCGTGGATGAGCTTGACCCCGGGGTGATCGCGGGCATCCGCGCCGCCGGGCACAACCCGCGCGTCAGCTCCGGGCTGGGGGTGATTCCCCGTGTCGTCTCGAACGGGCGGGCGATTTACCGCGGCAAGATCAGCGCGGAAGAGGCCCGCGTCCGGCTGCGCATTTACTGGGATCCCTACCATGCCCGCCTGCGCGCCCTGATCGACGAGGGGCTGGCGCAGTTCGGGCAAAGCCTGCTGATCGACTGCCATTCGATGCCGCATGAGGCGATCCAGCACCACGGCCGCGCCGGGCACCCGCATCCCGAGGTGGTTTTGGGCGACCGATTCGGAGTGTCGGCGGGCGGTGCGGTGATGGAGGCGGTCGAAACGGCCTTTGCCGCGCAGGGTTTCCGCGTCGCCCGCAACGCGCCCTTCGCGGGGGCCTATATCACCCAGGCCTATGGCCGGCCCGCGCGCGGTCAGCATGTGGTGCAGGTCGAGATCGACCGCGCGCTCTACATGGACGAACAGACGATCCGCCCGACGCCGCAATTTGCCGAGGTTCAGGCGGCGCTGACCCGGGCGATGGAATCGATTATCGGCGCGCTGGGGCAGGAAGAATTGCCGCTGGCGGCGGAATGATCGGCCGCAGGTGGGGGCGTTGCCCCCTGCACCCCCAGGATATTTGAGCCAAAGTGAAAGCAAAGAGCGCCATCGGTCCGAGCGACGATGGTGACGGGGTGTGACCCCCCCGGGCACCCCGGTTCGCCTCAGGCGCGGCGGCTGGCGATGTCGGTGACGCCGAGCGCCTCGAGCACCTTGGCCTCGATCTGCGGCGCGTTGAGGCCTGCGACGGCATACATCGCCGCCGGGTTCGCCTGATCGATGAAGATGTCGGGCAGCACCATCATGCGGAATTTCAGCCCGCGGTCGAAGATGCCCTCATTGGCCAGAAGCTGCGCGACTTGACTGCCGAAGCCGCCCACCGCGCCCTCTTCGATGGTAATCAGTGCCTCGTGTTCTCCCGCCAGCCGCAGGATCAGGTCGCGGTCCAGTGGCTTGGCGAAGCGCGCGTCGGCGATCGTGGGGGTGATGCCGCGCAGCGCAAGCGCTTCGGCGGCGCGCTCGACTTCGGCCAGGCGGGTGCCGAAGCTGAGGATCGCCACGCGCTTGCCTTCGCGGATCATCCGGCCGCGGCCGATCTCCAGCGGCTGGCCGCGTTCGGGCATCTCGACACCGACGCCCTCGCCGCGCGGGTAACGGAAGGCCGAGGGGCGATCGTCGAGCGCGTGGGCGGTGGCGACCATATGCACCAGCTCGGCCTCGTCGGCGGCGGCCATCACCACCATGCCGGGCAGGTTGGACAGGAAGGCGGTATCAAAAGCGCCCGCATGGGTGGCGCCGTCCGCCCCCACCAGCCCGGCGCGGTCGATGGCGAATCGCACCGGCAGCCGCTGGATCGCGACGTCGTGGACGATCTGGTCATAGCCGCGCTGCAGGAAGGTGGAATAGAGCGCGCAGAAGGGTTTCATCCCCGCCGCCGCAAGGCCGGCCGAGAAGGTCACCGCATGCTGTTCGGCGATGCCCACGTCGAAGCAGCGCCGCGGGAAGCGTTCGGCGAAAAGGTTCAGCCCGGTGCCGTCGGGCATCGCCGCGGTCACCGCCACCACCTTGTCGTCGGTCTCGGCCAGCCGGGTCAGCGACTTGGCGAAGACCTTGGTGTAAGAGGGCGCGTTCGAGGGCGCCTTCTTCTGCACGCCCGTCACCATGTCGAACTTGGCCGTGGCATGGCCTTTGTCGGCGGCGGCCTCGGCCGGGGCAAAGCCCTTGCCCTTCTTGGTGATCACATGGATCAGCGTCGGCCCCGTCGCCCGCGCCCGCACGGTGCGCAGCACCGGCAGCAGTTGCTCCAAGTCGTGCCCGTCGATCGGGCCGACATAGCTGAAGCCCAGCTCCTCGAATAGCGATCCGCCCACGGCGAGGCCCTTGAGTACGTCCTTGGCCCGCTTCGCGCCCATCTGGAACGGTTCGGGCAGCAGGCTGACGGCGCCGCGGGCGGCGGCCTTCAACTCCTGGAACGGCGCGCCGGCGTAGAGGCGTGAGAGGTAGGAGGACATCGCCCCCACTGGCGGGGCGATCGACATCTCATTGTCATTGAGTACGACGAAGAGGCGGGTCTTCAGGTGGCCCGCGTTGTTCATCGCCTCATAGGCCATGCCGGCGCTCATCGCGCCGTCGCCGATCACCGCGATCGTGTCGCCCACCCCGTCGGCGCCCAGATCGCGGGCCACCGCGAAGCCCAGCGCCGCGCTGATCGAGGTCGAGCTGTGCGCCGCGCCGAACGGGTCATAGGCGCTTTCCGAGCGCTTGGTGAAGCCGCTCAGCCCGTTTTCCTGACGCAGGGTGCGGATCCGGTCGCGCCGGCCGGTCAGGATCTTGTGCGGATAGGATTGGTGGCTGACATCCCAGATCAGCTTGTCGCGCGGGGTCTCGAAGACTGCGTGCAGCGCCACCGTCAGCTCGATCACCCCAAGCCCCGCGCCCAGATGGCCGCCGGTTTCGGACACCGCGCTGATCGTCTCGGTGCGCAGCTCGTCCGCGACCTGGCGCAGCTCTCGGTCCGACAGGGCCTTGAGATCGGCGGGCAGCGACACGCGGTCAAGCATCGGGGTCTGGGGTCTGTCACTCATTCGGGGCCCTCCCGGGGGCGCTTAGCTGTCGCGGGCAATAACGAAGCGGGCGGCCTGCCGCAAGCTTTCCGCCCGGTCGCCATAGGGGGAAAGCGCCGCCTCGGCCTCTTCCACCAGCGCGCGGGCCCGGGCCCGCGCGCCCTCCAGCCCCAGAAGCGAGACGAAGGTGGCCTTGCCCGCCCGCGCGTCTTTCTGCAGCCGCTTGCCGGCCTTTTGCGCATCGCCCTCGACATCCAAGATGTCGTCGGCGATCTGGAAGGCAAGGCCCAACGCGGTGGCATAGTGGCCAAGCGCCGAGGGATCCGCCCCGGCCAGCCGCGCACCGGCCTCGGCCGACCAGCGGATCAGGGCGCCGGTCTTGCCGGCCTGCAATTCGGTGATCTGGCCCAGCGTCAGCGGCGCCGCGGCGGTTTCGGCGGCGATGTCGAGCGCCTGGCCCAGCACCATGCCTTCGGCCCCCGCCGCCCGCGCCATGGATCCCAGCAGCGCCACCAGCCGCTCGGCCGGGCCCAGCGTGTCGCGGGCCAGCAATTCAAACGCCAGCGTCTGCAGCGCGTCGCCGGCCAGCACGGCGGTGGCCTCGTCCCATTTCACATGCAATGTGGGCTGGCCGCGGCGCAGGTCGTCGTCATCCATGCAGGGCAGGTCGTCATGGACCAGGCTGTAGGCATGCATCGCCTCGATCGCCGCCGCCGCAGTCACCGCAACCTCGGGCGCAATCCCGTGCAGCCGGGCGCTTTCCAGCACCAGAAAACCGCGCAGCCGCTTGCCGCCCTGAACGGCGTAGCGCATCGCGTGAAGGACCGGTTGATCGGCGCGTCCGGCCAGTTCGGCATCCAGACAGGCCTGAATGCGGGCCGCGGCCTCGGCCAGCGCCGTGGGGAACATGTCAGAGACCTTCGGCAGGCGTGGTGCCCACCGCGCGGCCCTCTTGCGCGCGGATCAGCTCCACCTTCTCCTCGGCTTCTTTCAGCTTTTCCTCGCAGCGCCCCTTCAGCGCGGCGCCGCGCTCATACAGCTTGATCGATTGTTCCAGCGGAACGTCACCGCGTTCAAGCTGGCCCACGACCCGCTCCAACTCGGCCATGGCCTCCTCGAAGCTCATCTGATCCACCGGCTTGACCGTCTCGCTCATCCGCACCGCTCCATCAATTCGCGCACATGCCGGGCGGCACTTTCGCCCAGCGCCTGCAGATCATATCCCCCCTCGAGTGTCGAGACCACCCGCCCGCCGCAATGGGTCTCGGCCAGGGTGCACAGCTCCGCCGTCAGCCAGCCGAAATCCTCGGCCTGCCATTCCAGTTGTGCCAGCGGGTCGGCGGCATGGGCGTCGAAGCCGGCCGAGATCACGATCAGGTCCGGGCGGAAAGCGTCGACGGCGGGCAGGATCACCCGCTCATAGGCGCGGCGCATCTCGACCCCGCCGCTGCCGGGCGCCAGCGGCAGGTTCAGGACGTTGTCATGGGCGCCGCGTTCATCCGCCGCGCCAGAGCCGGGATAAAGCGGCATCTGATGCGAAGAACAAAACAGCGTGCGGGCCTCGTTCCACAGCAGATCCTGGGTGCCGTTGCCGTGGTGGACATCGAAATCCACCACTGCCACGCGGGCCAGCCCGTGATGATCCAGCGCCCGCTTGGCCGCGATCGCGGCATTGCCGAACAGGCAGAACCCCATCGATTTCTCGCGCTCGGCGTGGTGGCCGGGCGGGCGGCAGGCGACAAAGGCGTTGCGGTCCTCACCGCCCAGCACCGCATCCACCGCCGCGCAGATCCCGCCCACACCGCGCAGCGCGGCATTCCAGGAGCCGGGCGACAGATAGGTGTCGGCGTCAAGCTGCGCCAGACCTGCGGTGGGCACCGCGTCATGCACCCGCGCTATGTAGCTTTCGGGATGGCAGCGGGCGATCTCGGCTTCTGCTCCCAGAGGGGCGGCGCGGCGGTCGAGCCCGGCGATCCCCTCCAGCGCCGCGGCGACCGACTTCAGCCGGGCGTGTTGTTCGGGATGGCCCGTGGGTTCGACATGGCCCAGACAATCCTCATGCGTATAGATGATGGTCATCCACCCCTCCTGCTTTCATCCTGAAAGAGATATCCCGAGGCATGCCCCGGATCAAATTCGCAGTGGGGCGGCGCCCCGCCAAGGCTACAATTTTGCGCCCCAGCTGATCGAGGCGCGCTGGCGGGTGTAGAATTCGCCCATCAGCCCGACCATCAGGCAGGCGATACAGACATAGATCGGGTAGGAGATCGTGGAATTGTGCGGGTTGTAGTTGATGAAGATGAAGCCGCGCGCCTGGTCGATGATGTGAAACAGCGGGTTCCAGTCGAAATAGGACAGCAGCGTCGGCGTCAGGGTGTTGGCCACGAACATCTTGCCCGAGGCGATCATGTTCGCCCGCCCGTAGACCAGCGCCAGCAGGCCGATCAGTTCCGGCTGCCACGGCATGAAGGCGCGAAACAGCATCCCGATCGCCAGACCCGAGAACCACGCCAGCAGCAGCATCCCCATGGATTGCGCCGGCTCATAGACGGTGAAGGGCGTCATCGCGCAATAGTAGAGCGTCAGCACGAAGGCCATCGACAGAACCTGGATGTAAAGCGCGCTCAGCGCCGCCGCCCCGACCGCGACGATGCTGTTCATCGGCGCGTGTTTCATCATCTGCGAGGTCGGCCCATCCGCCCCCACCACCGCCTTCATGGTCTTGGTGTGGGTCATGTACATGAACACGCCTGACATGATGTAGAGGATGAAATCCCCCCGGATCGCGCTGGAACGCAGCTTCAGCACCACGATGAGGACGTAGAAGACGGCGATCATCAGGATCGTCTGGAACATGTTCAGCAGCAGGCCGACGATCGCGTTGCGATGGGTCTTGCGCACATCGCGCACCGCGACGTGATAGATCAGCTCCAGCTGGCCAAGGGCCAGCCTTAGGTTCGATGGCGGAAGATCCTGCCTGAACATGCCTGTCGCATTCCTGCTGCGCCCGGGGAACTCACGGCCCCTTATCGCCGGCAAAGCTTGCCGAACCCTTGCCAGCGGATGATAAGGGGACGGCCCTGCTTTATCAACTGCCGGACGGGAAACCCAACCGGCGCACAGGAGAAACAATGCCCAGGCCCGATCTCGAAAAGCTGATCACCGTCTCCCGCCGCCTCGCGCTGGAGGCCGGCGACCGGATCATGGAGATTTACGGCGCCGAGGATTTCGAGGTGCGCACCAAATCCGACGCCAGCCCGGTGACCGAGGCCGACCTTGCCGCCGATGCGCTGATCTCGGCCGGGTTGCGCGCCGAGTTCCCCGATATCCCCCTGGTGACCGAGGAACAGGCCGCCACCCATGGCCAGAGCCTGTCGACCTTCCTGATCGTCGATCCGCTGGACGGCACCAAGGAATTCGTCAAGCGGCGCGGCGATTTCACCGTGAACATCGCCTATGTCGAGGACGGCGTTCCCCTGCGCGGCGTGGTCTATGCCCCGGCGCGGGGGCGGCTGTTCTACACCGGGGCCGATGGCGCCTCGGTCGAGGAGACCGGCGATTTCGATCCCGATCTTCCGGGCCCGCTGACGCCGCTGCAGGTGGCGGTGCCGGACAATGCCGCACTGATGGTCGTGGCCTCGACATCGCACCGCGACCCGGCCACCGATGCCTATATCGCGCGCTATCAGGTGCGCGATCTGAAAAGCGCGGGTTCTTCGCTGAAATTCTGTCTGGTGGCGACGGGCGAGGCCGATCTTTACCCCCGCCTCGGGCGGACGATGGAATGGGACACCGCGGCGGGCGATGCGGTGCTGCGCGGCGCGGGCGGCGCGATGGTACGTTTCGACGACCACGCCCCCTTCACCTATGGCAAGCCCGGGTTCGAGAACCCGTTCTTCATCGCCCATGCACCGGGCGTCGATCTGAAGCCGGCGGAGTAGGCCGATGAAGACCCTGATCGTCATTCCCGCCCGCTATGCCTCGACCCGCTACCCCGGCAAGCCGCTGGTGGCGCTGACCGGCGCGACCGGGCAGGCGCGGACGCTGATTGAGCGCTCCTGGCGCGCGGCGATGGAGGTGCGGGGCGCCGACCGCGTGGTCGTGGCGACCGATGATGACCGCATTCGCAAGGTGGCCGAGGGCTTCGGTGCCGAGGTGGTGATGACCTCGCCCGCCTGCCGCAACGGCACCGAGCGCTGCGCCGAGGCGCATGAGGCCCTGGGCGGCGGCTATGACATCATCGTCAACCTGCAGGGCGACGCGCCGCTGACGCCGGCCTGGTTCGTCGAGGATCTGGTCACGGGGCTGGCGGAAGATCCCTCGTCCGAGGTCGCGACGCCGGTGCTGCGCTGCGATGGCCGGGCGCTGAACGGCTTTCTCGAGGACCGGCGCGCGGGGCGCGTCGGCGGCACCACGGCGGTCTTCGGCGCCGGGCGCAAGGCGCTTTACTTCTCGAAAGAGGTGATCCCCTTCACCGGCACCACCTATGCCGATGGCGACGAGACCCCGGTGTTCCATCATGTCGGCGTCTATGCCTATCGTCCGGCGGCGCTGGCGGCCTATCCCGGCTGGCAGCCGGGGCCGCTGGAAATGCTGGAAGGTCTGGAACAGCTGCGGTTTCTGGAGCGCGAGCGCCCGGTGCTGTGCGTCGAGGTTCAGGCGCGCGGCCGCCAGTTCTGGGAATTGAACAACCCCGAGGACGTGCCCCGGATTGAGGCAATGCTGGCCGCGATGGGGGCGCCCTGACCACATCGGGCGCCCGCGACGGGCAGCGGAGCACTTGGCGCCCGCCCCGGCCCCGTCCTGGCCCCATCCCGCCCTCGCCCGATTTTGCACCCGCCCGCGCCGCGAAATCGGGCGCATCGGTCAATTTTGGCCGTCGGGAACCGATTAGGGGGGGCGGGGGTTCTCAACCCTGGGTGCCCTTGCTAGACAAGGTCATACTTTTGGCATGAAGACGCACTATTTTTGTGATCCCTGTGATGCGGTCCGGGCCGCGGGATCGGGCTGTATTGGAACATTGTCGCCGCCACGGTGCGACCGAGGGGAAGAGCAAGCATGAAGAACAAGGTGACGAAAGCCGTCTTTCCTGTTGCGGGGCTGGGAACGCGATTCCTGCCGGCGACCAAATCGATCCCCAAGGAAATCATGACGCTGGTCGACCGCCCGCTGATCCAATACGCGATCGACGAGGCCCGTGCCGCCGGCATCAAGGAATTCATCTTCGTCACCTCGCGCGGCAAGGGCGCGCTCGAGGATTACTTCGACCACGCCCCGCAGCTGGAGCAGGAGCTGAAGCGCAAGGGCAAGACCGAGCTGCTGGAAGTGTTGAAGAACACCAACATGGACAGCGGCGCGATCGCCTATGTGCGCCAGCACAAGGCGCTGGGCCTGGGTCACGCGGTCTGGTGCGCGTCCCGCCTGATCGGCAATGAGCCGTTTGCCGTGATCCTGCCCGACGACGTGATCGCCGCCGACAAGCCCTGCCTGCAGCAGATGGTCGAGGCCCATGCCGAGACCGGCGGCAACATGGTCGCCGCGATGGAAGTGCCGACCGAGAAGGCCTCGTCCTACGGGGTGCTCGACGTGGCCGAGGATCTGGGCGACCGGGTCCGCGTCAAGGCGATGGTCGAAAAGCCCGCTCCGGGTGAGGCGCCGTCGAACCTGGCGGTGATCGGGCGCTATATCCTGACGCCCAATGTGCTGCGCAACCTCAACCGCAAGAAGACCGGCTCGGGCGGAGAGATCCAGCTGACCGACGCCATCGCCGAGGAAATCGCCAAGTCGGACAATGTCTACGGCTACCGCTTCCAGGGCGAGCGTTACGATTGCGGCTCGAAGGCCGGGTTCCTGCAGGCGACGGTGGCCTTCGGGCTGGCACGCGAGGAATTGCACGACGAATTGGCGACCTATCTGCAGCACGTGGTCGGCCTGCAAAGGGCCGCGCAATAGCCTTGGCGCCCGGGGTGTGGTCGGGGGCGTGGCAGGCCTATCGCCTGCGACTGAAGCGGCGGCGCCTGCTGTGGCGGGCGTTGCGCGCGCGCCACGCCCTGACGCCGATCGCCGACCGCAGCCGCGCGATCCGCCGCGGCGACATCCTTGCCTTCGCCACGGTGCGCAACGAATCCGCGCGGCTTGGCGCTTTTCTGGACCATTACCGCCGCCTCGGCGTCGCGCATTTTCTGTTCGTCGACAACGACAGCACTGACGGCGGCGCCGAGCATCTGGCCGCCCAGCCCGACGTGTCGGTCTGGCGCAGCGGGGCAAGCTACCGTGCCGCGCGCTTCGGCATGGACTGGATCAACTGGCTGCTCATGCGCCACGGTGCCGGCCATTGGTGCCTGACCGTCGATGCCGACGAATTGCTGGTCTATCCCGGCCACGACAGCCAGCCCCTGCCGGCGCTCACCGCCTGGCTGGACGGCGCCGGGGTGCCGGCGATGGCGGCGCTGATGCTGGATCTCTACCCGCGCGGGGCGCTGTCGCGGGCCGCCTCGCCGCACAGGGGCAATTCCGGCGGCGATTCCGGCGCTGATCCCAGCGCTGATCCCAGCGCTGACCCCGGTGCCGATCCTGTCGCGGCGCTGGGCTGGTTCGATGCCTGGGGCTACGACTGGTGCTACTTGCCGCGCCACCGCGCCATCTCGATCCGCGGCGGGGTGCGTCAGCGGGTGTTCTTCGCCGACCGGCCCGAGCTTGCCCCGCATCTGCACAAGACGCCGCTGGTGCGCTGGCGCAGATCCTATGCCTATCTCAGCTCGACCCATGTCCTGTTGCCACGGCAGCTGAACGTCGGGTTCGACGCGCGGCTTGAACGGCCGACCGGGGTGCTTTTGCACACCAAGTTCCTGCCCGAGATCCTGGCCAAATCCGCCGAGGACCGCCTGCGGCGAGAGCATTTCACCCATGCCGAACGCTATGATGACTATTACCGCGATATTCTGGACGACCCCGACCTCTGGTCGCCCGAGGCGCAGCGCTACGAGGGCTGGCGTCAGCTCGCGCAGCTGGGGCTGATGCAGGGTGGGCGCTGGGCCGGCGCCGGGTCCGGTGTGGAAAGCGGCGCGCAGACGGGCGTCACCTGAAGGCGACATCCGCGATTCGCACTGCATCAACAGGCCATTATCCCGTTTACGGGGCCTGCGCGCGGGGCTATCGTGCCGCGCAAAGACAAGACGCCAGGCAGTATTGTGACGGCCGGGGTGGGCGACGACCGGGCGGATCAACCGCACCGGACGAGGGCAGAGCAGATCAAGCCGCTGTTAAGGTTGACGTGATAGCCCGTTGCCAGCCCGCGCGCGACCCGGTCGGGAGGCTCAGGAAGTTTGGGAGTGTGGAAGTCATATCGGCTGCGTCTGGCCCGGCAGCGCTGGCGCCTTAGGGCGTGGCGCAAACGGCGAGAGCTGACGTCCGTGGGCGACCGCACCGGGGCCATCGGTCGGCGGGATATTCTGGTTTTCTCGACGCTTCGGAACGAACGCATCCGGCTGCCCTATTTCCTGCAATATTACCGCGATCTGGGGGTCGACCACTTCCTGTTCGTCGACAATGATTCCGACGACGGATCGCGCGAATATCTATGTGAGCAGAAAGATTGCTCGGTCTGGACCACGCGGCACAGCTACAAGCGGGCGCGCTTTGGCGTGGATTGGCTGAACTGGCTGCAATGGCGCCATGGCCACGGCCACTGGACGCTGGTCGTCGATCCGGATGAATTCTTCGTCTATCCGTTCTGCGATACCCGCTCGATCCGGGCGCTGACCGACTGGCTGGATGCCTCGTCGATCCGGTCCTTCGGGGCGATGCTGCTGGATATGTACCCCAAGGGCCGCATGGATGCGCAGCCCTACCGCGAGGGCGGCGATCCCCTGGAGATCGCTAATTGGTTCGACAGCGGCAACTACACGATCTCGCGCAACTGGCTTTACGGCAATCTGTGGATCCAGGGCGGGCCGCGGGCGCGGGTTTTCTTTCCCGACAACCCCCAGCACGCCCCGGCGCTGAACAAGATCCCGCTGGTCAGATGGGACCGCCAATACACCTATGTCAGCTCGACCCACATGTTGCTGCCGCGGGGGCTGAACCTGGTCTATGACGAATGGGGCGGCGAAAAGGCCTCGGGGTGCCTGCTGCATGCCAAGTTCCTGGATACCTTCGCGGGCAAGTCCGAGGAAGAGCTGGAGCGTGGCCAGCATTACGCCAACAGCCATGAATACCGCGCCTATGCCGCCGGTTTGCAGGACGACCCGGACCTGTGGTGCAAATGGAGCGAGAAATACATCAACTGGCGCCAGCTGGAGATCCTGGGCCTGATGTCGAAGGGCAACTGGGCATGAGGGCGGACGCATGACGATCGGTTTCATCATGCTGTGCCACACCGCGCTGGACCGCGCGGCCGAGGTTGCGCGCTATTGGGCCGAACGCGGCTATCCGGTGGTGATCCATGTCGACAAGCGCGTCGGCCGCCACCGCAACGGGCGTCTGGCCCGGCAGCTTTCGGATCTGGATAATATCCGCTTCTCCACCCGCTATCGTTGCGATTGGGGCACCTGGTCGCTGGTCGCGGCGACGCAGAAGGCCGCGACCGTGATGCTGCGCGACTTTCCGCAGGTGCGCCATGTCTATCTGGCCTCGGGCTCTTGCCTGCCGCTGCGCCCGGTCGAGGAGCTGGAGGCCTATCTTGCCGCCCATCCGCGCACCGATTTCATCGAATCCGTCACCACCGAGGACGTCGGCTGGACGGTTGGCGGCATCAATCTTGAACGCTTTACCCTGCGCTTCCCGTTCTCGTGGAAAAAGCACCGCCGGGCCTTTGACTGGTATGTGAATTTCCAGCGCCGGATCGGGTTCAAGCGTCAGATCCCCGCGGGGCTGGTTCCGCATCTGGGCAGCCAGTGGTGGTGCCTGACGCGGCAGACGCTGTCGGCCATCCTGCAAGACCCCGATTGCGAAACCTTCGATAACTATTTCCGCCGCGTCTGGATCCCGGACGAGAGCTATTTCCAGACCCTCGCGCGGCTTTATTCCACCGATATCCAAAGCCGCTCTCTGACGCTGGCGAAGTTCGATTTCCAGGGCAAGCCGCATATCTTCTACGACGACCACCTGCAGCTTCTGCGGCGCTCGGATTGTTTCGTGGCGCGCAAGATCTGGCCGCAGGCGGACAAGCTGTATGATACTTTCCTGCGCGGCGCCGGCCCGCAGCAGCCTCAGGCCGAACCGAACCCGGGCAAGATCGACCGGCTGTTCGCCAAGGCGGTGGAACGGCGCACCCGTGGCCGCCCGGGTCTGTACATGCAAAGCCGCCATCCCAACGAGAACTGGGAAAACGGCCGTACCTGCGCGCCCTATTCGGTGTTTGAGGGGTTTTCAGAGCTGTTCGAGGATTTCGAAAGCTGGCTGTCGAAGACCACCGGCAGCCGCGTCCACGGCCATCTTTACGGCCCCGATCGCGTGGAATTCGCCGGCGGCGAGACCGTCTACAATGGCGCGCTGTCGAACAGCGCCAAGCTGCGCGATTACAACCCGCGCGCCTTCCTGACCAACCTGATCTGGAACACCCGCGGCGAACGCCAGTGCTTTCAGTTCGGCCCCGACGACACCCAGGATGCCAGCTGGTTCATGACGCTGGATCCGAACGCCCAGATCTCGGTGGTGTCGGGGGCCTGGGCGGTGCCGCTGTTCCACTCGAACCTCGATTTCGCGGCGATCCGCAAGGAGGCCGCGCGTCTGCAGAAGATCGAGGGCGAGCATCTGAACATTCTGCGTTCGCCCTATGCCAAGGCGCGGGTGCGGATCTGGACCATGGCGGACTTCGTCGAAAGCCCGATGGAGCCCTTGCAGACCATCATCGACGAGATCAACCCCCGCGCCTTGCGCCGTCTGGCCGAGGCGCCGAAGATGGTGGATATGACCGGCTTTGGCCAATTCCTGCAAAACCTCAGGAACCAGGGAATGCAGCCCCTCTTGATGGGCGATTTCCCGGCGGGCGATCTGCCGCGCCCGCCCGGCGCCCGCCGGTCGCGCCCCTATCTGGTGAAGTGAGGCCGCGACATGCCGGAAAAACCCTTCGATCTTTTCGTGATCCTGGCCGAGATGCGGACCGGATCGAACTTTCTTGAGGCCAGCCTCAACGAATACGCCACGCTCAGCTGCCTTGGCGAGGTCTACAACCCCACCTTCGTCGGCCACAAGAACCAGTCCGAGCTGTTCGACATGGATCTGGCACAGCGAGAGGCCGACCCGCTGGAACTGCTGCGCCGGATGGTGGCGCAAAGCAAGGCTCTGCCAGGGTTTCGCTTCTTCCACGACCATGACCCCCGGGTGCTGGAACAGGTGATGGCCGATCCGCGCTGCGCCAAGGTGGTGCTGACGCGCAATCCGCTGGAAAGCTATGTCTCGCTGAGCATCGCCAAGCAGACCGGCCAGTGGAAGCTGACCAACGTCAAGCATCAGCGCCAGGCCAAGGTGCGCTTCGATGCGAAGGCGTTCGAATCCCATCTGGAAGAGATCCAAGCCTTCCAGATCCGGATCATGCATGCCCTGCAGGTCTCGGGCCAGACCGCCTTCTACATCGATTACGACGACATCGGCGATGTCGAGGTGCTGAACGGGCTGGCGAAATTCCTGGGCACCGATGAGCGGATCGAAGGGGTTTCCGACAAGCTGAAGAAGCAAAACCCCGAACCCTTGTCCGACAAGGTCGAGAACCCCGAGGAAATGGAGGCCGCTCTGGCCCGGCTCGACCGGTTCAACCTGTCGCGCACGCCGAATTTCGAACCCCGGCGTGGCCCGGCGGTGCCCGGCTTTCATGCCGGGGCCGAGGTCGGGCTGCTTTACATGCCGGTGCAGGCGGGCCCCGAGGCGCAGGTTCTGGCCTGGCTGGAGGCCGCGGGGCAGGGGCTGGTGGGCGGCTTCACCCAGAAGGCGCTGCGGCAGTGGAAGCGGCGCCATCCGGGGCACCGCAGCTTCACCGTGCTGCGCCATCCGGTGGCCCGCGCCCATGCCGCCTATTGCACCCAGGTGCTGGGGTCGGGGAACCGCGATACCCGCGCGGCGCTGCGCCGCTATCAGGTGACCGCGCCCGATGCGGATGCCGACCGGGATGCGCGGCGCGCGGGGTTTCTGTCGTTCCTGTCGTTTCTGAAGCAGAACCTCGCCGGACAGACCGGGCTGCGCATCAACGGGGCCTGGGCCAGTCAGGCGGCGGTGCTGCAGGGCTTTGCCCGGTTCCAGGGCCCCGATCTGGTGCTGCGCGAGGATCGGCTGCCCGAAGGCCTGGCCTATCTGGGCGCCGAGGTCGGCATCGCCCCGCCGCCGCTGCCCGCGCTGGCCGAGGATCTGCCCTTCGCCCTGGCCGGGATCTACGACAAGGAGGTCGAGGCCGCCACGCGCGACGCCTATCAGCGCGATTACATGGCCTTCGGCTGGGGGCCGTGGCAGGCCTAGGCCTGACCGTCCCCTCATGGCCCCTCCCTCAGGGCCTGCCGTCAGTCCAGCAGATCCTGATCCTCGCCCAGCTTCGGCGAGGGGCGGGTCAGGTTCAGCTCCGCCCCCGAGAAGCGGAACGGCGAGCGCACGCCGGGGATGCCGTCCAGTTCCACCTTCATGCCGCGCGCCTGGATCTGCGGATCCTCGAACACCTCGGCCAGATCGTTGATCGGACCGGCGGGGATACCCTGGGCCTCGCAGGCGGCCAACAGATCGGCCTTGGTCCAGCGCAGGGTCGCCTCGGTGATGCGACGGGTCAGCTCTTCGCGGTTGCCCAGCCGGTCGGCATTGGTCAGAAAGCCCGGCGCTTCGGCCATGTCGTCGAGGCCCAGCACGGCGCAGAGGCGCCGATATTGTCCGTCATTGCCGGTGGCGATGATGATCCAGCCATCGGCGCAATCATAGACCGCATAGGGGGCAAGGTTGACATGGGCGTTGCCCATCATCGGCGGCGCGGTGTCGGTGGCGAAATAGTTCAGCGCCTGATTGGCCATGATCGCGGTTGCCACATCCAGCAGTGCCATGTCGACATGCTGGCCCTCGCCCGTCGTGCCGCGCTGATGCAGCGCCGCCAGAATCGCGGTGGCGGCATAGATTCCGGTGAAGATGTCGGTCACCGCGACGCCCACCTTCTGCGGCTGACCGCCGGGTTCGCCGGTGATGCTCATCAGTCCCGACATGCCCTGGATGATGAAATCATAGCCCGCCCGATGGGCATAGGGCCCGGTCTGGCCGAAGCCGGTGACCGAGCAGTAGATCAGCCGCGGATTGACCTGGCGCAGGCTGTCGTAATCCAGCCCGTATTTCGCCAGCCCCCCGACCTTGAAATTCTCGATCACCACATCGGCATCGGCCACCAGACGGCGCACCTGTTCCTGCCCCTCGGGGGTGCGGAAATCGATGGTGACCGACCGCTTGCCGCGGTTGGCCGAATGGTAATAGGCGGCCGAGCGGTCGCCCTCGCGCTCGATGAAGGGCGGGCCCCAGCGGCGGGTATCGTCGCCGTCGGGGGCCTCGACCTTGATGACCTCGGCGCCAAGGTCGGAAAGGGTCTGGCCGGCCCAGGGACCGGCCAGAATGCGCGCCATCTCGATAACGCGGATACCTTCGAGAGGTGCTGACATGCCCTTACTTCTTCGACAGACCGTCGAGGATCTTCGAGAAGGCGGCGTAATCCATGTTGGAATATTTCTTCCCGTTGATCATGAAGGTCGGCGTGCCGTCGATCTTGTCGGCCGCGCTTTCCTTCTGGAACTTGGCCACGAGCGCCTGTGCCATCGGCCCGTCCTTCAGGCATTGGTCCATCTGCCCGTCAGTCAGCCCGGCGCTGCGCCCGATGGTCTTGAGCTTGGCGATCACCTTGTCGGCCGAGCCCGCGCCAACCCAATCGGTCTGCTGGTCATAAAGCATGTCGGCGATGCCGAAGAAGCGCATCTCGCCGCCGCAGCGGGCGACCATGTCGGCCCACAGACCATAGCGGTTGAAGAAGAAGGCGCGGAAGGTGAACTTTATCTTGCCGGTGTCGATGTAGTTCTTCTTCAGCTTCGGATAGACGGTGGCGTGGAATTCCGCGCAATGCGGGCAGGTGAAGGCACCGTATTCGATCACATGGATCGGCGCCGTCGCACTGCCTTCGGTATAATCCGGCACCGCGGGCAGCTTGGCATCGGCCTTGGCGGTGTCGGCCTTGGCGGCGGCACCGTTCTGCGTGGCCTCGGTTTGCGACACCTTGGTCTGGCCGCTATCGGCCTGGCCAGTGCCTGCCTGGGCGGTGGTGGCGACGGTTCCGGCCCACATCAGGGCGCCGGCAACCAGCAGGGCGGCGCGCAGCGTGCTCGGAAGTGACTTCAACATGGCAATGCCTCTCTTATTTTCGGGGCCGAGTTAAGATGTTTTGGCCCAGGGCTTCAAGGGCTGCCCTGAGGCCCGCATCCGCGACGCCCTCGGCCGCCTCGGCCGCCTTCTGCACCACTTCGGCAGAGGGCGGGGCGGGCGCGGGTTTGGGCGCGGGGGTGAATTCCACCTGCCCCTCGGCAAAGCCGGTGGGGGCGGTTTGCGTGACATTGACCCGGCTGATCGCGGCATAGCCGTAACAGGCGTTCACGCGTTCGCGGATCGTGTCTTTCTTCATCTCGACGATCGGGGCGCGGGCACCGGTGGTCAGCAGCGTCAGCGTCGCGCCGAAACCGTCGCGCGGATAGCTGACCTTCACCGGGCGGGCCATGGAGGCGATGTCCTCGCCCGCGATCTCGGTCCAATGGGTCAGCAGCCGGGTCACCGCGAAGCCACGGCTTTCGCCGGCCTTGCGAATCCGTTCCTTCAGCAGGCCCGAGGCCGGCTCGAACCCGCGCATCCGGCGGGACGGGGGGGAAGGGCGTTTGCTCATCCGGCTGTCAATCTCCGTTCCAACCCCTATTGTAAAGCGCTCTGGGCCAAGCGCCAGCACGATGAGTTGGGGAGGCGAGATTTTGCGCGACGGAAAGGCCGAGGCACGGGCGCTGCTGGATTGGTACGACCGCCATGCACGGGTGATGCCCTGGCGCGTGGGTCCGGACGAGCGCGCCGCGGGCACGCGCCCCGATCCTTACCGCGTCTGGCTGTCCGAGGTGATGCTGCAACAGACCACGGTGGCGGCGGTGCGCGACTATTTCCGCCGCTTCACCGCGCGCTGGCCGGACGTCGGTGCGCTGGCGGCGGCCGCGGATGCCGATGTGATGGCCGAATGGGCGGGGCTTGGCTATTACGCCCGCGCCCGCAACCTGCTGAAATGCGCTCGCGTTGTGGCCGACGATCTGGGCGGGCGTTTTCCCGATACGGTTGACGGCCTGCGCACCCTGCCCGGGATCGGCCCCTATACCGCCGC
The DNA here is from genome assembly GCA_913064775.1 of uncultured Albidovulum sp. Taxonomy (GTDB): domain Bacteria; phylum Pseudomonadota; class Alphaproteobacteria; order Rhodobacterales; family Rhodobacteraceae; genus Acidimangrovimonas. The sequence goes on along the minus strand of CAJYAD010000009.1, from coordinate 107,818 downwards.
CGCGATCGCCGCGATCGCCTTCGACCTTCCCGCCACGGTGGTCGACGGCAATGTCGAGCGCGTGGTGGCGCGGCTTGACCGGGTCGAGGCGCCGATGCCGGGGTCGAAGCCCGAGCTTGCGCTTCGCGCGGTGCGGCTGACGCCCAAGGCGCGGCCCGGCGATTTTGCCCAGGCGATGATGGATCTGGGCGCCACCATCTGCACGCCGCGCAACCCGGCCTGCGCGCTGTGCCCGCTGGAAGGTTTCTGCACCGCCCGTGCCGCCGGGGTGCAGGCCGATCTGCCGCGCAAGAGCCCCAAGGCGCCGAAGCCGACGCGCCGGGGCTATGCCTATGTCGCCCGCAGCCTTGACGGCGCCTGGCTGCTGGAAGAACGCCCGGACCGGGGCCTTCTGGGCGGCATGCTGGGCTGGCCCGGCAGCGACTGGGCCGAGGCGCCCGCCCCCGCGCCCCCGGTCGCGGCGGATTGGCTTGAGGCCGGCGAGGTGCGCCATACCTTCACCCATTTCCACCTGATCCTGACGGTTCTGGTCGCGCGCCTGCCTGCCGACGCGCAGCCCGGTCGCGGAACCCTGGTGCCGGCTGGAAAGTTCAGCCCTGGTGCCCTGCCCACGGTGATGCGAAAGGCGCATGACGCGGCCCGCGCGCTGGTGGATACTTGAAGCGCGGGCACGGTGCGGCGCTATACTGGCCTTGAGGGGCGGAAGAGGACGGGCATGGAACCGGCGGCACGGCAGGCGGATCAGATCGCGAAGCTGCGCAATGCGCTGCCTTTCTGGCTGTCGCTGGGCATGGTGCCGCTGATCTGGCTGGGGATGGTGCAGGGCGGGCTTTGGGTCGTGGTGATGCCGTTCTACACTTGGGGGATGTTCTCGCTGCTGGACGCGCTGACCGGGCTGAACCTGGAAAACCCCGATCCCGCGACGCCCGAGGATCAGCTGTTCTGGTATCGCCTGATCACCCTGATCTGGGCGCCGATCCAGCTGACGGCGCTGTTCGGCGGCATCTGGTACGTCACCCATATGGGCCATCTGAGCGGGCTGGAGATGGCGGGGCTGTTCTTCGGCCTCGGGGTGATGTCGGGCACCATCGGCATCAACTACAGCCATGAGCTGATGCATCAGAAGCCGACGGTCGAGCGCACTCTGGCCGATATCCTGCTGGCCAGTGTGCTTTACAGCCACTTCCGGTCGGAACATCTGCGGGTGCATCACCTCTATGTCGGCACGCCCCGTGATCCGGTGACGGCGCGCTACAACGAGGGCTTCCATCGCTTCTTTGCCCGCGTGTTGCGCCAATGCCCGGGCTCGGCCTGGCGCGCCGAACGGGCGATGCTGGCGCGGGCGGGGCGGGGCGTCTGGCACCCCTCGAACCCGTTCTGGCGCTATGGGGCCTTGCAGCTTCTGATGCTGGCGCTGGTGCTGGGCCTCGGCGGCGGACTGGGGCTGCTGCTGTTCCTGTGGCAGGCGCTGGTGGCGATCTGGCAGCTGGAGCTGGTGAATTACATCGAGCATTACGGCCTGACCCGGCGCCATCTGGGGCAGGGCCGCTATGAGCATGTGCTGCCGCGCCACAGCTGGAACGCGGCGCATCGGGCCTCAAACTGGCTGCTGATCAACCTGCAGCGCCATTCCGACCACCATTACAAGCCCGACCGCCGCTTTCCCCTGCTGCAGACCTATCCGGCCACAGAGGCGCCGCAACTGCCCTTCGGCTATCCCGCGATGACCGCGCTGGCGATGATCCCGCCGCTATGGCGGCGCCGGATGAATCCCCGGGTGCGGGCCTGGCGGCGCGAACATTACCCCGAGGTCGCGGATTGGGTGCCCTACAACAAGGCCACAAACCCGATCCCGCGCGGGGCCAGCTGATGGAGTTCCTGCTTTATAACCTGCTGCATCCGACCCTGCTGTCGCTGGTGCTTGCCGTCATCCAGCTGGTCGCGATCTATTTCGTCTTCCGCGCGATTCGCACGGCGCGCACGCCGCAGGGCGCCGTGGGCTGGGTGGTCTTCCTGATCGCCACGCCGCATTTCGCCGTGCCCGCCTTCCTGTTCTTCGGCCACGCCCGCTATCCCGGCTACATCCGGATGCGCCGTGCCATGTCCGAGGTGATCGCCACCCTGCGGCATGAGGGCAACAAACACGCCAACGACCCCGACATCCCCAGCGACAGCCCGCTGGCCAGCCGCATCTACGGGTTTGAGCGCCTGGCTGGGTTCCCCTCGGTTGGGGGCAATGCCACCCGCCTGCTGATCGACGGCGCCGCCACTTTTGAGGCGATCTTCGAGGCCATCGAGGCGGCGCAATCCTATATCCTGGTCCAGTTCTACACGATCCGCGACGACGCCCTGGGCCGCGAGATGGCCGCGCGGCTGAAAGCGCGTGCGCAGGCGGGGGTGGCGGTGCATGTGCTATACGATTCGATCGGGTCGAGCGGGCTGAGCAACGCTTTCCTGCAAGATCTGCGCGATGCGGGTGTCGACATCCGCAACTTTCACGCCCTGCGTCAGGCGCGCGGCCGGTTTCAGGTGAACTTCCGCAACCACCGCAAGATCGTGATCATCGACGGCAACACCGGCTTCCTTGGCGGCCACAATCTGGGCGAGGAATACCTGGGCCACGACAAGCAGCTGGGTGCCTGGCGCGATACCCATCTGCGCATCGACGGCCCGGCCGTGGCCCAGTTGCAGCTGGCCTTCGCCGAGGATTGGCTGTGGTCGTCGGGCGACAAGCTGACGCTGAACTGGAAACCCGCGCCCTCCGGGGCCGATCGGCGCATTCTGGTGATGTCGACCGGCCCGGCCGACCGGTTTGAGACCGGAAGTCTTTATTTCTCGAACGCGATCGGGGCTGCGACGGATCGGATCTGGATCGCCTCGCCCTATTTCGTGCCGGATGGTGACGTGCTGACGGCGCTGAAGCTGGCGGCGCTGCGCGGGTTGGACGTGCGCATCTTGCTGCCCGAGAAACGCGACCACTGGCTGGTCTGGCTGGCCGGCCATGCCTATTTCGATGAGGTCCGCCGCGCTGGCGTCAAGGTGCTGCGCTTTGCCGAGGAAGAGGGCTTTCTGCACGAGAAGGTGCTGTTGATCGACAATGACTTCGCCGCCGTCGGCAGCCACAACCTCGACAACCGATCCTGCCGGCTGAATTTCGAATCCTCCGCGCTGGTCTTCGACAGCGATTTCGCGGCAGAGGTCGAGGCCATGCTGATCGCCGACATGGCGCGCGCCCGCCCGGTCAAGACCCGGCTGGACGATATGGGTTTCTGGCTGAGCAACGCGGCGCTGGCGGCGCGGATCTTCGCGCCCGTGCTTTAGGGGCCCGTGCGGGGGGGGCGTGCGGTGGGCCCGTGCGGTGGGGGTGGAAGATCCGAAAAGGCCCCGGCCTGAAGACAGGACGGGGCAAGTCGCGCCGCGCAGGTCACTTCGCGGCGCAGGCATTCGCTAAGGAATGGATCAGTGCGGCCGGTCGGCCATCTCCGCGCGGATCTGCTGGCGCAGGATGTCGATCGGGATCATCTTGCCGTCGCGGCGGAAGTGCCAATAGGTCCAGCCGTTGCAACTGGGCGCCCCTTCCAGTTGCGCACCGACCTGATGGATAGAGCCCTTCACGTCATTGCCGATCAGCGTGCCGTCGGCGCGCACCTTGGCCTTGTGCCGGCTGCCGATCGAGAACAGCTCTTCGCCCGGGCGCAGCATGCCGCGCTCGACCAGCTGACCGAAGGGTACGCGCGGTTCGGACCGTTTCGAGGTGGTGACCTCCAGCGCGGATTTGTCGAAGCGACGCACGCGGGCGATGCGCTTCTCGGCCACGGCGCGGTAGTTCGCCTCGCGCTCGATGCCGATGAAATCGCGGCCCAGCATCTTTGCTACCGCGCCGCTGGTGCCGGTGCCGAAGAACGGATCAAGGATCACGTCGCCGGGGTTGGTTGTCGCCACCAGCACCCGGTGCAGCAGGCTTTCGGGCTTCTGCGTCGGATGGGCCTTGTCGCCGTTGGCGTCTTTCAGGCGCTCATGCCCGGTGCAGATCGGCAGCACCCAGTCGCTGCGCATCTGCACGCCTTCGTTCAGCGATTTCAGCGCCTCGTAGTTGAAGGTGTACTTGCTGCCCTCGGCGCGGCTGGCCCAGATCAGCGTCTCATGCGCGTTGGTCAGCCGCTTGCCGCGGAAGTTCGGCATCGGGTTCGACTTGCGCCAGACCACGTCATTCAGGATCCAGTACCCCTGGTTCTGCAGCTCGGCCCCCATGCGGAAGACGTTGTGATAGCTGCCGATCACCCAGAGCGCCCCGTCCGGCTTCAGCAGGCGGCGCGCGGCGGCCAGCCATTCGCGGGTGAACTTGTCATAGGCGGCAAAGCCCGAAAACTGGTCCCAATGGTCGTCGACCGCGTCGACCTTGGAATTGTCCGGCCGGAGCAGGTCGCCGCGAAGCTGCAAGTTGTAGGGCGGGTCCGCGAAGATCAGGTCGACAGAGCCCGCGGGCAGGCTGTTCATGACCTCGATGCAGTCACCGTCCAGAATCTGATTGAGCGGAAGCGCGCGCGCCTCCGGAGCCTTGGTCTTCGTCATCTCTGCCTCTGAATACCGCGCTTTTTCGCGCTGTTTTGATGGCGTCAAAGATGAGTCAAAGCCGATTCGCCGTCAATTTCTTTTTTGAATCAAGAGTTTATCGATTTGTCTTGATACAAGATATTGTGGATGGGTTTGAATGAACGTCTATGGTGAGGGGTGATCCCCAAATCTCGAATCGCCTGCTTATGGGCGGGGCTTGGGTAGCCGGCGTTGCGTTCCCATCCGTAGCCGGGGTGCTGTTGCGCCAAATCCACCATCAGCCGGTCGCGCACCACCTTGGCCACGATCGAGGCCGCGGCGATCGACAGGCTTTTCGCATCGCCCTTCACCACCGCCTGAGCGGGCAGTTTCAGCCCGCGGGGGATCATGTTGCCGTCGATCAGCACCTGATCGGGCGGGCGGGCAAGGCCCGCAATGGCGCGCAGCATCGCCAGATGACTGGCGCGCAGGATGTTGATCTCGTCGATCTCTTCCACGCTGGCATGGGCGACCGAGACCTCGGCGACGGCAAGGATCGCGTCATGCAGCGCGTCGCGGCGGCGTGCGCTCAGCATCTTGGAATCGCGCAGGCCCTCGGGGATGTTCGCGGGGTCAAACACCACGGCGCAGGCGGTGACCGGCCCGGCCAGCGGGCCACGGCCGACCTCGTCGACGCCGGCGATGCGCTGTGCGCCCTGGTGCAGCAGGGCGGTCTCAAACGTGAAATCGGGAAGGATGTTCATGGAGATGAGGGAAGCCCAACACCCTGTCCGGCGCAACCTGAAAATGGTCAGGCGGGGCTTCCCTCGCAGCCCGGTTTCCCGGGCATTCGGTGAAGAAGGGGCGGATGGGGGACATCCGCCCCAGTCACGCGGCTTCGGGGGCCGCGCTTGGCTGCGGCTCTGATGGCCGCAGCCGGTTCCTGGGCCTAGTCGTAGTCGCGGGCGTGACGATAGCCGTCGCGGTCACGGTGGCGGTGGTGGCGCAGCCAAGCTTGGCGACGCTCCTGCTCGCGGCGCCATTCGGCGCGGCGGCGCTGTTCGCGCAGCCACTGCCGGTGGCGCATATCGGCGCGCTGGTTCCAACCGTCGTGATCGCGCTGCGGGGTGATATAGGCGGGGCGTTGGTTGCGATTGCGGTTGTTCTCGGCGTTGACGGCGGCGGCGATGGCGGCGATCGCGGCGGCCCCGACGACAAAGCGGGCAAAGTCGCGCTGATCGGCCTGCGCGGGAGCGGCGGCGAATGCGCTCAGGCCCAAGGCGGCGACGAGGGCGGCGGCGGTGGCTTTGGTGCGGAACATGGGGCTTTCCTTCTCATGTCACGGTTTCGAAATGCGAGGGACCCGAGCGGGGCCGACGCGGTGAGAGGAAGGTGGGGCCGGGGGGGCAAGTTAAGCAATATCGCGACACTGCTATCGGATAACAGCCGCCAGAACCCCCTGTGGTTATTGAATAACGCCGCGATTGCGCCCATGGTGACGGCCATGAACCGACATCTGATCCTTACCGCTCTGGCCGCGCTTCTGGCGCTGACGCTCGCCGCCCCGGCGAGCGCCGATTGCTATGCCGATTACAAGGCCAAGAAGGGCGATCCGCTACAGCTTTCCTATGGGGTGATCCAGCTTTCGGGCGGGGCTTGCGCGTCGAAGCAGGCCGCCGCGCCGGAGATTTCCCGCCGCATCGCGAAAGGTGGCTGGACCTTGCTGGCGGTCGTCTCCATCTTTGGGCCTGATGGGTTAGCGCAAAGGAAAGCCAGTGCCGGAGCCAACTTCCTCCGCTACTGATCCGGCCGAGACGCTGCGCGCGGGCAACCGTGTCGTGACCTTCGGGATCATCGCGATCGTCGTCATCCTGCTGGGTGCGGCGGTGCTGTTGTTCCTGAACCTGCCCGATGCCAATGCCTTCAATGTGCGGGTCGAGCGGATCTTCGTGCAGAACGGCAGCCTCAACACGCAAGGCGAGGTCAAGCTGCTGGAGATCCTGGCGCAGTCCGGCACCGCCTTTGCCGACGTGCTGTCGAGCTACCGGGTGGTGATTTTCGTGCTGCTGATCTTTGCCACCGCGCTGCTTCTGGCGGCGCTGGTGTTTCTGGTCACGATCATCACGCTGAACCGGCGGATTTCGGCGATCCAGCGGACCGGGATCCAGGTGTCGTCGCTGTTGATCAGCCGGGGGGATCGGGCGGTCTACCTCAACAACATGGAATTCAAGCTGACCGAGGCGGTGATCGAGACGCTTGCGGTTCTGGCCGAGGCGCGGATGGACGACGAGATGCTGTCGGGCGCCGAGATCGAGGCGATGATCTCGGGGCGCGCGGTGGCCGATTGCGACGAGGCCGCCGGCGCCACGCGAATCAAGCGGCTGCGCGACACGCTGGGCAACCAGATGGTCAGCGAGTTGCTGGTCAAGAACATCGCGCGGCGCGGCTATATGCTGGCGATCGAGAAGGACGTGATCCGCATGGTCTGAAGGGCCGCGGGCGTATTTGCGGAACAATGAAGAGCATGGGTTGCGCGGCGCTGGAGGGGGTTCTATACGCGGCCCCCTTGACCTTTCCCTTTGGAAATTGGGGGATTCGCCAATGCAGACGCCATTCTACCTGATCGACAAGGCCGCGCTTCGGCGCAACATGGAGATCGTCGCGCGGCTGCGCGAGGCCTCTGGCGCGAAGGCGCTGCTGGCGCTGAAGTGTTTTGCCACATGGTCGGTCTTCGACCTGATGCGCGACTACATGGACGGCACCACCTCATCCTCGCTGTATGAGCTGCATCTGGGGGCCGAGAAATTCGGCGGCGAGACCCATGCCTATTCCGTCGCCTGGGCCGATCACGAGATCGACGAGGCGGTGGGACATGCCGACAAGATCATCTTCAACTCGATCGGCCAGCTGGAGCGTCACGGCGCGACCGCCGCGGGGATCGAGCGGGGACTGCGGCTGAATCCACGGTTCTCGACCAGCGGGTTCGATCTGGCCGATCCGGCGCGGCCATTCTCGCGCCTCGGCGAATGGGATCCGGTGAAGATCGAGGGTGCGCTGGACCGGATTTCGGGCGTGATGATCCACTACAATTGCGAGAACCGCGATTTCGCGCTGTTCGACCAGCAGCTAGGCCGGATCGAGGCCGAGTTCGGCACCATTCTGCAGCGGCTGGATTGGGTCAGCCTCGGCGGCGGCATCCATTTCACCGGCGCGGACTATCCGGTCGACGCGCTGGCCGCCCGGCTGAAGGCGTTTTCCCAGCGCTTCGGCGTGCAGGTCTATCTGGAGCCGGGCGAGGCCGCGATCACCAACACCACGACGCTGGAGCTGACGGTGCTGGACCTGCTGGAGAACGAGAAGAAGCTGGCCATCGTCGACAGCTCGATCGAGGCCCATATGCTGGATCTGCTGATCTACCGCGAAAGTGCCAAGCTGCCGCAGGCGGGCGATCATGCCTATCAGATCTGCGGGAAATCCTGCCTGGCCGGCGACATCTTCGGCGAGGCGCGCTTTGCCGCGCCGCTGCAGGTCGGCGACCGGATTTCGGTGCAGGACGCAGCCGGTTACACGATGGTCAAGAAGAACTGGTTCAACGGCGTGAAGATGCCCGCGATCGTGCTGCGCGAAGAGGACGGAACCCTCACCGAGGTGCGCGATTTCGGTTACGAGGATTACCGTGCGAGCCTCTCCTGAGGCGACCCACCCTGACACGATAAGGAGGCTTTCCGGAATGAAGCGGAACGTGCTGATCATCGGCGCCGGCGGCGTGGCCCAGGTCGTTGCGCACAAATGTGCCCAGAACAACGATGTGTTGGGCGATTTGCACATCGCCAGCCGTACCCGCGCGAAATGCGATGCGATCATCGCCAGCGTGCAGGAAAAGGCGGCGATGAAGGTGCCAGGGCCTTTTTCGACGCATGAGGTCGACGCGACGGACAGCGCCGCCGTGGCCGCGCTGATCCGCGACACCGGCTGCCAGATCGTCATCAACGTGGGCTCGGCCTTCATCAACAAATACGTGCTGGATGCCTGCATCCAGACCGGCGCGGCCTATATCGACACCGCGATCCACGAGGATCCGGACAAGATCTGCGAAGCCCCGCCGTGGTATGCGAACTATGAATGGAAGCGCCGCGACGATTGCCGCAAGGCCGGCGTCACCGCGATCCTGGGCGCGGGCTTCGATCCGGGCGTGGTGAACGCCTATGCGCGGCTGGCGGCGGACGATTACGTCGAAGAGGTCGAATCGATCGACATCGTCGACATCAACGCAGGCTCGCATGGCAAGTATTTCGCCACCAATTTCGACCCCGAGATCAACTTTCGCGAGTTCACCGGCACCGTCTATGCCTGGCAGGGCGGCAATTGGACCGAGAACAGCATGTTCGAGGTTGGCCGCGAATGGGATCTGCCCGTCGTCGGCAAGCAGAAGGCCTATATGTCGGGTCATGATGAGATCCATTCGCTGGCGGCGAACTACCCTCAGGCCGATGTCCGGTTCTGGATGGGTTTCGGCGATCACTACATCAACGTCTTCACGGTGCTGAAATCGCTGGGCCTCTTGTCCGAACAGCCGGTGACCACGGCCGAGGGGCAAGAGGTGATCCCGCTGAAGGTGGTGAAGGCCGTGCTGCCCGATCCGGCCAGCCTGGCGCCCAGCTATACCGGCAAGACCTGCATCGGCGATCTGGTGAAGGGCAAGACCGGCGGCAAGCCCGTCGAGGTGTTCATCTACAATGCCGCCGACCACGAGGACGCCTATGAGGAAGTCGGCAGCCAGGGGATCAGCTACACCGCCGGTGTGCCGCCGGTGGCCGCAGCGCTTCTGGTGGCAAGCGGCGCCTGGGACACCGGCACCATGGTCAATGTCGAGGAGCTGGACCCGCGTCCGTTCCTGGGCCTGCTGAACGTCATGGGCCTGCCCACCTCGATCCGCGACGCAGACGGTGACCGGCCGCTATCCTTCGACTGAAGCGCAAAGCGCGAATGCACCCAGAAACGTCGCAGACAGGCATTTCCAAGCGCGTGGGGCGGCGTTAAGTCGCCCCTGAAGTCACGCGCCAACGGAAGATCCGACATGACCGCCTACACGCTTCGCGTCACCTGCCCCACTGCCCGCGGCATCGTCGCCGCGACCTCGGCCTTCCTGGCCGAGCATGGCTGCAACATCACCGACTCGGCCCAGTTCGACGACACCAGGACGGGGCGCTTCTTCATGCGCATGTCCTTCGCCTCGGAAACCGGCGCGACGCTTGCGGATCTGCGCGAAGGCTTTGCCCCGGTGGCCGCGAAATTCGGCATGGAGGCCGAGGTGATCGAGGCCGCCCGGCCGAAGAAGGTGGTGATCATGGTGTCGCGCTTCGGGCATTGCCTGAACGACCTTCTGTATCGCTGGCGCATCGGGGCGCTGCCGATCGACATCGTGGCGGTGATCTCGAACCACATGGATTACCAGAAGGTGGTGGTGAACCACGATCTGCCGTTCCACTGCGTCAAGGTCACGAAAGAGAACAAGCAAGAGGCCGAGGCCGCCCAGATGCGCATCGTGCGCGAGGCGGGGGCCGAGCTGATCGTGCTGGCGCGCTACATGCAGGTGCTGTCCGATGAGATGTGCCGCGAGATGTCGGGCCGGATCATCAATATCCACCATTCCTTTCTGCCCAGCTTCAAGGGCGCCAACCCCTACAAGCAGGCCTATGAGCGCGGGGTGAAGCTAATCGGGGCGACCTCGCATTACGTCACCGCCGATCTTGATGAAGGTCCGATCATCGAACAGGACACCACGCGCGTGACCCATGCGCAAAGCCCGTCGGATTATGTGGCGCTGGGCCGCGATGTGGAAAGCATGGTGCTGGCCCGCGCGGTGCATGCCCATATCCACGACCGGGTGTTCCTGAACGGCGACAAGACGGTGGTCTTCCCGGCCAGCCCCGGCGGCTATGCCTCGGAACGGATGGGCTGAGGCGCGGGCGTCAGAGGCGATTGCGACGCGGCCGGTCATCGTTGGCCGCGTTTGTCGTAGGGACCGGTTTCAGCGTTTGGCCGGCGCCTCTTCGGCGGCAAGGATGGCCTCGATCAGGCCGGGAAAGCGCGCCTCCAGATCCTCGCGGCGCAGGGTCAGCAGGCGGCCGCGGCGCTGTGGATTGGGCATGTTGCGGATCACGCCGGCCTCGCGCAGCACCTTGAGCATATGGGATTTTGTCGCTTTGGGCATGTCCGCGCCGCAAGGCGCGCAGGCCGCAGCCTCCATCGGGCCGCTGCCAAGCTGGCGGGCGATGGCCAGACGACCGGGATCGCTGAGCGCAAAGAGAACCTGGGGCAGGTCCAGCGCGGCCCGGTCGGGATGCGGAAGGTCGGGATCGGCGATCATGGTTCGATAATAGTTGAACCATCTGCGGTTCGCGAGTAAAAAGTGGTTCGAAAAGATTCGAACCAACGGCATCTGCATCCCGCGCCCCGGGTGCCACGCCCCTTGCTGGAAAGACGCCCGATGACCGCGACAGATATTTCGACGCCGCGCCCTCGCCGCGCGGGCTTTTACCTGATCCTGACCGGATTGCTGCTGATGATGGCGGGGGCCAGCGCGCCCTCGCCGTTCTATCCGGTGCTGCAGGCCAAGATCGGGTTCTCGACCGCCGCGATGACCGGCATCTTCGCGATCTACGCGGCGGCACTTCTCGTCACGCTTCTGATCGCGGGCAGCATTTCGGACCACCTTGGTCGCCGCCCGGTGCTGTCGACCGGGTTTTTTCTGCTGGCGCTCAGCATGGTCGGTTTCCTTTGGGCCGAGACCGTGACGGCCCTGTTGTTGACGCGGGTGCTGCAGGGGGTGGCAAGTGGTCTTCTGCTGTCGACCCTGAATGCCACCTCGACGGATCTTGAACCTGCCAACCGGCCCGGGGCGGCGGCGATCTGGAACTCGGTCACGCCGCTTCTTGGGTTGGCCCTGGGCGCGCTTCTTGCGGGCTTCATCCTGGATTACCTGCCGGCGCCGCGCAGCATCATGTTCGAGATGCTTGGCCTCGCTTTCCTTGCGCTGTCGCTTCTGGTGTGGCTACCGCCCGAAACCGCGCCGCGCCACGAAGGGCTTTTGGCATCGCTGCGCCCCCGGGTCGGCGTTCCCATCAGCGCCCGCGACGTATTTTTCCGCAGCGCGCCCGCGGTGATCGCAAGCTGGGCGACCGGGGGGCTTTACCTGTCGCTCGGCGCACCGATCGTTTCGCAGATCTTCGGCCAGCACAACGAACTGGCACAGGGGGCGGTGGTAAGCCTGCTGGGTGGCGCCGGGGCGATCGCCAGCTTCTCGATGCGCAATCACACCGCCCGGCAGATCACCCTGATCGGCAGCGCCGCGCTGGCGATTGGAACGGCGCTTTCGCTTGCCGCCGTCGGCACCGGCAGCTTCGCCTTCTATGGGGCAAGCGTATTGGTTGCCGGCCTTGGTTTCGGGCTAAGCTTCTACGGTGCCATGCGCTCGATCATCCCGACGGTCGGGCCGGGGGAGCGCGGGGAATTGTTCGCGGCACTTTTCACCGTCAGCTACACCGCCTTCGGCCTTCCCGCGCTTCTGGCCGGCATGGCGATGCCTGAACTGGGCCTGAAACTTACCACCTATGTCTACGGGCTGACGATCATCGCGCTTGCCGGCACCGCCTGGGCTTTGCGGCGTTTCACAGTACGGGATTGAGCTCCAATAGCGCGTCAGAGCGCCGTGCTGAGCCGAAAACCAGAGCGGCAGATCGATATTCCGCAATGGCCAGGGTCAATCGGGTTTCGAACTCGCTTCGAGCCAAACGCATGAATTTTCCTAGGGGGCGCGGCAGCAAGCAGCCCGCTCGGCAAGCGATAGGTTGGTGATCCCGACAGGATTCGAACCTGTAACCTGCCCCTTAGGAGGGGGCTGCTCTATCCAGTTGAGCCACGGGACCACGCCTATTCTATTTGCGGGCAAAGCGGCCGGCGTGCAAGCCGTCTCGCGCCGGGCGGGGCGCCGGGTGTCTTGGAAGACGCGGCCTTTATCGCTAACAAGGGGCTGACAGCGCATTATCTGGACACACGCCATTGACCACCCACCCCCCCAAACGCCGCACGCTGACGCTTCGCGACGTGTCCGAAGCCTCGGGCGTGTCGGAAATGACCGTCAGCCGGGTGTTGCGCAACCGCGGCGAGGTGTCGGTAGCGACCCGCGCGCGGGTGTTGGAGGCGGCGAAGGCGCTGGGCTATGTGCCGAACCGGATCGCCGGGGGGCTGGCCTCGCAGCGGGTGAACCTGGTGGGGGTGATCATTCCGTCGCTGTCCAACATGGTCTTCCCCGAGGTGCTGCGCGGAATTTCGGACGAATTGGAAGGCACCGGGCTGCAGCCGGTGGTGGGGGTGACCAACTACCTGCCCGAACGCGAGGACCGGGTGATCTACGAGATGCTGTCCTGGCGGCCCTCGGGGTTGATCGTGGCGGGGATCGAGCACAGCGATGCGGCGCGGGCGATGCTGGCAAATGCCGGCGTGCCGGTGGTCGAGATCATGGATGTCGACGGCACGCCGGTGGATTCGATGGTCGGCATCTCGCATCTGCGGGCCGGGCGCGAGATGGCCAAGGCGATCCTGGCGGCGGGCTATCGGCGCATCGCCTTTCTGGGCACCCAGATGCCCAATGACCACCGCGCGCGCAAACGGATGCAGGGGTTTGAGGCCGCTCTGGCCGAGGCCGGGCTGACGCTGGCAGATCGCGAATTCTATTCCGGCGGATCGGCGCTGCTGAAGGGCCGCGAGATGACCGAGGCCGTTTTGGCGCGCACCCCGGATCTGGATTTCATCTATTATTCCAATGATATGATCGGCGGCGGCGGATTGCTGTGGTGTCTGGAGCAAGGGATCGACGTGCCCGGGCGGCTGGGGCTTGCTGGCTTCAACGGGGTTGAGCTGCTGGATGGTCTACCTTGCCGGCTGGCGACGATGGATGCCTGCCGGATCGAGATCGGCCGCGGCGCCGCCGAAATCATCGCCGGCAAGGCAGGCGACGCGCCGGGCGTCACGGTTGAGCTGACGCCGCGCCTCGACCCCGGCGACACGATCAGGAAGACGGCATGAGCGGGCATGAGACGCGGCCAGGCGAGGTTGAGCTGGGCTTCGATCCCGGTGCCACGCCGGATGCGGGTATCACCTTCATCGGCCGTCTGCGCAGCCCCTGGCGGCGCGGCGACTGCCCACACAACCTGGCCCGGGCGCGCGAACGGGGCGGTGATTTCCGGGTCGAGCTGGATGCGCCCTACCGCTTGGGTCTGACGGGTCTGACGGCTGGATCGAAAGTGATCCTGCTGTACTGGATGAACGAGGCGCGGCGCGATCTGATCGTGCAGACCCCGGCCCATTCCGGGGTCCTGCGTGGCACCTTTTCGCTGCGCTCGCCGGTGCGGCCCAATCCGGTGTCGCTGGGCGTGGTGACGATGCTGGCGGTCGACGCGGAGACGGGCGTGCTGCAGGTCGATGCGCTGGATTGCTTCGACGGCACGCCGCTGGTCGACATCAAGCCCTGGATCGACGCCGTCGACATCCCGCCGGCGACCTAGCCGGGCGCGCAGTCTAGCCGGGCGCGCAGTCCTTCGCGTCGGTGGGGGCGCTGCCCCCAAACCCCCGGGATATTTTTGCCAGAAAGAAAGCGTCAAGTGGGGTCAGGCCGTCAGGCGCTGGCCGTTGATGCCGGTGATCGTGGCGGTCACGATCTGGCCTTCGGGCTGGTCGGTGATGAAATCCACCTCGGCGAATTGCGGGGTGCGGCCCATGCGGGGGCCTTCCATCAGCACCGGATGGGTCCGGCCTTGTTGGGTTGCCAGATAGGCGGCCACCTGTGCCTCGCCCGCCGCGCGCAGCCGGGCGGCGCGCGCGCGGATCGCGGGGCCTTTGACCTGCGGCATTCGCGCCGCCGGGGTGCCGTTGCGCGGGCTGTAGGGAAAGACGTGCAGCCAGGTCAGGCCGCAGTCCTCGACCAGCTTCAGAGAGTTTTCGAACATCGCCTCGGTTTCCGTGGGGAAGCCGGCGATGATGTCGGCGCCGAAGGCGATGTCGGGGCGCAGGCGGCGGGCCTCTTGGCAGAAGGCGATCGCATCGTCGCGCAGGTGGCGGCGTTTCATCCGCTTCAGGATCATGTTGTCGCCGGCCTGCAGCGACAGATGCAGATGCGGCATCAGCCGGGCTTCGGTGGCGATCGCCAGCATCAGGTTCTCATCCGCCTCGATCGAATCGATCGAGCTGATCCGCAGCCGCGCCAGATCCGGCACCAGCCGCAGGATCCGCATCACCAGATCGCCCAGCCGCGGCGTGCCCGGCAGATCGGCGCCCCAGGAGGTCAGATCCACCCCGGTCAGCACCACCTCCTGAAAGCCGCGATCGACCAGCCGCTTGATCTGCTCGACCACCACCCCCGCGGGGACCGAGCGCGAATTGCCCCGCCCGTAGGGGATGATGCAGAAGGTGCAGCGGTGGTCGCAGCCGTTCTGCACCTGCACATAGGCGCGGTGGCGGCCGAAGCCGTCGATCATGTGGCCCGCGGTCTCGCGCACCGACATGATGTCGTCGACCTGCACGCGCTCGGTCTCGCCCACCCAGTCGGGGGCCATCTGCGCCCAGGTGGCGGATTCCATCTTCTCGGCATTGCCGATGACGCGGGCGACCTCGGGCATGGCGGCGAAGGTCTCGGGTTCGGTCTGGGCGGCGCAGCCGGTGACGACAAGGTGGGCGCCCGGGTTTTCGCGCGCGAGGCGGCGGATCTCTTGCTTGGCCTTGCGCACGGCCTCGGCGGTGACCGCGCAGGTGTTGACGACCACCAGATCATCAAGCCCGGCTTCGGCGGCAAGCTCCTTCATCGCCTCGGTCTCATAGGCGTTGAGGCGGCAGCCGAGGGTGGAGAAGACCGGCGCCTTCATGCCAGCGCGGCAAGGAAGGCGGGGCTGAGCACCCCGTCGAAGACATGCGCGGTAGGGCCGGTCAGCCAGACGCCATCGTCGCGCCAGTCGACGGACAGCGTGCCGCCATCCACCACGACCGTCACCTGCCGCCCGGTCAGCCCGCGCCGCGCGGCGGCGACGGCGGTGGCGCAGATGCCCGAGCCGCAGGCCAGGGTGATTCCCGTGCCGCGCTCCCAGACCCGCATGCGCAGCCGGTCGGGGCCGAGGGGCGAGGCGAATTCCACATTGGTGCGCTGCGGGAACAGCGGGTCATGTTCGGCCTTGGCGCCCAGCCCCGCGACATCGACCGCCTCGGCATCCTCGACGAAGAACACGCAATGCGGGTTGCCGATGCCCACCGCCGCGGGATCGCCCGCCAAGGGCAGGTGCAGCGTGTCCATGGCATGCGCCAGCGGCACCTCGGCCCAGTTCAGCTGCGGCTGGCCCATGTTGACGCGGGTCAGCCCGCCGCCCGCATCCTCGGCGGTCAGCAGGCCGCGTTCGGTGCGCAATTCCAGCCGGTCGCGGCCGCTTTCGTCCATCAGGTGGCGCGCGACGCAGCGGGTGGCGTTGCCGCAGGCGCCCGCGATCGTGCCGTCGGCATTCCAGAACACCAGCCGCGCATCGGCCTGCGCATCGTCGCCGATGGTGCAGAGCTGATCGAATCCCACCCCGCGGTGGCGGTCGCCCAGCGCCCGCGCCAGGACGGCCGTGACCATATCCCCCCGGCCCCGCTGGTCGATGACCACGAAGTCGTTGCCTGCGCCGTGCATTTTCATGAACGGCAGGCCTTGGGCAGCAGGGTGGAGCGCGTTCTTCATGTGCCGCCATATATCCCCCACCCAAACTTTTTGCCAGTGCTACCAAGATTTTCGCGGCTATCCTCTTGACCCCCCCAGGCGCTCCTTCTAATGAAACGCCGGTGCGTGGGCCGTTAGCTCAGTTGGTAGAGCAACTGACTTTTAATCAGTGGGTCGCAGGTTCGAATCCTGCACGGCTCACCACGTAGCCTGAAACTTCGATGCGCTTGTGCGCATGTCTGGTGATTGTCCGCAGGATTCCTTGCGTTGCGGACATCGCAGGAAGCGGCTTCCCGGCCGTCGAAGCGTGGACCCCCACGACAGCCCGTTGCCCGAAGGGTCGCGCGACTCGCGCATTCGGGACAATGACCCGGCTGGCAACCCGCCCGTCTTCGGCTACCTTGAGCAGAACCACCTCTGCCATCGCCTGACACCGGGAGCCGCCGCATGACCTACGAACCCAAGGGCCTGGAGAGCGGGCTGACCAATTACGGCGATCGCGACTTCTCGCGCTACCTGCGGCGGTCCTTCGCGAAATCCATGGGCTATACCGGCGCGGCGTTGGACCGGCCGATCGTCGGCATCTGTTCCTCGGAAAGCGGCTTCAACAATTGCCACCGTCATTTCCCCGAGATGATCGAGGCGGTGAAACGCGGTGTGCTGGCGGCGGGCGCGCTACCCATCGTCTTTCCAGTGATCTCGCTGGGCGAGGTGTTCCTGTCGCCCACCTCGCTGGTTTACCGCAACCTGATGGCGATGACGGTGGAAGAGATGATCCGCGCCCAGCCGATGGATTCGGTGGTGCTGCTGGGGGGCTGCGACAAGACTGTGCCGGCGATGCTGATGGGCGCGATCTCGGCCAACAAGCCGGCGGCAATGGTGGTGGCGGGGCCGATGATGACCGGGCGCCACCGGGGCGAGCGCCTCGGCGCCTGCACCGATTGCCGGCGCTTCTGGGCCAGCTTTCGCGCGGGCCGCGTCCCGGCCGACGAGATCGAGCAGATCGAGGGCCGCCTTGCGGTGACCGCGGGCACCTGCGCGGTGATGGGCACCGCCTCGACCATGGCGCTAATGGCCGAGACGATGGGCATGATCCTGCCCGGATCGGCGGCGATCCCGGCAGTTCATGCCGACCGGCTGCGCAATTGCGAGGAAACCGGCACGCTGGCCGCGCAGATGGCCAAGACCGGCGGCCCCCGGCCGCGCGAGATCGTCACCCCCGCCGCGATTCGCAACGCGCTGCGGGTGCTGCTGGGGGTGTCTGGCTCGACCAATGCCGTCATCCACCTGGCGGCGATCGCCGGGCGGATCGGGATGAAGCTGGATCTGGAGGAGTTCAATCGGATGTCGGACGAGACCCCGGTACTGGTTGACCTCAAGCCCGTGGGCCGCGGCTATATGGAGGATTTCCACAGCGCCGGCGGGCTGGAAGGCGTGTTGCGGGCGTTGTCGCCGAAGCTTGATCCGACCTGCGGCTCAATCACCGGCGAAACCCTGGGCGCGCGGCTGTCGCGGCCTTTGGCCGACCCGATCGACCATGGGGTGATCCGCGAGGCCACCGATCCGGTCGCGCCCGAGGGTGGGCTGATTGCCCTGCGCGGCAGTCTGGCACCCGAAGGCGCGATCCTGAAACGCGCCGCCGCCACGCCGGGGCTGCTGGAGCATGAGGGGCGCGCGGTGGTCTTCACCTCGCTCGAGGATCTGGCCGAGCGGATCGATGCGCAGGATCTGGATGTGACGGCCGAGGATGTGCTGGTGTTGCAGAACGCCGGGCCGCGCAGTGCTTCGGGGATGCCCGAGGCCGGCTATCTGCCGATCCCGCGCAAGCTGGCGGCGCAGGGGGTGAAGGACATGGTGCGGATCTCGGACGCGCGGATGTCGGGGACGGCCTTTGGCACGGTGGTGCTGCATGTGGCGCCCGAGGCCTCGGGCGGCGGGCCGCTGGCGCTGGTGCGCGATGGCGACCGGATCCGCCTGTCGGCGCGCGAAAAGCGAATCGATCTGCTGGTCGATGCGGTGGAACTGGCCCGCCGCGCCGCCGCGTGGGCCAAGGCGGGCACGCAGACCACGGCGCCGAAGCGCGGCTATGCGCGCCTTTACCATGACCACGTCCTGCCCGCGCCGGATGGCTGCGACTTTGACTTCCTGCGCGACGAAGGGTGAGGGGGGCTGGCGCCCACGCGAGGTGGAGGTTGCAGCCAAACGCCGCGCGGCTTTCGCGTGGCCGGGCGGGGGATGGGCGTGGGCTCAACCCTTGCTCAGTGCCGTGCCGAGGGTCGCGTCAGGGGGGGCGTTGACCTTCGGCTGGCTGCGCACTAGGCGGATATGATGAAGCTTCTTGCGATCTCAGGCAGTGCGCGCGCCGGCTCGACCAACACGGCGATGCTGCGGGCCGTATCCGCCATCGCGCTGCCGGAACATGCGGTGACGGTATTCTCCGGTGTCGCTGATCTGCCGGTTTTCTCGCCCGATCTAGAGGCCATGCCGCTACCGGTTGCGGTTCAGAATTTCGCGGACATGATCAGGGACTGCGACGCGATGATCGTATCAAGCCCCGAATATGTAAGGGCAATTCCCGGCGGATTGAAAAACGCGATCGATTGGCTCGTGTCCCGAGATGAGCTGATCGACAAGCCGATAGCGATGTTGCATGCATCGCATCGCGGCGACGACATGCTTGCGCAGCTCAGACTGGTTCTGGCGACGGTCAGTCAGCGGTTTTCCGAGGATCTGTTCCTCAGGTTCGACCTTGTAAAGATGTCGCCGGACAAGATTTTACAGCATTTCGAAGCGCCCGAGCGCCGTTCGGCGGTGAAGGATTTCCTGACACAGCTTGCCCTTCGCTGCGGCGGATAAAGGCCCCGGGCCGGTAGAGGCACGCAAGGAAGGTTCGGCAGGGGCGCGCAAGCAGCCCTTGCGCGTTGCGTGGCCTCCCTTCTAGCTATCCGGGGTCTGCCGCGCGATCTGCATGTTGTCGATCAGCCGGACCCCGTTCAGCCAGGCCGCGATGAACAGACGGGCCGGTTCGTCCGCGGTCGTCAGCAGCCGCAGGTCGGGGTCGCTGCGAAGTTCGAGATACTCGATCGCCTCGATGCCGGCGTCGGTCAGGGCCATGCGGGCGCGGTCCAGCGCGTCGGCGGCGGGCGCGCCGCGCGCGATCGCGTTGATGGCCGCCTCAAGGGTCCGGGGAACGATCTGCGCCGTGTCGCGCGCCGTGTCGCCAAGCCGGGCGTTGCGCGAGGACATCGCCAGACCGTCGGCCTCGCGCACCGTCGGGCAGCCGACGATCTCGGTCTTCAGATCCAGATCGCGCGCCAGACGCCGGACCACCTGAAGCTGTTGGTAATCCTTCTCGCCGAAGAAGGCGCAATCCGCGTCGGTCTGCAGCAGCAGCTTGCTCACCACCGTCGCGACCCCGTCGAAATGGCCGGGCCGGGCGGCGCCGCACAATCCTTCGCTGACGCCCGAGACCGAGACGGTGGTCGCGAAGCCCTCGGGGTAGATCTCTTCCGGCGCGGGGACATACAGAAGGTCGATATTGAAGGGGGCAAGCTTCTGCGCGTCGCTGTCCTCGGTTCGCGGGTATTTCGCCAGATCCTCGGGGCTGTTGAACTGGCGCGGGTTGACGAAGAGCGTCACGATCACGCGGTCGGCGCGGGCGCTTGCGGCCTTGACCAGGCTCAGATGGCCCGCGTGCAGCGCGCCCATGGTGGGCACGACGCCGATGGTTTCACCCGCCCGGCGCCAGCCGTCGGTGATCGCGCGCAGGTCGGTCTTGCGGCGGATCAGCTTCACGAAGCATCCCCTTCGTCGGTGAAGACATGCTCGGGTGCCGGGAAGGCGCGGGCGCGGACCTCTTCGGCATAGGCGCGCACGGCCTCGCCCGCGTCGGCGGCCAGATGGGCATAGCGTTTCACGAATTTCGGCTTGAAGGCGTCGAAGAGGCCCAGCATGTCGTCGATCACCAGGATCTGCCCGTCACAGCCGGCCGAGGCGCCGATGCCGATGGTGGGGATCGCGACCTCTGCGGTGATCGCGTCGGCCAGCGCGGCGGGCACCTTCTCGATCACCACCGAAAAGGCCCCGGCCTCGGCCACCGCGCTTGCGTCGTCGCGGATGCGGGCGGCGTCCGCGCCCTTGCCCTGCACGCTATAGCCGCCGATCACGTTCACCGATTGCGGCGTCAGGCCGATATGGGCCATGACCGGAATGCCGCGCGCGACCAGGAAGCGGATCGTCGCTTCCATGTGGCGCCCGCCCTCCAGCTTCACCGCGCCGGCGCCGGTCTCGGCCATCAGCCGGGCGGCATTGCGCAGCGCCTGTTCGGGGGATTCCTCGTAGCTGCCGAAGGGCATGTCGACGACCATCAGCGCCCGCTGCAGCCCGCGCGCCACCGCCTTGCCGTGCAGGATCATCATCTCAAGCGTCACCTGCAGGGTCGAGGGCAACCCGTGCAGCACCATCCCCACGCTGTCGCCCACCAGCACCACATCGCATTCCGCATCGGCAATCTGCGCGATCGGCGTGGTATAGGCCGTCAGGCAGACGAGCGGCGCGCCACCCTTGCGGGACCGGATGTCGGCCGCGGTCAGGGCCTTGCGGGGGGCAGGGTGGCTCATGTCGGTCCTCTTTGGTCGGGTTTCGCCCGGTGGGCCTGCTCAGCCTGTCCGTGCTGGTCGGGGCGGTCTTTGGGGAAAGGGAAGGATCGTCGTGATCGGTGCACGGAGCTCTCTGATCGGGCCGTGGGGGGCCTTTGGTAGGTCGCCGGGGCGTCGCGGCGTGCGGCGTTGGGCCGGCCATGGGGCCGGTGCAGGCGTATCTAGGGGGCCTCTGACGTTGGGTCAAGCGCTGGAAGGGACGGCAGGGGATCACCTTGCGTCACGTCGCGCGGCGCCCTTTCGTGCCGACCAGAGGGGGGGCGCCGCATCCAGCCACCCGAGGGGCCCGGCGCCCCGACAAGGGGGCACCGGGAGAGGAGCGTCAGCCGATCTGGGCCGCGGCGGGACCGAAGAATTCGTGATGGATGCGGGCGTCGGGCACGTTTGCGGCCTTCAGGCCAGTCACGATCGCCTGCATGAAGCCCACGGGGCCGCAGACGAAATAATCCGCGCTCGCCGGGTCGCTGATCTGGATCAGCCATTGCGGATCGACGCGCCCTTCGCGCACGCCCTGGGCCAGGTCGTCCTTGGTCGGCACCTCATAGAAGACATGGCTTTCATGCGCCCTTGCACGCGGCGTCTCGGGCATCGCGTGGTGGGTTTCGTCGCGGGCCGCGTGGACGGACACGATCCGCAGATCGCCGCCGCCGAAGCTTTCCAGCATCGAGAGCATCGGCGTCACCCCGACACCGCCAGACAGAAGCACCACCTCGCGCTTGCCGGCCGGATCCAGGAAGAACTCGCCCGCCGGGGCGGCCACATCGAACTCGGCGCCGACCTCGACCTTGTCGTGCAGCCAGTTGGAGATGCGCCCGCCGGATTCGCGCTTGACTGTGATGCGGTAGCTTTCGCCGTCCGGCGCCGAGGAGATCGAATAGTTCCGGCGGTATTCCTCGTCCGCCTCGGGGGTGAAGCGGAAGCTCAGATATTGGCCGGGGCGGTGCCGCAGAACCGGGCCGCCATCAACCGGGCGCAGGGCGAAGGAGGTGATCTCGGGCGTCTCCGGCGTCTTGGCCACGACCTTGAAGCGCCGCCAGCCGCGCCAGCCGCCCTTTTGCGCCTCGGCATCCGAATAGATCTGTTCCTCGCGGGCGATCAGCGTGTCGGCGAGGAACCAGTAGGCTTCGCCCCAGGCGGCCAGGATCTCGGGGGTGGCGGCCTCTCCCAGAACCTCTGACACGGCGCCCAGAAGGGCAGTGCCGACATGGGGGTAATGTTCGGGCAGGATCTGCAGGCCCGTGTGTTTCTGCGCGATCCGCTCCAGCGCCTCGGCCAGGACACCGGGGGTGCGGATATGGCTGGCATAGGCCACCAGTGCGCCGGCCAACGCCTTGTGCTGGGGCGAATTTCCGTGCTGGTGAGACATGTTGAACAGCGCGCGGATTTCCGGATCGGCCAGAAGGCGGCGATACATGCAGGGCACGATCTGGTCGACATGCGCGGCCACGACCGGCGCGGTCGCCTCGACGATGGCAAGGGTTTCTTCGGTCAGCGGTTTGGCCATGGGTGCCTCCTGGAATTAAAGATGCCGATGCGGCGTACCTATAGACCGGAAAATTAAGATACCAATCACAGGTATGTTTATTGCCTGCGGCATTCCGTCTACCATAGGGGGGCGGGTCCGCGCGCGCCCTGCGCGGCGGAAAGGAGCGACGATGCGGTTGAACGACACGACGGATGTCGCCCTGCGGGTGATGATCTACGCGGCCTCCGCGAACGGGCGCCGCTTTACCATCGACCAGATCGTCGGGGCCTACGGGCTGCCGCGCAGCACGGTGATGAAAGTGGTCAACGCGCTGACGCAGGGCCGCTTCCTGACCGCCCAACGCGGCCGGGCGGGGGGGCTCGACCTTTCCCGCGCGGCCGGCGAGAACAGCGTCGGCGCCATCGTCCGGCATATGGAGACGGATTTCGGCCTGGTCGAGTGCATGCGCAGCGGCGACGGCTGCGCCATCACCCGCTGCTGCCGGCTGATTTCGCCGCTGGTCGAGGCTCGGGGTGCTTTCCTGGCGGTGCTGGACAAGTATTCGGTCGCGGATATCGCGCTGGCGCCGGCGGATTTCGGATTGTCCGTGTCCTAAGCAATCGGGGCCCTGACCGATCGGGGTCCTGACCGATCGGGCGTGATCTGCTGCGCCATCTACACGCGGCCGGATTTCTGCATATATGTGCATTGGTTCAGGACGCCCTGGCCCGCCTCGCAACGGGAGTCGATCAATGACCGAGACCAAGCAAGACCACTGGAACCGGATCTACAGCCGCAAGTCCGAGACCGAGCTGAGCTGGCATCAGGACGATCCCGCGCATTCGCTTGACCTGGCGGCCCAGGCCGGTTTGACGCCTGGACAGAGCGTCATCGACATCGGCGGCGGCACCTCGCGCTTCACCGACGATCTTCTTGCGCAGGGTTTGCGCGACATCACCGTGCTCGATCTGTCCCAGGCCGCCCTGGACACGCTGCGCCTGCGGCTGGGCCCGCGCGGCCAGGACGTGACGTGGATTGCCGCGGATATCACAACCTGGGCGCCCGGGCGCGTCTATGATCTGTGGCATGACCGGGCGGTGTTTCATTTCCTGGTCACGCCGGCGGATCGCGCGGCCTATCTGGATCGCCTGTCTCAGGCGCTGGGCACGGGCGGTCATGCCATCATCGCGACCTTCGCGCCGGATGGGCCTGAAACCTGCAGCGGCCTTCCCGTGGTGCGCTACGCGCCAGAGGCGCTCGCCCAGACGCTGGGCCCCGACTACCAGCTGCGGGCCCACCGGCTTGAGCGGCACAAGACCCCGGCAGGCGCAGAGCAGTCGTTCCAGTTCAGCCTGTTTCGCAAGATCGGCTGACGGCGGGTGATCCGCGCGCCTGTCGTCGCCCCGTTCCGGCGGCGCCTCTTCCCCATTCGTGGCGACCGCGCAGAGCGCGCCGACGTCGTGCGCGGCTGCAAAACAGCAAATGCAGGAAAACGTTTGGATGTTGATGCATATCAATGCCGCAGGGGCCCGCGGGTGTAGACCGGCCTTGCCCCGGGGCCGAAGGCGGTGCTCGACAGGCCTGAATTCAGACCCCCGGTGAAAATGCGCAAAGACCGTCGAGGCCCGCTCATGCGCCCCGATGTCGGTGAAGAGAGTAGGAATTCAAATGCAGACTGAGGCACGGACAAGCTCCGAGTTCACCCGGGAGTTCGCGCTGCGCGCGGCGTCGATCACGATGGGGTTCGTCTTTTTCATGGGGGGATGGCGGCGCTTCATCAACGTGCCCGCCAAGCATGACATCACCAGCCCGGCGTCGCTTGCAAGCAAGCTGGTCGAGGCCGCGCCCGGATCGCCCGTCGAGTCGATGATCCACTGGGTGCTGGCCCACCCCTTCATCGCCGAATGGTCGATCTACATGATGTCGACCGCCGAGGTGCTGGTCGGCCTTGGGCTGATGCTCGGGCTGTTCGCGCGGGTCGCCGCGACCGGCGGGGCAGGGCTGAACTTCGCCCTGATGCTGATCTTCGGCTGGGAGGGCTACGAATGCCTCGACGAATGGACGATGGCGGCCCTGGGGTTTGCGATCTCGGTCAGCGTGATGATCTACGGCGCGGGCCGCTACTCGCTTGACAGCCTGCTGAAACGCGATGATTTCGCCCGCTACTTCGGACGGAAGATCAGCCTTGCGCTGACGGTGCTCTCGGTGGTCTTCACGGTCGGCTTCTACAGCTATTACTTCGGGATCTTCCAGCTTCACAAGCTGACCAGCGTCAAGGCCTATCACATCACCGCCCTGCAGGTGCCCGGCAAACCTGATCAGGCACGGCTCTATGTCAACGCCGGTCCCTCGGCCGCATCGGCCTATGTGACCTCGATCGTCTTCACGCTTGCTGACGGAAGCACCGTGGTCGAGCCTGCCGACAAGATCGCCGTGGTGAAAAGCCTCTTTGAGCCCTGGTCGCATCATTCGGGCAAGGTGGTCGACGGCGTCATGAAGATGGGCCTGGGCGCCATGGTCGATATCCGCCTGCCGGCGGGCGCCAAATCGGCGGTCATCAAGATGATCGACAGCAAGCCCTCTCAGGTGGCGTTCTGACGCCCCCGAAATTCCAGACGTGATCTGAACGCCTGTCTGAAACCGCCCCCAAGCTTGATGCTCGGGGGCGGTTTTGCATCTGACGGATGGGGCCGCGCCCTATCCACCAAGGATATGAGGGCGGCGTGACCCAGCCGCCTCTTCATGCCCTGCCCCCCATCATCAAGCACCTGAAACGCGCCGCTGGCCATTCGCGCCGCGTCATCGAGAGGATCGAAACTGGCTACCCGCCGAGGCGCCAAGCCTTCTGGCCCGGCGGAATGCGGGCAGGTTCGGCCTAATCCTCACGCAGCCCTGTCAGAGGGTTGGTGCGTCTGGTGTATAGCGCCGCGAATATCCCGAGAGGGTGCGGGGGACAAAGCCCCCGGGGCCGCTACAGCACCTTAAACTTCGGATTTGACCCGGGACGGAAAGCCCGGGGCGGGTCTTGCCGCGCCCCGGATCAGCCGGTCACAGCCGGGTCTGCTTGCGCTTGAGCGGCGCCCAGAGCTTCTTGTTGGTCAGGTACAGCAGCGCCGCCAGAACGCCCAGGAAGATCACCGCCAGGAACCCCGTCTTCTTGCGCGCATCCAGCTTCGGCTCGGCCGTCCACATCAGGAAGGCCGAGACGTCCTTGGCCATGTGCGCCACGTCGTTGGGAGAGCCGTCGGCGAATTCCACCTGCCCGTTCTGAAGCGGCGGAGGCATGGCGATCCAGCCGCCGGGGAAGGCGGAGTTTTGATAGAAGGTCTTGCCCGCCTGCTCCTTGGTCTTGCCGGTGAAGTCGGTGAGGATGGAATAGATGTATTCCGGCCCGCCGATACCGTGGATCAACTGGTTGATCCCCAGCCCATAGGGTCCCGAGAAGCCCTTGCGCGCCTTGGCCATCAGGCTGAGGTCCGGGGCCTGGGGGTCGCCCGATTTCGGGAAGAAATCTGCAGCCTTGCGGTCGCGCGACTCGCCGGTATCGGGATCGTCCACCGGGGCCAGGTTTGCGGCATAGGCCCGGACCTGCTTGGTCGGCAACTCGGGCCCGCCCCGGTCGCCCAGCGTCCGGATCGGTACATATTTCAATCCGTGGCAGGCCGAGCAGACCTCGGTATAGACCTGCAAGCCGCGTTGCAGCTGGTTGCGGTCGTAGACGCCGAAGGGCCCCTCGAAGGGAAAGGCCACATCCGTCACATGGCTTTCGGCGTGGCCGGTGTTCTGGTCGGCTGCGGCCTGGGCGTCGGCATGGCTGGTTTCGGTCGCGCTAAGCGCCACCTGACCGGTTTCCGAGGCGGTCAGGGCGAAGGGCGCGGCCAGCGCCAGGACGGACAGGGCCGCGGTAAGTGCGATTTTCCGGATCATCCCGTTCGGTCCTTTCGTCATTCTGCCGGCTCGCTGTGATCGACCGCCGGGTAATGGGCATCGAAATCTTCCTCGATCGTCGCCGGCAGCTTTGCGGGGCGCTCGACCACGCCCAGCAGCGGCAACAGGATCAGGAAGTAGAAGAACCAATAGGCCGAGGCGAGCAGCGAGATCGCGGGCATCCAGCCGTTCAGCGCATCGGGGCCTTGCGAGCCGGCCCACATCAGCACGACGAAATCGACCACCAGGATCCAGAACCACCACTTGAAGCTGGGCCGGTACTTGCCCGACCGCACCGAGGAGGTATCCAGCCAGGGCGCCAGCGCCATCACCAGGATCGCGCCGAACATCGCGATCACCCCGAAAAACTTGGCGTCGATGATGCCGAAGCTGACGAAATGCGCGATCTGGACGACCCAGACATCCGAGGTGAAGGCCCGCAGGATCGCGTAGAACGGCAGGAAGTACCATTCGGGCACGATATGGGCCGGGGTCATCAGCGGGTTGGCCTCGATATAGTTGTCAGGCTCACCCAGGAAGTTCGGCATGAAGCCGACGATTGCGAAGAAGATCGCCAGGATCACCGCCAGCGCGAAGAGATCCTTGATCACGTAATAGGGCCAGAACGGCACCGTGTCCTTCGCCGCCTCTTCCTTCGATCCACGCCGCACCTCAACGCCCGTCGGGTTGTTGTTGCCGGTGGTGTGGAAGGCCCAGATATGCACGGCCACGAGGCCCGCGATCACGAAGGGCAGCAGGTAATGCAGCGAGAAGAAGCGGTTCAGCGTGGCGTTTTCCACCGCAGGCCCGCCCAGCAGCCAGGTCTGGATCGAGGGGCCGATGCCGGGGATCGCGCCGAAGAGGCCGGTGATCACCGTGGCACCCCAGAACGACATCTGCCCCCAGGGCAGCACATAGCCCATGAAGGCGGTGCCCATCATCAGCAGATAGATCAGCATGCCGATGATCCAGGTCACCTCACGCGGGGACTTGTAGCTGCCGTAGTAGAGGCCGCGGAAGATGTGCAGATAGACCGCGAGGAAGAACAGCGAGGCGCCGTTGGCATGCAGATAGGCCAGCATGTAGCCGCCGTTCACGTCGCGCCGGATATGCTCGACCGAGGCGAAGGCCAGATGCGTGTTGGGGGTGTAGTGCATCGCCAGCACCACGCCGGTGACGATCTGCAAAGCCAGGCAGAAGGTCAGCACGATGCCCCAGATCCACATCCAGTTCAAGTTCTTCGGCGTGGGGATCATCAGCGTGTCGTAAAGCAGCCCGACGATGGGCAGGCGCGAATGCAACCACTTCTCAAAGCCCGTCTTGGGCTTGTAATGGTCGTGCGGAATACCGGACATCCGTCAGTCCTCCCTCAGCCGAGCTTGATGGTTTTTTCGTCCTCGAACTTCGCGATCGGAACTTCGAGGTTGCGCGGCGCGGGGCCTTTACGGATCCGGCCCGCGCTGTCGTAATGCGAGCCGTGGCAGGGGCAGAACCAGCCGCCGAAATCGCCCGCATTGCCCAGCGGCACGCAGCCCAGATGGGTGCAAACGCCCATCATCACCAGCCACTTGCCCTCTTTGTCCAGCGCCCGGTTCTCATCGGTTGCCGGGGCATCGTGGGCCAGGTTGTCATTCTCGGCCAGCGGGTCGACCAGCTCGGTCAGCTTGACCGACCGCGCCAGATCGATGTCCTTCTGGTCGCGGTGGCGGATGAACACCGGCTTGCCGCGCCATTTCACCGTCAGCTGGGTACCGGTCTCGACCCCCGAGATATCGACGAAGATCGAGGCCAGCGCCTTCACGTCGGCCGAAGGGTTCATCTGGTTCACCAGCGGCCAGACCGCCGCCCCGGTGGCGACGACGCCCGCAGCGCCGGTCGCGTAATACAGGAAATCCCTGCGGCTCCCGCCGTGGTCTTCAGTGTTGGACACAGGCATCCTCCTTCCCCGGGATCCTTTCGGATCATTGATCGCGAAGCCGTGAGCGAATGCAAGACTTCCTTTGCGGGCTGTTTAGCCCTCAGGAATTAGTGCGTCCAGCGGGCAATAAGTCCCACCCCACGGTTTGGCGGGGGGCGCGGCCTTCTGGCCGCACCCCGGTTTGCGGTGCATGATCACGCATGATCACGCAGGCGGCATCGTCGTGCGCAGGCTGTCGCGGGCCGAGATACCCTCATACCAGCCGGCAAGCGCGTCATGCCCCTGGCGCCAGTCACGCGCGGCGTGGCGGAAATCCAGATAGCCCAGCGCGCAGGCGACGGCGATCTGACCCATGTCCAGCGGCCCCTGCAGATGCGACATCCAGCGGCTTTCCAGCGCGTCCAGCGCGCGCCCGACCTTGGCCCACTGGCCTTCGATCCAGGCCTCATAGCGCTGTGTTTCCGGGCGCAACCGGCCCTCGTACACCATCAAGATCGCCGCATCGAGGATCCCGTCGGCGGTGGCTTCCAGGGTCAGCGTGTCCCACAGCCGGGGCGCTGCCGGATACAGCCCCTTGCCGCCCCGATCGTCGAGGTAGCGGCAGATCACCCGGCTATCGTAAAGCGCCGGGCCCGCGTCGCGTTCCAGCGCCGGGATCTTGCCCAGCGGGTTCTGCGCGACCGGCATCGAGCCGGCATCGACCGGCGTTCCGGCCGAGGGAACAAGTTCGACATCCGCCTCTTGTCCGGTCTCTTTGAGCAGCACCATGACCTTGCGGACATAGGGCGAGGTGGGCGAGTGATAGAGCCGCATGGGAACCTCCTTGATGGTTGACCGCGACCATAGGACGCGGGTGGCGGTGGAGGCAATGGAAAGGCAATCGAAAGGCGGTGTCCCGGGCGGTGGCCGTGGCGGGGGCCAGAGCGGTGGCCGGGGGATGGCCAAGGCGGTGGCCGGCGGGAGACGCCGCGCTCAGGTCGACCCGGCGGTCCGCATCAGCGCGGCCGGCGTGGCCGCCTCGGGTGCCAGACCCGCAGTCTCCAGTTCCGCCGCGGCCGAAAGGCGCACCGCGTCGGGTTTGTTCTGGCTCAGCTTCCAGGTGCCATCGATCTGCGCGATCTCCAGCGTGACCGGCACGATCTGGTGCATCATCCGCGCCAGCGCCCCCGCGTCCATCTTGTCGGTGGTCCAGGGCGTCTTGGGGCGAAGGTCGGCCTCATACCGGGCCGACAGAAGGTCGAGATGCGCCTTCAGCCCGTCTTGCGGGACCAGCGTCAGCGGGCCGCGCAGATGGACGGCGATGTAGTTCCAGGTCGGCACCTGATCCGCGACGCCGTACCAGTCGGGCGAGACATAGCCCTGCGGCCCGGTCACCGCCAGCACGGCGGGGCGCGCGCCCTCTGCCAGCGCCCGGGCGATCGGGTTGGAGCGCACCAGATGGAAGGCGGCGTGGCGCCCGTCGTCCGCGATCACGAAGGGCACATGCGCCAGCAGCGGGCCGTCGGGGCCGTTCAGCGCCAGCGTGCCGAAGCCGCGCGTCGCTGCGAAGGCAAGGTTGTGTTCCAGCGGCATCTGGCGAAAGGCGGGGTTGGGGTGCATCAGACGTCCTCGATCCCTTCGACCGCCTTCAGATTGAAGGCCGCCGCCAGCAGGGCGCGGGTATATTCCTGCTGCGGGCGCTCGAAGATCGCTTCGCCCTCGCCGGCCTCGATCACGTCGCCCTGACGCATCACCATCACCTTGTGCGACAGCGCCCGCACCACCCGCAGATCGTGGCTGATGAACAGATAGGCCAGGCCATGGCGGCGCTGCAGGTTGCGCAGCAGGTCGACGATCTGCACCTGCACGGTCATGTCCAGCGCCGAAGTCGGCTCGTCCAGCACCATCAGCCGGGGCCGCAGGATCATCGCCCGTGCGATCGCGATGCGCTGGCGCTGGCCACCCGAGAATTCGTGCGGATAGCGTTCCATCGCGCCCGGATCGAGGCCCACCTCGGTCATGATCTCGGTCACCATCTGGCGGGTGTTCTTGCCCGGCGCGGTGCCGTGAACACCCAGCCCCTCGGCGATGATCTGCTCGACCGTCATGCGCGGACTGAGGCTGCCGAACGGGTCCTGAAACACGATCTGCATGTCGCGGCGCAGGGGCCGCATGCCACGGGTCTTCAGCCCCTGAATATCCTGCCCCAGATAGACGATCGGCCCCTCGGACGAGATCAGCCGCATGATCGCCAGCGCCAGCGTCGTCTTGCCCGAGCCGCTTTCGCCCACGATCCCCAGCGTCTCGCCCGCCCGCACCGACAGGCTGGCGGCATTCACCGCCTTCACATGGCCCACGGTGCGGCGCAGAAAGCCGCGCTGGATCGGGAACCAGATGCGCAGCTTGTCGGTGCGCACGATTTCCTTCGCGCCCTGCGGCACTGGGTCGGGGCGGCCCTTGGGTTCGGCCGCCAGCAGCTTTTGCGTATAGGGGTGCTGGGGATTGGCGAAGATCGCCTCGGTCAGCCCATGTTCGACGATCTCGCCGTCCTTCATCACGCAGACCCGATCGGCGATCTGGCGCACGATGCCCAGATCGTGGGTGATGAACAGAAGGCTCATCCCCTCTTCACGCTTCAGATCGGCCAGCAGTTCGAGGATCGTCGCCTGGATGGTGACATCAAGCGCCGTCGTGGGTTCGTCCGCGATCAAAAGGTCCGGCCCGTTGGCCAGCGCCATGGCGATCATCGCCCGCTGCCGCTGCCCGCCCGACAGCTGGTGCGGATAGGCGCCCAGCCGGTCCTGGGGGTCGCGGATGCCGACCTTGGTGAGCAGGTCGATGACCCTTGCGCGGGCCTTGTCGCCGCGCAGGCCCTGATGCACGAACAGGCTTTCGGCGATCTGCTTTTCCAGCGTGTGCAGCGGGTTGAGAGAGGTCATCGGCTCCTGGAAGATGAAGCTGATGTCATTGCCGCGCACCGCGCGAAGCTGGGCCTCGGGGGCGCCGACCATCTCCTTGCCCATGTAGCGCACGCTGCCCTCGACCTGGGCGCTGTCACCCAGAAGCTGCACGCTGGACAGCGCCGTGACCGACTTGCCAGAGCCGCTCTCGCCCACCAGCGCCACCGTCTCGCCGCGGCCGACGGTGAAGCTGACGCCCTTGACCGCCTCGGTCAGCCGGCCGTCCTGACGGAAGCTGACGCGCAGATCCCTGATGTCCAGAACCGTCTCGGTCATCGGAAGGTCTTTCGCGGGTCAAAGGCGTCACGCACGCCCTCGAAGACGAACACCAGAAGCGACAGCATGATCGCGAAGGTGAAGAAGGCCGAAAAGCCCAGCCAGGGCGCCTGCAGGTTCTGCTTGGCCTGCAACGTCAGCTCGCCCAGCGAGGGGTAGGAGGCGGGCAGGCCGAAGCCCAGGAAATCCAGCGTCGCCAGCGCCGAGATCGCGCCGGTGATGATGAAGGGCAGGAAGGTGACGGTGGCGACCATGGCGTTCGGCAGCACATGGCGGAACATGATAAGGCCGTTCCGCACGCCCAGCGCCCGGGCGGCGCGGACATATTCGAAGTTGCGCGCGCGCAGGAATTCGGCCCGGACGACGTGAACGAGGGCGGTCCAGCCGAACAGCACCGACAGCCCGACCAGCAGCCAGAAATTCATTCGCCAGATCGCGGCGACGATGATGATGACGTAAAGCGACGGGGTCGATCCCCAGATCTCGATCACGCGCTGGAACACCAGATCGACCCAGCCGCCGAAATAGCCCTGCACCGCGCCCGCCGTGATCCCCAGGAGCGAGGTAAGCAGCGTCGTGGTCAGCGCGAAGATCACCGACATGCGGAAGCCGTAGATCACCCGCGCCAGCACGTCGCGGGCGGTGTCGTCGGTGCCCAGCCAATGCTTGAAATCGGGGGCCGAGGGCGCCGCGCCGTTGACGTTGTTGATCGTGTCATAGCTGTAGGGGATCACCGGCCAGAGGATCCAGCCGGCCTCCACCTTCTTGCCGTCGTACTGGCCGGTCTTCTTGGCCTCTGCCATCACCTTCTCGGGTGCGTCGAAACAGGCCTGCACGCCGCCGGTCTTGATCAGGCATTCGACCGCCGGGTCGCGGTAATCGGCCTCGGTCTTGAATTCGCCGCCAAAGGCGGTCTCGGGGTAGAACTGCACCACCGGCGCGTAATAGTGCCCCCGGTATTGCACCAGCAGCGGGTGGTCGTTGGCGATGAATTCGGCGAACAGCGACAGCATGAAGAGCACGCTGAAGATGATCAGCGCCCAATAGGCCCGCCGGTTGGCGCGGAAGTTGCGCCAGCGGCGGCGGTTCAGGGGGGAAAGCGCCACGATCTCAGGTCTCCCGCGTCTCGAAATCGATGCGGGGGTCGACCCAGACATACATCAGGTCGGACAGCAGCCCCATCACCAGGCCGATCAGCCCGAAGACGAAAAGTGTCCCGAAAATCACCGGATAATCGCGCGACACCGCCGCCTCATACCCCAACCGCCCCAAGCCATTCAGCGAAAAGATCGTCTCGATGATGACCGATCCGCCGAAGAATACCGAGACGAACACCGCCGGAAAGCCGGCGATCACGATCAGCATGGCGTTGCGGAAGACATGGCCGTAAAGCACCCGGCGTTCGGTCAGGCCCTTGGCGCGGGCGGTGATGACATAGTGCTTCTTGATCTCGTCGAGGAAGGAGTTCTTGGTCAGCAGCGTCAGCGTGGCGAAGCTGGAGATGGTCGAGGCCAGCACCGGCAGGGTGATGTGCCAGAAGTAGTCGGTGATCTTGTGGAACCAGTCGAGCTGGTTCCAGTCGTCCGACACCAGCCCCTTCAGCGGGAAGATCTTCCAGTAGCTGCCGCCGGCGAACAGCACCAGCAACAGGATCGCGAACAGAAAGCCCGGGATCGCGTAGCCCACGATGATCGCGCCGGAGGTCCAGGTGTCGAAGCGCGACCCGTCGCGCACCGCCTTGTGGATGCCCAGCGGGATCGACACCAGATAGGCGATCAGCGTCGACCACAGCCCCAGCGACAGCGACACCGGCAGTCGCTGGATCACCAGTTGCACCACCGAGATCGACTGAAAGTAGCTCTGCCCGAAATTGAAGTGCAGGTAGTTCCACATCATGTCGAGAAAGCGTTCCAGCGGCGGCTTGTCGAAGCCGAACTGCTTTTTCAGATCCTTGATGAATTCCGGCGGCAGGCCGCGCGCGCCCAGATACTGGCTGTTGTCGCCGACGCCGGCCCCGCCCGCCTGCAGGCCCGCGTCGCCCGAGCCCGCGATCGATTGGAACACGTCGCCCTGGCCCTGAACCTTGGCAATGATCTGCTCGATCGGGCCGCCGGGGACGAACTGGGTGAGGGTGAAGTTGATCACCATGATCCCGAACAGCGTCGGAATCATCAGCAGAATCCTGCGAAGGATATAGGCGCCCATCCGCTCCTGCCCCTATCTCAGCACGCCTGCGGCCTTCAGCGCGGCGGCTTTCTTGGCGTCATACCACCACAGGTCCAGCTCGCCCAGCGCATAGCGCGGCAGGGTCTTGGGATGATCGAAGATATTGTAATAGGCGACGTTGTAATTCGGGTTGTACCATTGCGGTATCCAGAAGCGGATCGCCCGCAGCGCCCGGTCCAGCGCATGGACGGACGTGTCCAGCTGGCCTTGGGTCTTGGCCTTGGTCACGTCGTCGATCAACTGGTCGATGCCCTTGTTCTTCAGCCCCATCAGATTGAAGATCGAACTGTCCGCGCTTTGCGAGCCGAAATACTGCCGCAGAGAGGCCCCGGGGGTATACCCCATCGGGAATTGCGCGGTGATCATGTCGAAATCATAGGTGCGCTCGCGGTCGGTCATCTGGGCGTTGTCGATCCGCGTCAACCGCGCGTCCACCCCCAGCCGGCGCAGGTTCTCGACATAGGGCACAAGGATGCGGTCGAAGCTGGGGCTGTCGTTGAGGATCTCGATCCGCAGCGGCACGCCCTTGGCATTCTGGCGCATCCCGTTCTTGCCGACCGTCCAGCCCGCGGCATCCATCAGCGCCGAGGCCTTGCGCAGGTTGTTCCGGTCCAGCTGCCGCAGCCCCGACGAGGGCGCCATCACCGCATCCTCCGTCAGCACCCCCTTGGGCAGGTCCTTGGCGATCGGGTCCAGCAGCTTCAGCTCGGCCGGGCTGGGCTTGCCCTTGGCCTGAAGGTCCGAATTCTGCCAGAACGAATTGATCCGGTCGTAGATCCCGTAGAACAGCGTCTTGTTCGACCAGTCGAAGTTGAACATCAGCGACAGCGCCTCGCGCACCCGGATGTCATCGAACTTTGGCCGGCGCATGTTGAAGACGAAGCTTTGCCCCGGGGCGATGTTGCCGTTCGGCAGGCTGACCTTCTTCACATAGCCCTTCTCGACCGCCGGAAAGTTGTATCCGGTGGCCCAAAGCTTCGACAGCGCCTCGTTGCGGAAGGTGTAGGAGCCGCCCTTGAAACCCTCGAACGCGGCGTTGTAATCGGCGTAATATTCGATCCGGATCTTGTTGAAGTTCCACCGCCCGATGTTCAGCGGATTGTTCCAGCCCCAATACTTCGGGTTGCGCTTGTAGACGAGCTCTTGCCCGGTCTTCATCTTGTCCAGCACATAGGGGCCGGTGCCGACGAAGGGCTTGAGGCCGCTCTTGTCGAGGCTGCGGTGATCGCGCACGAACTCGGCCTTCTCGAAGATCGGCAGGCTGCCCACGGTTTGCGGCAGGTCGCGGGTGGGGATGCCGGGCTTGAAGGTGAACTTGATCTTCAGCGGTCCCAGCACCTCGGCGCTTTCGATCTGCGATCCCAGCACCGCGCGAAAGCTGGGCAGCCCGTGCTGCAGGAATTCGTCATAGGAGAATTTCACATCCTCGGCGGTCAGCTTGGTGCCGTCCGAGAATGTCACGTCGGGCCGCAGGGTGAAGATCACCCAGGCGCGGTCCTTGGGATACTCGATCGTCTCGCACAGCAGGCAATAGGCGGCGCCGACCTCGTCATCGGTCTTGGTCATCAGCGATTCGTAGAAGATCGTCGACAGCGCCCCCGATCGGCCCATGACCGAATAGGGGTTCATGCTGTCGAAGCCCCCGAAGGCCCATTCCGAAATCTCGCCACCCTTCGGCGCGTCGGGGTTCACATAATCCAGATGCTTGAACCCCTTGGGGTATTTCAGCTTCCCGAAGGTCGAAATCCCGTAGGAGGTGATGATGTCGCCCGCCGCCTGATCCGCCGGCGCCGCCGCCGGGGTGGTGGCGGGCGCGGCGGTGGGCGCGGTTTGGGCCGCCGCGGCGCTGGCCAGGATCAGGCCGCCCAGCGCCCCGCCCAGCATCCGGGTCGCCCCGAATGTACGGCGCCCGCGGCGCCTGGGCCCGAAGGCGGCTTTCGGGGTGGCGGCTGGGGTCGTTGTCATCCAATCCTCCGGTCGCGGGGCAGGCAGTGTCAGACAGGCTATTGACCCGGGCCGAATGTGCAAGTTGCAAATCCGTAATCGGCGCCCGGCACGCAAAAGGCCGCCTCGGGGGCGGCCTTCGCGCGCGTGGTTCGGGGGTGGACCGGCGGCCCGCCCGCGCCCTATTGCTTCAGCGAGGCCAGATAGGCGATCACGTCGGCACGGTCCTGCGCCTTGGGCAGCCCGGCAAAGCCCATCTTGGTGCCGGGCGCGAATTTCTTCGGGCTATGAAGGAATTGCTGCAGGCGATCCGGTGTCCAGTCGCCGCCCAGATCCTTCAGCGCGGCATCATAGGAATAGCTCGCGATCGAGGCCACCGGCCGCCCGACCACCCCGTCCAGATGCGGGCCCACGGCATTGTTGCCGTCGATCTTGTGGCAGGCCTTGCACTTGCCGAAGATCTTTTCGCCCTTGGCGGCATCGGCCTTGGCGAAAAGCTCGTCGAAGGTCGGCCCCGCCGCCTTGCTGGCGGTCTGGGTTTCGCCGGTGTCGATCACATAGGCCTGATGGGATTCGCCGTCGTCCCCAGCCTGACCTTCCTCCAGATAAATCGCCCCTGCCGCCCAATCGATCAGCAGGAACACCAGAAGCGAGCCGCAAAGCGCCCCAAAAATCTTCGTGAACGTCATGGTGTCAGACATTTTGTGTCCCGTTTTTCGAAGTTCGGAATATCTACGCGCTTCCAAACCGCGTTTTCAAGTTTTAGTTACCGCGACCAATGGCCCCGGTTCAGATATGCCGGTGCAGCCAGGCAGAATCAGACGAGGTGACCATGAGCGGGCGAATTTCCTTCCAGGGCGAACCGGGGGCCTATTCCCACCAGGCCTGCCATGAGGCCCGGCCCGATCATGAGGCCGTCCCCTGCCGTACCTTCGAGGACGCGGTTGAGATGTGCCGCTCGGGTCAGGTCGACCTGGCGATGCTGCCGGTCGAGAACACCACCTACGGCCGGGTGGCCGACATCCACCGCCTGCTGCCCGAATCCGGCCTGCACATCATCGACGAAGCCTTCGTGCGGGTGCATATCAACTTGCTGGGGGTGCCCGGCGCCACGCTGACG
This sequence comes from uncultured Albidovulum sp., assembly GCA_913064775.1. Taxonomy (GTDB): domain Bacteria; phylum Pseudomonadota; class Alphaproteobacteria; order Rhodobacterales; family Rhodobacteraceae; genus Acidimangrovimonas. Next base: position 71,072 of record CAJYAD010000009.1, on the reverse strand, counting down.
GGCATCAAGCGCGCCCACAGCCATCTGGTGCTGCTGCCGCAATGCGCCACCTTCCTGCGCGAACATGGCATCCAGGGCTGCGTCAGCTCCGACAACGCCCGCGCCGCGCGCGAGGTGGCCGAAGGCGGCGACCCGGCCGAGGCGGCGCTGGCCTCGGAACTCGCGGCCGAGGTCTACGGCCTCGACATCCTCGCCCGCCATGTCGAGGATCACGCCCACAACACCACCCGCTTCCTGATCATGTCACGAGAGCCGGATCTGACGCGGCGCGGCGACAGCGGCTTGATGACCACCTTCGTCTTCCGCGTGCGCAACATCCCGGCGGCGCTTTACAAGGCGATGGGCGGGTTTGCCACCAACGGCGTGAACATGACCAAGCTGGAAAGCTACATGGCCGATGGCTCCTTCACCGCGACCCAGTTCTACGCCGACATCGAAGGCCACCCCGATGACCCGAGCGTCCGGCGCGCGCTGGAAGAGCTGGGCTATTTTACCAGCCAGCTGAAGCTTCTGGGCGTCTACCCCGCCGATCCCAAACGCCACGATATGGCGCGGTAGGGCCCGCCGCCTTCCACCCGGCACAGACCCCTGGCGCCGGGCCCGCGGCCCCGGCCGAAGCCCCACCGGTCGGGGGCCTTCCCCGGCCCCTTTCAGTGTTCCCGAAATACGCGAAGTCCCGACCTGTCAGACGGCACCGTGCCGATAGCGGCGCTCGATCTCATCGGCCTGGCCGCGCACACGGCTGCTGAACTTCGCACGCGTGCGGGCCTTCGCCAGCCGCAGCGATTGCAGCACGAGCCGCGCCGGCAGCGTCAGCGGCCGCACATCCAGCTTCACCAAAACCCGCGTCCGGCCCGGCGACAGCTCGGTCAGCTCGACCATCAGATCGCCGGACAGGTTCTGCGATTCGGCGTCGAAGGTCAGTACCGTCTGCGGCTTGAATTCCTGCAAGGTGATCTCCATCCGCCGCGGCTTGCCGCGCAGCGTGAACAGGCAGCGCCAGGACATCCCCGCCCCGGCCGAGGCCCGCTGGTCGAGGCGCTCCACCTCGACCCCCTGCCGAGAGGCCGCGCGCTCATGGCCGACGAAATCCGTCAACTGCTCGAACACGAAGCCGATCGGGGCCTCGATTTCCTGCCGAGTCGAGAATTGCATGCGCCGTCCCTTGCTGCCCGGTCTTAATCTGCGGTCAATCGAGGCGGTCCGCAAGCCAATTGGACACAAGGAAGTGAGCGATCGATCCCTTCCGCGCCGGCCTGATGCGCGGGTGCAACCCTGCCACGGCCGTCAGCATTTCCTCGCGCGGGACCCACAGGGCGTCCTCGATCTCGGTGGGGTCGATGGTGATGTCGTCCGACAGCGCCTCGCCCCGGCAACCGATCATCAGAGAGGCCGGAAACGGCCAGGGCTGGCTGGCCAGATAGTCGACCCGGCCGACCCGAATGCCGGTTTCCTCGGCCACTTCGCGGCGCACGGCGGCCTCGATCGGCTCTCCCGGCTCGATGAAGCCCGCCAGCAGCGAATACATCCCCTCGGGCCAGCCGTTCGAGCGCCCGATCAGCAGCTTGTTGCCGCGCGTGATCAGCATGATCACCACCGGATCGGTGCGTGGGAAATGCGGCACCCCGCAGGCCGGGCACCGCCGCTGCCAGCCCGCCTGCGACACCACGCTGGCGGCGCCGCAGCGGGCGCAGAAGCCATGGCTGCGGTGCCACGCAAAAAGGGCACGCGCCGAGGCTGCCAATTCGGCGTCGCGGGGGTCCAGCCGGGTCATCGCGGCGCGCAATTCGACGAAGGTCTGACCCTTGGCCAGTGCCGGGTGGCGTTGTTCGCTTTGGTCAAGGAAACTGCCCAGCGCCTCGGCATCGACGCTCTCGGGCTGCCAGGCCGACAGATCCAGCGCGAAAACCGGCGTGCCCCCGTGGGTGCCCCCGTGGCCCGCGCCGTCGCCCCCCCGGTCAAAGCCCAGGAAGATCCACAGCGCGCCGCGCCCGGCGTCTTGCAGCACCGGATGATCGGTGGGCAGCCGCACCAGCCCCTCGGGCCCGATCAGCGGCTTGGCGCGCCAGAAGGCCAGCACCTGTGCGCCCCTTTGTACCCACATCCGCGCCTGCGCCATTTCGTCGCCCCGCAGATGCGCGGCGCGGTCCAGAGCCGAGCCACCGAACGTCACTTCTTCCGCGATCCGCATGCCCCGCCTCCTGATTTTCCCTTTCCTGCCATAGCTTGCGGGCAGGTGCAAAGGGCGACAGGCGGGCAAAACCACTGTAAACTCGCGCCCAAGTCGGGCGTGAGCCACGGACAGCGCGACCGGAGGAATTGATTTGAGCGCCGCCGCGCAGTCTGGCAGTTTCGCCCCTCACACATTATTCACGGAATCCTGATGAAGTTTCGGCGCTCCGCCCTCGCGGATACCGGTACCTATCGTGACGCCGACACATCGCAGCCAAAGACCCGCCTTTACATCTTGCGGGAAGGACCGCAGGAGCACGCTTGATCGCGCTACATCCCTATTCCGCCTTCACGGCCAGCCAGCAGGTGCATCTGCGGATCATGGAGACGACGGATATTCATGTCCACGTCTACCCCTATGATTACTATTGCGACCGCCCCTCTGACACCGTGGGTCTGGCGCGCACCGCGACCCTGATCAACGGAATCCGGGCCGAGGCCACAAATGCGATGCTGGTCGACAACGGCGATTTCCTGCAAGGCAATCCGCTGGGCGATTACATGGCCTACGAGAAGGGCATGAAGCATGGCGACGTGCACCCGGTCATCGCCGCGATGAATGCGTTGGATGTCGAGGTCTCGACCCTGGGCAATCACGAATTCAACTACGGGCTGAGCTTTCTCGAGAAATCGCTGGCCGGCGCGAACTTCCCGGTGGTTTCCGCCAATGTGATCAAGACCCCGGGCGCCACGCCGCGCCAGGATCGGACGCTGATTCCACCCTATGTGATCCTCGACCGCGAGATCACCGATGGCGGTGGCGGCCGGCATCCGATCCGGATCGGCTTCATCGGCGCGGTGGCGCCGCAGATCACCCAATGGGATCATCAGCATCTGCATGGCCGCCTCACCACGCGCGACATCGTCTCGACGATCGAGGCCTATGTGCCCGAGATGAAAGAGCGCGGCGCCGATCTGATCATCGCGCTGTCGCATTCCGGCATCGGCCGTCCCGACCATGTCGAGGGGGCCGAGAATGCGGCGATCCCGGTCGGGCGGATCGCCGGGGTGGACGCGGTGATGACCGGGCATCAGCATCTGGTCTTTCCCTCCGCCAGCTTCGCCAACATGAAAGAGGTGGATGTCCGCGCCGGCACGATCGGCGGCACGCCGGCGGTCATGGGCGGGTGTTGGGGGTCGCATATGGGCCTGATCGACCTGCTGCTGCAACGCGACGGAGACCGCTGGAAAGTGGTCGCGACCGAATCCGAGGCGCGCCCGATCTACCTGCGCGGCCAGGATCACAAGGTCACGCCGACTGTCGCGTCAGAAGCCCAGGTGCTTGATTCTGCCCGCGCCGATCATGAGGCGGCACTGACCTACATCCGCCGCCCGGTCGGCCGCACCACCGCGCCGCTGCACAGCTATTTCGCTTTGGTGGCGAACGATCCCTCGGTACGGATCGTGTCGATCGCTCAGCTTTGGTACATGCGGCGGATGCTGCAGGATGGCCCCCACGCGGACCTGCCGCTGTTGTCGGCGGCGGCACCCTTCAAGGTTGGGGGGCGGGGCGGCCCCGGCTATTACACCGATGTGCCGGCGGGCGATCTGGCCATCCGCAACGTGGCCGATCTATATCTGTATCCCAACGCCATCCGGGCGGTGAAGGTCACTGGTGCGACAGTGAAGAACTGGCTTGAACGCGCGGCGGGGATCTTCAACCAGATCGTCCCCGGGCAGCCAGAGCAGATGCTGCTGAACCCGGATTTCCCCAACTACAATTTCGACGTGATCGACGGGGTGACCTACCGGATCGACCTGTCGCAGCCGTCGAAATACGACATCGACGGCGTACTGGCGAATCCCGACTCGAACCGCATCAAGGGCCTTTCCTACCGCAGCAAGCCGATCGATCCGGCGCAGCCCTTCGTGATTGTCACGAACAGCTTCCGCGCTGCCGGGGGGGGGAATTTTCCGGGTACCGGCGTAGACGCGATCGTTTTCGAAGGGCCGGATTCCAACCGCGATGTGCTGCTGCGCTACATCATCGAAAAGGGCACCATCAACCCAAGCGCCGCCGACACCTGGCGCTTCAGCCCGATGCCCGGCACATCAGTGCTGTTCGACACGGGGCTCAAGGCCCGCGCCTATGTGCAGGACCTGCCGATCCTGGACATCGCCCCTGTCGGCGAGGGCGCCGAAGGCTTCGCTCGCTACAAGATCATGCTGTGAAAGCCAGCTGACAGGTCAAGATACCGCCAAAACCCGAACAGGTCCTGACGCAAGGCGTCCGTGATCTGCATTCCCCCCCGGGGCGAAGTCCGCGCCCGGGGCGGTCAGGTCAATTGGTCATAGGCCGCGATGGCGATGCGGCGCAGGTCTGCGCGCCCGATTTCGCCAACCAGCGCGTAGCCGAAGGGGCCGTCAGCCCACCAGAACCCCTGATCCTGCCCCTTGCTGAAGAAGCGAAAGGCGGTGTCGCCCCCCTTGGCCCCGCGCGGCGCGACATAAAGCGTGACCCGCCGTCCGGCGTCGTTCTCATACATGAACAATGCCGCAGTGCCGGTGTCGCCGGGCAGGACGCGCCCGCCCATCAGACGGTAGCCGAGCTTGTCGAAAGCCGGGGCATGGATCGGGTGGCCAAGACGTTTCGAGATCCAGCCAGTCAGATGCGCGGCATTGCTGGCCGGCACCTCGACCGGATGGACGACCTCGACGGCATAGGTGCGGAAGGCCTCGGTCGCGGCCTGGGCAAGACTGCGGCCGGGCAGCGGCGCGCCGGGGCCGCGTGACAGCCAGCCGCCGCCCGCTCCGATCGCAAGAAGCGCGACCGCCGCGGCGACTTGACGGAGGTTGGGGCGCCGAAGCAGGGCGCGTGCCCGGCCTGCGGGGCGGAAGGCAGAGGTGCGGGCGGCGGCGACCACCGCGCTTAGCCGCTGGGGCACCGGCGCTTCGGACAGCGGTCCATAGGCGGCGGCCAGTGCCGCGTCCTGCTCGGCCCAATCGGCCAGCCGGTCCCGGGCCGTGGGATCCTGGGCCAGACGCGCCTCCACCTGCTCCCGGTCGGCGTCCGACAGGGCGCCCGCGTGATAGGCCAGCAGATCTTCGTCGCTCAACGGGGTCATCGGCTCATGCCTTTCGTCCTGGGCTCGCGGCCTGTCAGCGCGCGCAGGTTGGCCCGCGCCCGCGCCAGCCGCGACATCAGCGTGCCCTTGGGGATTTCCAGAGCCTCGGCCGCAGCTTCGAAACTGAGGCCTTCCAGCGCCACCAGCAAGAGCGCATGGCGCTGGTCGTCAGGCAGACGTTCCATCGCCGCGCGCACCTCGGCGACGGCAAGATGGCCGTCCTGCGACGGCAGCACGGCGGGTTCCGGGAACAGCCCCTCGACCGGTACCAGATGGCCCGGCCGAGGGGCGGATCGCCGAAGGTCGCGGTGGCGGTTCAGGAGGATGCGGAACAGCCAGGCCCGAACCGGACCCTGGCCGCGCCAGTCACCACGCCGTGCCACCGCGCGCTCCAGGCAGTCCTGGACGAGGTCGTCCGCCGCGTCGCGATCCCGCACCAGCGCCCCGGCATAGCGGCGCAGGGCGGGGATCGCGGCCTCGATCTCGTCCAGGATGGTCATCGTGTCTTGGGTTCCATTCAGGGCCGGGCGAGGTGCCAGACGCCCTTGACGCCATCGCCCGTGATGTCGCCGGACTTCGTGTCCTTCACCCAAGTGTAGAGCGGCTTGCCCTTGTAGGTCCATTGCAACGCGCCATCGTCGCGGGCGATGATGCCGAAACTGCCCTCGGGCTTGTCGCCGGTTTTGGCGGCGAGCGGCGGCCATTTGACCGCGCAGTCGCCATTGCAGGCCGAGCGCGCCTCTTTGTCCTTGGTGAAGGTGTACAGCGACATGCCCTGGCTGTCGGTCAGGATCTTGCCCTTGTGGCTATTGCTGTCCATCGCGGGGGCGGCGGACAGGATGGCGGGAAGGGCGATTGCCACGGCGAGCGGCAGAAACAGGCGGCGGAAGGTCATGGCGCAGTCTCCTTGGTTGCTGTTACGGGCCGGTTTCGACCGGACCTGACATGAATGACGCGGGGCAACGGAAAATAATCCCGCGGCAGGAAAAAATAACGCCGCGTCGGGTCTGCGTCGGTTCGATGTGACGGGCATTCGCCCCCGTCCCCGCCCTTCACAGTGGCGCCATCGTTCGGCGGTATCGGATGCGCGGGGGGCCTGCCTGATCCAGCGCGCGCATCGCCCGCCACCGCGCCGGATCTGCGATCGGCGGCACTACCTGGCCGTTATCCAGCGCAGCTTGCGGGCGCCCCTTTTTGCGCGAACACGGAATTCCCGGTCAGACGACGCTCCAGACCTCTGCGCTGTCGTAGCGCTTCACATAATCGACCCGCCTGCCGTTCCAGTGGTAGCAGAAATGCGAACCCTGGACCGGAATAGGCACGACATCGGGCCAGAAGACACCGATGCAGCGTCCTTCGGGCAGCCTGACACTGTTCCACACCACCCCGTCGCTTCCCGCCGCGCGCAGGGCGGCGCCGAGCTTCTGCGAAGGGGCGTAGTCGGTCGGGTGGCGCACGCCGGGAAGGCCGTTCACATCGTGCAAGGCGCGATCAACCGCCCCGATCAGCACGCGAAAATCTGACGTCCAGCCCGCCGGTTCATCGGTCGCGGCCATGAAGATCTGGTGGTGGTGGATCGTCTCGGCCAGCGCCACCTCTTCGCGATCCCCGGCATAGTAGAGGCCATAGGTGCCATCGGTGAAGCGCCCCGGACGGTCGGGCGAGCAATGCACGAAGGGCGCCATCACCAGGCTGGCGCCGGGGCCGGTCACGCGACGCGCGGGGGGCACCTTGCCGAGGTCGCCGACCTCGTCGCGCACGCGCGGGTTGGTCTTGGCCTCGACGGCGGCCAGGGCCTCCCAGTCGCGGGGATCGGCGATGTCCTCGAACAGGTCGATCGGCGGGTAGATCGAGCGGATGATGCGCCAGGTCCTGGGCCAGGTGACGTGCGCAAGCACGGCCTCCGGCGTCACCATGCGCCGCGCTCGGCGTCGAGCCAGTCGCGCATCCGCGCCAGATCCGAGATCTCGCCGCGCAGCATGAAATCAAGCGCCGAGGACCCACCGAAGGCGGCATTGGGTTTGCGCACCCAGGCATAGCCGCGGGCTGGATCCCTGAAGAGATAGCGCAGCCCCTTGTGGATGCCCATGAGGTGGGCCATGCGCATCTTCAGGTCGCGGTCCACGCGGCCGATCGTGCCTTCCTTCCAGCGCGCCCAGGTCCGCGCGGACATGCCGCCCAGAAGGTTCCGGGCCTCGGCGTCGGTCAGGCCCCAGGCCTGGAAGAGGTTCACCGTGGCGCGGGCCAGCGCGCCGCCCTCGGCATCGGTGATCGCGCTGATCTGGTCGCGGGAAGGGGTGGGGTCGATCGGATGAAGCTGCATCTGCGCCTCCTGCATTTGGCACATATATACAGAAATTTTGCCAATTGGCAAGTCTAAGGGCACCTATTGCCCAGCGATCACCCCATGACGCCGCCCAGATCTTTGTAGATCGAGGGCCCAAGGGATGGCCCAAGGCATGGCCCAAGGGATGGCTAGACAAGGGCAGGGCGCAGGCGCGGCCGGGCGTCTAGGCGCCGGCTGAAACCAGCAATGGCACCGTGAACCAGAAGGTCGTGGCGGTGCCGGGGTTGGAGGTGAAATTGATCTCTCCGCCCATCTGCTCCACGATCTGCCGCGAAATCGACAGGCCAAGACCGGTTCCGCCCTTGGCGCGGGTCGCAGAGGAATCGGCCTGGCTGAAAGCGGTGAATATCTTCGCGTGGAACGAATCCGGCACGCCCGGCCCATGATCGGTCACCGATATCTGCGCCATGGCACCGCGTATCTCGGTCGTGATCTCGACCGTGCCGCCGGGCTCGGAGAACTTCACCGCGTTCGAAAGCAGATTGGCCAGAACCTGCTGGAAACGGTTGGTGTCGACCCGGCCGATCAGGTCCTTTTCCGGCGCGGCAAGGATGAAGTCGACCTGAGCCTGCGCCGCCATCGGGCGGGTGTTCGCAACCGACTGCTGGACCAATGCCGGGATTGACGCGTCGGCCAGATCGAAAGTCATCTTGCGCGAGGCGAGTTTCTCCATGTCGAGGATGTCGTTGACGAGCAGGATCAATCGGCTGCAGTTGCGGCGGGCGATCGACAGCATCGACAGCGCCTTTTGCGGCACCTTTCCCGCCGCCCCGTTCACCACCAGATCAAGTGAGCCGCTGATCGAGGTCAACGGGGTGCGCAGCTCGTGGCTTACGGTCGCGATGAATTCGTTCTTCATGCGCTCGGCCCGGCGCTGCTCGGTCAGGTCATGGACCTGGATCACGAATGTCGTGGGCGCGCCCTTCTGATTGCGGACCGTGGCGAGGCTAAGCCTGGCCCACACTTCGCTGCCGTCGACATGCAGGCAGCGAAGCTCGGTCTCGAAGCTGTCGCGCGTGCCTTCCATCACGGCCGCGACCATGCCGCGGATGCGCAGCCGGTCGTCGGGGTGAAGAAAATGGTGGAACAGCCTGCTGCTGGCCACAGATACCGGAACGCCGACAAGTCGGGTAAGTGCCTCGTTCACCTTCAGAAAACGTCCGTCCGGCGCGATGATCGCCATTCCGACGGGGGCGGCCTCAATCGCCGAACGGAAGCGCTCTTCGCTCTGGCGCAGGGCCTCCTTGCTTTCCTCAAGTTCGGTGACATCGGTCGTTGAAGCGATCAGACGGGTGGCGCGGCCATCGGCATCGCGCGCCCCGGCCACCGTTTCAGATCGGATCCAGCGCCAGTTTCCGTCCGCCCTGAGAAAGCGGACCTCGCAGATCGAGCGTTCGGTCCGGCCCTCGATGCAGGCACGGTCGCTGGCTTCCAGGATCTCGCGGTCATCAGGATGCAGGTGGCGAATGAATTCGGCCCGTGCGTCGATCTGCGTGTCGGGGTCGAAGCCGCAGATCTGCATCCAGGTCGGAGAGACGACGGCGATGTCGGTTGCAAGATCAAGCTCCAGAACCCCGATCTTGGCGCCGGTCAGGGCGACATCCAGGCGGTTCCGGGCATCCAGAAGCTCTTGCTCGACCCGGCGCTTGTCGCTGACATCGGTGATCAGGCAGGTATGGCGCCTGTGGCCATCGGCGGTGACCCAGGCGTTGATCTGGACGTCAAGCACCAGCGCCGTGCCGCCGGCCGTGGCGGCATGGACCTCGGCGCGGAAATCGCACGGTTTCGGCAGCTTACGGGCGCTGTCGAAATAGTCGCGCACCGCGCCGCCGAGAAGGCCGGACAGCGGCCGTCCCGGAAGGCGTTCGCCGGTCTCTGCGAACAGCTTCTTGAAGGATTCGTTGACGAACAGGATCGCGCCCGCGGCATCGAGCAGCGCGATATTGGCGTTCGGGGTCTGGATGATGGACCGGTTTTCCTCGATCTGGGCCGCGAGTTCACGGGTGCGGTCGGCAACCTCTTCGTTGATGCGGCTTTCGCGGCGGCCAAGCGACAGCAGGTAGATGGTCAGCAGGGTGGTGAAGATGATCCCGGCGGCGAGAACGGTCGAGGGACCGGTCCGGTTCGCCGCGTTCTCGAAGTCCGGCGTGCTTTGCGACTCCAGGGTCCATGTCCGCCCGAAAGCCGAAATCTGACTGATGTCGCGGTAGACCGGCTGCCAGTTGGCGCCGGGGCCGGCTTCGGCATAGGTCAGGCTGCCGGCGCGAGTGTCGGGGCCATCGTAAAGGGCGATGCGGATGTCGTGCGGGAGGAGGGGGCCGGTGTCGGCCATCAGATCCGCATAGACGATTGGCGCGAAGACCCAGCCAAGGAAGGCTTCGCGCCGGCCCTGCACCGTTCCGGGTCGCCCGCCGGTGTTCGGCATCGGGCGATAGACCGGCGCGATCAGCAATGCTTGCGGCGCGCTCGCGGGTCCCGCCACTGGCGCCTCGGGACCGGAAAGCCGGATCTCGCCAATGTCGCGGGCGGCGGCGGCCTCGGCCCGCCAGGAAGGGACCGAAGCGATGTCGGGACCCGCCGCATCCGGGGTGTCCGCGCCGGGCGCGAACAGCCGGACCGTGATCGCGGGCCCGCCGGCGATCTTGGCGGCGGGAACGGCAAAGCCGATCCCGCCAAGGCCGGGCAGCCTCTTGGGCAGGTCGATCTGCCGGACATAGGCCTTCCACTGCGCAGCCGAAACCTGACCCCGCGCTTCGAGAAACTGCGTCGCGCCGACAAGGCCAAGCGCATAGGCGTTCAGCCGGCTTTCCAGCGCGAAGCGCAGGTCGCGCACCCTTGTGTCGAACTGGTTCTGCTGCTCATGCACCATCAGCGCGGTCATGACCTGCCATGCGGCAAGCGTTATCGCGACGGATCCCACGACATAGGCCAGCGAGGCACGCTGAAAGCGTGGCAGGGTCGCGCCCTTCCAGCGGACCTGCGACGGCGCGCCCGAGGGCCACAGAATGATCAGGGTCGTGATGGTCAGGATCGCAATCGTGTCGCCGACCCACCAGGCCAGCCAGTTTCCCACCAGGCCCGACCTGGTGACTTCGCCGAACAGCCGGAAGATACCCAGCCCCGCCGCCGCGGTCGCGATCCCGAGTACGGGTCCGATCAGCAGGAAGCCGCGAAGCAGGTGGGATGGCCCGCGAACATTGATCGGCGTGCCGAACCAGCGGCGCACGATGACTTCACCGGCCACGGCCTGCAGGGTCGTCAGCAGGCCGATCGCGATCGCGCTGCCGATCGGCACGGCGTCGAAGCCGACCCCGGAGGCAGCCCCGGAGGCCGCCGATACGATCAACCGGGCCAGGATGGCGCCGGCAAGCACAAGCGGCCAGCGCCGGCGGCCAAAGAGAAGCAAGATCGCGAGGGCGAGCGCCGCACCGCGCGGCAGCGCCAGCGCATCGGCGTAGGACGGCCGGAGAACCAGCCCAGAGCACGACAGCGCCACATAGACAAGCAGCAGCATTCCCCATCTGGCGGTCGTGCGGACGGCGGAATCACGGGAAGGTTCTGCGGTCGTGCTCATCCGTCGAAAGCCCCTGCCTGATATTCTTTTTTTATCTCGTGTATCTTGTAATTTGTGGATGGCCTCGCTTTTGCAAGATTTTTCTGACGCGGCGGCCTGTGTCGCCAAACTGACTGGTGTGCTGGAACACCATCTGAAGCCAGGGTTCAGGTGATCCTCGGCGGCGGCCCGGCGTGGCCGCGTCCCCGGAACGCGCCCGCCCCAGCCCCTGTCCGGCGCCCGCACAACGCTTGCGAAACTCCTGCGGGAAGCAGGCAGGTATGATAGGCTGGCCCAGGTATCCCAACCCGGGCTCCTGAACCGGGTCCCGACCTTGGGCTGCGCCGGGAAGGCCCCTACCCAAGTGTCCACCATCTGCAGGGAGGGCTCGAATGCATCAGCGCCAAGGCGATAGCAGCCCGTTGGAAGGGCGATCCCCGCGTCCTCTGGTGGCGGCCTCCTGGAGGAGGTGCGAGGACCGATATCATCTTGTCCCCGACGTCTTGCGACCGGTCCTGCGCTTTCAGCAAAGCGAGGTCCGCCTGCGGGCCGAACGCTTCGCCGACGCGCTCGGCGACGGCGTCAGACATCTGGGCGCCGTCGGGGACGCGGTTGCGACCGGTGGCGGGACGCTGCTGGTTTCTGATGCTGAACAGGTGTTGCTGCCGCTCAGCTCCGTCCGGCCCGCCGATGGCGCGCTGGTGCGGCGCGGCATCGTGCCGGGCAGTTGCTGGGACGAGCGCATCGCCGGCACCAACGGCATCCAGATGGCGCTTAAATCGCGGGGTCCCTTCACGGTGCGCGGGGCCGAGCATTTCTTCGTCGGTCTGCGGCAGTTCATCTGCTGTTCCGTCCCGCTCGTCGACGGCGAAGACAAGATCATCGGCACCCTGACTTCGGCTGCGGTCGAACGGCGGGTCGGCGCCGGGCTGCCGCTGGCTGCGATGGTCATTCAGATCGCCGCGTCCCGCCTGCAGGCGGCCATGTTCCGCCGCCGCCATGCCGGCCGGGTCGTGCTTTCGCTCTCGTCGCTCGACACCGCGGACCTTGACGGCGCGGTCAACGCGCTCGTCGCCCTTGATGAAAACGGGCGGATCCTTGCGGCGACGCGGCGGGCCGAGCGGATGGTGGGAAGCCCGCGACCGGATGCCCTGATCGGCCAGGAAATAGAGGCGCTTTTCGGGATCGGCTTCGACCGTTTGCTGGACGCTCCGGGGTGGTTCGCGCGCAGCGAAGGCAACCATCCCACCGCCATCGGCCTTCATGTGTCGCTTGCGGTCGGGCCGCGCGCGACGCCCCGCGTCACCGTCATGGCGCCCCGTCCCGCGCCGCGGCCCGACTTCTGCGCAGGCGAGGCCGTCGCCGAGGCTGAAGCGGCGTTCCGACAGGGTCTTCCGGTGCTTGTGATTGGCGAGACGGGTACCGGAAAGACCACTTTCGCGGAAGCGCTGCGGGCGCCTGCCGAGGCCACGGACGCCAAGAGCTTCACCGTCGATTGCGCACAGCTGGAGGCCACTGAAGAAGGGCGGCTGCGGCTGCGGCTGCTGTTTGAACGTGCGCTTCAGGCCGCCCGCGAAACCGGGGTGACCTCCACCCTCATCCTCGATCATCTGGAGGCGCTTGCCCCCGCTCTGCAGGCTTTTCTGGTCGAGGTCCTGTCGATGTATGAGGATTGCCCGGAGATGGTGCATGGGGCGCCGGCGCTGGGGATCGTCGCGCTTTGCAACCGCCCGCCCGAAGCGCTGATCGATGCGGACCTGCTGCGCGCCGATCTGCTGTACCGCCTGCAGGGCGCGCGCGTGGTGCTGCCGCCGCTGCGCGAAGACCCCGCCGCGCTGGGCCAGACCCTGATCCGCCTGGCCCGGGAGGCTGCGGGCGGGATTGTCCCGATCCGCGACGACGCGCTGGCCGTTCTGATGGGCTATCCATGGCCGGGAAACCTGCGCGAAGCCCGCCACGTCCTGCGCCTTGCCTGCGGCCGGGCGCGCGGCGCCCCGATCGAGGTGACGCATCTGCCCTCGTATCTTTCGGCCCGGACGTATCCTTCGGCTCAGGCCTCCGGCCCTGACGCCGGTCCGGCCGAGGCCCATATCCTGCAGGCCCTGCGCGCGACGGGCTGGAACGTTTCGGCCGCCGCGCGGCGGCTGGGCGTCAGCCGTTCGACCCTGCACCGCAAGATCCGCAGCACCGGCCTCGGGCGCCCGGGCAGCCGGCCGGTCTGACAGGCCGCGGCTGCGACACCTGTCGCAAGGGCTGCGACACCCATATGACACTTGGCGACAGCGTTTGGTGCGGGCCCCGATGCGGGCCAAGAATGGTGGCGGGAACGCCGTCACGAAGGCCTGCATGGGAGGAGGACACGATGACACCGTCCAAGAAACAACTGCACTGGATGTATGAGACGATGGTGACCAGCCGTCGTTTCGAAGAGACGATCGAGAAGATCTACCTGGAAGGAAAGCAGCCGGTCTTCAACATGGCCAGCGGCCCGATCCCGGGCGAGATGCACCTGTCGAACGGGCAAGAGCCGGTGGCCGTCGGGGTCTGCGCGCATCTTGAAGACCATGACATCGTCACCGCGACACACCGCCCGCATCACGAAGCCATCGCCAAGGGCGTCGACCTCAAGCGCATGACCGCCGAGATCTTCGGCCGCGCCACCGGCCTTAGCGGCGGACGCGGCGGCCATATGCATCTGTTCGACGCAAAGGTGAATTTCGCCTGCGCCGGCATCATCGCCCAGGGCATGGGCCCTGCGGTAGGCGCGGCGCTGTCGCGCAAGATGCAGGGCAAACCCGGCGTGGCGGTGGCCTTCATCGGCGAAGGTGCCGCCAACCAGGGCGCCTTTCACGAGGCGATGAACCTGGCCGCGCTCTGGAAGCTGCCCTTCATCTGCGTGATCGAGGACAACAGCTGGGGCATCTCGGTGGCCAAGAAGGATGCGACCTCGGTGCCGCGCAATGACGTGCGTGGGGCGGCTTACGGCGTGCCGGGCGTCTATGTCGGCGGCAACGATCCGTGGAAGATCTTCGAGGCCGCCGGCACCGCCGTGGCGCGGGCCCGCGCGGGCGACGGCCCCACCTTGATCGAGGTCGAGACCTTTCGCCTTGCGGGGCATTTCATGGGCGATGCCGAAGGCTACCGCCCCAAGGGCGAGAAGGAGGCGCTGTTCGCGCGCGATCCGATCCCGGCGATGCGCAAACGGCTTCTGGCAGACGGCACGGCGGACGAGGCGCAGTTGAAGGATATGGAAGCCCGCGCCGAGGCCCGCGTGGCCGAGGCGATCGACTTCGCCCGGTCCAGCCCCGCCCCGGCGCCCGAAGATGCGCTGACGGAAATCTTCGCGTGAGGACGCGGTCAGGAGGACATGACATGACCCAGAGCAATGAACGCAAACTGACCATCGCCCGCGCCATGGCCGAAGCCATCGCCCAGGAAATGCGCACCGATCCGGGCGTCTTCGTGATGGGCGAGGACATCGCGGCGCTTGGCGGCGTCTTCGGCAACACCCGTGGTCTGCTCGATGAATTCGGCCACGACCGCGTCCGCGACACCCCGATTTCCGAAACCAGCTTCATCGGCGCGGCGGTGGGGGCCGCACAGGATGGCATGCGCCCGGTGGTCGAACTGATGTTCGCGGATTTCTTCGGCGTCTGCTTTGACGCGATCTACAACCTGATGGCCAAGAACACCTTCTTTTCCGGTGGCACCTTCAAGGTGCCGATGGTGCTGATGACCTCGACCGGCGGCGGCTATTCCGACGCGGGCCAGCATTCGCAGTGCCTGTACGGCACCTTCGCGCATCTGCCGGGCATGAAGGTGGTGACACCGTCGAATTCCTATGATGCGAAGGGGATGATGACCGCCGCGATCCGTGATGACAGCCCCGTCGTCTACATGTTCCACAAGTCGCTGCAGGGCATGGGCTGGCTGGGGACCGAACAGGGCGCCTCGGTCCATACCCCGGAAGAGGATTACACCGTCGAGTTCGGCAAGGCCAAGGTCGTGCGCGAGGGCCGCGATGTCACGATCGTCAGCCTGGCGATGGGGGTGCATCACGCGCTGAAGGCGGCGGCGGAACTGGAAAAGGCCGGCGTCAGCGCCGAGGTGGTGGACCTGCGCACACTGGTTCCGCTGGACCGCGACACGATCCGCGCCTCGGTGGCCAAGACCGGGCGGCTGATCGTGGTGGACGAGGATTATCACAGCTTTGGCGTGTCGGGAGAGGTGATCGCCTCGGTTGTCGAGCATGACATCTCGGTCCTGAAGGCGGCGCCGCAGCGGGTGACCTCGCCCGACGCGCCGATCCCCTACGCGCGCGAGATGGAGGCCTTCTTCCTGCCCAGCCCCGCGAAGATCGTCGAGGCCTGGGGCCGGATGAAGGCCGCCTGACGCCCCTGCCGGGGGGCGCGGATGCGGCCCCCGGCCTGCCGATGAGCCATGCCATTCAAAGGACGGACGCTATGACCTCCATTACGATCCCCAGCGACCTGTGGGAAGGCGACGAGGAGACCGTCATCACCTCGTGGTTCGCCAGCGAGGGCGCAAGCGTGTCGAAAGGCGCGCTGATCGCCGAGATCATGACAGCCAAGACCCAATATGAAATCCACGCCCCGGCGCCCGGACGGTTGCATATCATTCACGACGTCGATGCGGTCGTGGCCAAGGGCACGGTCATCGGCGAGGTGACGTGACGAAACCCGATGCCGTGACCGGCCCGCGACGTTTCCAGACCGCGACCGAAGGGATCGAGGCCGAGCACCGGCTGTTGCAGGCGGCCCGCGAAGGGCAGCAGGGCGCGCTGATCTGGGTCGCGGAACGGCCCGGTCTGGTGGTGCCGCGCGCGCTGTCGCGGCGGCCGGGCTTTGCGCGGGCGGCAAAGACCAGCGCGACCCGGGGCTGGCCGGTGCATCTTCGCGCCAGCGGCGGGGGTGAGGTGCCGCAGGGGCCGGGCATCGTCAACCTCGCCCTTGCGGGGCCGGCCAACGGTCAGCCGACCGAGGTCATCTACCGAAACCTCTGCGAAGCGATCGGCACCGCGCTGGCGTCCCTCGGCATTGCGACCGAAGTGGCGCCTCTGCCCGGCAGCTTTTGCGATGGCCGGTGGAACCTGCTTGTGCGCGGCCGCAAGATCGCGGGCACGGCGCAGCGTTGGCAGCCCTGCGCAGACCCGCGGGCAGGCTGGGCGGTTCTGGCCCATGCCGTCATTCTGGACGAGGTGGGGCTGGACGCGTGCCTTGCCGCCATCGACGGCCTGCGCGCCGGGCTGGACCTGCCACCGACGCTGGGGCCGGGGGTCCACACGACCGTTGCCGCCGAGCGCACATCGACCGGCGGCGCGAGTCTTTGCGAAACGCTGGGCGCCATCGGTTCGTCGAGCTGTCCGGGATCCGTCAGCATCTTGCCGCAGTCGAACTTCAACCGGGCGGCCACGGGGTGACCCGGGGCCGATGATCCGGGCGCTTTGCTTCAAAGCCCAGGCGCTGGGCGGTTGTCGCTGATCTCGCTCAAGGTCGGGCGGCGGGCGACGGAGTATCCTGACCGGCGACTCAGATCGTGGAGGCGATGATGATCAGACATCTGACCTATGCGGGCCTTGCATCCGCCGCTGCCGCCGGCGCCGCCCATGCCGCAGGGCCCGAGGGATACGGCGGCGGCTATTACGGCCATCCGATGATGTGGGGCGAGGGGCCCGGGATCGTCGGGGTGGGGATGATGATGATCTTCTGGATCCTCGTCATCGGTCTGGCGATCGTGGCGGGGCGCTGGCTGTGGGAAAGCAAGGGCCTCCAGCGCAAGACCCCGGCGCTCGACATTCTCAAGGAGCGGCTTGCCAGGGGCGAGATCGACCCAGAGGAATACGAGGCCCGGCGCAAGGCGCTGGAAGACTGACGGGCGCGGCCTTCCGCGTCGCCAGGTTGCCTATCTCTCGCGGGTGCCGCAAGCTGCCGCCCGGATCGCGTCAGCAGGGGGACCGGCATGTCAGGACACGGCTATGAAACGGGGCGGCTGAACCTGCCCTTCGTTGGGATCTGCACCTTCGGAAAATACCCCTATGTCGAGGATTGGGACCGGATCAAAGCCGATGTCGCCATCCTGGGCGCGCCGCTCGATTTCGGCAGCCAGTGGCGCGCCGGCGCGCGGATGGGGCCGCGCGGAGTGCGCGAGGCCTCGACCCTCTTCGCCTTCGGCCATGCCGGGGCCTATGACCACGAAGACGACGTCACCTATCTGGAGCCGGACAAGGTGCGCATCGTCGACATCGGTGATGCCGACATCATCCACACCGACACGGTGCAAAGCCACGCGAACATTGCCTTCGGGGTGCGCAAGATCCTGGCGGCCGGGGCGCTGCCGGTGGTGATCGGGGGGGATCATTCGATCAACATCCCCTGCATCGATGCCTTCGCCGAGGATTGCAACGAACACGGCCCGCTGCATGTCGTGCAGATCGACGCGCATCTCGACTTCGTGGATGAGCGCCATGGCGTGCGCTTCGGCCATGGCAATCCGATGCGCCGTGCGGCGGAAAAGCCCTATGTCAGCGGGCTGACGCAGATCGGCATTCGCAACGTCTCGTCCACCGCGCGCGACGGCTATGTCGCGGCGCGCGAGATGGGGTCAGAGATCGTTTCGGTCCGACAGGCCCGCGCGCTGGGGGTCGAAGCGCTGCTGCAGCGCATTCCCGAAGGCGCGCGCTATTACCTGACCATCGACATAGACGCCTTCGATCCGTCGATCGCGCCGGGGACGGGAACGCCCTCGCACGGCGGGTTTCTGTACTACGAGGTGCTGGAACTGATCGCCGGGCTGGTCAAGCGCGGACAGATCGTTGGGCTGGATCTTGTCGAGGTCGCGCCGGATCATGACCCGGCCGGGGTAACATCGATCCTGGCCGCGCAGCTTTTGATGAACACGATCGGCCGGATCATGCATCAGCGCGGGGCCTGAGGCGGCGTTCGTCGACGCCCCGGCGCGGCCACCATCGAGCCGGCGCGGCCTTCAGCGGGGCGGGCTTTCCGTTCCCCCGGCGAGCACCTTGAACAGGCCCGACCCCCATGACAGGGACCGATCATAGATCTTGTCCCGGACCGAGGCGGTCGCCGCGCAAAGATCCCGGTAGGCCATCTTGTCCCCGATCAGGCGCGACAGGGAAGCTGCAAGCGAGTCCGGATTGTCCGCTTCATAGACAACACAGCTGTCTGCAAGCAGATCCGATGCCGGGACGATCGAGCTCAGCACCGACGGAACGCCGTGCGCGGCGGCCTCGAACCCGACCAGAGCGAGGCCCTCGTTGAAGGTCGTCATCGTCGGGCAGACCAGAAGATCCGCCTTGGCGATGGCGACATGAACTTCGTCGCTGTTCAGACGCCCCGGAAAGGCGATCTTGCCTTGCTGCGGCGAGGCGGCGATCCGTTTCGCAAGCGCCGCATCCGCCGAGCCGGATCCCGCGATTGTAAGCGTCAGCTGGGGATGGGCGGCCGCGAGCTGCTCAAAGACGTCGATCAGCATGAACACGCCCTTGCTGCGCTCGATCCGCCCCAGAAACAGCAGGTCGCGCACCGCGTCGGCCTTGGCCAGAGGATGCGTGCGCAGGATCTGCGGGCATTCGACCTCGGCCAAGAACCGGTCGTGGGTCAAAGTCGCAAGTTGTCGAGCGCATTCATGCGACGTGCAGATCGCGCCATCCAGGGCGCGGGTCCGGTGGGACAGCACGGCCTTGCGCAGCCGACCCTTCAGCGATCGCGGCGGGCGGTGTATCGGCCAGAAGGTGTTGTGCACGCTGAGTATCAGCCTCCTGCCGCGAGACAGGGATTTCCACGCACTGCTCGGGCCATGCGTCGAGAGGATGACGACGTGGGGATCGAAATCATTCGTCAAGGCAACAAGCTCATCCGCCAGTTCGGCGCGGCTTCGCGAACGGTCGATCCTGCCCTTCGCGGGTCTTTGCGTGACCTGATCGAAGCGAAACCGTTCGCCCGGCTCGGCGGCTGACTCGCCGATCGGGTGGTGGGCGATGATCTGGCAGCGCGCGTCCAGCTGTACCATCAGCTCATAGAACATGAGGGAATAGGTGATCGACGGAACCCTGGCGTCGTGGCGACCGCTACGCCAGTAATCGAAGGTGCCCGCGACGTCGCCGGGGCCGGGAATGAACGTCACTCTCAACGGGTCCGATGGCGACAGCCCCAGCCGGTTTCGTACGATCTTTCCCGCGTCATCCGGAATATTGACGACATCGGACAATGCGCTGCTGTTCATTCAGGCTCGCCACGATTGAATTGAGTTCATGATCAAAAAGTACTGCCTGCATCCTAGTAGGCAGGCAGGGACCAAATCCACCCGAAAATCCACAGACCGCATTCGAAGGCCCGGGCGCCAAGAATTTCACCCGGGCATCAGCGCCGTGGAAATCATGTCAGCAGGCGGCGCTTGGGGGATTCTGCAGAGGCCCGAGCGCCGCCCGAGCGCGGCCGAAGCCCCGCCGGTTCCGACGCATTTCCCCTTCCACAAGATCTGCGGGGAAGGCGAGATGCCCCGCATCGAACGAAACCAAACTGTCCGCATTCCGTCGCGCAGCGACCGTCGCGCGCGGCATTCAAGCCACCTGCCAGCGCATCCTTCCCCGTGCATGATGGCGCGGTCGACGGTGCCCCGGAACCGCACCACCTGGCGGAAACCCGGGCCGAGACACAACAATGTTAACGTGTGGTAAAGATTCCGTGTGCAATCGCGAAGAAACGTGCTAACTTTCGCGGGTGTTTGACGAGGTCTCGTCCCGTGATTCTTGGGATTTCTTGAGTCTGCAACTTTTTCAAGGGGGTAATTGAAATGAAGTTTTCCACTATTTCTGCCGGTGTTTTGGCGGTGGCGATGTCCATCGGGGCGAGTGCGGCCTCGGCGATGACTGCCGGAACGATCCCGGGCGGCTCGTCGTTCAACGACGGGCTGGTTCCGGTCTATGGTGCGGGCACCACGACGCGTTCCGGCTGGTACGGCGCATCGGTCTGGCTGAATGGCACCGTCGATCTGAAGTTTGACTTCTACGGCTCTGAGGCTGGCTACAACAACGGCTTCGACTTCGGTGGAAGCAACCTGTTCTCGACCGGTGGCACCACCGGTACCGGTACCTGGGGATCGCCCGGTTCGCCGATTGCCAGCATGACGGTCAGCAATGTGTCCCACGGGCTGCTGAACTTCGACTTCACCGCCAACAGCGGGGCTGCCACCGTGATGAACGGCGCCAATCCTGACGCCGCAAGCCCGATGTCCGCCTTCCCGAACTTCTTCGCCTCGATCACCTCGGCTCCGACCGGCACCTCGGGCCAGGCGGTCGACCTGTGGTTCGATGACGGCGGTGCCGGCAGCGATGACAACCATGACGACATGATGGTGCGTGTCTCGATCGTCGGCGGCAATGGCAAGGTGGGCGTCGTTCCGCTGCCCGCTTCGATCCCGCTGCTGCTGTCGGGCCTTGGCCTTCTCGGCCTCGTGGCTCGTCGCCGCAAGCAGGCCTGAGCTAACCTAAGCTTACTGTGACGCGGGGCGATCCCAAT
This sequence comes from uncultured Albidovulum sp., assembly GCA_913064775.1. GTDB lineage: Bacteria > Pseudomonadota > Alphaproteobacteria > Rhodobacterales > Rhodobacteraceae > Acidimangrovimonas. The sequence continues at coordinate 50,318 of CAJYAD010000009.1, read as the reverse complement.
TCCTGGGGTCGTCCCTTTTTCATTCTGCGGGCCGCGCCGGCGATCAGTAGTCCCCGCGTCGCGGCGCCCTGTGCTAAGCTCCTACCATGAAGCGGCGCGCTCTTCTCCTCACGGCCACGGCTCTGGCGTTGTTCCCGGCCCGGTTTCGGGCGGCTGATGCCAATGGCCCGCCGGTCCTGCGACTGACCCGCGATGAGTTGTCCGAGGATCCGGGCACCGGCCGGCTGACCTTGCCCGCAGCGGACCTGCCGCCTCCGGCCGTCAGCGCGCCTGTCATAGCCGCCACCGACGGCGACCCTGCGGCGGCACGACTGCGTGCCTTCTTTGCCAGGGGGCTTGCGGCGGGTTTGGCCGGGGTGCTCTACGACAACCGCGACCGGGGCCATTCAGAACTGCCCGCCAGCGCCTTTCCGCAGATGACCCGCGTGGTCTATGGCCCCGGGCTGAAGGCGCAGCAACTCGACTACGGGTTGGCGGGGGCGTTTCGCTTTCCCGCGATCACGCTTGGCAATTCCTCGACCGCGCTGGTCCGCGGACCAGAGGCGCGCAGCCAGACGCGGCTGGCGATGACCCAACCGGGCGGGGCCGCCCGCGCCGCCGCCGATTACCGGGCGAATGCGCTTTATACCTACCCCGAACACCACGATCATGAGCTGTTCGACTATTTCCCTGCCGCCTGGCCCTACATGACCACTAGCCAGGGCTCGTCCTACAGCGACCAGCCCTTCCTGCGTATCCAGGCGCTGATCCTGGGCGCCTTCCGGCCCGAAACCCGGGCGCGGATGGAAAAGCTGGGCCTGATCGCGCCGACGGTGCAATGGGTGATGCGCCGCACGCAGAACGGGTTGCGCGGCGATGCGGCCTATATGTCGGGATCAGCCCATCCCTCGGCCTTCGTCAAAGAGGCGCTCAACCCGTTTGCCGCGGTGGCGCTGGCCTCCAGCTTGGGGCCGGATGAAATCCCGCCGGCCCCGCGACTGAAGGTAGTGTCCGAGGACTTCAGTGACCGCGCCGGCCTTGCCAGCCTGAGCGAGCGGTTGTTCGATACCCCCGCCGCCATCGCCCGGCTGTGGCGTTCGCTTGCGGGTCGGCGCGAGATCACGCTGTCGGCGGCCGGAACCACCGATCCCGCCGGCCGTCCGCTGCGCTTTCACTGGGTGCTGCTGCGCGGCGATCCGGATGCGGTGACGATCGTCCCGCAGGGCGCGTCGGCGCGGATCATCCTCGATTGGCAAACCCCGCGCCCGGCGCCGGCGGGTTTCGCCATCAAGGACAGCCCGCCGATCAGTTCGCGCATCGATATCGGCCTGTTCGCCGAGGCCGGGCGCCATCTTTCGGCCCCCGCCTTCCTGTCGATCACCCTGCCCCCCGAAGTGCGCACCTATGACTTTGCCCCCGAGGGCGCCGCACGTCTGATCCGGGTCAGCTATGATGCGCCGGCGCGGCCCGCGCGCTACGATCCGGCGCTGTTTTGGTGGGCGCCATGGCGCGACGACATGCAGTATGACGCGGGCGGGCGGCTGACCGGCTGGACCCGCAGCGTCACCGCCCCCAGCATCGCCGCCGCACGCGCCGCGGGCCGCTACCGTGCCGATGGCAGCCGCGATGGCAGCGGCGACGGCCATCCGGTGCGCTACGCCCTGGGGCCACTGATCGACCGCCGCGGACGCGAGTTGGGCCTGCGGGGCTAAGGCGCGCGATCGCCGCCGCGCGCCCGGGGCCGGGTTCAGAAGCCGAAGAGATCGGCCTCGGCAATGCTTCTGCGCAGGAACGCCGCGCGATCCCCTTCGGGCGTCCACCCCAGCAGGCGCTTGGCCTTGCCATTGTCGAAGCGCGACAGATGCGCCCGTGATTTCCAATCCTTGAGCGACCCGCGCGCGATGCCCTTCTTGTGCAGCAGATGCCGCTTGAGCGCGTATTTGACCCCGTCGAACAGGTAATAGCCCGTGAGGTTGCCCGACCGCACGAGGATCCGCGCCCCCAGCAGCGAATGGATCGCGTCGAAATAATCGCGGCCGGTCAGCATCGGCTCTCCGGTCAGGTTGAAGGACTGGCCGACGATGCCATCCGCATCGCACATCGCGACCAGCGCCTCCGACACATCGTCGATCAGCACGAAGGGCAGGATGTTGCGCCCGTCGCCCCAGATCTTGACGGCCCCCGGCCCGTTCCAGCGCCCGATCCCCCAATGCTGAAGCGGCCCGCCCTTGCCGACCACGATGCCCGGCCGGGCGATCACCAGCGGCAGCCCCCGGTCGCGATGCATCGCCATCAGCCGGGCCTCGCATTCGGCCTTGGACCGCGCATAGATGTTGCGGTCGGTCATGTCGGGCGCAAAGCCGGTGTCTTCGGTGATCGTCCGGACCGGATCCGACATGTCATAAGAGGCGATGGTGCCGGTATAGATCAGCCGCTCGACGCCGCTGTCCAGCGCGGCCTCGGCAATGCCCACGGCGACGCCGACATCGTTGCGCTGCGCGTCCTCCCAGGTCTTGTCGTCGGATTTCGCCAGGTTGTAGACGGTCTTTATCCCCGCCATCGCCCGGCGCAGCCCCTCGGGGTCGCGCGGCGAGACCGAGACCATCTCGACGCGGTTCGCGATGTCGGCAAAGGGGCCGCCGGAGCCGCGGCTGAGGACGCGCACGTCATGCCCCTTTTCGACCAGCGCGCGGGTCAGGCCGCGACCCAGAAAGCCGGTCCCGCCGATCACCAGAACACTGGGCGCCGGCGTGCCCTTGGGCGCGGCGGGCGTCGCGGGCGGCGGCATGCGCTCTAGCGTGGCGTCGATCGCCCGCATGACCTCAACGGCCGAGTGGATCGAGAAGCGCGCGTCGACCGGGGTTCCATGCGCCATCGCACCGTAGATACTGTGGAACATGCCCCGGAAGCTAAGCCCATAGGGCGATTTCTGGTTGAGCGAGGCGAATTGAACCGCCGCATTGCGCAGCCCGCCGGCCAGATGCTGCCACGCCAGCGACAGCGCACCGATCAGCGGATTAAGCACGATGTCGGCGGCATTTTCCGCCTGCACCTGAAGCGTGTCGCGCCCGATGTCGAGGCGGGCCATGCCGCTCGACCCGCGCAGGGTGACAGAGCGGTCGTCGAAGCTTTCGATCAGCGCGATATTGAAGGTGATCTCGACTTGCCCGGCCCGGGCGAGGATCCGCCAGCTTTGCGGCCGCGTGCCGTCGCCGGGCAGGGCAATCGGCATGCCCAGTTCGAGATGCTGGATCTCGAGCGGGCCGAAGAGGTCCTGCGCGAAGGCAAAGAGATGCGGGCCGATCTCTTGCAGCAGGTTCTGCGGGGCGCGCAGAAGCCAAAGGTTGAAAGGCCCAGAACGCAGCGGGGGCAGCGGGAAGCACCAGTTGATCTCGGCGCCGGAAATTCGGCCAAGCCGTCCCGAAGTCGTCAGGGTCTTCAGCTTTTCATAGGACGGCAGGGCAAGGAAATTATGCCCCGCGATGGCCTGCTTGCCGGCGGCCTGCGCCGCCTCGGCAATCTGCGCGACCTCCTGCGCCGAAAGGCCGACCGGCTTTTCCAGCACGACATGAAGACCCGCCGCCAGACATTCGAGCGCCAGCGCGCGATGGGTCTGGGGCGGGGTCAGGATATGGACGACGTCGCAGACCTTGGCCGCCACCAGATCGTTGACCGACTGGAACGCCTGTATGCCATATCCGCGCGCGAGGTCCTCGGCGGCGGTCTTGTTGGTATCGCAAATCGCGGTGAGCTGCGCTTCCTCGACGCTGGCAAGCGTGGCGGCATGCCAAGAGGAAATATACCCGGCTCCGATGAGCGCGACGCGCAGGGGTTGGGTCGGCAAGGCTGAAATCTCCTTTAATGAAAAGCTATTTATACTCGATGATCCGCATCTCTCGGTCGCGGATCGCCCGCCAGTAATAGGTAAGCATTCCCTGCAGGTTCGGGAATTTCGACAAGGTCAGGAAGAAGGCTTGCCGGGCGGCGCAGGAAAGCCCCAGGCCTTCGCGTTGCAGGCCGCGCAGGCTGCGCAGCCACGACAGGGCGTAAAGCGCCAGGCCCAGGGCCAGGCTCCAGCCCGAGACCAGCATGCCGAAGAGGGTGACAAGCGGAAGCAGCAGGCCCCAGGCAAACACCCGGGCTCTCTCGCGCCGGAAATGGCTGGGATGCAGCGCGCCGACCTGCGCATAGCCATGCCCCGCGCGCACCGCGCGCCGCCACCATTGGGCGAAGCTGGTCATCGCGGCATCATGGCGCGTCATGGGGAGCGGCAGACGCACCAGCTTCCACCCCGCAGCCCCGATGCGCAGGCACAGATCGTCGTCCTCGGCCGCGATGACGCGGGGGTTGAAGCCGCCGATCTTCTGATAGGCGCTGGCGCGCACCATCATGTCGCCGCCGCAGGTCTTGATCGGTCCCGCCGGCCGGTGCCATTCCACGTTGCAGATCGCGTTGTAGATGCTGGCGTCGGGGTGCAGCTCAAAGCGCCAGCCGGTCACCACGCCAAGAGTTTCGTCCTCTTGGAACGCCTTCTTGGCCGCAGCGATCCAGCCGGTCTGCAATTCGCAATCGCCGTCGATGAACTGGATAAGGTCGGGCAGGGTGCCCTGGCGCAATCTGGCGACGCCCGCGTCGCGGGCCCGCGCGGCGGTGAAGGGGGTGCGAAGATCCAGTTCGACCACATCGACCCCCGCCGCCCGCGCCGCCGCGACGCTGCCGTCGGTGGAGCCGGAATCGACATAGACGACGCGCGGGATGGACGCGACCGACGCCAGGCTGCGGACCAGGCGCGCGCCCTCGTTGCGGCCGATCAGGACGGCGCCGATGCGGGGATCACGCGTCATGCGGCAAGAAAGGGGTAGGCCGCGGACAGGGCCGGGGCATCGGGAAAGAACGCGGCAAGGCGTTCGCGATCGGCCGCGAAGATCGCTTCCAGCGCGCGCCTGCGGTCGGGGGCCAAGGCGGGCCGCTCCTTGATCTGGCGAGAGGCGCGCAGCCGCGTTCGGATCGGCTTCGGCACCAAGGCGCGCCGCAGCGCCGTCGCGACCGGATTGTCGATCAGAAGCCCCTGCAGCGGCAGCCGCCGCATCCGTTCGGCCGAGACGTTGACCTGCGCCTTCTCGGCCTGCCAGACAAGCGGCCCCGCATGCCCCAGGAAGGCGCCGGCGCGGTTCAGAACGCCCTGCGGATCGGCCTTCATCTCCTCCAGCGACAGCAGCAGGATGTTCGGGGCCCCGAAGGCCTGAACCCAGGGGGCGATCTGTTCGCCAAAACGGCTGTAGGCGGTCAGTTCGGGGTGCCGGTCGAAGGCGGCTTCCAGATCGCCGGTGATGACGCCTTGGGTCCACTCATGGATGTAATGCGAGACCACGCGCACCAGTGGATTGCGGATCATGTAGATCAGCCGGGGGCCGGGCAGGACGGCGCGCAGACGCGGCAAGGTTTCGGGATAGGTCGGAAGCTTGGTGTAGTGGGTGCTGGCTTCGCCCTTCAGATCCCCCGGCGCGGCCGCCGCGAAGAGGCTTTCATACCAGTCCAGCCCCTTGGCATAAACCGGGTCGTCAGAGAAGAAATTGGGCTCTTTCGGGTCGCTCATGAAGATGCCGGGCTGAGCGGCAAGCTGGGTTTGCAGGGTCGAGGTGCCACATTTCATCGCACCAATGATCAGGAAATCAGGAAGGGTCATTCAATATCTCTCGGGGCGACGCGCGCCTAACTGACCCCTCTATAAGCTGATTGCAGGATTTTTTTAAGTCCGGATGGCGTGTCGGGCCCTGTTTTTCCGGCGAGGCGGGCCGCGACCGGGCCGCGACCGGGCCGCGACCGGGCCGCGACCGGGCGGTGACCGGGGAGGGCGTGCGGGGCCAAGGCCATTTCGCTCTTTTTTCACCACGCCATTCGCGGCTAGTGGAAATATCCGTGGGCTGCGTATATCGTTTGTCTTATCTTCACACACCTCCCGCTGCGGGATGGCAAGCCGGTTTCACAACTGCATGGTTCCCACGTTTGCAAGAATGATCCCGCAACCCAGCAACCGGGGTCGGCGGGTCCTGCCGCCCGCCTCGGGCTGGCGTGACATGCAGGTCCGGTGATGGGCCTAAGGCGGTTTGCCCGACGATTGCAGCTTCGGCCGCGGCTACGCCGTGCGGTCGCCAATCTGCGCTGGCGGCTGCGGCCCCTGCTGCCACAGCGCCCGCATCGGCAAAAGGCGGCGCTGATCGTGACGCTGACCTCTTATGCGGCGCGATTTCCCACGCTCCACCTTACCCTGCGCTGCCTGCTGACCCAATCGGTGCGCCCCGATCGCGTCATCCTGTGGCTTTCCCCCGACGACCTGCGCCGCCTGCCCAGGGCGGTGCGCGCGCTGGAAGGCGCGGGGTTGGAGGTCCGCGAAACAGAGGATCTGCGTTCCTACACCAAGATCATTCCCGCCCTGAGGGCCTTTCCCGATGCGGTTCTGGTCACTGCGGATGATGATGTCCATTATGAGCGCCACTGGCTGCGCGCCCTGCTTGGCACCTGGTCCGGCGCGGCGGATCAGATCGTCTGCCACCGGGCGCACCGGTTCACCCTGCAACAGGACGGCACCGTCGCCCCCTATGAAAGCTGGCCCCATGATATCCGGGATGAGGCCCGTCCCGATCTGATCTTTCCCACCGGCGTGGGGGGGGTGCTCTATCCCCCCGGCGCGCTGGCCCCCGAGGTCACCGACGCGGCCAGCTTTCTCGAACTCGCGCCGCGCGCCGACGATCTGTGGCTCTACTGGATGGGCCGCAGGGCGGGCAGTCTCTATCGCATCGTCAAGGATCGCCAGAAGCTGGTGGTCTGGCCGAACTCGCAAGCGACCAGCCTCTATGCGGGCAACGCGCTGACGGGCAACGATCTTCAGATCGGCCCGCTTGTCGAGCGGTACGGCCTGCCCGTGCCCGCGCAGCGCTAGCCGCGAAAGCAGAACATATCGGCCATCTGGACCTGCGCGAGGATTGCGGTCGCCGCCGGAAGAGCAGGCCCGGAGGGGGCCGTCTCTGGCCCCGGGGTCGGCGCCTGGCGCGCTGGCAGGGGCGTGGTTTCCGCGTCGGGCCGCACCCCCAACAGGTAGAACAGACCCTTGGACGTGCCATAGATATCGGCCGGGATCGGGGAAGAGCGCGGCGGGATCATATCGCTCATGACAGAGGGGCCTCGCGGATGCATCCAAGGAATTGGTTAACAATGATTAACCAATATCAAGGCAATTCTTCGGAGAGAATGGGGCGCGAATGCGTTGCGCGGGTTCCTGCCAATCGGGTATTGAAAGGCAATGCGCCACCAACGGGCATCGGCGGACAAATTCGGGCCAATCGGCCAGATTTTCGGTGATCCGTGAAATCTGGCCGATTTGCCGATCTTCGATCCCTGGTGACGAAAGGCAACTTGAGGCCGTTGCGCTCAAAAGCGACCTTCAATGACACCACCTGTCCTGCAGGAGGTGGGTGTCGCAGACAATTCTTCCGACCCGTGCCGCCGGATCAGGACTGCCAGCCATGATCGAAGCGCCGCGCCAGCGCCACGAGCGCCAGCCCGCCCCCGGCGAAGGCCAGGATGAGCCCGCCTGCGTTCGCCGCGACCGTCGCGGCGCCAAGCGTTGCAACATCAAGGAACGGATAGGGATAGAAGCCGCTGACCGCCCCCCGGATCAAGGCATAGGCGCAATAGGCTGCGGGCCAGATCAGCCACAAAATGGCATCCCGAGGCCGCAGCCCCCGCTTGTCGGCCAGCCATAGCCACCAGGCCAGAACCAGCAGGGGAACAGCCGTGTGCAACCCTTGATCGGCCCACCACGCCAGTCCCGTTGGCTGCCAAAGCGCCGCCAGCACCGCATGATAGACCGCCCCCACCACAAGGATCCAAAGGGTCAACCCACTGCTCCAGGCGGTCCCGATCCGCCACCCGGACAGGGCCTTCAGGGCGAAAGTGATCGTGACCAGAACATTGGTCAGAATGGTGAAATACCCGGCCATCCGCCACAAGACGTCACCCCAACCGGGCGATCCCATCAGTTTGCTGGATACGAGAAACTGCGCCACCAGAGCGGCCAGTGCCAGTAAGGCGATACCTGCGGCAAAGACCCTGTACATGGGGCAGACGAAACCTCTGGTGCGGTCAGCCTGAATATCTGGCTGAAATTTTCCGGGTAGAAAGCGTTCTACAACTTGTTGACGCGTTCTTGGGCATCGATCAAGCTATTCGGACGGGCGGCGCCCTTTGGCAAACCGGCGGTCCCGGGGATCAGCGCTTGCCGCGCTGGCGCAGCGCCCGGATCGCGAGGCCGGGCAAGATCAGCCCGCAATCGCGGTAGCGCGCCGCCAGACGCTTCCAATCCGTCAGCATCCGCCACAGCCATTCCATCGCGATCCGGCGCACCCAGCGCGGCGCGCGCTTTTGCGTACCGGCGATGAAATCAAGCCCCGCCCCGATCGAGACGAACCCCAGATGTGGCTGGCGCGCGTATCCGCGGGCAGCCAGCACCTCTTGCTTGGGCGCGCCGAGCGCCAGAAGGCATAGCCGCGCGCCCGAGGCGGCGATCTCGTCGATCATGCGATCGGCCTCGGGGCCGGTGGGGTCGAAGCCGAGCGGCGGCGCGATCCGCGCGACCACCGACAGCCCCGGATGCCGGGCCTCCAGCTGCTCGGCCGCCCGCGCCAGAACCGCCTCGGTCGAGCCGAGAAAGCCCACGCCGACGCCGGCCTGCGCCGCCAGGTCCATCAGCGGGTCGATCAGGTCCGAGCCGGGCACCAGTTCGACCGGCTTCCCGGCAAGGCGCTGCAGCCAGACGATCGGGTTGCCGTCGGCCACCACATGGGTCTGGGCCGCATAGGCGGCGCGAAAGCCGGCATCGCGGCGCAGCTTGACCAGATGGTCGAGGTTCACGGTCGCCACCGCGAACCCGCGGCCCGTGGCGAAGCGCGCCCGAAGGTCGGACAGAAGCGCGGCCTGCGTCGGGACATTCACCCTCAAGTTTTCAATTTGATCCGGCGCTTCGATCAATTTGGATTTTCCTCGCAGCTGTGGTCTTCCCGGTTCTTTTTTCTTGCCTATTTTGTGGACTAAGAGCCGAGACTTGTCCATGTTGCCAACCGACAGGACCGCTGCAACTAACGAACTTTTCCTTATGTAGAGTATAGTTACTGATTTTTTGACCCTTGAGAACGCTAGGAAAATCTGAGAAAAATGACCGAACCTTACTTAACCAAAAGCCTCTTGATGCCCTGCCCATTCGACGTTGCCGTCATTATACCCGCCAATAACGAGGAGACTTGGCTGGGCCGTTGTCTTGATTCATTGATGTGCCAAGACGAGGCGGCAGGCCGTTTGCAGATTATTGTATCTGCAAATGCTTGCACGGATTCGACAGTGGACATCGCGCACCGCTATTCTGGTTGTGCCGAAGCACGCGGCTGGCAGCTGAGCTGCCTGTCAAGTCCCGCCCCCGGAAAAATTGGTGCTCTGAACCGCGCTGACTCCGTGGCCGAGGCAGAGATCCGGGTATATCTTGACGCCGATGTGACCTGCGAACCGGCGATGATAGGACAGGTGCGCCGCGCTCTGGACAGTAACGTGGCAACCTACGCAACAGGTACGCTTGCCGTCGTAAGAGCGCGAAGCCGACTAACTCGTGCCTATGCTGCGTTCTGGCGGAAGCTACCTTTCGTAGAGGGAGGAGCGGTTGGAGCAGGCTTTTTCGCTGTAAATCGATCGGGGCGGGCACGCTGGGGCGATTTTCCAGAGATCATATCCGACGATACCTTTGTTCGACTGAATTTCTGTCCCGCCGAGCGCGTCGAGCTACCAGCGACCTACTATTGGCCCATGGTAGAAGGCTGGCGCAATCTTGTGAAGGTTCGGCGTCGCCAAGACGCAGGGGTTGCGGAAGTCTATAGGCTTTACCCAGATTTGCGTGTCGACGAGGGTAAGGCGCGCCTCACCCTTGCTCAATTGATCCGTCTGGCGATTGCGATGCCGGTCGGGTTCCTAGTATATGCTTCGGTTACTGCTGCTGTGCGTCTCAGGCCCGCCGGCGGAAGCTGGAGTCGTGGCCGGTGATGCGACGTATTTTGAACAAATTTCGGGGTAGCAGTCCGCCGACCTCAGAATTCATTGGATTTTCTGGGATGTCGACGGACTATGAAATAGGCACAGTTGCCTACATGACCGGTGAATACCCCAAGGTGTCACATACCTTCATCCAGCGAGAGATCGAGGCGCTCCGCTCTTTAGGTGTGAGGATCGAGACCTGTGCAGCACGTAGGCCCCCAGCAGACACTGTGGTGGGCGCTACTCAAGCTGACGAAAGTGCCCGCACGTTTTACGTCGTGGAAGCGGCAAAGCGCCCGCTGCGTCTGGCCGCGGCCCATGTCGCGGTGCTGCGGCGCGCGCCCCGCCGCTGGCTCTCGGCGCTGAAGCTGGCGCTGCGCACGCGCCCGCCCGGGACCCGCGCGCTGGCCTGGCAGATCTTCTATTTCCTCGAGGCGGCGGTGCTGGTGCAGCATCTGCGCGCCCGGGGCGTGCGCCACATCCACAATCATTTCGGCAATTCCAGCTGCTCGCTGACGATGATCGCAAGCGAGATGTCGGGCATTCCCTACAGTTTCACCCTGCACGGCCCGGCGATCTTCTTTGAGGCCCATTGGTGGCGGCTGGACCAGAAGATCGCGCGCGCGCGCTTCGTCGCCTGCATCAGCCATTTCGCCCGCAGTCAGGCGATGTTGTTCTCGGATCAGTCGCATTGGGACCGGCTGAAGATCATCCATTGCGGGGTGACGCCGGCCAATTACCGCAAGGCTGAGACGCAAGCGCCGGGGCCGCGGGTGCTGTTCGTGGGGCGGCTGGCGGCGGTCAAGGGCGCGCCGCTCTTGTTGCGTGCCTTCGCGGCGCAGGCGGGCGATCACCCGGGTGCGCGGCTGGCGATCGTCGGCGACGGCCCCGACCGCGCCGCGCTGGAGGCCGAGGCACGGGCTTTGGGCCTAGCCGGCCGGGTGGATTTCCTGGGCTACCAGCCGCAGCACGCGGTCGCGCAGGAATTGTCGCGCTCGGACATGCTGGTACTGCCAAGCTTTGCCGAGGGGGTGCCGGTGGTGCTGATGGAGGCGATGGCCGCCACCCTTCCGGTGATCGCGAGCCGCGTCGCCGGGGTGCCTGAACTGGTCGAGGACGGGGTGTCGGGTTTCGTCACGCCGCCGGGCGATCTGGCGACGCTGACCGAGCGTCTGGGCCGGCTTCTGGCCGACGCCGATCTACGCGCCCGCATGGGGGCGGCGGGGCGCGCGAAAGTGGTGGCGGAATTCGACGTTGGCACCGAGGCGGCCAAGCTGGCGCGTGCCTTCGCCGAGGCCGGGGAAGGGGAGCGATGCGCAATCACATCGTCCTGACCCTTGGCCGCAGCGGCAGCAACACGCTGTGCGACATGCTCAACCAAAGCGCCGAGGTGCTGAATTACGGCGAGGTGCTGGGCCACTGGACCAAGATGCGCAAGCTCAAGAACAAGGTCCCCTTCCTGTGGCGCTCGGACGAGGCGTTTTTGCAATGGATCCTGACCTCGCGCCTTCTGCGCGGCGCCGCCAACGCCGAGCGCAACCTGCGCAAGCGGCGCGAAGGCAAGCCGGGCGAGGTGAAGCGTCTGGGCGCGGTGCACACGATCGGGGTCAAGGAATTCTCGCTTAATTTTGAGCGCTACGGCATTTCCGAACGTATCCTGCACCGGCCCGGGATGAAGGTGATCGCGCTGGTGCGGCGCAATGTCGTGGACCGGATGGTGTCGAACGCGCGGCTGGGGGCGACCGGGGTCGTCAAGGTCGGGGAAGGCGACGACCGTGGCAGCCGCGGCCTGACCATCGACCCGGCCCAGATCGCGGGCCTGCTGCGCGCGATCGAGACCGAGAACGCCAGCCTTGAAGCGCTGATCGAACGCCTGCCGGACGCGGCGAAATATGTCATCCGGTATGAAGAGCTTTACCGCGACGAGGCGACGCGCGCGGGGATCATGCACGACGCCTTCGCGTTTCTCGGGGTGACGCCGATCCACCCGCAGACGCGGATGCGCAAGATCATCACCCAGCCGATCACCGAGGTGATCGAGAATTTCGATGATTGCCTCGCGGCGGTGCGCGGCACCCATCACGAGGACCTCCTGCGCGCGGCGGCGCACGGGCAGGAAGGCAGGCAGGACGGGGGGCAAGAGGGCGCCGGCTAGGGCCTATTCGGCCTCGGCCGCCGGCTCGGGCCGCAACTGGGGCAGGCGCGCCGACAGCTCTGCCTCCAGCGCGTCGAGGAAGTCGAAGCGGCGGCGATACATCGGGCGCTTCTTGGGCTTCACCGTCTCCAGATCGCGGCGCTCGGGGGCAAGCGGCACCTCGAAGAAGCACTGGCCCAGCCGGATGCCGCCACGGTCCTCCCAGACCGCATCGTAATCCTGATGGCTGTCGGATTTCTTGCCCTTGAAATAGGGGTGGTGATGGTGGCGGCAGGCATCCGCGACGGCTTCGATCCGGGTCACGCCCATCTCGCGGCAAAGCATGCGGAAGGCCTCTATCAGCAGGTCGCGCGGACGCAGGCCGTGCATCTCCTTGGTCAGGTCGCGGTAGATGTCCAGAACGCCCTCGCGGTTGCGGCCCTGAAGACCGCCGATCACCGCGATCAGCTCATCACCCTCGCGGATCAGCGAGAACGCCAGGCAAAAGGCGCGGAAATTGCCGAGGAAGAGATTGAGCACCAGCCCGCCCTCGCGCAGGAACCAGCGCGGCTGGTCGAGGACAAGCGTGGCCTCGAGATCCTGGCGCCCGATGTGGGCCAGGGTCAGCCGCTCATGGATCGAGAAGGAATAGGGCGGGCCGAGGCGGTCGATTTCCTCGGAATGCCCGGCGATGCGGCGCAGGCGTTCGTGCGCGTCCCAACTGGCGGAAAGATAGGGCCAGACCAGCGCGCCCAGCATTTCGGGGCGTTCGGACATCAGCCGGTGCATCGCGCCACCGGCGGGCGCGTTGACGATGCGCCCCAGCAGGCGGCGGTGGCGCAGGCCGATGGCAAAACCGCGCAGCCGCAGTTTCCAGGCGGTGCGCGAGCCGCCGGGGAAGACGGCCGCCAACAGGCGCCACAGGGCAAGCGGTGCCGCGGGAGGGGGGGTCATCGGCTCATCTCGTGGCGCCGCTGTCGCCGGTGGGGTTGAATGCGTTGATCCAGATGTCGCGGGCCTCGAGGTCATTGGTGGCGGGCACGGCCTTGCCCGCAAGGCGGCGCGCAGATGCGATGCCGCGGCCCAGATGCCACAGCAGATTGGCCGCCCACAGTCCGGCCCGGCCATGGGCCTGATGTAGAAAGCGCGCGCGCGAGGCGTAGTAATAGGCCGGCAGGCGCTTGCGTTCACGCGCCAACGCCTTGACCGGGGCGCTGCCGCCGCGGAAATGGATGGCCCGCGCCTTGGGGATGTAGGCGATGCGCCAGCCGGCGCGACGGGCGCGCAGGCAATATTCGGTATCCTCGAAATACAGGAAGTAGCCCTCATCCATCGGTCCGATCGCCTGCACCATGTCGCCGCGCAGCAGGATGCAGGCGAAGCTGGCCCAGCCGATCTGCTCGGGGGCGGGCGGCATCGAAAGCGGCACAGCATAGCGCGCCAGCAGCCGCGTGATCACCCCGGTGGCCGCCGCGCGGATCAATTCGCTGGCCGGCGAGGGAAAGCGAAAACAGCTGACCTGCCGGGTTCCGTCGTCGAATTCGAGCTGCGGTGCCAGCAGGCCGGCCCCCGGATGGGCGCGGGCCGCGTCCAGCAGGGCGGCGAAGAAGCCCGGCCGGATCAGCGCGTCGGAATTGAGGATCAGGTAGAACTGCGCCGGTGCCGTCGCCATGCCCTGGTTGTGCCCGCCCGAGAACCCGGAATTCGTCTCTGACCGCACCAGCGTGACCGGGACGGCAGGCGATTGCGCGGCAATCCACGCCTCTATCTGATCTGCCGAACCGTCACCCGAGCAGTTGTCGACGACGACCACGCGGGCGGGGATCTCGCCGAGATCGGCAAGCACGGACCGGACGCAGGCCAGCGTCATGTCGCCCGTCCGGTAATTGATGATCGAGACCGTCAGGGTCAGGTCCGAAGAACGCATTTCAAAAAAGGCCCGTCTTGCCGCGGCAATAAGAATGACTAACATCGCTATAGGATACGCCGGGCTTTTTTGTAAGCCCTTTGACCGCTTGGGCGTAACTGCGCAGTGGGCAAGACGCGGTGCGCCTGCTAGAAAAATCTGGCTAGGCTGGACCAAACAGGCAGGCGCAAATTTTATGCCGAATACATTTTCCTACGTCGCGCTCTTCCTGTGGCCGCTCGTGGTGTTTTTCCTCTACCGTAGGCTGCCGCGCGACCGGGCGCTGATCGCGTCGATCCTGGGGGGGTATCTGCTGCTGCCCTTCGGGGTGGGGATCAACCTGCCGGTGCTGCCGACATTCGACAAGACGCTGGTTCCAGCCCTTGCCGCGCTGATCATGACGATGCTGGTGCCCGCCCCGCTGGAGCGCAGTTTGGCCCCGGGGGCCGCCGCGGCCGGAAATCGCGCCGGCCGGACCCCGTTCACGCGTCAGCGCGAGACCCTGGCGCGGCGTCAGGGGCGAACGCCAGACGCCGGGATCGACGAGACCACCAAGACGGGCCAGAGCCGGATCAGCAATATGCTTCTGGTGCTGCTGTTCGTGACTCCGTTCATCTCGGTCATGACGAATTTTCAGCCTGTTGAAATCGGCCCGCGCGTGCTGCCCGGGCTGAAGCTTTACGATGCGTTTTCCTTCGCCCTGACCTCGCTGGTTTCGGTGCTTCCGTTCTTGCTGGCGCGTCGCTACCTCGCGACCCCGCGCGCGCATAGGTACCTGTTGATCGGATTGGTCCTTTGGGGCCTCTTTTACACGCTGCCCGCGCTCTATGAAATCCGGATGAGCCCGCAGCTTGCGCGCAAGATCTACGGATTTCTTGCGCAGCAATTCGCGCAGGCGATGCGCGAAGGCGGCTACCGTCCCGTCGTCTTCCTTCAGCACGGCCTTTGGCTGGCGGCGTATTTCGCGATGGCGATCCTTGCCGCGGCGGCCTTGTGGCGAACCTTCCGCGCCGAAAACGACCGGCAATCGCCGCGCTGGCTGTTCGCGCTGGCCTGGCTGCTTGGCACGCTGATCCTGTCGAAGTCGCTCGGGGCGCTCTCCGAGGCGATCGTGCTGCTGCCCGCCGCGCTCTTCTTCTCGTCTCGCGGACAGGTGCGTGCCGCGGCGGTCGTCGCGGCCGTGATCCTGACCTATCCCGCGTTGCGCCATGCCGATGTCATCCCGGTCAACAAATTCGTTGCCGCGGCAGAGGCCTATTCGCCGTCGCGCGCCAGATCGCTGGAGTTCCGCCTGGTCAATGAGGATCGGCTGCTTCAGCACGCGCGCGAAAAGCCGATCGCCGGCTGGGGCGGCTGGGGGCGGGGGCGCGTCTACTCGGAATACGGGCGCGACATTTCGGTCACCGACGGGATCTGGATCATCATCATGAGCGATTCCGGGTGGCTGGGATATATCGCGAATTTCGGTCTGCTGACGGTCCCGATCCTCCTGATCGCCATAAGGCGCAGGGGGTCCGGGCTTTCGCCTGCCACCGCGGGCCTTGCGCTGGTGCTGACGGTCAACCTGATCGACATGATCCCGAATGCGACGCTGACCCCGGTGACATGGATGATCGCCGGCGCCCTGACCGGGTGGCTGCCGTTGCAGAAGACGGCCAAGGACGATCCACCCAAGGAAAAGCGCCCGCCCCGGGTCCGTCAGCGGCCCCCGGCACGGGTTGCTGCAAGGGTTACTGCCTGATCTTGAACTTGCCCTGGTTCGCCTGCACCGATCCGACCGAGAGGTTGCGGATCTCGGCATTGGCGTAATGAGCGGTGACATAGTCGAAAAGCACCGCGAACGGCATCACGATCCATTTCAGCCCGGCCTTGAAACCGGCCTTTCGCACGGCGTGGAAGCGCCGGAACACATAGCTGCGCGGGACGAAGGCCCGGGTGTCCTTCGCGCGTTCCGCGATCAGTTGCCTGACCCAGTCGGGATCGGCGCGGTTGCGCCGGGCGACCTCTTGCATGCGGGCCTCATAATCGGCGGGCATCTTCTCCATCTCCTGATAGATCAAGCGGTTCAGCGCCGTGCCGATCGCCTGGCGCTTTTGGAGGCGATACATCCGCGCGAGGCTGACATAGGCGGGGTGGAGGTGATGCCCGCCGGGCACATTCACGATCCGTCCCGGCAGGCCCGGAAGCTGCGTCAGCGCGTCGGTCGCCACCATCGCGCCCAGATAGCCATCTTGCGACAGCAAGCCGACCGGCAGCACGATCTTGCGAAAATGAGGCGCGCGGGCACAGTAGAACTGGCCGCACATCCCCTTGGTCGCGCCCGGCGGACGCTGGAACATCCGGTTGAGCAGGCGCATCGGGTTCAGCGGCGCGGCGCCGGAGAAATCGTTGACCGAGACGTCGCTGGCGATGATGGCTTCGGGATGCGCGGCGAGGGTCTCGACCCCCTCCGCGATCAGGCCGGGCTGGGGCAGCTTGATATCCCCGTCCAGCAAGCAGACGACATCGACCGCTTCGGGAAGCAGCTCATGCATGAACACGTTCCATGCATTCGTCTTGCTGGCGATGGCCAGTTCGACCGGGTGGAACTGGACGAAATCGGGAAATTCCAGCCGCGCGACCCAGTCGCGGCAAAGCGAAAGGGTGGAATCCGTGCAGCCGTTCGCGACGACGAAAAGGTCGATCCGGTCCACGGGGCCGCCTGCGTCGAAAATCGTCTGCCGGCGCAAATCCTGAAACAATTTCGGAACGTGGGATTCCTCGTTATGCGTCAGAAGCGCGATTGCCAATCTCGTCATGAAAATCCTCTGCACGAATGCTGCCCCCATCATGGGCGCAAGGCCCGCTTCAACACAAGCGCAGGAAGACATCGAACGCCCGACAAGCGCCCGCCTGCCGCCCCGGCGTCCGGACGCGCACCCCGCGACGTCAGGCGAGTTGAGCCGCAGCCCGCGGGGTGCTATGCAGAGGCCGAAGGCGAAATTGGGGCGCCGGGTGATCATGATATTCAAGGCCCGAAGCCGGGCCGAGCAAATTGGTTTGACGGCGACAGATGATTGATTTCGCGCTCTGGAAGAAAGCCTGGGAACTGCTTGACCGGCGCGAGCGTCGCAATGCGTGGATCGTGCTACTGGTCGTCGTGGTCTCGGCCTTTTCCTCGGCGCTCATGGTCGGTTCGGTCATGCCCTTCCTGTCGGTCCTGTCGGAACCCGCACGCATCCATACGAATGCCATTTTCGCCTGGATCTACAAGGCCGGCGGCTTCACCTCGGACTATGCCTTTCTGATCGCGCTTGGGGCCGGGTCGCTGGCGATCATCCTGCTGTCCAATGTCTTGCAGATCTTCCGGGCCCTGGTCGTGGCGCGCTATACGACGATGCGCATGCATACCTTCAGCCACCGCCTGCTGACGGCCTATCTGCGCCAGCGCTATGAGTTCTTCCTGAATGCCAATTCCGGCACGCTGAGCACCCAGGTCCTTTCAGAGGTTCAGGTTGCAGTGGCGCAGTTCCTGACGCCCGCTGCCGATGTCATCACCTCGCTGCTGACCATATCGGTGATCGTCGCGCTGCTGATCTGGGTCAACCCGGTGGTGGCGCTTTCCGCCCTGCTTGTCCTCGGCGGCCTTTACGGCACCACCTACATGCTGAGCCACCGCATCGTGAAGCGTGAGGGCGAAGTGCGCGCCGAGACCAACAAGGCGCGTTTCCGTATCGTGAGCGAGGCCCTCGGCGGTGCTAAGGATATCAAGCTTCTGGGGTGCGAGGCGGCCTATATCCGGCGCTTCGACATCCCGTCGCTGCGCATGGCCCGCAGCCTGCGCATCTCGACCCTGAGCAGCCAGTTGCCGCAATACGCGATGCAGATCGTGGCTTTCGGCGGGATGATCCTGCTGTGTCTGGTGCTGGTCGACCCCGAGGGGCTGGCGTCGGGCCGCGCGCTTGGCGGTATCCTGCCGCTGCTTGGTGTCTTCGCCTTCGCCGGCCAGAAGATGATGCCCGAGTTGCAGAAGCTTTATGGTGGGCTGACCCGGCTCAAATTCGCCCGTGCGGCGATCGAATCGATCCATGAGGATCTGGTCGAGAAGGGGATGAACGGGCCGCTCGCGGCGACCCCGGATTACGCGCTGCCGCTGCAGCGCGACCTTGTGCTCGATCAGGTCGCCTATCGCTACCCGGCCGCCGAGGCGCAGGGCCTCGAGGGGATCTCGCTGACCATCCGCGCCGGCGAGAAGATCGGTATCGTCGGCTCAAGCGGCGCGGGAAAGACCACGCTGGCCGATCTTGTGCTGGGCCTTCTGGGGCCGACGGCGGGGCAGATGCTGGTCGACGGCGTCGTGATCACCGAGGACAACGTCCGCGCCTGGCAAAGAAGCGTGGGCTATGTGCCGCAAGACATCTTCTTGACCGATTCCTCGATCGCCGAGAACATCGCCCTTGGCTCGGCGCCCGAAGAGATCGACCATGCCCGCGTGCGCCGCGCCGCCGAGATCGCGCGCCTCGACCGTTTCATCCGCGAGGAACTGCCGCGGGGCTATGACTCGATGGTGGGCGAACGCGGGGTGCGGCTGTCGGGCGGCCAGCGCCAGCGCATCGGCATCGCCCGGGCGATGTATCACGACGCCGACCTGATCGTCTTCGACGAAGCCACCAGCGCGCTCGACAACGTCACCGAGCATGAGGTGATGGAGGCGATCGACAACCTGCCCGGCGACAAGACCGTGTTGATCATCGCCCACCGTCTGACGACGCTGCAGAATTGCGACCGCATCCTGATGCTCGAACATGGCCGCGTCGGGGGTTTCGACAGCTGGGCCGAGCTGATCGAGGGCAACGAGGGCTTCCGCAAGATCGCGCGGGTCGGCTGAGCTAGCCGTCGGCCCCGCCCGGTTCGGGGCGCGCGTCATCCGGAAAACAGCGCGCGACATAGGGTCGGTCGACGGGTTTGTATCCCAAAAACCATTGCCGCCACCGCACCCTCAGGCGCGAGCGCAGAAACCGCCCCAGCGCCCGCGTCGTCGTCCGGGGCTTCCAGCGCGCTGCCCGCCGGCGCTGGCTGTCGAGGTTTCCACGCGCCTCCGGATGGGCGAAGAAGGGCCGGAAATAAAGGGCGAAGGACGCGCTGTCGAAGAACAGGCTCCAGTAATCCGCCTTGCGCAGCGCCGTGGTCTGGAATTCCAGCAATTCCCCTGCGGCGGTGGGGGACATGAGATAGGCGAAGGCGCCGAAGAAGCTTTTGGCCGGCTCAACCCGGATCGCGCCGGCCCGCGGATCGTGGCGGCCAAGGAAGT
Source organism: uncultured Albidovulum sp. (assembly GCA_913064775.1). GTDB lineage: Bacteria > Pseudomonadota > Alphaproteobacteria > Rhodobacterales > Rhodobacteraceae > Acidimangrovimonas. The sequence continues at coordinate 30,935 of CAJYAD010000009.1, read as the reverse complement.
AGACGCCCTGCTCGGCCTGCGGATGCCAGCCCAGATGCACGAACGGAAGGTCGGTCCGCGCCGCGAAATCCAGCGCTGCCGCCAGCTGGTCGCGCCCTGGCGACATGTCCTCTTCAAGGATGATGCCGGGCCGCCCGCGCCGCTTGATCTCTGCATAGACTGACAGATGGCTTAGCGCGCAGCCCACCTCGGCGGGGGCGAGCAGCTCTCCCGTGTCGCGGAAATTGGCGAGGATGTGGTCGAAATAGGCGAGCGTCCCCATGTCGGCACCGATCACCGGCGCGACCGGATGAACCGGGATCTCCTGTTCGACCGCCGACAGGGGGCGCGTGCCGATCTTGTAGATGTCCACCCCGACGGCCCCGGGATCGGCGTCTATCCCGGTCATGCCGCGCCCCACATCCTGGTCAGGCAGGTGAAAGATCCGCCTGTCCGGCGCGGGAGCTGGGGATGTGGGGGCGTCATCATGGTAAGTCCGGAACCAGAGCCTCATGTGGTGCAAGTCCTGTCGGGTGCCATCATGGCGAAGCTTCGCGCAGTTTCCAAGCTGTATACCGGTGCTGCCTGTCGCGGCCATGTCCGGCATGCTAGACTGGGCTGTCCTTCGCTCGCCCGGATCGCCGCACCACGTCGCGCAGGTCCAACAACAAGGTGCCCGCATGTTTCCGACCCGTTTGACGCGACCCCGGACCGCTGCGCGCTTGTGCGGCAAGGGGCTTGGGCTGGTGGCCGCTTCCGCCGCGGCGATCCTTCTGGGGGCGGGCGGCGGCGCCTGGGCCGCGCCATTGCCGGCCGGGGTGGGTTTGCGCAATCCGACGCTGGCCTACGGGCTGACGGGCATCTCCGACTGGTCCCCCGAGATGCCGTTCCTGAACATCGTCCACATGATGCGCCCCTGGATCGGGCATAGCCGGGCGAAGTGGAACGCGATGACCACCCAGCAGCTGGAGGAGGGCGGCTATCTGGACGCGAAGGGCTGGCCCAAACGCATGCCGCCGGGGCTGGATGCGATCGGCACGATCTGGGCCTGGGGTGGCAAGGATCTGGCGGGATCGCAAGCGGCCAAGTCACGCGCGGGCACCTATGTTCTGACGTACAAGGGCGAGGGGTCGATCCGGCTGAAACTGGGCAGTGTCCAGGTGATCCAATCCCGGCCGGGGCGCATCATCTTTCGCAATCCGACCGGCACCCAGATGGCGCTCGACATCACCGCGACCGATCCGAAGGGGACGGGCGATTATATCCGCGACATCGCCGTCGTGCCCGAAAGGTATGAGGGGCTTTTCCAGGCCGGCGAGATCTTCAATCCGGATTGGCTGAAGATCGTCAACGACGCGCGAGAGCTGCGCTTCATGGACTGGATGGAAACCAACGGCTCCGCGGTCGAGAGCTGGTCGCAGCGGCCCACCCCCGGCGACGCGACCTGGATGGACAAGGGTGTTCCGGTCGAGGTGATGGTCCAGCTCGCCAACCAGACCGGGGCCGAGCCGTGGTTCGACATGCCGGCCAAGGCCTCGGACGCCTATATCCGCGACTTCGCCACCTATGTGCGCGACCACCTTGATCCCGATCTGGTGGCCCATGTCGAATATTCCAACGAGGTCTGGAACTGGGCCTTCAGCCAGACCCGCTGGCTGGTGGCGCAGGCCAAGGCGAAATGGGGCGAGACCGGCGGCGGGGCCCGGGCCAATTACGCCGCCAAGCGCGCCACCGAGACCGCGCTAATCTGGGACAAGGTGTTCGGCGACCAGGCGCGCAAGCGGGTCGACAACGTGATGGGCGTGCAGAATGGAAATCTCTGGCAGGCCGAGCAGGAACTGACCGCCCCGCTTTGGAAGAAGCATGAACCGGGCGCCTTTGTCGCGCCGACGTCGGTCTTCACCTCGATCGCCGCGACGACCTATTTTGGCGGATCGGTGGTGGCGGATGCCAAGCTGCGCGCAGAGCTTCTGGAACGGATCAAGAGCCGGCCCCCGGCAGAGGTTGGCCGCTGGCTGACGTCAAAGCTGAGCGATCCGTCCTATGCGTCCTCAATTCCCCAGATCGAAGCTAGATGGCTGGCGCTGAAGAAGATCGCCGACAGATACAAGCTTCGGCTCGTCGCCTATGAGGGCGGGCAGCATGTGCAGCAGGCCTTTGCCGTGCGCGGGCTAAGCAAGGACGAGCTTGCCGCGCTGACCCGTTTCCTGACCGGCTACATCCGCAGCCCGGACATGGCGATGCTTTACGATGCGCTCTGGCATGCCTGGGCGAAGGTCGGCGACGGGCCGTTCATGCAATATGCCGACGTGGGCGCCCCGTCGAAATGGGGGTCCTGGGGGTTGTTCGCCGCACTTGGCGACACGAATCCGCGGGCCGAACAGCTGATGCGCCTCAATCAAAGCTCGAAGGCCTGGTTCGGTGACGGCGGCGGGGTGCGCTATCAGCAGGGGGTCATCAAGATCGCGGGCCCGACGGGGGAACGGCTGACCGGCACGGGCAAGCAGGATTTCCTGATCGGCGGGCCGGGCCGCGACATTCTGGTGCCCGGCACCGGCAAGGATGGGCTGAACGGCGGCGGCGGCACCGATACCGTGGTGCTTTCGGGCAAGCCCGATCAATATCGCCTGGTGCCCGAGGGCGCGGGCTTTCGCCTGACCGGCCCGGGGGTGTCGGATTATGTGGTCAATGTCGAGCGCTTCGCCTTCGACGAGGGCGTGACCCGGACCCTGGCCGAGATGCGGGGCCGATAGCCGCACGGCTGCGGCGGCGATGCCGACCGGGCCTAGGCCGTCCGGGGCCGAGGGTCGGCCAGCAGCGCTGTGATCCAGCCGGCGATGAAGCCGCCAAGGTGGGTCTGCCACGCCAGATTTCCGCTCGTCGCCCACCATGACAAGAGGTTCAGCCCCGCCAGAACCGCCACGATGCGCAGCACCGGCCAAAGCATTTCGCCTGCGGTGAAGCGATCGACATATTCCCACGCGACCCAGGCCCCGGCCAGTCCGAACAGCGCACCAGAGGCACCGACCATCGGGGTAAGCCCGGTGGACAACAGCGCATAACCAAGCCCGCCGCCGATCATCGACAGGACGTAGATCATCAGGAACCGGCCGGCGCCCACCCGCGACACCACCGGCAAGCCCAGCCAGACCAGCACCAGCATGTTTCCCAGAAGATGCGCGAAACCCTCGTGGACGAAGCCATAGCTGAGGAACATCACCCAGCCCTGATCGGGGTAATTGGGCTGCCAACTGTGCAGCAATCCGGGCCAGAATCCCGCCCAGCTATAGGCCAGCCCGCGCCAGCGTGGGCTGCCCCAGAACCCCGCGCTGGCCCCTTCCAGAACCAGTTCGGGCAAGCTGCAGGCGATCAGAATCACCCAGATCACCAGGGGTATGTCCCTCAGGCGGTTCGGGAATTGGGGCGCAACGGACATTGGCGTTCTTTCGGGGGGCGTCCCTCGGTCGGATGAAGCTCAGGGGAGCAGCGTAAAGCTGCGCCCGATGCTGAGGAAGGCGCCGTTCGACCGCGCGGTGCCCGCACTGCTTTCTTGACGGCGGTGCTGGATCCCGGCGTTCAGGTTCCAGCCCTTGGTCAGCTCGTGCGAATAGGTCACCACCACCGTCTGGCGCTTGGAGGCCGCATAGCTGCCATAGCCCGCACTGCCGACGCGCGCCCAGTCCATGCTGAGCCCGAGGCTGGAAAGTTCGTTGATCTCGTGCGTGTAGCTGGCCCCGACCCGCAGTTCCGCGACATCGACATCGTCGGCGTTAAGGCCGACCCGGCGGTCGATACTGACGGCGTATTTCGCATCGGGCAGCTTGCCATCGTAGCGCAGCCGCCCCACCAGTTGTGCGCTGTAGCCGGGCCGGGCTGCGGCGCCGATCCGGGCCGAAATCGCCGCGCCGTCGCGAAGCGTCGTTTTCGTGTCGAAGCTCAGCGTGTTGCGCAGGCCGATGCTGTCGCGCGCCGCCGTAAAGCTGACGCCCTGGCTACCCGTGCGCGTGTCGCGCAGAAGGCTGAGGCTGCCATAGGCGCCCTTGGAGGTCAGCCCCGTGCCCGTTGCGACGAAATCGGTCTGAGCCTTCTGATAGCCCAGTTGCGCCGACAGGGTGAAGGCCGACGACAGCGCGCGGTTGACCCCGACATAGGCGCCGATGTCGCGCCGCCGGGTAAGCAGCGTGTTGGAATCGTGTTCGCGGCTCCAGGTCAGGCCGAGGTCGTATTCAAGCACCTCGCTGGGGCGCAGCTTGAGCACCGCACTCGCGGAACGCGTGCGCACGTCATAGGCGTTGGGATCCGTGGTGCCGCTGTAGAGGCGGTTATACCCCTCCATGTTCAGCGCGAAGCCGACCGGCGCGCGCAGCCCGGATTCGAACCCCAGCCGCGCGGTCGCGGTGCTGACCGTGCCGCCCGAAAGGATCGGTTGCGGCGCAAGAGAGCCGTCCGGCAACGTCGTGTAGCCGATGCTTTGCGAGGTGGGCCGGCGCATGTAGCTGCCGTCGATTTTCAGGCGCGCATCACGGGTTTCGCGGCTATAGGACAGCTTGGCCGCAGGTTCCTGCAGCCCGCCTGCCGCCACCGCGCTGTCGCTTGTCAGCCGCCCAAGCGCTGAAAGCGAGAAGCTGAGCTTCTGGATGCGTGAGACGGTGTTGTACTGCAGCCCCAGCGAGGTGTCGAAGGTGCTGACCGGCTGCCCTGGGATCGTCAGGTTGTAATTGGATTCGTGGTTCAGCTTGGTGCCGAAGTTCAGGACCAGCCGCGGCGGCGGCGGCGCCTGGTTCGCCGGTGAGGCCGGGGCCTGCTGGGCGTCGGCCCGCGGCAATGTGCCGACCGCGGCGACCGTGCAGGCCACCGCGACGATGGCGGTCGTGCGAACCGCCCCTTTGCGCCTGATCACCCCCATCACCGCGCCTTACTCGAACAGCCGCCGGGTCGGCACCATGATGACGTCCCCAGGTTGCAGCACGATCGTCGGAACCGCGTCGCCGGACATCAGCGCCTTGTAATCGAAATGCAGGATCTGGCTCTGACCGTTCTTGAAGCTGCGACGCAGCTGGATGCGCTTGGTGGCGGCATAGGGGGTCGGTCCGCCGGATGCGGCCAGCGCCTGCAACAGCGTGGTGCCGCGCTTGACCTCCACCATGCCCGGCTTGGCGACCTCACCCATCGCGTAGACGTCGATCATCGCGCCCCTGGCCACGCCCGACCTGACAGGGGCAAGGCTTCCCACCGACAGGTAGACCGTCGGCTTGGTGGCGAAATTCGGCGTCAGTCGCTGGGCGATAAGGTTGCGCAGCGTTTCGATACTGTCCCCGGCAGCGCGGATCGTGCCGACCGATGGCACGGTGACCGAGCCATCGGGCAGCACAAGCAGGTCGCTGTTAAGCGAGGAATCCTCAAGCACCTGCATCTTCAGCGTATCGCCGGCTTTGATGCGATAGGCTGCGGCCGCCGGCAGTACGGCGGCGAAGGCGAAAATGGCCGCTATGGCCAGGCGAAGAATGGCTTTGAACATGGTTTCGCTCATTTGTTCTTAATTCCGTGATCATGCGGGTGTTCTGACAGAAAAACAATGCTCTGCGTCGCAGAGTTCATCCTTGCGTCATTCCCGCGCCACAGTCGCGGCCCGCCGGACCGCCTGCATCGCCTGGCATCGGCCTGCGCGCCGGGCGGAAAATCATGTCCGCAAACGAAAATCATGCCCGCGTGCAGGGGGGCGCAAAGACCCGGTCCGTGATCGCCAGCCCCTGGTGCCCGCGCGTGGGGGCCAAGGTTGGGGGCCAAGGCTGGAGGCGTGCGTGTGGGACTGTCCCGAATGCGCGAACAATCTGTATGGTAATTGATGGAAGACATTGAGGAATTATGTCATATATTGGGCAAGATTGAGGCGGTCCGTCTGACGCGACTCATGTAGGGATTTGGAGGGCTGAGATGTCGATCCGTGTGAAACCCCGGAACTTGCGGCGCACTGGCGCGGCGGTCGCCATGGCCGCAGTGCTGGCCTGTGGCGCCGGGCCGGGTGTGGCCGCGCCGACGCCATCCTCGCATATGTCCGGCCTGCCGGCGACGGTGGGGCAGGGCCTGCACGGTTTGGGCAGTACCGACATTGCGCAGCTCATCGCCGCTCTCAACTGGTTGAACAAGGCGTTCCCCGGCGGGCAGCTTGCATTGATGCCGAGCAATGGGATGCTCAGCGTGGGCGTCCTGCTCGCCTCCATGGCAAACTGGTTTCAGGGTGGGCGGGGCGGCGTACAGCCGGATGACCCGTTCACCCCGGCCGAGATCTTCGCGAAGCTGACCGATGGGGGCTTGGGTCTTTATGGCACCGGCACCGGCGGTCGGCCGCGTGGCAACTGGCTGGGCAGTGGCAAAGGCCCGCCGCCCTGGGCCGCGCTTTTCGGGGGGCTGCAGCCGTTTGGCGGCGTCAATCCGCCATCGGGCGGCCCAGCTACCTTCGGGGCCCTCGGCGGTACGGACCCGGGCGGCCCGACGATTGCCAGCAAAGGCGGTCCGATACCGGGCACGTTTGGCACTTCGCGGGCATCGCAGCCGTCGGTCGTGCCGCTGCCGGCGACCTTACCGCTGCTTCTGGCTGGACTTGGCGGGCTGGCCATATTCGGCCGGCGCAAGCGCCGCCGGGCCTGATCAGATCCTCGATTTTCGCTTCGGAGCTTGGTGAGCGATCAACAGTCGGGGCCGGTTGCTGAGGAAGTCGTCAGCTCCGCCCCCCCCCCCGACTGGCCCCCGACTGGCCCCAGAATATTACCCCAGAAATACGAACGCCCCGAAGCTCGGCTTCGGGGCGTCGTTCATTTCAACCGGGCGGGGCCTGACTAGTTGCCGCTGCCGCTCGCGGGTTCCGCCGCCGCGGCGCCGTCGCCGCTGGTCTTCAGCGCCGCCAGCGTCTTGCGCGCGGCCTCGACGAAGGGGCGCGTGTCGTCGGGCTTGACCATCGCAAGCATCTTCTCGAACTGCGCCGTGGCCTTGCCGGACTGATCGAGCGCCTTGTAGGTCTCGGCCAGATGGTATTGCACCATCGCGCTTCGCGGCATCCCCTGCGCCGCAAGCTCAAGATAGGTCAGCGCCTCTTGCGGGTTGCCGCGCTGATAGGCGATCCAGCCATAGGTGTCGGCGAAGGCCGGCACCTTGGTTCCCGCCAGACGGCGCGCGATCCGCTGGGCGTTTTCCAGCAGCTTGGGATCGTCGGCGCGATAGGCCGACAGCATGCTGGCAAGGTTGTTGGCGTTCAGCACGCTGTTGGGGTTCTCGTCATACAGCTTTTGATAGATCGCGAGCGCGGCGTCGATGCGGCCGGCCGCCTCATCATCGGCGGCCTTGACGCCCCGAAGCGCGGCCGAGGCCGGATCGGCCTTGAGCGCCTCGGTGAGCGTCGCATTCGAGGCCTCGATCTGCCCCGAGACACGCTGCAACTGAATCAGCGCGACCCAGACGCGATCACGCGTCGGGTCTGCCGCGACCAGCTTGCGGTAGTTTTCCTCGGCGCCCTTCATGTCCCCGGTCGCCGCCTGCACCGAAGCCACGATGAAACGGCGGCCCGGGTCGTCCGGCTTCTCGGCCAGCAGCTTGTCGGCGGTCTCCTTCGCCTGCAAAACCTTGCCCTCTGCCAAAAGCGAGCGGATCACCGTGACCTGGGCTTCGATCCCGCCTTTGCCATCCTTGATGACCCCCTCCAGATAGGCGATCGCGGCCCCCATATTCTGCCGCCCGGCCAGGATCGCCGGAGTAAGGCCCTGCGCCGCCGCCTTGGCCTCGGGCGAGCCGATCTCGTTGAGGCGGCGCGTCACACCCTGGGCGCGCGGCCAATCCTTCATCTCGACATAGACTTGTCCCAGGGGGATCAGCAGCTGCAGATTGTCGGGCGAAAGGCGCAGCGCGTCGATCAGCACGGTCTCGGCCGCGATCGCCTTGCCCTGCTGGGCCAGGAACCTGGCATAGCGCAGCGATTCCTCGGGCGCGCTGTTCGAGGCCTCGACCGCCTGGCCAAGCATGTCCCCCGCGAGGTCGGGCTTGCCGCCGCGTTCATAGGCGCGGGCCATCAGCGTCATCGCCTTGGTGTCGTTGGGATTGGCCTCAACCGCGGTCCGCAGGAGCGAGATCGCCTCGTCGGTATCGCCGGAGTCGATCAGCCAGCCGGCCTTGAGCTTCAGCGCCTCGGTCTGGCCCTTGTCCTCGCTTAGCACTTTCTCGACCAGGGCGCGCGCACCGACGCTGTCGCCCGCCAGGAAGCGCATGTTGGCCAGCGTCACCTCGATGCGGCGGGTCTCGTCCGTCGGGGGCGCATTCTTGACGATCGCTTCCATCATCTTGAGGCCCTTGTCCTTCTGGCCCTTCTGGAACAGGATCGTCGCCTTCAGCGCGCGGAAGCTTTCCAGCGTCAGGTCGGTGCCGGCATCGGTCTTGTCGGCCTTGGCGTCGTCGGCCGCGGCCTGCACCGGGGTCGCCGGCACGTCGCCCGAGGCGATCACCCGGTCAAGCTCGGTCAGCGCGGCATCGTGCCCGCGGTACTGCAGGATAAAGCTGACAAGCGCCAAGTCGGCCTTGGCCCGCTGGTCCGGCTTGGCCGCGGCTGCAAGCGTTCTCAGGTAGTCCTCGGCCTGCTGGATCTTGCCTTGCGAGACATACCAGCGCAGCAGGGTCTGCTGCGCGGCGTTGTCGTCGGGGAAGAGTGTGACCATCTGCTTTAGCTGGGCCTCGATCGCCGGCCCGTCCTTCAGCGCACCGAGGATTGCCAGCCGCATCGCATAGAAGGTGCGGTTCTTCGGCGCGAACTTCAGCGCGGTGTCGACCTCGCTTAGCGCGGCGTCGTAGCGTTGCGAGCGCATCTCGTCATTGATCGAGACGCGCCACAGCATCAGATTGCGCGGAAGCGTCTTGATCAGCTCGCGCGCGGTATTCGCGGCCTTGGTGCGCGCCGCGTCATCGCGGGACAAAACCGCATTGGCATAGTTCACCGCGACTTCGACAGCCTTCAGCTGAACATCATCGGGCTTTAGTGCCAGCCCGGCGCGCGCCTGCTCGTCCGCGGTCTTCCAATCGGTCAGTTCCGCCGCCAGTCGTGCCGCCGCGGAAATCGCCGCGAAATTCTTGGGGTCGTGCTCGATCAGGGATGCATATTGCTGATACGCGCCGGCAAGATTGCCCTCGGATTCCAGCATCTCGGCAAAGCCGATGCGCACCTTGGCATCCCCCGGTGCAAGCCGGATCGCGTTGCGGAACTCAACTCCGGCACGGGAGAAATCGCCAGACTGAACGTAGGTCTGGGCACTTTGAAAATACGCAGCCGCGCGCTCTTCGTTGGTCTTGCAGCCCGTGAGCGTCAGCGTCGCGACAAGGAAGACCGGGATAAGGGGTGCGACACGGAAAAAGTTCATATGGGTTTCCTGAAATCTGGCTTTGCTCAAACTGCCGTCTGCAAGGGCAAAGACCCCATGGACGCAACTCCAGCGGGGCCTGATCTATTCCTGCGTCGGAAGCCTAGCAGCCCGTGCCGCGCAGCACTACGCCCAGAGTCCGCACAATCAGCCTTGCATCGGTTGCCAGCGACAATTCCGCCTCGTATTGCGCGTCATATTCGGCGCGTTTTACGAAGGCGCTCTCATGGCGGTCCGATACCTGCCAGGGGCCGGTCAGCCCGGGGCGCAGATCGAAATAGGCCGTGCCGGGATAAAGTCGCGCCTGGTTGGGCATGATCGGACGCGGGCCGACCAGCGACATGTCGCCCTTGAGCACGTTCCAGATCTGCGGCAACTCGTCGACCGAACTCTTGCGCAGGAAACGCCCCATGCGGGTGACACGCGGGTCGTTGCGCAGCTTCTGGTTATGGGACCATTCCGCCGCCGCTGCGGGGCAATTGTCCAGGTGATCCTTCAGCTTGCTGTCGGCATCGGGCACCATGGTGCGCAGCTTCAGCATGTAGAACATCCGCCCGCCGCGGCCAACCCGGCGGTTCCAGTAGAACGGGTTGTGACCATCACGGGCGACCAGAAACGCCAAGATCGCAAGCATCGGTGCCACCAGCGGCAGCGAGATCAGCACCAGAAAGACATCAATCATGCGCTTTACGCCACCGCGGTACAGACCGGTGCGCCGTGCGCGCTTCCGTCTCAGTCCGTCGAGAATGGAATAATTGTCGTACAGATCGGGCAAATGCATGGTCAAACAAACCTCTTCAAATAATATCACCGCGCCGGAAGCTTGAAAAAAACAGGCAGGGCGCCCCAAATCGCTATTCACGAAAGGTCGTAAAAATACCTAAAATTCATCTGGGCCAACGCCCGGCAATCAGAAATGCACCACACACGGACAAGGCAGTACTTCGACCGCCAGCGTCCACGCCACTCACTACACCCACTACCACAGGTTAACGAAACGAGGCAGAAAATCGACCAAAAAATGACGGCAACCGGCCCGGCTGCCGTGATTTCGCCGCAAAGTCCAGCGAACTGTTCTCGTTTCACGGTGGATTGACCGGGTGTGGCTGCTGATTGTCGCGTTTTGGGCGTCAAGCACCCGGCGTGACCGCCTTGATCGGCCATCGGTTTGCCTGATTCGATGTGATCGATTCGGCGCCATCCGCCCCGCCGCGGGCAGCGCGGCCAAGTGAACAATTGCTTTTCTTCGGAGCCTCCCCCAGAAAAGAAATGCAAAGGTCCCAGCTTGCGCCCGCCGTCGCAACATGTCGGCGGACAAGCCTATTTCGGTGACCGGTAAGGGTATTGAATGACTGAGATTGACCCACCTTGGGATGCGCAGGGCGGTGAGGCCGGCAAAGCGCTCCCGCGCGGGCCGCAAGCGGCGGGCGGTGCGGATCGCGACAGCGGCGACCCCGAACTTCGCGGCTTCTATTCAGACTTCTTCGGATTTACCGAACGTCCGTTCACGTTGCTGCCCGATCCCGACATGCTGATGTGGTCGCCCCAGCACCGCCGTGCCTTTTCGGTGCTGGAATACGGCATCCACTCGCGCTCACCGGTGACGCTGCTGACCGGTGCGATCGGCTGCGGCAAGACCACGCTTCTGCGCGAACTGCTGCGCGAGATCGACCCCGGCGCAACCGTCGGGCTGGTGTCGAACGCCCAGGGCGGGCGCGGCGCGCTGCTGCAATGGGTGCTCAACGCGCTCAGCCAGAAATTCGCGGCAAATTCCAGCTATGTCTTCCTGTTCCAGCAGTTGCAGGACTTCCTGATCGCCGAATATGCCGCCGGCCGGCGCGTGACCCTGATCTTCGACGAGGCGCAGAACCTGTCGATGGAAGGGCTAGAGGAACTGCGGATGCTGACCAACATCAATACCGGCAAGGACGAGGTCGTCCAGCTGGTGCTGGTGGGCCAGCCTGAACTGGCCGACACGATCCGCCGGCCAGAGTTGGCCCAGCTCGCGCAGCGCATCGCCGTCAGCTACCATCTGCTACCGCTGGACGCGGCGATGACCGGAAACTTCATCGTCCATCGTCTGGTGTCCGCCGGCGGTACCGGAGAGGAATTCGACCTTGCCGCCCGCAAGCTGGTCTATGAGGTCACCTGCGGGGTGCCGCGCCTGATAAACCAGTTCTGTGACATGGCCCTGCTTTATGCATGGACCAATGAGTCGCCCATTGTAACAACCGGGACGCTCGAACAGGTGCTTGAAGACAATGTCTTCTTCGCCGCCCAGCTCAAGGACCGCGTGGAGACCGGAAAGTCATGACCATCGACCTCAAGTATTATCTCGCGATCTTCCGGCGGCGTTTCCACTATTTCGCGCTGGCCCTCGTGGCAGTTCTCGCAGTGGCGGGCACGGCGGCGCTGAAGCTGCCGCCGACCTATACGTCGCAGGCGCGGCTGTTGCTCGAGTCCCCCCAGATTCCGAACAGCCTTGCCGCACCGACGGTGAACACCGCGGCGCTGGAACAGCTGCAGATCTTCGAGCAGCGCCTGATGACGCGGCAGAACCTGCTGGAGGTCGCGCGCAGGTTTCAGGTCTTTTCCGGCATCGCCACGATGACCCCGGACCGGATCGTCGACGCGATGCGCGACTCGACGCAGATCCGCAACAGCACCGGGCGAGACCAGGCGACGACGATGAGCATCGCCTTCTCGGCGCGCTCGGCCAGTACCGCCGCCGCCGTGGTAAACGAATATGTCACGCGGATCCTGAATTTCAGCGCCTCGATGCGGACCAATCAGGCCCAGCAGACACTGCAATTCTTCAAGCAGGAGGTCGACCGCCTCTCGACCTCGCTGAACGCGCAATCGGCCAAGATCCTTTCCTTCCAGAACCAGCATCGCGGGGCGCTGCCCAGCACGCTCGATTTCCGGATGACCGAACAGTCCAGCCTGCGCGAGCGGCTGAGCTCGGTGCAGCGCCAGATCGCCGACCTCAAGGACCAGAAGCAGCGCCTGGTCGCGATCTTCAACGCCACGGGCGGGGTTTCCACGACGGGTTCCGGTGGGCAAGGTTCGCCCGAGGCCCAGCATCTGGCGGGGCTGCAGGCCCAGCTGTCGCAGGCGCTTGCGGTCCTGTCGGAATCGAACCCCAAGGTGGTGATGCTGAAGGCCCAGATTGCCCAGCTGGAGAAGACCGTGACCCAGCAGAGCGCAGCGGCCAGCACGGCGACCTCGGGCGTGGTCAATAGCGCCAGCGCCGCGCAGAAAGCGATGCTGGAGATCCAGACCGCGCAGATCGACGGGCGCATCACGCAGCTGGAAAATCAAGAGGCGGAACTGACCAAGACGCTGTCCGAGCTGGGGAAATCGATTGACGAGACCGCGGACAACAAGATCGCGCTCGACGCGCTGGAGCGCGACTACGACAACATTCAATCGCAATACAACGCCGCCAGTGTGCGCCTGTCACAGGCCTCGACGGGGGAGCGGATCGAAGCGCTTTCGAAGGGCCAGCGGCTGGCCGTGCTGGACCCCGCGACCGCGCCGGATCAGCCTTCGAAACCGGACCGCCGCAAGATCATCCTGCTTGGCCTGCTGGGCGGGATCGCGCTTGGCGCTGGGCTGATCGTGCTGCGCGAAATGCTTGACACTTCGCTGCGTCGTCCCGCCGATCTGACCAGCCTGCTGGGGGTCACCCCGCTTGTCGCCATCCCCTATATCCGCACCCCGGGCGAAACCATCCGGCGCCGCGCGATCACCTTTGGCGCGCTGGCGCTGGTGGCCGTCGTGGTTCCGCTCGGGATGTGGGCGATCGACACTTATTATATGCCGCTGGACCTGCTTGCGGCGAAGATTCAGACCAAGCTCGGCGGCTAGTGCCGGGCCCTGTATTCTGTGAGGGGGGCGCCCCCGAGGAGTGAGAGAGATGGAAAGACTCGAGGCCGCGATGGCCAAGGCGCGCGCCGCCCGCAAGGCGACGAAGGAGGGGGATGCGCCCGACCACGAGCCGCGGCAGGCGTCGCAGCCGGAAACAGAACCGGCGCGGGCGGCCCCAAATGCGCGTCCCGACGCGCTTTGGTCCGGGCTCAAGGAGATCTCGATCTCGAACGCGCAGGCCAGAAAGATGCGTCTGGGCGCGCTGATGGGGGCCGAGTTCGCGGTGCCCTACGACATCCTGCGAACCCGCGTGCGGCGCCAGATGCGCGCCGAGGGCTGGAAACGGCTTGCCGTCACCTCGCCCAACAAGGCCTGCGGCAAGACCACGGTCAGCCTGAACCTCGCGCTGGCAATGGCGCGTCAGGCCGATCTGCGCGTGATGCTGCTGGATTTCGACCTGCGCCGCCCCTCGCTGGCGGGCCTTATGGGGCAGCAGGGCGGCGCCTATGATCTGGCGGCGCTGCTGGCGGGGGAGCGGGACTTCTCGGAGCACGCGGTGCGGTTCGGGCCGAACCTTGCGATCGGATTGAACCGGCGGGCGGTGCCCCATTCGGCCGAGATGCTGCTTGCGCCATCGACCGCATCGGTGCTGGATGAGATCGAGTCCCGGTTCAAGCCTGATGTCATCATTTTCGACACCGCGCCGATGATGGGCAATGACGACAACCTTGCCTTCCTGGGCCAGGTCGATTGCGCCCTGCTGGTTGCGGCGGCCGACAGCACCTCGGCGCGGCAGGTCGACAGCTCCGAGCGCGACCTATCGGGCCTGACCAACGTGCTGGGCACGGTGATGAACAAATGCCGCTATCTGGACGAGCGCGACGGCTACGGCAGCGAATACTACTGAACTGGCCAAGCTGCCCGGTCCGACGCGTCGAACGCCGCGAGACCGGGCCATCGATACGGGTCAAAGAAACGGGCCGGTCCCAGAAGGGGCCGGCCCGCTTTTATACAGTGTGGAAGGCGAAGAATTAGGCCGCCATCTTCCGCTTGCGACGTGCGGCGAAGCCGAACACAGCCAGCCCACCCAGCATCAGGAAGCCGGCGGCGGGAACCGGAACGGCCGCGATCGTGAACTGCGCCGACGGCAGCAGCTTCGCCGACAGGGGCGAGGCCACTGCGGTGCCGGTCAGCTTGAAGTAGATCGTCTGCACCGGCAGCATGATGCCGCTGAAGAGCACGTCGTTGAGCGAACCAGGCGACTGCGTCGGCGCACCGCTGCCGTTGGTAACATTCAGGCTGCCGAAGCTGTTGGAGTACGCCGCATCGGTGTAGCCCGTGAGCGTCAGATTGTTGATCGACGACTGGTTGGTTGGTTGAAACTGCTGAACGGTGAAGTCGAGCTTTACCGGGTCAGCCGTCTGGTTGAAGAACTGGCTCGTGTAGACGAAGGCCCCGGCGTTGATCGACTGGACTTGATAGCCGATCACAGTGCCGTTCATGAGCGTCTGCGAATCATCGTTGGTGTATGCCCCGCATCCGCCGCCCGCAGAGGTGCAGGTGGCGGCAAACGCCCCGCCCGCACCGAGCGCCATTGAGGCGCCAAGGGCCAGAATTCCCACAATTTTCTTCATATCAACTTCCTTTCGACCATCGCTGGCAACAAAATCGTTATAATATTTGTCGAATTAGGTCTCAGGCCCTGGGAAATTTCGCGAAACGCGCGACGAAGGGCACTCGACCAAACGTACGTTACGGCATGCCTTATTTCTGTCAAAGTTTTTCTGCAATCACGCCATATTGTTCAATCAATTGCGCGTTACATACCCCATAGGTTGTCTTTTCGACGAACACAAAGCGGGGATGTCGGCGTGTGTCGCCCGTGGTCGGCTTGCAGCGTTAACGAAAAATTAGGGTTTTGATAGGCATCTTTCCCTTGATAAACGCGAAAAGGACGGGAAAGTTTGATTTTGCCAGCGTCCGCAGCATGTCGGAGCCTCGCCAGCCATATTTTCGACTGATTCGCGCGAGATGCTTGTTCAGGACTGCAGGAAGCCCGCAAGACGAACGGTTGGGCCAACCTGCGCAAGTCAAAGCTGCATGGAATGGCAGCGCTTCGTGGGAAGTTCCACGAACAGTATGAAGGGATGGGGCCGGAAATGGTTGCTACGATCATCTTTGGAGCACTATTGACCGGCGTCATGGGCGCGGCGACCGCAATCACTCTGGGCGCAGCCTGGTGGATCGTGGTGCTTGCCTTCGTCGGAGCCGGCAATCTGGGAACCGGCCTCATCGTGGTACTCTCGTTCTTGCGCAGCAACGATCGTCCCGGCGGACCCCTGGGCCAGACGATTGGCGCCCCGGCGCTGTCGCGCCAAACCCAATCCTGAATTTCTTTATAGTGGCAGGTGGTTGACGCACTTGCCAGCCTCCTGGCCCGCAGCTTCGCTGCGCCTCCCCCTGACCCACATATCGTCCTAGAGGCCGCGCCAAGATAGGCCGCAGTGCCCAGACAGGCATCTGGCCCCCGCCCGCCCCAAGCCCGTGTGGCGGCCAACCTTCCGCACACTGCGGCGCCGTGCCGAGGGAAGTCGGCGAAACCCCGACGTCACCCGGGGTCCGGGTCCCCTTGCTCATTTTGGCGGCTTTGCGCGTGGCGGCCCGGGGCGAGTGGTCGGGGCTCTTGCCGCGGCCCGGCCGGAGGAAGAATAGCGCTGTCCAGATTTCTGAAAATTATGTATGTTGTCAGAGAGGTAGTAGGGTGTGCCCGCGACAATGCTTTTTAGTCAACTGCAGTTTTGGCTATTCTTCGCGGTTGTTCTAACGCTTTATGCTGTCCTTCGCCACCGTGCCCAGAACCGCATGCTGCTTATCGCAAGCTACGTCTTCTATGGCGCTTGGGACTGGCGCTTCCTTGGCCTGATACTCCTTAGCACGGGCGTCGATTATCTTGTCGCCCTGCGCATGGGGCGGGAAGAGAACGACCAGCGGCGACGCTATCTGATGCTCGTCTCTCTGGTCATGAATCTCGGGATGCTGGGGTTCTTCAAATATTTCAACTTCTTCGCCGACAGCTTGCATGACCTGTTGAACTCAATGGGCTTTCAGCCTTCTCCACTTGTCCTGTCGATCGTCCTGCCGGTTGGCATATCGTTTTATACCTTTCAGACACTTAGCTACACGATCGATGTCTACCGGAGGGAGTTGCAGCCAACAGCCGACTTTCTGGATTTCGCGCTTTTCGTCGCCTTCTTCCCCCAACTCGTCGCCGGACCGATCGAGCGCGCCAGCAACCTCCTGCCTGAAATCGCGAACCCCCGCCGCGTCACCTCGGAGGCGTTCGGACGCGGGGTTGTGCTTTGCACGACAGGGTTGATCAAGAAGATCGTCATTGCCGACGGCATCGCCCCGTCGGTCGACGCGATCTATCATTCGGCCGCGCCGTCCGGCGCCGATATCCTGCTGGCGACCTGGCTTTTCGCGATCCAGATCTATTGTGATTTCTCGGGCTATACCGATATCGCCAGAGGGGTGGCCAAGATGCTTGGCTTCAACCTGATGCTCAATTTCCGACAACCCTACTTCGCGACCAACCCACAGGAATTCTGGCATCGCTGGCACATCAGCCTGTCGAGCTGGCTGCGCGATTACCTCTACATCTCGCTTGGCGGGAACAGGAAAGGTCGGTGGAAGACCTACCGCAACCTGATGGCGACCATGGTGTTGGGCGGGCTTTGGCACGGCGCGGCTTGGCATTACGTCGCCTGGGGCGCCTACCAGGGGTTGCTTTTGACATTGCACCGCGCCTTTTTCGGCCGCCAAGGCTCGCCCCTGGCGACCGTCCGCGACGGTTTTGAGCGGCCACATGTTCGATGGGCGGGAAGGCTGAAGCGCCTTGTGGCGATTGTGTTGTTCTTCCAGGTGGTCAGCTACGGCTGGCTGCTGTTTCGCGCCGAGTCTCTGGGGCAGGTCGGGCAGTTCACGCAAAGCCTCATGCATATCGGCGTGGCGCAATTCTCGGCGCTGTCGATCCCGAAGCTGCCGGTGCCGACCGTTCTGGCGATTGCCGGCCTGTTCCTGTGGGATGCCTTGATCGAGCGCCTCGGCCCGACCTTCTACGCGGGGTGGGCGATAACGCTGCGCGGCGCGCTTTATGCGGGAATGGTCTACCTGCTGGCCTTCGGAGCGACCACCACGACATCCGCTTTCATCTATTTCCAATTCTAGGCGGAATGAGCCCCATCCCATGCCGAAGCTTCTGAAATCCCTGATCGCGACGATTGCCTGCCTCGCTTTGCTGGATGTCGCGGTGGCTGGCGCCCTGGGACTTCTGCAAGGACGCGGCGGGGCGGGCGCCAAACTTGTACAATTCTTCGATTACGGTTTCAGCGTTCCGGGCAAGTTGAAGAACTGGGTCGCGCATCCCGGAACGCCGGGGAATCTGTTCGACGTCGCGTGGCGGGACGCGATGATGCGAAAATCCGCGAAACGCTTTGCCGGGGAAGACCCGGCAAGGCCTGAGATCCGTGGCTACAGCATGTCCTTCGTGAACCATGTACTCGAGGCCGCCAACAAGCTGGACCCGAACCTTGTCGTCGACCTTCACGCCGGCCCGGCCGCGCCGCCGAACGCAACTTTCGCGATGTTTCTGGACGATCGGCCGAACCGGCGCAAAGGCGACGTCGCCGTGTTCGGCATCCTGTCTTCCAGCGTGCCCGGCATGGCGACTCTCAGCAACCAGACATGGATGTTCGAGCAGCCGTCGCCGTTCACCTATCCGGTATTCCTGCCCGCGGCGGGGGGCGGGCTGACGCGGATCGAACCGCTGGTGGAGAGCGCCGCGCAGGAACGCGCGATCCTGCAGGCGCCGTCCTCTTTCACGGCCCGCGCCTGGCGCGGGCAATTGCGCGATGTGGATGCCTTCTACATGCCCGAAACCTTCGGATTGCCCTGGCTCGACATTTCGCCCTTTGCCCGGCTGGTGCGCAGGTCGGTCGCGGTGAAATCCATTGCGGCCACCAAAGAGCGCCTGCTGGCGGATCCTGACGGCGCGCATCTTCCCTATGGCGAAATCCTGCGCCGCATGGTCGGGGAATTCGCCAGGATCGCGCGCCAGGACGGTCAGATACCTGTGGTCGTTCTGGTGCAGGTGCAGGGCAAGCCGGATCTTGCCGCCCTGCTGAGGCCGACGCTCACGGCAGAGCGTATTCGCTATGTCGCCACCGTCGACGACCAGGATCCGACAGACCCCGAGGCCTATACGTCCGACGGCCATTACCGCCCGGCAATTCGGGTGCGATTTGGACAGGCCTTCCTGAAGGTCATCGGACAGTGATCTTGCCCCGGCCGATCAGGCCGGGGCACGCCGGGACGCCGCCGCGCCCGGCGCCCTCTTTCGCGGTCAGGTAAGCAGGCTCATCCAGGACAGATCGGTCTCGTGCAGGCCCTCGAAGACGACACTCGTGTCAACATGGGTGAACTGCAGATCGCCATGCGGATCGGTCGACATCATCTCTCTTGCCGCATCGATGGATGTCAGCTTCAGTGCGCGCAGATCCAGCGTATCGTCCACCGAGAAATCGGTGATCACGTCATGCCCATCCTGCGGACCGATGACAAAGCGATCACGCCCGGCGCCGCCGGTCAGCTGGTTGTCGCCGCCGCCGCCGATGATCCAGTCGTTGCCGTTGCCGCCGATCAGCTGATCATTGCCGCCCCGCCCGTCAAGAACGTCATTGCCGCTGCCGCCATAGATCACGTCGGCCGCGCCGCTGCCGTGAAAGATGTCATTGCCTTCCGTCAGGGTCAGCGATGCCGCGTTGACGACCACCGACCCAAGGGCCTTGGTGGTGTCCTGCGCGTCCACGCTGAGGGCCTCGCCGTCCCTCACGGCGACATTGTTCTGCAGGCTCCAGTAATTGGCACCGACGTTGGTGCCGCCGAAATCCGCGGTCACGCCCTTCTCGGCCACCACGAAGGCAAGGTCGTGGGTGACCGTCAGGCCAAGCGATTTGCCGAGCGCCGACCAGGGGTTGACGCTGTCCACCACGACACCGGCGTCCGACGCGAGTTCGAGCGCCATGTCGCGCAGATCGGGCGATTGCACGACATCCCCCTTCAGCGCGACGGTCAGCGGGCCGGTCGCCTCTTGTTCGACGGCGAGCGTCTGGGTCGATTGATCCAGAAGCGCCCCGAGGGTCATGACGGCGCCGTCGGCGAAGTGGAAGCTTTCGACATTCTCGATTATGTCCATGCCGTCCAGCGCCACGCCCTCAAGCAGGTATTTGCCATCAGATTGAGAGGTAAGCTGATAATCAGTGGCCGTGCCCTGAAGCAGCAGTTGATCGTTGCCGTCGCCGCCGTTGATCAGGTCGTTGCCCGCGCCGCCCGAAAGCGTGTCGTCACCGGCACCGCCCAGCAACGTGTCATTGCCAGCACCGCCGAGCAGCACGTCGTTCCCGTCGTTTCCGGCGATGTAGTCGTTGCCGTCCCCGCCCGAGACCTGTTCAGCCGCGCCGCCGCCGATGAATCGATCGCCGGCCGAGGTCATGGTGATGTCATGCGTATTGGTCAGGATTGAGCCGAGAAGCTGCGTGGTGGTCTGCGCGCTGCCGGTCAGCGGCGCCCCGCCTTTCGAGGCGCTGTCCTCTTGAAGGCTCCAGTAGCTGGCCCCGACATCCTGGCCGTCGATGATGACCGAAGCGCCCTTCTCCGCCACGACATAGCCCGTGCTTCCACTGTCGCGCAGGCCCAGTTCGCCACCCAGCTGCGACCACGCGTTGATCGCGTCGATGTTCACGCCGCGGCTGTCCGGAGTGTCGGCGATGATGACGGCCTCACCGCCGCTTCCATCGGCCACGCTTCCCTGATGGTCCACGATCACGGGTCCGCCCGCCGTCGTCTCGGTGGTGGATTCCGCCGGTGCGCTTTGGGGCACAGCCGTGTCGGTGCTGGTACCTGCCGAGGCCGCCGCATCGCCGCCCAGGAATTCGTTGAGGGTCAGCGTCTCGCCATTGGCGAAGTGGAAGCTTTCGACGCCGACGACGTAATCGGTGCCATCCGCCCCGGTCACGGCATAGCCCGGCCCGTCGGCGGTGATGGTGTACTGGCCCGGCGCACCCGACAGCACAAGCGTGTCGTTGCCGCCTTGGCCATTGATCCCGTCATTGCCGGCCCCGGCGACGAAGGTGTCGTTGCCCGTGCCTCCGACCAGGAAGTCCTGCTTGGCGGTGCCGGTCAGCACCTCGCCGGCATCACTGGCGATCTTGATGACGCCCTGCTGATACTGCGACCCGCCCCCGTCACCGAACCACGATTGCTCGGTCTGGTTCAGTTCGTTCAGCAGTTCCGCACGCGGGTTGACGTCGCCAAGTGCGCTGAGGACCCCCCAGGACCCCCATTTGGAAGGTGCCTGAACATCTCCGTATTGCATGAACGGGCCGTCGCTGACCTGGGCCCAGGCGTCCCAGAGCTGCTGATAGAGGTTCGCCATGTCATCGCCGCGGATGTAGTCGGTAAGGAAATGGGTCAGGTCGGTGACTTGATCCGACGTCATCGTCCCCAGCGCATAGGCTTGCTGGATGTGTTGACCGCCCTCATATGCGATCAGTTTTAGGCCGGCCGGATCGGTCACGCTCTTGATCGCGGCCCATCTGGATTCGATATCGGGGATCGACGACCAGACCGAGGGATCGTTCATCTGCTGCGTCAGCCAGGCGCTTGCATCCACGTTCGGATCGGAGATCGCGTTAAGAAGGTCGGCCCGAAGGCCGCTGTCGGCCATGATCGCCTGGCCGAAATAGGTAGTGACCGCGACCGAGTCGAAGACCGACGCCGGGGAAACGAAATGTCCGGGGTCGTTGGCCTGCCAAACCTCACCGTTCAGGATGCGGTTTTCCAGCCACCACCAGGAACCATTCTGGACCCCAAGCACGTTATCGACACGCGATGCCGCCTGATCGGCGAAGGTCTGATCCCAGATCTCGGCGACCTGGGTTGCCCGCATCGCGTAATAGTCGAGATTGCCCGGAGGCGGGCCGCCGTTGACCCTGTCGGTGCCCCACAGTTCCTTGGCTTGCGCCTCCATCCATTTGGTTTGCGAGAACATCCAGTTCCAGGCCTCGTTGGAATATTCCACATGGGCCGTCAAACCGGGATCGAGGTGGTCGCGGACATAGGTGGCGAAGCTCTGGACATAGGTGTCGGTCGCCTTGGCGGGAATGTTGAACCAGGGGTCGGTGCCGGTCTGGTTTGCCAATTGAACCATCACCTCGACCGGCACGCCCTTGTCCTGCCAAGTCGCGGACTCGAGCTGCGGGCGATCGGCCCAGTCTGAGATCGATGAACTATTGGTGCGCATCCAGTCCATGTAGCGCAGCTCTCGCGCATCCTCGACGACCGACAACCAATCGGGATTGAAGATCTCGCCGGCCTGATAGAGCCCCTCGTATTTCTCGTTCACGATAGAGACGTTGTGGATGTAGTCCCCGGTCCCGTTCGGGTCGGTCGAGGTGATCGACATGGCCATCTGGGTTCCGGTGGGGTTCGCGAACACGATCCTGCCGGGCTCGGAGCTGATCACCTGAGCATTGAGGCCGATCTTGATCGTGCCTTCGCCTTCATAGGTCAGCACATAGGTGCCGGCGCGCGATTCCGCCGCCGTGGTACCTGCCTGATCGGCGCCGCCCCAGGCCCAGATCGTGCCGATCGAGCTCAGGCCATCCGGAATATGGGTGGGCCAGCCATTCGCGTCGAGATACCCGCCGTCGTCCAGCTGCTGCGTCGTCATCCCGTTCCACTGGGTGGCCGTGTGCCCGATCCAGGGCCGCATCATATGCGCGATGTCGAGGAACGGCATCTGCGTGCCGTAGTCCGAAACTCCGGTCAGGCCATAGGCCAGCGTGGGATCGGTCAGGCCTTCACCTGCGGACAGGTTCTTCAGAAGATCGGTATCGGACATTATCGCTCCGCCTCGTTCTACTTACTCCCGCAATATGCGAGGGGCTTCCCTGCAGGTAACAAAGCTGTGAGATTCGGGCTACCAGATGGCTTGAAAACGGCAAGACTTAGAAAGGTACGGAATGTTTTATCGGTGTCACAATCGCGCAATATTCTCAATATCTGGTAGGTAAACCCGGCAGTAAACCGCCAATACTGGTAGCAGATTGTCAAAGCCAACGCCGGGCGCGGACCGCTTGGCCCCCGTTCTGCGCAGGAATCTGAACCTGTGGGTGGTTGGTCAAAGCCGCCATTCGCGCTCATTCCCGATAATCCTCGGAAGGCAAGAGACGGGCCGCGTCCACCGGCCGCGACCTGTCGGCGGCATTGGGTCCGTGTCGTCGAAACGCATCGCGCGGGCCATGCGGGGCGCTTCACGCCAAGGACCCAACGCCCGCCGCCGTCTATCGCGCCGGGCCTTGTCTCCAGTCGTTCACCCTGCCGCCGGTCAGTTCGGCACAAAGCGTGACAGCGGCTTGATCACCGCCCGAAGCGCGCTTTGCAGCCGAGCTTCGGCCGGTGCCACGTCATTGGTCGATCCGATCGGCGTGATCAGCCGCACAAGCGCCCCGTCGCTGCGCCCGGTCAGAACCTTGGCCTTGGTCAAGGTCAGCTTGGCATAATAGGACGAGGCCGTATTGATCCCCTGCTGGTCATACCAATAGTAGACCAGCATGCGCTCAACCCCTTTCTGGATGATCGCCCGCTTCAGGGTAAAGGGCCGGGTCAGGCCAAGATCCTTGGACACGCTGATGGTTTCCAGGCTGGCGATTTCCCATCCCGCACCGGGCAGGCAGACGGTGGGCGAATGGGTCCCGCCCTTCATCTGATTATGATACCAGGCGATGAACAGGTCCACGGACTGCTCCGTGCCGGGGCGCGTCAGCGGGGCCGAGATGTAATCGTCCGCGGCCAGAATGCGCGCAATATCTGGCGAGAGGCGGTCCGATTGGCCGACCGACCAGTCGCCCAACTGGCGCGGGAACAGGTAGAAGGGCTCTCGCTGGACCTGCGACAGCTGGCGTGGCGGGATCGCCTGCCAGGTCGCGGCCAGCGCGGCGACCAGCAGGGCGATGCCGATCAGCGCGGTCGACGGACGCACCAGCCCGATCCGGCGGAACTGCGGGCCCAGACCCGCGGTCTCCAGATCGAGCGCCCCGACGAGGCTGGGCTTGTCGGGATGCAGCCGCAACAGCAGCCATGCCAGCGAAAACAGGATCAGCACGCAGGTGACGAAGATCACCCAGCCTTCCATGAAGTGGGTGACCCCCTCGACGAACGAAAGCCCGAAATGGTCAACCACGGCCCCGGCAACTGCGATGCGAACCGAGTTCATGAACACCGTGATCGGCACCGCCGACACCAGAAGGATCGCCTTGTGCCACATCGGCCCGCGATAGAGCACTGCGAAAATGTAGGAAAACGACAGGATCGGGAACAGATAGCGCAGCCCGGAACAGGCCTCGGCCACCTGCAGCTTGTAGACCCCGAGGTCGATGATGTTGCCTTCCAGATAGACCGGCACGTCGATCAGCCGCAGCATCCACACGCCCAGTTCCGAAGACACACCCTGCAGATAGGTCGACAGCCCGTAATAAAGGACGCCCGGCAGCGGCAGCATGTAGACCAGATGCAGCACCGGCGGCCAGAACTGGCGCCCGTCGCGCCAACCGAAGGAGAGCAGGATTAGCCCCCCCACCCACAGGATGATCGCATAGGCCGCGAAATCGGGGATCTGGATCATCCGGCCGACGCCGCCAAGCAGCAAGGCGAAGATCAGCACCATCACCCCCGGCACGCGGTCGGTCACCGGGGCATTGTTGATCGGCACGGTTTTGAGCTGACGCAGGAAAAGGAAGAGCGACAGCACCGGGATCAGCGGCCCGTGGCTGTATTCCGGCGTCCCCCAGGCCTGGAACAGGGCTTCAAGCCCGGTCTGAAAGTAGAAGGCCGCGCCGACGACCGCGACGATGAACCAGAATATACCCCATCCCCTGAAGGCCGCGAGGCCGGTTGGCGGATGGACAAAATCATTCGCTAGAGACACGGGCTGATGACCTCTGAAAAGAATAAAGCAACATGGAAGGCGCCTGATGTGGCGTCGAAAAAATAATCAATATGAAGAACCCTAGCACCTGCGGGTACGAATCTCAATTTGGAAAGGCCGGCCACGGAAACGCCTGGCCGCCTGGCCCCGCCTTCCGACCGAGGGCGCGGGCGGGGGCCGTAGGCGGGCCACCGCCGGTTTGCGCTGCATGATCCCGCCGGTCCGCGCGGTGGGTGGCGGGTTTTTCTTCCCTTTTGCGTGAAATTAGGCTTTGTTGGTACAAAATTGCGCCACCGGAAATGACTGGTTCAAAAGGCATCGAGACAGTGGCGACAGCAACATCGATACCCCGCTCCGGGATTGCCGAACTCAGAGCCGCCCGGGGGCGGGGCCGCAGGCTGATCGCTGCCGCCTTCGTTTTTTCGATCTTCGTCAACCTGCTGATGCTCACCGGCTCGCTCTTCATGCTGCAGGTCTACGACCGGGTGCTTGCCTCGCGCTCGATGGAGACGCTGACCGCGCTTTTCCTGCTGGTCACCGGGCTGTTCCTGCTGATGGGGGTGATCGATTATGCCCGCGGCCGGCTGATGGGCCGGGTCGGCGCGCGGTTCCAGACCGCGCTGGACGCCCGCGTCTTCGAGGCGGCGCTGCGGCGCACGCAGATCCCCTCGGAACGCGCCGCCCCGACCAGCGCGCTGCGCGACATCGACGCGGTGCAGGGGCTGCTGTCCTCGCCGGTTCTGCTGGCGATGATGGACCTTCCCTGGTCGCCGCTTTTCATTGCGGCGATATTCATCTTTCACCCGCTGCTGGGGGCGACGGCGGTGGCGGGCGGGCTGGTGCTGGTGGCCATTGGCATCGCGAACCAGTTGCTGACGGCGCGCAAGGTGCGCGAGGCGCAAAGCGCCCAGGCCCAGGCCCATCACTTCGCCGAACAGGCGCGTAGCGGCGCCGAGGTGGTGATGACCCAGGGCATGCGGCGGACGATCCAGCAACGCTGGCTGGGCCAGCGCAGCGAGGCGTTGCGCCAATCCCTTGCCGCCTCTGACTGGACAGGCAGCTTCACCACCGCGACCAAGACCTTCCGGCTCTACCTGCAATCGACGATGCTCGCGGTTGGGGCCTATCTGGTGCTGCAGAATCAGATCACCGCGGGCGCGATGGTGGCCAGTTCGATCATGCTGGGCCGGGCGCTGGCGCCGGTGGAACAGGCGATCGGACAATGGCCGATGCTGCAAAAGGCGCGCACCGCCTGGGTCTCGCTCGGGCGATACCTTGCCGCGACGCCGGTCTTCCCCAAGCTGACCCGACTGCCGGTGCCCGAGGCGCGGCTGGACGTGCGCGGGCTGTCGGTGGTGGCGCCGGGACGCCGCGCGCCGCTGATCACGAATATCTCCTTCTCGATCATGCCGGGTCAGGCGTTGGCGGTGATCGGCGCCAGCGGTATGGGCAAGTCGACGCTGGCGCGCGCGCTGCTGGGCTATTGGCCCCCGGCATCGGGCGAGATCCGGCTGGGCGGCGCCACGCTGGACCAGTACGAACCCGAAGACCTGGGGCGCCATATCGGCTATCTGCCGCAGTATGTGACACTGTTCACGGGGACCGTGGCCGAAAATATCGCGCGCATGGCGATCAACCCGGACTCGGAAGCCGTGATCGAGGCCGCCACGCGGGCCAATGCCCATGAGATGATCCTGAAATTGCCCGAGGGCTACGGCACCCGGCTTGACGGCAACGGAAGCCGCCTGTCGGGGGGGCAATGCCAGCGGATCGCGCTGGCCCGCGCCCTTTACGGCAATCCCCAGCTTCTGTTGCTGGATGAGCCGAACTCGGCCCTCGATTCCGACGGATCCGAGGCGCTGAACCGCGCCGTGGTGCAGGCCAAGGAAGAGGGCCGGGCGGTCATCATCATGACGCATCGTCCGATGGCGATCGTCGCCTGCGACGTGCTTCTGGTGATGGAGGGCGGGCAGATCAAGGCGGCAGGTCCGCGCGACGAGGTGCTGTCCAAGGTGTTGCAGAACGCGTCTGTCGTTCAGGCGACGGTGCAGGCCGCATCGCGTGCGCAGGGGGGCGTGGAATGACGCGATTTCGGCTGATCCGGGGCAGCAGCAATGGCGGGGACAAGCCTGCGGAGCGGCGCGAGCCGCCCAAATCGGACATCCCGGAAGACTCTGCCAAAGAGGCCCGGCCAGAGGCGCTGCCCAAGGCCGTCCGCGTCGGCGACCGCGTAACGCGCAAGCTGGCGCAGGCCGAGACCGCCGCGGGACAGGGAGTGCGCGCCCGCATTCAGGACGCCCGCGCGCCCGGCCGGGCCGAGGATCCGGCCGCGCAAGAGGCCAAGCCCGGGGCCGCTGCCTCCGTCTCGGCGCCCGGCCCCTTGCCCGAAGCCGAAGGCCAATCCACCGAAGGCCAATCCGCGCAGAGCCCGTCCTCTGAAGGCCAACCCACCGAAGGCCAAGACCCGGGGGGCCAAGGCGCGGGGCGACAGCCCCCCAAGGCTTTGCCTGCCGGTGTGCCGCCCGCCCCGCGCGATCGGGGCCAACCTCCGCGCCGCCTGCCAGAGCCGGAAGCCGCGGCGCCGCCCGAACCGGTCTGGGGCGCCGCTTGGCCGACAGCGGTCGGTGTGCTGGCGGTGGCTATCTTGTTCGGCGGGTTTGGCCTCTGGGCGGTGCAGGCGCGCATCGCCGGTGCGGTCGTCGCCCCGGGCCGGATCGAGGTGGAATCGAACCGGCAGGTGGTGCAACACCCGCAGGGCGGTGTGGTCGGCAAGATCCTGGTGCAGGATGGCAGCCGGGTGAAGGCCGGGCAGCTTCTGTTAACGCTCGACGGCAGCCGCACCCGGTCGGAACTGGCGATCGTCGAGGGGCAATTGCGCGAACTGGCCGCGCGCCGGGCCCGCCTTCGCGCCGAACGCGACGGGTTGAAGGACCTGGCCTCGATCGGGACCCTGCCGGAATGGGTTCGCGGTGATTCAGGCTTTGCCGGCCAGATGGAGAGCGAACGGACGCTGTACAAGGCGCGGCTTGAGGCGCTGACCCAACAGGTCGGCTTGATCGACGAGCAGAACGCGCAGGTCAACAACCGGGTCAGTGGCACCCAGGCTGAGCTGGCCTCGGTCGGGCGTCAGGCCGGGTTGATCGAGACCGCGCTGGTCGATCAGCAGACGTTGCTGAAACAGGGCCTTGCGCAAAGCTCGCGGGTGCTGGACCTGCGCACCAAGCGCGAGATATTGCTGGCCCAGGTGGCGCAGTTGCAGGCCAAGATCGCCGATCTCAAGGGCCAGATCGCCGCGAACGAAATTCAAAAGCTGCAACTGACTACCAAGCGGCGCGAAGAGGCGATGAGCCAACTGCGCGACATCCAGTACAAGGAGGTCGAGCTGTCGGAGAAGCGCCTGTCGCTGAAGGACACGCTGTCACGTCTGGCAATCCGCGCGCCAGTGTCTGGAATTGTCTATGATTCCAAGGTCTTCGCTGTGAATTCTGTGGTGCAGCCGGCCGCTCCTTTGATGTATATCATCCCGCAAAATCAGCCCCTGGTGGTACAGGCCCGCGTCGACGGAACCCATATCGACGACATCCATCTGGGACAGAAAGTCTCGCTTCGCTTTCCGGCTTTCGATCAGCGCACCTCGGCTCCGATCGAGGGAAAGCTGACCCGCATCTCGGCCGATGTGCTGACCGACCCGACCACCCATCAAAGCTACTACGCCGCGACGATCGAGCCCGACAAGGCGGGGCTGGCCAAGCTGGAACCGGGTCAGAAACTGGTGCCGGGCATGCCCGCCGAAGCCTTCATCGAGACCGGATCGCGCAGTCCGATGGCCTATCTTCTGCATCCGCTGGTGGTCTATTTCGACAAGGCATTCCGCGAGTAGGCGCCTTTTGTCGAACGGCACGGGGTGGCACGGGGTGGCGGGGTGCCCCCTTTGCGTGGCGTGGCATTCGCATCACCCCGGCGGCGGTCTCTTGGCAGCCACGCGACAAAACACTGCAAATTTTGGGAAAAATCGGATAACATATTTGTTACCATCCGCCACGAATGGCGGTGAGGCACGAAACCGAGAGCCGAAAACGGCCGGGGCAGGACAATGGAACGACGGATTTCGCGATGGGGCGGGGGCCCCGTGGCCGCGCTGACGCGCGTAGGCCCGCTGGTGGTCGCCCTTTCGGCCTGTTCGATCGGGCAGGTCTATCACAGCCCGACAATGCAACTGCCGGACCGCTACGCGCGTCTGGCCCCCTTGCCCGTGGTTCCCGCCGACCAGCAGGATTGGTGGAAGAGCTTCCATGACCCGGTGTTGAACCAGCTGATCGCCCGCGGTTTGTCCGATAGCGTGACGATGGCGCAGGCCAAGGCACGTCTGGCCGAGGCCGAGGCATTGTCGCGCAGCGCTGGCAACACGGTCGCGGGCAATCTGAACCTGTCGGTGCAAAAGGGCAGCGGGACCAGCGTGGATGAGACGGCCGGCGCGCTGGGGCTTTCGCTTTCCCCCGGGGCACGGTCGCGGGCCGAGGCGGCGATGGAGCGCCTGCAGGCGGCGGGCTACGGGGTGCAGAACGCACGGCTGACGCTGCTTCAGAACCTTGCGCAGGACTATATCGACCTGCGTTTCTATCAGGCGAGTCTGCGTCAGCAATACAGCGATCTGGCCTCGCGTCGGCGCACCCTGCACGGGATCGAGACGCTCTTGTCCGCAGGGTCCGCAACCAAGCTGGACAAGCTGCGCAGCCAGGCCTTGATCGCCCAGACAGAGACCCAGATCCCGCAGATCAGTGCCCAGATCGTAAAGCAGTCGTCGCGGATCGCCACGCTGCTCGGGGTGCCGGCAGGGGCGCTGAACATCGACTTGCGCGGTGTTGGCACGCAGCCCCTGCCCCGGGGTCAGGCCGCGCTGGGGGTACCCGCCGATCTGGTGCGCCGCCGCCCCGATATCCGCCAGGCCGAACGCAATTACGCGGCGGCGGTAAGCGACGTGAACGTAGCCGAGGCCGCACGTTATCCCTCGTTGACCTTGTCCGGGCAGATCGTCGCCCCCTTCGACGGCGCCTTGAAAGGCAGCCAATCCTTGGGTGCGGGTCTGGTTCTGCCGCTGTTCAACCAGCCAGGACTGGCGGCCAATGTGAATGTGGCGCAGGCACGGGCGGATCAGGCCTATCAGGCGTGGCGGTTGGCGGTGCTGTCGGGGGTCGAGCAGGTCTCGACCGCTCTGGCCTCGGTCTCGGCCTCGCGCCGGGCGGTGGCGATGGCGTCCTATGCGGTGTCGCTGAACACCGAGGCGCTGACGCTTTCGCGCGAATTGCTGGACAGCCATGGCGACGTGACGGTTCTGGATCTTCTGGACCGCGAGCGCGCGATCGCGGATGCGCGCTCCAGCCTTGCCCAGACGCGGCGCGCCTATGCGACGGATTTCATCTCCCTGCATGTGGCGCTTGGGCTGGGAACGGGGCAGGACGTCCGGGCCAAATGACAACGCCCGGCGCGTGGCCGGGCGTCATCTAAGATCAGGTCCGGGCCGTTCAGGCCGGCTTGCGCCGCCGCTTCAAGGCGGCAAGGCCTGCAAGGCCGCCGATCATCAGCAGGCCGGTTGCCGGCAGCGGAACCGGCGCAACAGGTGTGGTGTATTTCGTCGAATTGCCGTTCGCCGTGGCGTTCACATGGATCTGCGTCGCCCCGTTCGAGAAATCGAAATCGGAAATGTTGGCGTTGTAGATAGTGAAGCCCGAATATTCACCGGGATTCAGCCGATAGACCCCACCAACCGCGTTGCTGGTGTTCCACGCGATGACAAGGTTGTAGGGGTTGCCCGGCGGCGGCGTGCCGTCAAGCGTTAAAGACAGGGGCGTCACGCCGGAATAATTGCCGAAGCTAAGCGAAAGCAGCGACGACCCGGTGTAATCCAGCCCCAGGGTGTTGATGAAGCTGGACGGGTAGGCCGACAGCGTGTCGGTGATCTTGAAGATCATGTCCGAACCGCTGTCGGTCAACTCGACCTGGGCTAAATTGGTCGACCCGAGGTCTTCACCCGTCGCATAGGTATTGTAATATACCACAGCGGCTTGAGACGCATTCGCCAGGCAACCAAATACTACCGCGAATGCGAGAGTCTGAAAATTAGTCATCGCTTAAATCTCTCAGATAATCTGAATGACACAATCTTGCCATCTTCCTGTCACCTTACCGCCCCGATCACGCCGGCGTGAGTCATTTCGGATTTTTGGTGGCGATTACAATTTATAGGTGTAGTGCTGTAATCCAATGCGATTAGAAGATCCCAAAATTCAGATATTGTGCGAAATCCGGAAACACTCTTTCGCGCCGATCGCAACGCGGACCGATTCGAATCGGTCTGCGAGACTTGCTGACTAAATGTGAAACCGCTTGGCGCAGAAGACGACCGCCGCACGGACCGTGGCGGGAAACGCGCCACGCGCAGATCCGAATTGGCCGGAAGGGGCGACGATTCCAAGCCGGTGCCCTGGTTTCGCGATATCCACCGCCCCCGGCGGGATATATCTGTTCCATCCCGGATGATCACATAGCCCCTCGTCGATCAGCGCTTTTCATGGCACGCTGGGTTCTGACCGAGGCGCGGGACGGGAGAGCGAGATGCTGATCAAGCTTCACAGCCAAGCAACGACGAC
>CAJYAD010000008.1 GCA_913064775.1 uncultured Albidovulum sp. | reverse complement strand
GTCGTCGTTGCTTGGCTGTGAAGCTTGATCAGCATCTCGCTCTCCCGTCCCGCGCCTCGGTCAGAACCCAGCGTGCCATGAAAAGCGCTGATCGACGAGGGGCTATGTGATCATCCGGGATGGAACAATTAACGAACTCGAGGCGTTCAGGGCGACCGCCCGCCGCAAGATTCCGCGGAAGACAAAAGCCGAGAAAGTTGCCTGGAATGCGCTCTCACAACGGGTCGACGACGCGATCGCGCCCATCCGGGAGATTGCGCAGGACTGGTTCGGCTTTCCAGAGGACCTTGAGCGGACGCGTGGGTCATTCCGCGGAATGACGACCCGGGACATCTACACCAAGGCCGCCCATTTCACCTTGGTGAAGGAGATGCTCCCGCCCGGGCCCATCGTCCTGACGACCGAGCAAGAGGCGACGCTTCCGGCGATCCTGCCACACATCTTCCACGACGAGGTCAAAGCCAATCGATTCACCTGGCTCGCGATGACCTTCAACAAGAAGGCCACGAAGCCCGAGAGGCTCGGAAAGGTGAAGAAATACCGCAAGGACCGGCGGACTTTCCACGAAGCCGGTTTGTATGATGGGCGTTTCGATCTGGACATGGATGCGGAAACCATAACGCGGGCCTTCATCGCGGAGAAAATGGAAAGCGCGACGCGCGGGGAAGACGGCAAGAAGATACCCTTTCCCATCTCGAACTACCGAAACTCCATATTCCCGGCGCTCTGGGTGAAATCGCCAAGCCAGGCAAGTGGCGAGATCGACAAAGTGGTTGGCTTCCCACTCGCGAATCCGTGGCTTCGGTATGGCCTGAAAAAGCTTCGGTTCGATACAGATGTCAGCCTTCTGGACGACGAGATCCGGGAAGAGATCGCCGCGCACATCTACAAGGCAACCCTGCAGGGCGCTTCGACATTCATGAACTCGTTGCGCGAGCGGATCAGCATGGCCGATCGTGCCGGGAGTGGAGGTGCACGGATGGGCGGGACATTCATCCAGGGGGCGATCTTCAATCCGAAGACGCTGGTCTCGCTCCTCAACATCTACCGGGTGCATTACAACTTCTTCGAACCCCGGCCTTACGCATCGCCATACGACGACGGGGAGAGCTTCTCACGACCGAAAATGAGGGTCCGGCCCCTCGAGTTCCCGGGGACGGACGATCTCATTGAGGTCCCCCACCGATCGCGGCGCCGTCCTGAGAAGAAGACGCCTGCGATGAGGCTTGGTGTCGATGCGTATGTTCGCCGCAAGAGCGGCGCGACCGAGGTGCCCAACCTCTACCGGATCCTCTATCGACCCTGGCTCTATGCGAACACCAAGGTTGGTGCGAAGCTCGATCGGAGCTGGAGCAAGCCGAGTTGAAGACGCGCATGGTGGGATATAGATTCCGTGGTGCGAACAGGAAACCGAGTGCGATTTGAACAACACCCTCCATGTCCCTTTCGAACTTCTGGTTCCAGATCGCCTGCATTTGATTGAGTTCCTGGCGGCGCATGAACGCGGGTGGTCGCCCGACAATCTGCAAGGGCTGAAGAATACGGGCGAAAGACTTGCCGAGATTCGCGATGATCCAGATGCTTTTCTGGCAGCACTAAACGCGGAATCGCCCGGAGATCACCGCATCACGCTCCCTGATGGCAGTCGGGTTCCACGCCTCCCAAACTGCACCCGCTGGATCTGGAGTGGAGGCTTCGCTGGTCAGATATCGTTGAGATGGCAGCCCGGCACCGACGAGCTTCCCCAAACCTGCCTGGGGCATATCGGCTACGGGGTGATACCCGAGAAGCGTGGACTGGGATTGGCGACGCGCGCGCTTGCAGCAATGCTGAAACAAGCCAAACGCGTCGGACTGAAGACCGTTGAGCTCACCTGCACTCCGGACAACACGGCCTCTCGTCGGGTCATTGAGCGCAACGGTGGCATTTTTGTTGAGCAGTTCCGAGCGCCAGCCTCTCTTGGCGGGCATCCGACCCAGCGGTTCAAAATCGACTTGAGCCCAGTCGACAAATAGCCGACTGGGCGATTCTGGAAGTGTCGCCTCAGCGCACATTGCCTTGGTGGGCGTATCCCACCAAACGGAATGCGTCACCCTTCGGGGCGGCCCTTTTTCGTCGCGCCGGTCGGGTCGGGTTCGGCGGTGCGGCGCGGCGGCGGCGGGGGCCCTGCCCCCTGCACCCCCGGAGTATTTTCGCCAAGATGAAGACAAGGAGGGGCCGCCGCGTCGCCCCTGGGGAAGCTGTGCCATGGTGGGACTTTGCGCCATCGCCCGGCCTCTTCCCAATCCGGGCTTGGCGGCGTAAGGCTCTGCCATGACCACGCGCGTGAAGATCTGCGGCCTGACCCGGCCCGAGGATGTCGAGGCCTGCCATGCGGCGGGGGCGGCTTATATCGGCCTCAACTTCTTTGCCAGATCGCCGCGCTATGTCGCTCCGGCCACCGCGCGCAACCTGGCGCTGGCGGCGCCGGTGGGGCTGGCGAAGGTGGCGCTTGTCGTGGATGCCTCGGACGCGGAGCTGGACGAAATCCTCGATCAGGTGCCGCTTGACATGTTGCAGCTGCATGGCCGCGAAAGCGCCGCGCGGGTGGTCGAATTGCGCGCCCGCTACGGGCTGCCGGTGATGAAGGCGGTGGGGCTGTCGAGTGCCGCGGATCTGGCGATGCTTGCCGAATACGAGGAGGTGGCCGATCAGATCCTTGTCGATGCCAAGCCGCCAAAGGGCGCGGTGCTGCCCGGCGGCAATGGCGTCGCCTTTGACTGGCGGCTGATCGCCGAGCGGACATGGCAACTTCCCTGGATGCTGGCCGGCGGGTTGACGCCTGCCAACGTGGCCGAGGCCGTGCGCCTGACCGGGGCGCGGCAGGTCGACGTGGCCTCGGGGGTGGAAAGCGCGCCGGGGGTGAAGGACGCGGGGCTTATCCGCGCCTTCGTCGCGGCGGCGCGGCGATGACCCCGGTTGCGCGGCCGCGCCCGGGGCGCCTTGGTGATGCAGTTGACCACCGGTGCCAGCCGGATCCGGGCGCATGCCGTCTATGCACGGCTCGGCTTTACGCAATCCCGCAAGGGCTATAAACGCGTGTTGTAACGCGGGAGAAAGACCATGGCCGACGATCTGATCAATTCCTTCATGTCCGGCCCGGACGAGCAGGGCCGCTTTGGCATCTTCGGCGGGCGCTTCGTGTCCGAGACGCTGATGCCGCTGATCCTGGCGCTTGAGGCGGAATTCGAGATTGCCAAGACCGATCCGACCTTCTGGGCCGAGATGGATGATCTGTGGAAGAACTACGTCGGCCGGCCCAGCCCGCTTTATCACGCCTCGCGGCTGACCGAGCATCTGGGCGGCGCCAAGATCTACATGAAACGCGACGAGCTGAACCATACCGGCGCGCACAAGATCAACAACGTGCTGGGCCAGATCATCCTGGCCCGCCGGATGGGCAAGACCCGGATCATCGCCGAGACCGGCGCCGGCCAGCACGGCGTGGCCACCGCCACGGTCTGCGCCAAGTTCGGGCTGAAATGCGTGGTCTACATGGGCGCCCATGATGTCGAGCGTCAGGCGCCGAACGTCTTTCGCATGAAGCTTCTGGGGGCCGAGGTGGTGCCGGTGACCAGCGGCCGCGGCACGCTGAAGGACGCGATGAACGACGCGCTGCGCGATTGGGTGACCAATGTGCACGACACCTTCTACTGCATTGGCACGGTGGCGGGGCCGCACCCCTATCCGGAGATGGTGCGCGATTTCCAGTCGGTGATCGGCAAGGAGGTGCGCTGGCAGATGGCCGAGCAGGAGGGCGAGGGCCGCCTGCCCGACACGCTGGTCGCCGCGATCGGCGGCGGGTCGAACGCGATGGGCCTGTTCTATCCGTTCCTTGACGACAAGGACGTTCGGATCATCGGCGTCGAGGCCGGCGGCAAGGGCGTGGACGAGAAGATGCAGCATTGCGCCAGCCTGACCGGCGGTCGGCCCGGCGTGCTGCACGGCAACCGCACCTATCTGTTGCAAGACGATGACGGGCAGATCCTTGAGGGGTTCTCGATCTCGGCAGGGCTGGACTATCCGGGCATCGGGCCAGAGCACGCCTGGCTGCACGACACCGGGCGGGCGGAATATGTTTCCATCACCGATGCCGAGGCGCTGGAGGCGTTCCAGCTGTCGTGCCGGCTGGAGGGAATCATCCCGGCGCTGGAGCCCTCTCATGCTCTCGCGCATGTGATGAAGATTGCGCCGACGCTGCCGAAGGAGCATGTCATCGTGATGAACATGTGCGGGCGGGGCGACAAGGACATCTTTACTGTCGCGCGCCACCTTGGGGTGGATGTGAAGTCTTAATTCATTGATGTTACACTGAAAAGGCCCCGTCCATTCGGCGGGGCCTTTGTGTTTTTGGCGCATAAACTCAGGTTTACGCCTGTCGTTTTCAGGTTTACGGGGCCTTTTATAAACCTGTGTGCAATGGTTATCGATAGGTGGGGGCGGGCAGTGTCTCGGTGTCAGGTGGCACACGGGGTGCTGCCGTGAATCGGAGAGATACGATGAGAAAAATGCTCCTTGCCGCAACGGCGCTTACCGCCATGGGCACGATCGGCACCATGGCGATGGCCAGTGCGCCAGCCAGCACTGCAACCGCGACCAGCTCCGCGGCGCTCTCGGCGAAATCGCCGGACACGGCGATGATGGTTGCCGAAAATGATGTCGACCAGCCGATGTCGACCCCCTCGACCACCGCGACCTCTGGCACGACCTCGGGGACGTCCGCACAGGGCACCGCCTCGGACGGCAACGAAACCGCCACGGACGATTCGCCCGACAGCGCGTCGCATGAGAGCGCGGATGATTCCAGCTCTGGCCATCAGAGCGGGGACGATTCCGAAAGCGGTGATGACAACGGCGGCGGCAGCGGTGCCGGGGCCGGGGCCGGTGGCGGTGCCGGTGGCAGCGGCGGAGATGGCGGTGGCGATGGTGGCGGCAGCGGCGGCGGCGGTGACGACTGATACCGCGCAATACCTTGGGGCCGTCCTTTGCGGACGGCCCCGCAGGATGGAGGGGTGATGTTCACGCGACGCGGGTTCTTGGCCACGGCCACCGGCTTGGCCCTTGTGGTCGTCCTTCCCGGTGCTGCCGGGGCGGGAGGTCCCGATTACGCCAAAGAGGTGGAGAAGGAACTCTCCAAGGAAGGCTACACCCACATGACGGTGGGGCGCACCTGGTTGGGGCGCATCCATATCCTGGCCAAGAGCAAGACCGCCGTCCGAGAGATCGTCGTCAATCCGCATAACGGCGAAATCCTGCGCGACTACACCTCTCTGCGTGACGCCGGAACGGCAAAGGAGGATATACTCGGCGGGACCGAGGCAAGTGACGGCCACGGCGGCGATGGTGGGGCAGGGGGCGGCTCTGGCTCTGGCTCTGGCGACGGTGGCTCTGGCGGCGGCTCTGGCGGAGGCGATGGCGGAGATGGTGGCGATGGCGAGTGAGGTAGAGCTGCGGCCCGGCGCGGACCGGGTAGGATGAGCAACAGCTTCGTCATTGCTGCGATCCTTGCCGTGCAGGCCCTCTGCACGGTGTTCTTCGTTTCAGAGATTGTGAATTCGGTTTTCGGGCTTAGCTCGGCCCCGATCCCGTGGGAGGCGCATGAATTGCTGCAGATCGGTGCCGCGGTCGGCCTGATCCTCGGGGTTCTGCTGGGGGCCTTGGCGCTGGGCCGGACGATGCGGCGCCACGCCCGGGCCGAGCGGCAGCTGCGCGCCGTCTCGATCGCCTTCCTGGACCTGCTGGAAGAGCGCTTCGTCGCCTGGGGCCTGACCCCGGCCGAGCGCGATGTTGCGCTGTTCGCGATCAAGGGGCTGTCGACCGCCGAGATCGCCCAATTGCGCGAAACCTCGGAAGGCACCGTCAAGGCCCAGACCGCCGCGATCTACCGAAAGGCTGGGGTCAGCGGGCGGTCGCAGCTTCTGAGCCTGTTCATCGAGGATATGCTGGCCGAGGACGGGCCGCGCGGCGGTGCCGCAACGCCTCAATCGGCGGCATAGAGGCGCAGGATTTCCAGCGGCACCACCTCCAGCGTGCGGCGGTGGGTGGCGGACAGGCGCACCTTGGGGGCGGCGCCTTCGTCGTGCGCCTGCAGGAAGCGGGCGGCGCAAAGGCACCATTGATCCCCCGGCCCGAGGCCTGCGAAGCCGTATTGCAACTGCGGGGTGGACAGGTCGTTGCCCAGATATTTCGACATCGCCAGGAATTCGGCCGTCATGACGGCACAGACCGTGTGCACGCCGTGATCCTCCGGGCCGGTGTCGCAACAGCCGTTGCGGAAGAACCCGGTCACCGGATCGGTCGAACAGGGCGCCAGCGGCAGCCCCAGGACGTTGAGCGATGGCTCCATCATGCTGTGTCTTCCTTTCGGGGCGGCGGCGTCCATGCCGGGTCCGCGCGCGTTGGGGCCAGCATACACGCGGTGGCGCCGGGTCACAGGCCCGAATTGCTGCCGTCCTGCCACGGCCGCGCGCCGCGTGGACAGGTTTTCGCGCCCGTGCTAAGGGGCGCCATGCGATTGATGGGCCTTGTCATTCACCTGCCCCGCGCCACCGCCCGGCGGCCGGTGGCCGAGGCCCTGCGCGATGCCTGCGGTGTGCCCTGCGATCTGCTTCAGGCCTCTGACGGCGCGGCACTTTCGGCAGAGGTGCTGGCGGGGGCCTATCGTCCGAATCTGCTGCGCCCGCGCTATCCCTTCGCGCTGCGCCCGGCCGAGATCGGCTGTTTCCTCAGCCACCGTGCCGCCTGGCAGCGGCTGGTCGACAGCGATGCCGAGGCGCTGGCGCTGTTCGAGGATGACATGGTGCTGGATCCGGCGGCCTTCGCCCCGGCGCTGGCGCTGGCGCAGCGCCATGTGGCGACGATGGGCTATGTGCAGTTTCAGACCCGTCCCGTCGCGGGCGAAACCGTTGACCAAGAGGCGGCCGCGCGGCTCTTTCGCCCGGCGGTGACACCGCTGCGCGCCTCGGGCCAACTGATCCACCGCGACTGCGCCCGGCACCTGCTGGAGCTGACGGCGCCGTTCGATCGGCCGATCGACACCTTCGTGCAGATGCATTGGCACAGCGGCATCCAGCCCGGGGCGATCTATCCGGCGGGGCTGCGGGACGTGGCGGCCAGTGCGGGGGGCAGCACGATTTCCCAGCGCAAGAGCCTGACCGACCGGCTGGCACGCGAATGGAAGCGCGGCCGCTACCGCGCGGCGGTGCGCCGGCTGTCGGAGGGCGCGCGATGATCTGGACGCGGCTGCATGGCGGCATGGGCAACCAGCTGTTCCAATATGCCGCCGGCCGGGCGCTGGCGGCGCGGCTGGGGGCCGAACTGGCGATCGACGCGCGCGCGCTTGCCGTGAAGGGCAACCGCCCCTGCGGGCCGCATTTCGCCTGGAACGGCCGCACCGACGCGCCGCTGCCGCCAGCCAGGCATGAGGGCCTTCTGCGCCACGGCCTGTGGCGCCTGGCGGGCCGCAACCCGCGCTTCCGGCGTGAACGGGGCCTGGGCTACAACCCGGCGTTCGAGACCTGGGGCGACGGCAGCTATCTGCACGGCTACTGGCAATCCGAGCGCTATTTCGCGCCGATCGCCCAGAGCCTGCGGCGCGAGCTGGAGATCCTGACCCCGCCAAGCCCCCGCAACGCCGAGATGGCGGCGCGGATCTCCGGTTGCGAGGCGGCTGTGTCGCTGCATGTACGGCGCGGCGATTACCTGGCCTATGCCGCCCACACGATCTGCACCGAAGGCTATTACCGTGCAGCACTTGCGCAGGTGGCAAAGGTCACGGGGATCCGTCCCACGGTGTTCGTCTTCTCTGACGATCCCGACTGGGCCAAGGCCAATCTGCCGCTGCCCTATGAGAAGGTGGTGATCGATTTCAACGGCCCCGAGGCCGATTACGAGGATCTGCGTCTGATGAGTCTTTGCCGCCACAACGTGATCGCCAATTCGTCGTTCTCCTGGTGGGCGGCCTGGCTGAACCGCAACCCCGCGAAAGTGGTGGCGGGGCCGGTGGCCTGGTTCGGGGATCCGAAGCTTTCCAATCCCGATATCCTGCCCCCGGGCTGGCTGCGTGTGGCGGGCTAGACGGGGGGCTAGACGGGGGCGCGGTGCGCGCTTATGCGAGAAACATGATTGCCACGCCCACCGAGACCGCCATCGCGATCCTGCCCTATGGGGTAAAGCCCGGACGGGGGCTGGCGGCGATGTCCCTCGATCAGCTCAACTGGCCGCTGGGGCGTCCGGCTCGGCTAAACGGCGCGCGGGTGGGCGATCTGGGCGCGCGCGATCATCTGCTGCTTTACCCTTCGGGGCGGCTCTGGCTGCCCTTCGCCGCGCCGGGCGTACAGGCGCGGTTGTCGCTGATGATCGTCGAGCCCGAGGCCCTGCATGCCCGCCACATGGTAAAGGCGCGGCGCCACCACCGCCGCTTTCACCGCGTGCTGACCTGCAACCCGGCACTGCTGGCGGCGATCCCCAACGGGCTCGATTTCGTCTTCGGCTCCACCTGGGTGCCGGACTGGCGCGAGGCCGATCTGACCAAGCAGCGCATGCTGTCGTTGATCGCCTCGGCCAAGCGCGACCTGCCGGGTCACAGGCTGCGCCACGAGATGGTCGATTGGCTGCGCGCGGGCGGGGGTGAGGCCGATGTGATGGGCGGTGGCTATGTGCCCTTCGCCCAGAAATCCGACGGCCTCGCGCCCTACCGCTATTCTCTGGTCATCGAAAACGTGCGCGAGCGCGGCTACTTCACCGAAAAGCTGGTGGATGCGCTGCTGTGCCGGACCGTGCCGATCTATTGGGGAGCGCCCGACATCGCCCACTACTTCGATCCGGCCGGCATGATGATTTGCGAAACCCGCGATCAGCTGGAAGCCGCGGTCAGGGCGATGAGCGACGCCGATTACACCGCGCGCGCAGCCGCGCTGGCCGCGAACCAGACCCGTGCCGCGGAATTTGCCGATACCGAGGCCCGGGCGGCCCGGGCGGTTGCCGGGACGCTCTGACGCCTCGCGGATGAAATTTCTAAAATTGCACGCAATGCGTTCATTGGTTTACCGGTTATTAACCTTCTGCGTGCAATCTGCTTCTTGCGAATGAGGCGAAGTTGCGATGGACGAAGATTTGTTCTCTTCCCCCACACCCTTCACCCCACCCACCACGGAAGAAGACAGATTGTCGTGGCTCCGTCTCATTCGTTCCCACAGGGTGGGGCCAACTACCTTTCATAGATTGCTGGCCGAACATGGCGATGCTGCGGCGGCGCTTGCGGCTCTGCCCGACGTGGCCTGCGCGGCCGGCGTGAAGGCCTATCGCCCGATCACCATCGACGAAGCCGGGGCCGAGATGGACGCGGCCCGCAGGGTCGGGGCGCGGATGCTGTGCTGGGGCGCGCCCGATTATCCGGCGGCACTGATGGATCTGCCCGATGCGCCGCCGGTACTTTGGGCGATCGGGGATCCGGCGGCAATGAAGCAGCCCTTGGTGGCGCTGGTCGGGGCGCGCAACGCCTCTAGTCTGGGGTTGCGCATGGCGCGCCGTCTGGCGGCGATGCTGGGCGAGGCCGGCTTCGGCATCGTCTCGGGGCTGGCGCGCGGAATCGATGCGGCGGCGCATGAGGCGGCGCTGGCGAGTGGCACGGTGGCGGTGCAGGCGGGCGGGGTGGACGTGATCTATCCACGCGAAAACGGTGATCTGGCGCGCGAGATCGCGGCGCGGGGCTGTCGGCTGTCGGAACAGCCGATCGGCGCCGCCCCACAGGCACGACATTTTCCGATGCGCAATCGCCTGGTATCGGGCCTGGCGCGGGCGGTGGTTGTGGTTGAGGCCGCGACTCGGTCAGGCAGCCTGCTCACGGCGCGCGCGGCGCTTGACCAGGGGCGCGACGTGCTGGCGGTGCCGGGACATCCGTTTGACGCGCGCGCCGGTGGCTGCAATCAGCTGATCCGCGATGGCGCGACGCTGGTGCGCGGCGCCGAGGATGTGCTGGACCTGCTGGCGCCCACGCTGGCCGCCGCCCACCGGGCTGCGCGGCTTGTCGCTGCGGATGCGGACAGGGGGGCCGTCCCCCCTCCGCAGGCCAAGCGCGACGGTGACGGCACGGGCGGTCGTGATGGCAACGGCGCCGAGACCGGGGGTGAGGGCGGACGCATCCCGCATCCGCGCCCCCGCCCGCCGCGCCCCCCCAATCCCGCGCTGCGCGAGGTTGGGGCGCTGCACCGGGCGATCCTCGACCGCCTTGGCCCCAGCCCGGTGGCCGAGGATCAGCTGATCCGCGACCTGGCCCTGCCGGCCGCACAGGTCACGCCGGAGCTGCTGACGCTTGAACTGGAGGGCCGGGTACAGCGCCAGCCCGGCGGTTTGCTCTCTCGCCTGAACTGAGCGCGCCACCCTGCGGTGTGCCGGCCGGCGCCGCGCCGCGCCGGCCTGTGAACGGGTCCCTTGCCCGCGCGAAAACCGCGCCAAGGGGCCAGGAAAGGGCGGCAAAAACCGGCGCGCAAAGGGCGGATCACACAGGCTTTGACTGCGATCCATTGACATTCCGTCCCCATGCCCCCCATGTAACGCCGCCCCTCACCGGGAATTCATGCAGAGGTTTTCATGGCAGTTGTCGTCGTCGAGTCCCCCGCCAAGGCCAAGACAATCAACAAATATCTGGGCCCCGGCTATACGGTTCTCGCATCCTACGGCCATGTGCGTGACCTGCCGCCGAAGGACGGGTCGGTCGACACCGACCATGATTTTGAGATGAAATGGGAGGTGGCGAGCGACAGCAAGAAGCATGTCCGCGCCATCACCGAGGCGCTCAAGACCGACGACGAACTGATCCTCGCCACCGACCCCGACCGCGAGGGCGAGGCGATTTCCTGGCACCTGCAGGAGGCGCTGGCCAAGGCGCTGAAGTCGGGCAAGAAGGTCCAGCGGGTCACCTTCAACGCGATCACCAAATCCGCCGTCACCGAGGCGATGAAAAACCCCCGCGAAGTGGATATGGAGCTGGTTCAGGCCTATCTGGCCCGCCGCGCGCTGGATTACCTCGTGGGCTTCAACCTGTCGCCGGTGCTTTGGCGCAAGTTGCCGGGGGCGAAATCGGCAGGCCGGGTGCAATCGGTCTGCCTGCGCCTGATCGTCGAGCGCGAGATGGAGATCGAGGCCTTCCGCGCCCAGGAATACTGGACCGTCGCGGCCAAGCTGGCCACGCCCCGCGGTCAGGAATACGACGCACGCCTGACGGTGCTGGGCGGCAAGAAGCTGGACAAGTTCGACATCCCCACGACCGAGGCCGCCGAACTGGCCGTCCAGGCGGTCACCTCGCGCGATCTCAAGGTCGCCTCGGTCGAGGCCAAGCCCGCCACCCGCAACCCCTCGGCGCCGTTCATGACCTCGACCCTCCAGCAAGAGGCCAGCCGCAAGTTCGGCATGGGCGCGCGCCAGACCATGTCGGCGGCCCAGCGCCTCTATGAGGCGGGGCATATCACCTACATGCGGACCGACGGCATCGACATGGCGCCCGAGGCGGTGATGGCCGCGCGCGACCAGATCAAGTCAAGCTGGGGAGAGCGGTATGTGCCGTCGAGCCCGCGGATGTACAAGAACAAGGCCAAGAACGCGCAGGAAGCGCATGAATGTATCCGGCCGGCCGAAATGTCCGCGTCGCCCGATGTCCTGCGCATCCACGACGCCGATCAGCGCAAGCTTTACGATCTGATCTGGAAACGCACGATCGCGTCGCAGATGGCCGCGGCGCAGTTTGAGCGCACCACGGTCGAGATCGCCTCGGCCGACGGCCAGGTCGGCCTGCGTGCCACCGGTCAGGTTGTCGTCTTCGACGGCTTCCTCAAGGTCTATGAAGAAGGCCGCGACGACGACGGCGACGACGATGCGAACCGCCTGCCGCAGATCACCGAGGGCGAGGCCGCCGACAAGCGCGCCATCACCCCCGAGCAGCATTTCACCCAGCCGCCGCCGCGCTACACCGAGGCCACGCTGGTCAAACGGATGGAAGAGCTGGGCATCGGCCGACCCTCGACCTATGCCTCGATCATCACCACGATTCAGGACCGCGACTATGTGCGCAAGGAAAAGAATCGCCTGATCCCCGAGGACAAGGGTCGGCTGGTCACGGTGTTCCTGACCAATTATTTCCGCCGCTACGTCGAATATGATTTCACCGCCGATCTCGAGGCGCAGCTTGATGACATCTCCGCCGGTCAGCGCGACTACAAGGAGGTGCTGGCGCGCTTCTGGCGCGATTTCTCGGCCGCGATTGCCGAGACGGCCGATCTGCGCATCGGCGAGGTGCTCGACAAGATCGATGAGGTCCTCAGCCCCCATCTCTACCCCCCGCGCGAGGACGGATCAGATCCGCGCATCTGCCCGCTTTGCGGCGCGGGACGGCTGCATCTGAAGACCGCGCGGTCCGGCGGGGCCTTCATCGGCTGCGGCAGTTACCCCGAATGCCGCTACACCCGCCCGATCTCGTCCGCTGGCGACGACGAAGCGTCGGCGTTGGACGGCAAGGTGCTGGGCAAGGATGAGGCGGGCAACGAGATCAGCCTGCGCAACGGCCGCTTCGGCCCCTATGTCCAGCGCGGCGAGGTGACCGAGGAACAGCCCAAGCCCGATCGCGCCTCGCTGCCCAAGGGCTGGGCGCCGGGCGATCTGACGATCGAGCGCGCGCTTGAACTTCTGGCGCTGCCGCGTCCGATCGGCCCGCATCCCGAGGATGGCGAGTTGGTCGAGGCCGGCATCGGCCGCTACGGCCCCTATGTGAAGCATGGCCGCGTCTACGCCAACCTGCCCGATGTCGAAGAGGTCTTCACCGTCGGCATGAACCGCGCGGTCGAGGTGCTGGCCCAGAAACTCGCGTCGCGCGGTGGCCGTGGGGCAGTGGCCAAGCCTTTGAAGGAACTGGGTGAACACCCGGATGGCGGCGCTATCGCGGTGATGCCCGGCCGCTACGGCCCCTATGTGAAATGGGAAAAGGTCAACGCCACTCTGCCGAAGGAGATGGAGCCCGAGGCGGTGACGCTGGAGGAAGCCGTTGCGCTCGTGAACGAGAAGGCCTCGAAGGGCGGCAAGAAGAAGGCCGCTCCGAAGAAGGCGGCAGCGAAGAAGCCTGCCGCCAAGAAGACTGCGGCGAAGAAACCTGCGGCCAAGAAGGCGACCACGACCAAGAAGCCTGCCGCCAAGAAGGCGGCGGAATAGGCGGGCATACCGGCCCTTGGCGAGGGCCGGGCCTGGGTGACGCGCTGCTTGAGGTGCGCGCGCCCGGCCAGAAGAACGCCTGACCCCGCCGCCATGTCGGCGAAGAAGCAGACATCGCGCCGCCGACGTCAGCCCCGCCCAAAGACCGCCGCGCCTCTTTCATTGTTCCAAAAATACGCCGGGGGTGCAGGGGGCTGGCCCCCGCCCGTTGCCCCGCCCTCAGGCGGCCGAGCCGCCCACCGTCAGCCCGCTGATCAAGAGCGTCGGCTGGCCCACGCCCACCGGCACCCATTGGCCCGCCTTGCCGCAATTCCCGATCCCGGGATCCAGCGCCATGTCGTTGCCAATCGCCCGGATATGCCGCATCGCCGTAGGCCCGTCGCCGATCAGCGTGGCGCCCTTCACCGGCGCGCCGATGACCCCGTTCTTCACCCGGTAAGCCTCGGTGCAGGAGAACACGAATTTGCCGTTGGTGATGTCGACCTGACCGCCACCGAAGCCCACGGCGTAGATCCCGTCCTTCACCTCGGCCACGATCTGATCGGGGCTGGCGTCGCCGCCCAGCATGTAGGTGTTGGTCATCCGCGGCATCGGGATATGGGCATAGCTTTCGCGCCGCCCGTTGCCGGTGGGCTTCACCCCCATCAGGCGCGCGTTCTGGCGGTCCTGCATATAGCC
Organism: uncultured Albidovulum sp.; assembly: GCA_913064775.1. Classification (GTDB taxonomy): domain Bacteria; phylum Pseudomonadota; class Alphaproteobacteria; order Rhodobacterales; family Rhodobacteraceae; genus Acidimangrovimonas. Next base: position 142,038 of record CAJYAD010000008.1, on the reverse strand, counting down.
CACCAGCACCCCGTCCTCGATCAGCACGTTCTTGCCCGAAGGCGTGCCCTCATCATCGACGGTCAGGCTGCCGCGCCGATCCGGCATCGTGCCGTCGTCCAGCACCGTCACCCCCTTGGCCGCGACCTGTTGGCCCAGCAGCCCGGCGAAGGCCGAGGTCTTCTTGCGGTTGAAATCGCCCTCCAGCCCGTGACCCACGGCCTCGTGCAGCAGGACTCCGGGCCAGCCCGACCCCAGCGCCACATCCATCATCCCCGCAGGCGCCGCTTCGGCGCGCAGGTTCACCAGCGCGATGCGCAGCGCCTCGCGCGCGGTTGATTCCCAGCCATCGCGCGCGATCAGCCCGGTCAGACCGATGCGCCCGCCACCACCGGCGCTGCCGCTTTCGCGGCGGCCGTTCTCTTCGACGATCACCGCGACATTCAGTCGCGCCATCGGCCGGACGTCGGACACGACGCCGCCCTCGGGGCGCAGGATCACCACCTCCTGGAGCGAGGCCGCGATGGTCGCCGACACCTGCACCACCCGCTTGTCCAGCGCCCGGGCGAAGGCGTCGATCTCGCGCAGCGTGTCGATCTTCACGCCGAAGCTGGCATCGGCCATCGGGTCGTGATCGGTATAGAGGTGGCGGTTCGTCGCCTGCGGCGCATCGGCCATCACGCCGCCGCCATCCCCCACCGCCAGCCGCGCGGTTTCTGCCGCGCGGACCAAAGCGCTTTCGGTCAGATGGGTCGAATGGGCATAGCCCGCGACCTCGCCTTTCACGGCGCGCAGACCGAAGCCTTCCGAGGCGTCGTAGCTGGCATTTCGGATGCGCCCGTCATCGAGCACGATCGCCTCTGACCGGCGGCGTTCAAGGAACAATTCGCCGTCGTCGGCGCCCTCGGTCGCGGCGCGCAGATGGGCGAGCGCGCGACCCTCATCCAGATCGTTTTCGAACGGGCGGAAATCATCTTGTGTCATGCCAAAGGGCTTAGCACGTCTTTGATCTGGATCAACGGGCGCTGTTTTGCCGCGCCGGTTTTTCTTGTTGATTCTCCTGTAATATGTTTTCACATTTTTGAGAAGAAAACGAGCGCGCGCCTCACGCGCCTCGGCAAACGGGTGTCAACGCCGCGGCAAAACACGGGAACACAGAATGCGCATCACGACCATTTTCGCGGGCGTCACTACCCTGTCCGCCTCGCTCCTCACCGCCGCCGCTGCGGGTGCCCAGAAGCTTGAAATCATAGGTCAGCCGAAGGCCGGTGGTATCGGCTTCCAGCCCGCCTCCTCATCGGTGGCGCAGGATCTGCAATGGCTTGATGGCATGATGATGGTGATCATGACGGCGATCGTCGTCTTCGTCACCGCACTGTTACTCTATGTGAGTTTCCGCTTTCGGTCTGGCGCCAACCCGACGCCCGCGCGTTTCACCCACAACACCCCGATTGAGGTCGCCTGGACGCTGATCCCGGTGGTGATCCTGGTGACGATCGGGGCCTTCTCGCTGCCGACCCTGTTCAAGGAAATGGAGATCCCGAAGGCCGACGTGACCATCAAGGTGACCGGCAATCAGTGGTTCTGGAACTATGAATACCGCGACCAGAAGGTGGTGTTCGACAGCTACATGATCGGCAGCCCGGCGACTATCGGTGACGAGGACGGGCCCGACATCAAGCCCTTCGTGCTGAACCCGGCGATGGAGGCCAAGCTGAAGAAGGCAGGCTACACCCGCGACCAGTGGCTGCTGGCGGTCGACAATCCGGTCGTCGTGCCGGTGAACAAGATCGTGGTGCTGAACATCACCGGCGCCGACGTCATCCATTCCTTTGCGCTGCCGGCCTTCGGGGTGAAGCAGGACGCGGTGCCCGGCCGCCTGGCGCAGGCCTGGTTCAAGGCCGACAAGGAAGGCATCTATTTCGGCCAATGCTCGGAACTTTGCGGCAAGGATCACGCCTTCATGCCGATCGAGATCCGGGTGGTCAGCCAGCCCGCCTATGAGGCATGGCTTGCCAAGGCCAAACAGCAATTCGCGGCGGCGGGTGCGACCGATGCGCCCGTCCCGGGGCAGGGTAGTAACAAACCCGCGATCCGCGTAGCGTTGCGATAGGGATGGGAGTAGGGGAATGCGTGGATTCCCCTGACTTCCGGCGAGGACGAGATGACCGATATTCGGGCCTTTGATCAAACAGGCGAGGCGGGGTTTCGCGACTATGTCGCGCTGCTCAAGCCTCGGGTCATGTCGCTGGTCGTCTTCACGGCGCTGGTCGGCCTGCTGGTCGCGCCGGTGCCGGTGCATCCGGTCATCGCCGTCGCCTCGATCCTGTTCATCGCGCTGGGCGGTGGTGCCTCGGGCGCGCTGAACATGTGGTGGGACAGCGACATCGACCAGATCATGCGCCGCACCTGCGCCCGCCCGATCCCCGCGGGCCGGGTCGAACCGCGCGAGGCGCTGGGGCTGGGGCTGGCACTGTCGCTGATCTCGGTCGCGATGCTGGGGCTTGCGGCGAACTGGGTCGCGGCGGGGCTGCTGGCTTTCACCATCTTCTTCTACGTCGTGATCTATTCGATGTGGCTCAAGCGCACGACGCCACAGAACATCGTCATCGGCGGTGCCGCCGGGGCCTTCCCCCCGATGATCGGCTGGGCCTGCGCCACCGGCGGGATCAGCCTGGAAAGCGTCGCGATGTTCATGTTGATCTTCATGTGGACGCCGCCGCATTTCTGGTCGCTGGCGCTGTTCATGAACGACGATTATTCCAACGCCGGCGTGCCGATGCTGACCGTGACCCATGGGCGCAAATCGGCGCGCACGCATATCCTCGTCTACACCATCCTGCTGACGCCGGTGGCGGTGGGCACTGCCTTCACCTCGATTGGCGGCGGCGTCTATCTGGCCGCCTCGCTGGTCCTCAGCGCGGGCTTCCTGCGCGGCGCCTGGCGGATCTGGAAGCGCGATGAGGCCGTGGCCGAGGCTGACAAATACGCCGTCGAGAAGAAGACTTTCCGCTTCTCTCTGATCTATCTTGCGGGGCTGTTCGCGGCGCTTCTGGCCGAGGGCGTGCTGCATCATCTGGGTCTGGGGGGCTGGTGGTGACGGGCTTCTCCGAAGGGCATGAGATTCACAAGCGCCGCCTTGGGCGCAATCTCGGGCTTGGGGGGGCGCTGCTGGCCTTCGTGCTGCTGATTTTCGCGCTGACCATCGTGAAGGTCGGCGAACAGCCGAAACCGCTTTCGGCAAAGCCCGCCGCCGTCCGCCAGGAGGCTTCGGGATGAACCGACCTGCCCTGACGCCGCGCAGTCTGCGCGCCCGTGTCGGGGCCGGTGTTGTTGCGCTGGCGGTTCTGGGGGCAGGGCCGCTTTATCTGTGGGCCCGGGACGCGGGGGTGCAAAACCCGCTGAACCGCAGCGTCACCGTGCGGTTCAAGACGGATCCTTCCACCACCGGATGGGAATTCCACCCGCGCGCGCCGCAGATGGTGCTGAATTTGGGCCAGACCGGCCTGGTCTTTTTCGACCTTCGCAATCCCGGCGCGCAGGCGGGGGCGGCGCGGGCCGCCTACCGCGTCACCCCGGCCGCGGCCGATCGCTACCTGATCCGGGTTGCCTGTTTCTGCACCCAGACCCAGGTTCTGGGCCCCGGCGAGCGGGCCGAGGTGCCGATGGGCTTCTACGTCGATCCGGCGATCGCGCGCGATCCCGCGGCGCGCGACCTGCGCGAGATCACCCTATCCTACAGTTTCATCAAGACCGATTTTCCCGCCGCGGGGGGCGCCGATGTGCCCACCCCGGCCAAACTGCCGGCGCATCAACCGCCGGGCACGACCAAAGGTCAGGATATTTCCGACGAGGGGACGTAAATGGCGCATGAAACGAACCACGATTATCACATTCTGAAGCCCTCCATCTGGCCCTTTCTGGGCGCGCTCGGGGCCTTCATCATGCTTTTCGGCCTGGTGCTGATGATCCACGACAAGGGCGCCTACATGTTCGTGGGGGGGCTGCTTGTGGTCCTCTACGTCATGTATGGCTGGTGGTCCGAGGTGGTCTATGAGGGCAACCACGGCGACCACACCCCGGTGGTGCGGCTGGGGCTGCGCTACGGCTTCATCCTGTTCATCATGTCCGAGGTGATGTTCTTCGCCGCCTGGTTCTGGAGCTTCTTCAAGCATGCCATGTATCCCGGCGGGCCCGAACAGCCTGCGGCCTTCCAGACCTATCCGCCGCAGGGCGTCATGCCTTTCGATCCCTGGCACCTGCCGCTGATCAACACGCTGATCCTGCTGACCTCGGGCGCGGCGATCACCTGGGCGCACCATGCTTTGGTGCATGAGAACAACCGCAAGGATCTGGTGCGCGGCCTGGCGCTGACGATCGGGCTGGGGCTCTTCTTCACGGTGGTGCAGGCCTATGAATACAGGCACGCGCATTTCGGCTTCTCGGGCAATATCTACGGCGCGAACTTCTTCATGGCGACGGGGTTCCACGGCGCCCATGTGATCATCGGGACGCTGTTCCTGTTCGTCTGCCTGCTGCGCGCCATGCGCGGCGATTTCACCCCGCAACAGCATGTCGGGTTCGAGGCCGCCGCCTGGTACTGGCACTTCGTCGATGTGGTCTGGCTGTTCCTGTTCTCGGCGGTCTACATCTGGGGCAGCTCCGGCATCGCGCATTAGCGCGGCCAACGTCCCGTCATCGCTGGCGCGTGCCCCCGTGGCGCGCGCCTTTTCATTTGCACCTTTGGGCGCGCCGGGGGCAGACTTCCCCGAAACCCGCATCCAACCCGAACGGAGCCGCCATGACCCGCCGCCTGATCCCGGTTCTGATGTTCGGACTGATCGGCGCCGCGATCCTGGTGGCGCTGGGCTTCTGGCAGATCCAGCGGCTGCACTGGAAGCAGGCGATCCTTGCGCGGATCGAGGCGAAGATCGCCGCCGCCCCCGTCGCGCTGCCCGCCGCCCCCGATCCGGCGCGTGACCAATACCTGCCGGTGGCGGCCAGCGGCCAGTTGACCGGCCAGGGCCTGAGGGTGCTGACCGGCATCAAGTTCAAGGGGCCCGGCCATCTGATCGTCGCGGCGCTGGCGCTGCCCGGTGGGCGGCGGGTGATGGTCGATCTCGGCTTTCGGGCTGAGGGCGGCGGCGCCGCGGTCCCCGAGGGCGCCGTCACTGTCACCGGCAACCTCGTCTGGCCGAGTGAGGTCGACAGCTTCACCCCCGCCCCCGATCTGGCCCATCACCTGTGGTTCGCCCGCGACGTGCCGGCGATGGCCAAGGCTCTGGGCACTGCGCCGATCCTGATCGTCGCCAGCCATGTCGCCGGCGCGAAGACGGGGACCGAGGTGATCCCGGTCTCGACCGAAGGGGTGCCGAACAACCACATGCAATACGCGATCACCTGGTTTTCGCTTGCCTTTGTCTGGTTGGGGATGACAGGCCTGCTGCTCTGGCGTATCACGCGGCGGAAAGACTGAAGGCCTGTGCCATGCGCTATGTGTCCACCCGGGGAAGTGCCCCGGTCCTGACTTTCGAAGAGGCGATGCTGACCGGGCTGGCCCGCGACGGTGGCCTTTATGTGCCCGAGACGGTGCCGCAGATGCCTGCCGACGAGATCGCCGCGCTGGCGGGGCTGAGCTATGAGGACGCGGCGCTGCGCGTCATGCGCCCCTTCCTGGGCGACAGCTTTTCGGACGCGGAACTGACCGGCATCATCGCCCGCGCCTATCAGGGCTTCGGCCATGCCGCCCGGGCGCCGCTGGTGCAGCTGGGCCCCAACCATTTCCTGCTGGAGCTGTTCCACGGCCCGACGCTCGCGTTCAAGGATTTCGCGATGCAGCTGATCGGGCAGCTGTTCCAGACCGCGCTTGCCCGTTCCGGCCAGCGCGTCACCATCGTTGGCGCCACCAGCGGTGATACCGGATCGGCCGCGATCGAGGCCTTCCGCGGCCTTGCCAATGTCGATGTCTTCATCCTGTTCCCCCATGGCCGCGTCAGCGATGTCCAGCGCCGCCAGATGACCACGCCATCGGAGGCGAACGTCCACGCTCTGGCGCTGGATGGTGATTTCGACGATTGCCAGGCGCGGCTGAAGGACATGTTCAACGATTTCGCCTTCCGCGACGCGGTGGGCCTTGCCGGCGTCAACTCGATCAACTGGGCGCGGGTGCTGGCGCAGGTAGTCTATTACTTCACCTCCGCCGTCTCGCTTGGCGCGCCGCATCGCGCCGTCAGCTTCACCGTGCCCACCGGCAATTTCGGCGACATCTTCGCAGGCTATATCGCCCAGCGCATGGGGCTGCCGATCGACCGGCTGGTGGTGGCCACCAATCAGAACGACATCCTGCACCGCGCGCTGGCCAGCGGCGCCTACACGCCCACCGGCGTCACGCCCTCGATCAGCCCGTCGATGGATATCCAGGTCAGCTCCAACTTCGAGCGCGCGTTGTTCGACGCCTATGGCCGCGATGGCGGCGCCGTGGCGCAGTTGATGGACGCGTTGAAATCAGGTGCCGGCTTCACCATCTCTCAGGGCGCGCTGGAAGCCCTGCGTGAGGTCTTCGCCTCGGGCCGCGCCTCGGAACAGGAAACCTCGGCCAGCATCGCCGCCACGTTCAAGGCGACCGGAGAGGTGCTATGCCCGCATTCGGCGGTTGGCGTGAAGGTGGCGGGCGACTATCTTGGTCCGACCCCGATGATTACCCTGGCCACCGCGCATCCGGCGAAGTTTCCCGATGCGGTCGAGGCCGCCACCGGGCAGCGCCCCGCTTTGCCGCCGCGCATGGCGGATCTATTTGAACGCCAAGAACGGGTCACCCGCGTGCCCAACGACCTGCACGCGCTAGAGACCCTTATCCGCGAAAGGACCGGCCGATGAGCCCTCGCCTGACCACGCTAGAGAACGGCGTCCGCATCGTCACCGAGGCAATGCCCGGGCTGATGTCGGCCTCGATTGGGATCTGGATCGGCGCCGGTGGCCGGCACGAACGACTCGAACAGAACGGTATCGCGCATTTCCTTGAACATATGGCGTTCAAGGGCACGAAGAAGCGCTCGTCTCTGCAGATCGCCGAGGCGATCGAGGATGTCGGCGGCTATATCAACGCCTACACCAGCCGCGAGATGACCGCCTATTACGCCCGGGTGCTGGCCAACGACGTGCCGCTGGCGCTGGACGTGATCTCGGACATCGTGCTGAACCCGGTGTTCGACCCCAAGGAGATCGAGGTCGAGCGCCATGTGATCTTGCAGGAAATCGGCCAGGCGCTGGACACGCCCGACGACGTGATCTTCGATTGGTTGCAGGAAGCGGCCTATCCGGATCAGCCGATGGGCCGGTCGATCCTGGGCCCGTCCGAGCGTGTCAGCCGCTTCCAGCGCGACGATCTGCAGGATTTCGTCGGCGAACATTACGGCCCTGAACAGATGATCCTGGCCGCCGCCGGGGCGGTCGATCACGACAGCATCGTGGCGCAGGCGCGTGAGGCCTTCGGCGGCCTGAAGCGCGGGGGCGGCTGGACCCATGAGGCCGCGGCCTTCGCCAGCGGCGAGAAGCGGGTGGTGAAGGATCTGGAGCAGGCGCATTTCGCGCTGGCCTTCGAATCGCCCGGCTACCGCGACGACGCCGTCTATACCGCTCAGGTCTTTTCCACCGCGCTGGGTGGCGGCATGTCCTCGCGTCTGTTCCAGAAACTGCGCGAGGAGCGGGGGCTGTGCTACACGATCTTCTCGCAGGTCGGCGCCTATGACGACACCGGGATGATGACCATCTACGCCGGCACCTCGGCCGAGGAGATCTCGGATCTGGCGGGGCTGACGGTGGATGAGATGAAGCGCTCGGCCGATGAGATGAGCGAAGCCGAGATCGCCCGCGCCCGCGCCCAGTTGAAGGCGGGGCTGTTGATGGGGCTGGAAAGCCCCTCGGCCCGGGCCGAGCGTCTGGCGCGGCTGCTGGCGATCTGGGGCCGGGTGCCCGAGGTCGAGGAAGCGGTGGCGCGGATCGACGCGGTCACCCGCGACAGCGTGCGCGACCATGCGGCGGCGATGGCGGGCGGGGCCCCGGCGGCGCTGGCGCTGTACGGGCCGGTCGCCAGGGCACCGGCGCTTGACGACCTGCGCAGAAGGCTGGCCGCCTGATGCGGCTGACGCGCCGCCGGGTGCGGCTGGAGACCGAGCGCCTGACCCTGCGTCTGCCGGTGCATTCGGATTTCCGTGCCTGGACCCGGCTGCGCAGCACCAGCCACGAGTTCCTGCAACCGTGGGAGCCGAGCTGGGCCAAGGACCACCTCAGCCGCAAGGCCTTCACCAACCGGGTCTATTGGGCGCAAAGGTCGCTGGCGCAGATGCGCGGCGTTCCCTTGTTCCTGATCCGGCGCGAGGACGAGGGGCTGATCGGCGGCATCACGCTTGACAACATCCGCCTGGGGCCAGCGAAGGCAGGCACGCTGGGCTATTGGGTGGGGCAGGAACACGCCCGCCACGGCTACATGCGCGAGGCGATCACCGCGGTGGTGCATTACGCCTTCACCGTGCTGGACCTGAGCCGGATCGAGGCCGCCTGCCTGCCCGAGAACACCCCCTCGCGCGGGGTGCTGGAGAAGAGCGGCTTCAAGTATGAGGGCGTGGCGCAAAGCTATCTGCAGATCGATGGCCGCTGGCGCAACCATGTGCTCTACGCCAACCTGCGCTCTGATCGGCGCGGCCGCACCGACGCGGGGTAGGGGGGCACGCCACGGGCAGGCGCGCGCCCGGCTCGGGCCGTTGGATGCCCAAGAAAGCTGGACGCCCAAGAAAAAGGGCGCCACCCACCGGCGACGCCCCCGATTTCTGCCGTCGAAGCCCGTTACAGGATCTTCTGCCCGGTCTTCGCCCAATCCTTCATGAAGGCATCAAGCCCCTTGTCGGTCAGCGGATGGTCGGCCAGCTTGCGGATCACCTCGGGCGGGGCGGTCATCACGTCGGCGCCGATCAGCGCGGCCTGGGTGACATGGTTGACGGTGCGGATCGAGGCCGCGAGGATCTGGGTGTTGAAATCGTAATTGTCGTAGATGGTGCGGATGTCGCCGATCAGGTCCATCCCGTCGATGTTGATATCGTCGAGCCGCCCGACGAAGGGCGAAATGAACGTGGCCCCCGCCTTCGCCGCCAGAAGCGCCTGGTTGGCCGAGAAGCAGAGCGTGACATTGACCATGTGGCCATCGCCCGACAGCACCTTGCAGGCCTTCAGACCGTCCCAGGTCAGCGGCACCTTGACGGTGATGTTGGGCGCGATTTCGGCCAGCTTGCGGCCCTCGGCGATCATCCCGTCGGCATCCAGCGCCACGGTCTCGGCCGAGACCGGCCCGGCGACGATGCCGCAGATCTCTTTGGTGACCTCAAGGATGTCGCGTCCCGATTTCATGATCAGCGACGGGTTGGTGGTGACGCCGTCGACCATGCCCAGAGCGTTCAGCTCGGCAATGGCCTCGACATCGGCGGTGTCGACGAAGAACTTCATGGGCAGAACCTCCAGGGTTGCGCGTTGGCTTGGGCGGTGGTTTAGCGCAAGGGACTGTGGGGCGAAACCCCGAACGAGAGGCTGGTCGTGAGGCAGGCGGACTTCGCTGAGGGCGCGCGGATCGGGGTGCTGACAACGCAGCCCCTGGGCCGGGTGCTTGACTATCGCGCCCCCGAGGGCGGCTGTCGCGTGGGCGATTACGTCGAGGTGCCGCTGGGCCCGCGCCGGGTGATGGGCGTGGTCTGGGGGCCGGGCGACGGCGCTTTTGATGCGGCCAAGCTGCGCCCCGTGGGCCGGGTGCTGGACCTGCCGCCGATGCGCGACGAATTGCGCGCCTTCCTGATCCGTGCGGGCGACTACACCCTGACCTCGCAGCCCGCCATGCTGCGCCTCGCCACCCGCGCGCCGGGCCTGGGCGATCCGCCCGCCAGCCGCCGGGTCTACCGCCGCGGCCCGGGCGAACCCGACCGCATGACCGATTCCCGCGCCCGCGTGCTGGACGCGCTGGAGGCGGTCGGCGGCGCCGCGCTGACGCTCAGCGAGCTGGCCCAGGCCGCCGGGGTCTCGGCCTCGGTGGTGAAGGGGCTGGCCACGCAGGGCGCCGTGCAAGAGGAAGAGGCCCCGCGCGACACGCCGTTCGCGCATCTGGATCCCGGCCTTCCCGGACATGCGCTCAGCGACGGACAGGCCGCCGCCGCCGCCCGCCTGCGTGCCTTCGTGGCGGCCGATGCCTATGGCACGACGCTGCTGAAGGGCGTCACCGGATCGGGCAAGACCGAGGTCTATCTGGAAGCCGTGGCCGAATGTCTGGCGCGGGGCCGTCAGGCGCTGGTCCTCTTGCCCGAGATCGCGCTGACGGCGGGCTTTCTGACCCGGGTACAGGCGCGCTTCGGCGCCCGCCCCGCCGAATGGCATTCCGGCGTCACCCAGACCGAGCGCCGCCGGGTCTGGCGCATGGTCGCCGAGGGCGGGGCGCAGTTGGTCGTCGGCGCGCGCTCGGCCCTGTTCCTGCCGTTCCGCGACCTTGGCCTGATCGTCGTCGATGAGGAACACGATACCTCCTACAAGCAAGAGGACGGGGTGCTTTACAACGCCCGCGACATGGCGGTGCTGCGCGCCTCGCTCTGTTCGGCGCAGGTGGTGCTGGCCTCGGCCACCCCCAGCCTCGAGACCTGGGCCAATGCCGAGGCCGGCAAATATGCCCGCCTCGATCTGCCCTCCCGCTTTGGCGTGGCCGAGCTGCCCGAGATGCGCGCGATCGACATGCGGGCCGAGGATCTGCCGGCGAACCGCTGGATCTCACCCACGCTGCAGGGCGCGGTGGCGGCGCGGATCGGGGCGGGCGAGCAGGCGCTGTTGTTCATCAACCGGCGCGGCTATGCGCCGGTCACCATCTGCCGCGCCTGCGGCCACCAGATCGGCTGCGAGGCCTGCGATGCGCGCATGGTCGAGCACCGCTTCCTCGGGCGCCTCGTCTGCCACCAATGCGGCGCCGAAAAGCCGATTCCCACCGCCTGCCCCTCGTGCAAGGTCGAGGGCAAGCTGGCCCCCGTCGGCCCCGGCGTCGAGCGTCTGGCCGAAGAGGTCGCCGAGCGGTTCCCCGAGGCCCGCGTCGCGGTGCTGTCGTCGGATCTGTTCGGCTCGGCCCGCGCGCTGAAGGCGCAGATCGAGGCGATTGCGGCAGGGGCGGCGGATATCATCATCGGCACCCAACTGGTCGCGAAGGGCCACAACTTTCCGCTGTTGACGCTGGTCGGGGTGATCGACGCCGATCTGGGGCTGCAGGGGTCGGATCTGCGCGCGGCCGAGCGCACCTTTCAGCTGATGCGTCAGGTCGCGGGCCGGGCGGGGCGGGCGGAACGTCCCGGCACGGCGCTTTTGCAGACCTTTCAGCCCGAGCATCCGGTGATCCGCGCGATCCTGTCGGGCGACGAGGAAGGCTTCTGGCGCGCCGAGGCCGCCGAGCGCGAGGCCGCCGGCATGCCGCCCTATGGCAAGCTTGCCGGGATCATCCTGTCGGGCCCGGACGCACAACCGGTCTTCGACCATGCCGCCGAACTGGCGCGCCGCGACGGGCCGTTGCGGGCGGTCGGAGCCAGCGTCTTCGGCCCGGCCGCGGCGCCGATCGCGCGGATCCGGGGCCGCCACCGGGTGCGCTTGCTGGTCAAGGCGCCGAAGGGTGCAGCGCTGCAAGGCGCGCTGACGCGCTGGGTGCGGCAGCTGCGCCAGCCCCCGAACCTGCGGCTGGTGATCGACATCGATCCGCAAAGCTTCTTCTAGGCGCCGCGGGCGGGGGCGTTGCCCCCTGCACCCCCGGGCGTATTTGCGGAGCAATGAAAGCAAGGAGCGCTCTTGTTGCTTTCACGTTGGTGTAGATATCCCGCGCGCCACCCGGGCAGTTGCACCATTGCGTCAGGCCGCGGCGCGCGCCTAACATCGGCGCATCATGTTCCGCGCCGCCCACCTTGCCCCTGCCCTTGTCATCGCGCTGCTTGCCCCGACGGTGGCGGCCGCGCCGGTGGGCGGGGACGTTGGCCCGACGCTTGGCGCGGCGTCGAATTTCGGCCAGCATTGGCAGCCAGGGATGTTCGCCGCCGCGCGCCGCCTCGGGGTGCGGAACTTCCGCGACGCGGTCTACTGGTCCGAGGTCGAGCAGCATCACCGCTATGTCTTCGACACCCCCGACACGAGCTGGCCCGACCATCTGGCCCCCGACCAGACCACCAGCCTGACGGTCAACAACGGCCACAAGGGCTATGACAACGGCGACACCCCCTATACGCCCGGCGCCATCCAGGCCTTTGCCGCCGATGCCGCCGCCACATTGAAGCGCTTTCCGCGCGCCGATGCGGTGGAGGTGGGCAACGAGGTGAATGCGCAGAACTTCGTCTCAGGCCCGGTGAAGGGCGAGGGGCTGGCGCAGCGGCCTGCGCGCTATCTTGCCATCCTCAAGGCCACCTACGCGGCGGTGAAATCCGCGCGCCCGGACGTGCGGGTGCTGGGCGGCGGGCTGCATTCGATCCCGGTGGGCTATGTGAAGCGCCTGTTTGCGCTGGGGGCCGCGCAGTACATGGATGCGCTGGCCTTTCATCCCTACACCACCCCGCCCGAACAGCTGGCCCGCCAGATCGCCGTTCTGCGCCGGGTGCCGGGTCTGGCGCGGATGCCGCTGGAGGCCACCGAATTCGGTGACCCGAACCCGAAGACCGCGCCGGGCACCTTTCTGCGCTACTATTGCCAGATGGCGCTTTCGGGGGTGACGCGGGCGGTGTGGTATCCGCTCAACCCCCGGGGCGACGGGCTGACGCCGCTGATCGGGGCCGATCTGGTGCCCACCGCGACGGGGCGCGCCTTCAGCGCCGCCCAGCGCCTGATGGAGCACCGCGCGGTCACCAATGCCGCCCCCGACCCCTTCACCTACGCCTGCCGCTTCGCGCCGGATACGCTGGTGATCTGGGGCGCGCCGCGCCGCATCACCCCGGCGCCGGGGCAGCGGGCGCTTGACCCCGAAGGCCAGCCGCTGCAAGGGCCGCTGACGCTGTCCGAGGGCGATCCGCTGATCCTGATCGGGCCGGGGATGCCCGTGCTCGGCCCGCAGCGCGTGCTGGCCGACAGCTACGACCAATTCGCCTATCCCGGCGGGCAGGTCCGCGATGGTTTCGACCGCTATGTGATGGACGGCGCCACGCGGGTGCCGCTGGTGCTGATGCCGGGGCAAGAGGCCGGCGGTCGCCCCTGGACCCCCTATCTTGCCGCCAGGGGAAACCCCGACGTGCGGTTGCAGGCCGATACGCTGCTACCGGGCGGCGGCGGGGCGCGGGCCTGGCGGATTGTGCAGGACTGGCACGCGCCCGGGGCGCTGCGGGTGGTGGCCGAGGTGTGGCTGGCGCCCGCGAAACGCTCGGCCGATGGGGTGCGGCTGCGGATCAGCCTCGGCGGCAGGCTGCTGGAGGACCGGGTGGTGACCTCGGCGCTGGATTGGAAAAGCCCGCCGGTGAGTGTCGCGAAGGGCGAGGTGCTGTCGGTCTCGGTCGGGCCCAACGGCAACGCACAGGGCGATGTCACGACCTATCGGATCACGATCCGCCGGGCGGGGTGATCCCGCAGGCGGCCAGGGCGTCGGCCACGGCCTGGCGGGCCTCGGCCAGCGCCCGGGCAAGGTCGGGAGCGGAGATCCCGGCCTCGCAAGCCTCGATCAGCCGAGTGGCGGCGGCGGCGGGCGTGACCGGGGGATCGGTCAGGCAGAACCGACCCGCGCCGACCGAGGCGAAGAAGCTTTCGACCTTGCGATCCCAGCCCAGCCCCACCACCGGCCGCCCGTAGGCATAGCCCAGGATGCAGGCATGCAGCCGGTGTGCCACCAGCCCGTCCAGCCCGCCGATCAGATGCGCCAGCGCCGCGGGCCGGTCGGGCGATGGCGCCAATTCCACCTGCCCCCGCGCCACCAGATCGGCCAACGGCCCGGCCAGTGCGGCCAGTGCGCGGCGGTCTTCCTCGGCCCCGTTGCAAAACAGCAAAACCCTGCGCCCCCGCGCCGCCAGCGCCCGGACGAGCCCATCATAGAACCCCGCGCCCGCGCCTGCGACAGCCCCCTCGGCATGATATCCCAGGATTGCCGGATCGGTGACGCAGACCCCCACCCAGCCTGCGCGGCGCGGCGCGGGGCCGTAGCATTCGGCCGCCAGCAGCCCCGGATCGCGGGCCAGAACCGGGGCCGGCGGGCGCCCCCCGGTCTGCGCCGTCCATGCCGCGATCGAGGGCGCGTCGCGCAGGCCCACGGCGCGCAGATCGGTGCTGAAAAGCCCCGAAAACAGCGCGCGTCCCGCCGGGCTCCAGTTCCGCGAGACACCTGCGGCATGCACCGCCACCGGCAGGCCCGCGTCCCGCGCCAGCCTTGCGGCCCGGGCGATCTTCAGCGGAAAGTTCAGATCGGCATCGGACAGCAGCTGACCGCCGCCGATCAGCACCGCCCCGGCATCGCGGCAGGCCTCTTGCCAGCGCGGCATCGCGGCGTCGAGCATCCGCCCCAGCTTCCAGCGCACCAGCGCATGGCGCAGCCACCGCGGCAGAGCCGCCAGAAGCCTCAGCGCCCGGTCGCGGTTGGCCAGGGTCACCGCGCCGAACCCGGTGCGGCCGGAAAGGTCCACCGCCTCGACCTGAAGCCCCGGCACCAGCCCGCGCGCGGCATGGGTCAGGCAATCGGCGATCACCCCGTCGCCCAGGTTCGGGCTGTAGCCCAGGCCGAATATCACCAGTTTCATCTGCCCGCTCCCCCGGCTTCGCCGCATAGTGGCGGCGAAAGCGCTGCAAGACCATAGGTTTCGACCACGAAGGGCGCTAGGCTGGCGCCGAACCTTTCCTAACCCCCGCGCCATACCTCATGACACCGCCCCGCCCCGCCGCGCCCGATCGCGTGGTCATCATCAATGACGCCAGCGTCGCCCGGGGCGGCGCGACCGGGCTTGCCCTGCTGGCGGCGCGCGAGATCCGGGCGCGCGGCATCGACGTCACCTATGTGGCGGGCGACGCGGGCGACGCGCCGGATCTGGCGGTTCTGGGGATTGAGCTGATCGCGGCGGGCGGGGCGCGATTGCTGGATCAGCCAAAGCTGAAGTCCGCCGCGGCGGGGCTGTGGAACGGAGCTGCTCGGGCGACGCTGGCGGGCGTGGTGGCGCGCGACACGCCGGGCACGGTCTATCACGTGCATGGCTGGGCCCAGATCCTGTCGCCCGCAATCTTCGCCGCGCTCGCGCCGGTCGCGTCGCGGGTGGTGGTCCATGCCCATGACCGCTTTCTTGCCTGCCCGAACGGGGTCTATCACGATTTCGGCCACGACAGGCCCTGCACCCGCGCGCCGCTGGGCGCCGCCTGCCTGACGGCCCGTTGCGACAAGCACTCCTACCCGCGCAAGCTGTGGCGGGTGGCGCGCCAACTGGCGCTGCGCCGCGCCTTCGACCAGCGCCGCCCCTGGGGCGCGATCGTCCTGATCCACCCCCGCATGGCCCAGCTGATGGAACGCGCGGGCTACCCGCCGCACCGCCTGACCATTCTGCGCAACCCCGCCACCCCCTATACCGACACCCGCGTGCGGGCCGAGGAGAACCGCCCCCTCGCCTTCATTGGCCGGATCGAGCGGGAAAAGGGCGTGGCCGAACTGACCGAAGCCGCCCGGCGCGCCCGGATCCCGCTGATGGTGATCGGCGATGGCCGCGAGCGCGCCGCCCTTGCCGCCGCCTATCCCGAGACCCGGTTCGAGGGCTGGCAGGACCGCGCCGGCATCGCCCGGCTGATCGCCGGGGCGCGCGCGGTCGTGGTGCCCGGGCGCATCCCCGAACCCTTTGGCCTGGTGCTGGCCGAGGCCTCGTTCAGCGGGTTGCCGGTGCTGGTCTCGGAAAGCGCCTTTCTGGCCGAGGAGATCACCGCCGCGGGTCTGGGCCAGTCCTTCGACATGGACGGCCCGGACGCGTTACAGGCCGCGCTGACCCGGTTTCGCGACCTGCCGGATGCCGAAGTCCGGGCAATCAGCGAACGCGCCTTCGCCCGCCCCGCGCCGCTGGCGCAAACGACAGAGGCCTGGGTCAACGGCTTGCTGGCGCTCTACGCGAGACTGCTCTAGCGCGGGGGGGTGACCCTCTGCAGCAGGAGTATTTTTGCCAAGATGAAGGGCAGAGGTGCCCGCTTTCATTGTTCGGCAAATACGCCGGGGGTGCAGGGGCAGCGCCCCGCCTGCGGCCTTTGACACCTGCGACTCGCCTTTCGGCGCGGCGACGCTATGCTGGCGCCCCGAACCGCCCCTCGGAACCTTCCCCGGCGACAGGACAAAGATGCAATTCGTTCCCTCCACCGGCCTCGCGCTGGTCGTGCTTCTGGCGCTGGCCGTGCTCGGGCCCCATCGTGGCCTGTGGGTATTTCTTGCCACCACACCGTTCGGCGCGGCGGCGGCGTTCAACCTGCCGGCCGCCGGGGGGGCCTCGATCCTGGTCACCGATCTGGCCGCGCTGATGATGTTTGCCATGCTCTGGGTGCAGCCGGATGCGCCGGCGCGGATCGCGGGCACCATGCGGGCCTTTCAGCCCGGCTTCTGGATGCTGCTTTTCGTGATCGTCTGCGCGATCTCGGCGCTGTTCTTCCCGCGCCTCTTTCTTGGGGCGACCAATGTCTTCGGCCTGTCGCGCGCCAACAACCTGGTCGGCATCGTCGAGATCCCGCTGCATCCGACCAGCGGCAACCTGACCCAGCTGTTCCGCATCTTCTTGGATGCCGCCGCCTTCTTCGCGCTGGCCACCGCCTTCAGGCTGCGGCCCGACGCGCGCAATGTGCTGATCGCCGTCGCGGTGGCGACTTTCCTGAACGCGGGCCTTGGCTGGCTGGATATCTTGTCCTTCGACATCGGCATGCCGACGCTGCTGAAGCCGATCCAGACCGCGAATTACGCGATCCTGTCTGATGTCTCGATGGCCGGGCTGAAGCGGATGATCGGCGGCTTCCCCGAGGCCTCGGCCTTCGGCTATTACACGCTGGGGCTGTTTGCCTTCTGGCTGCACATCTGGGTGGCACGAGGGCGGTCGTGGCTGGTGTCGCTGGCGCTGATCGTCTCGACGGTGGCGCTGCTGCGCTCGACCTCGTCCTCGGCCTATGTCGCGGCGGCGGTCTTCGTGCTGGCCTTCGGCGCGCTGCGGATGATGCGCTACGACGGGCGCGGCGTGTCGCGCCGCGGGCTGGCGGTGACGCTGGGCCTGGCGGGCGGGATCGCGCTGGCGCTGATGGCGCTGGGGCTGGCCTATCTGACGATCGAGCCGGTCTCTGCCTTCCTCGACCGCTCGCTGTTCGACAAGATGGGCACCGCCTCGGGCGTCGAACGGATGAGCTGGAACACCCAGGCCTGGGCGAATTTCCTCGACACGCGTGGCATCGGCGCGGGGCTGGGCAGCATGCGGGCCTCGAACTGGTTGCTGGCCAGCCTAGGCAGCATCGGGGCGATCGGCACCGGCCTGTTCCTGATCTTCGTGGCCGCCCTGGCCCGCGCGCCCGAGGGCGCCGAGCCCGATCGCGCTGCGGTGATCGGGGCGCTGAAATCGGGGTGCCTTGCGCTTTTCATCTCGGCCAACCTGACCGCGCCGACGCCCGATCTGGGGGTGTTCTTCTTCGCCATGGCCGGGCTCGCCACCGGGCTGAGCCGGGGCGCGATGAGAGAATCACTTGATCAGACCGAGGCGGTCGGGCCGGGCAATTGGCGCCGTCGGGGGGCCAATCCGAAAGAGGCTGGCCGATTGTGACCCTGATTGCGCGCAATTCGCCATAAAATGACCAAAAATTTGACCTCTTTCGCCACATGTCGACAATGTCCTGACTGGGGGCAGTTTCGGGGGTAGGACTGGGTTGAGCTTGGGGTGCCGGGCGCTTTCGGGTGCGCGGACATGGCGACGGACGCAGGGATGCGGCCCCGAGCCGCCCCGATCGACGCTGGCCTGTCGGGTTCGGGGTGTTACTGCCCCGCGGGAGTGTGACGGAATGAACAGCAGGGTCTTGCCCTTCGAATCGGGCGCGCTGAGCGGCGCCTTGGGCGGCGGCGGTGGCCGTGGCCGGGACCCGCATCGCCGCCGCAGCGGTGGCGGTCGCCCGCAAGAGCCGGACCGTGTCGATGTACGGGAGTTGTTCCGCATGCTCTGGCGCCGGCGGCGGGTGGTGCTGGCCGGGGTTCTGGGCGGGGTGGTGCTGGCTCTGGCGGTCAGCCATCTGATGACGCCCACCTACACCGGCCTTGCCAAGGTGCTGATCGAAAGCCGCCCCAGCCAGGTGACCGAAGGCGCGCCGAACCGCAGCATGCCTCCGCAGCTGAACGATCAGGTGGTCAACAGCGAAGTCGCGGTGCTGCAATCGAATGTGCTGATCGGCGAGGCGATCCAGGCGATCGGCCTCAAGCGGCTGGCGCAGATGGATCCGGCGCTGAAGACGCCGTCTCTGCTGGCGCGCGGCCTGGGTGCGGTGAAGTCGCTTCTGGGGCTGGGGGCCGGGTCGGGCACGTCCAAACCCCAGCCAGGCGCCCCGGTGCTGACCCCGGCGCAAAAGCAATTGCAGCGCCTGACCTGGGCCGTCAGCAAGGAGCTGCGCATCACCCGCGAGGGGCAGTCCTATGTGATCGACATCAAGGTGTCGAACCCCGATCCGGTGCTGGCCGCGCTGCTGGCGAACGGGCTGGCGGATCAATACATCGCCTCTCAGGTCACCGGGCGCCAGGATTCGGCGGCCAAGGCCACGCACTTCCTGACGGGCCGGGTCGTGGAATTGCAAAAGCAGGTCGAGGCGGCCGAGGCCAAGGTCGAGCAGTTCCGGGCGCAGAACCTGCTGGTCGATGGCGGCACGCTTGAGGCCGCGCGCCAGCAGCTGGGTCAGCTGAACAATCAGCTGATCATCGCGCGCGGCGACCAGATCGCGGCGCAGGCGCGCTATGAGCGGATCCAGCAGGTGATCAAGAAGGGCGGGCTGACCGAGGTCAGCTCAATCGTGTCGTCGCCGGCTTTGGACACGCTGTCGGCCAAGCTGATGGGGCTACAGCGCCAGGATGCAATCTGGGCCCAGCATTACGGCCCCCAGCATCCCGAACGGGTGCGCCTGGCGGCCGAGATCAAGGGCGTTCAGCATGACCTCAACGAAGAGGTGCAAAAGCTGATCTCTCAGCGCAAGAACGATGCCGACATCGCCGGGATCCGCGCCCGGACGCTGGAGCAGTCGATCAACAAGATGGAAACGCGGGTGGTGGCGTTGTCGCGCTCGACCATCGGTCTGCGCCAGCTAGAGCGCCAGGCCACCGCGGCGCAGGCGGCGTATCAGCAATTGCTGGCGCGGCTGACCGACACCCAGACCCAGGAACAGATGCAGCGCCCCGATGCCAAGGTGATTGCGCGGGCCGACATCGCCTCTCGTCCGTCCTCGCCGCGCACCAAGCTGCTGGCGATTCTGGGCGGTCTGGTCGGGCTGATCTTCGGCACCGGCCTGGTGTTCTTCCTGGAGCTGACCGCAAGCACCTTCCGCGGCCTCGGCGAGCTGGAGCGCGAGACCGATCTGCCGGTGCTGGCCGCGGTGCCGCGGGGGCCCTGGAAATCGCCTCTGGGTGCCTGGCGCGAACTGGCGCAGGATCCCTACGGCCTTTACGCCGAGCGCATCCGCCACCTGCGCACCGCGCTTTTGATGCGCGACGGCAAGGAAGGCGCGCGGTCGGTGATGATGGCCTCTTCGACCCCGGCCGAGGGCAAGACGACGACGGTTCTGGCGCTGGCGCGGATGGCGGCGCTGGCGGGCAAGAAGGTGGTGGTCGTGGATTGCGACCTGCGCCGCTCGATGCTGTACCGGCTGTTCGGCTGGCAGGCCGAGAAGGATTTCGCTTCGTTCATCAACAACGAATGCGGTCTGGCCGAGGCGATCCACCACGACAAGGAACTTGGCTTTGACGTGCTGGCGGCGTCGCGCGGGCGGCCGGATGCGGCCGATGAACTGGCGGTCGACTGGCTGTTGCCGATGTTCGAGACCTTGAAGCGCAAATACGATCTGGTGCTGGTCGATGCACCGGCGCTTCTGGCGGTGTCGGATGCGCTGGTGATCGGTCAGGCGGTCGACACCTGCCTGTATCTGGTGCGTTGGGGCCATACCCCGCGGCAGGCGGTCGCCAAGGGCCTGTCGGATTGCGAAGAGGCGGGGCTGGTGATGGCCGGCACCGTGCTGACCCAGGTCGATCCGCGACTTAGCCCCGACGTTTACGCCGGCGGCTACGCCTATTCGGACTAGGGCATGTTCGAGCATCTTTCCACCCGCGAACCCCGCGTCGCCCTGATCCACTATTGGCTGGTGGGGATGCGCGGCGGTGAAAAGGTGCTGGAATCGCTGTGCCGGATGTTCCCGCAGGCCGATATCTACACCCATGTCCATGTGCCGGGCGCGGTGGGGCCGGTGATCGGCGCGCATCGGATCACCGAGACACGGGTGGGCCGGCTGCCGATGGCGGCGCGGATGTATCAGAAGTATCTGCCGCTGATGCCGCGCGCCTTGGAAGAGATCGACCTGACCGGCTATGATCTGGTGATCTCGTCCGAGGCCGGGCCTGCAAAGGGCGTGATCGCGCCGCCCGACGCGCCGCATCTGTGCTATTGCCATTCGCCGATGCGCTATCTTTGGGATCAATACCACACCTACCGCGACAGCGCCGGTCTGTTGACCCGGGCGCTGATGCCGGGCCTCGCGCACCGGCTGCGGCAATGGGATGTGACCTCGGCCGCCCGGGTGGACGGTTTTGCCGCGAATTCCACCCATGTCGCGCAGCGCATCCAGAAATATTGGCGCCGCGAGGCGCAGGTGGTGCATCCGCCCGTTGCGGTGGCCGATTTCACCCCCGCGCCGCGCGCCGAACTGGGCGATTACTACCTCTGGGCCGGGGAACTCGCGCCCTACAAGCGCCCCGATCTGGCCATCGAGGCCTTCGCCCGGATGGGCCGCAAGCTGGTGGTCATCGGCGGGCCGGACAAGACCGTGGCAAGGCTGAAGGCACGTGGGGCGCCGAATGTCACCTTCCTCGGCAAGGTGCCGTTCGATGAGCTGCGCCATCATCTTGCGCGCTGCAAGGCGCTGGTGTTCCCGGGCGAAGAGGATTTCGGCATTGTCCCGGTCGAGGCCATGGCCTCGGGCCGCCCGGTGATCGCCTATGGCCGGGGCGGCGCGCTGGACACGCTGCGCGAGGGCGAGACCGGTCTGTTCTTCCACCAGCAAAGCGTCGAGGCGCTGATCGACGCGGTCGAGCGGTTCGAAGCCGCGCCGCTCTCGGACCCGGACCCGGCCTTGCTGGCGGCGCAGGCCCGGCGCTTCGACGAGGCCACCTTCCAGCTCGGCATTCATGACGCGCTGGAGGGGATTGGATTTGACAGCCGGCGGACGGGGCGGCCGGCGCTGCGGCTGGCCGGCGTCTGACGGGCTTCCCCCGCATGGCGCTGCGCGTAGATCTGTTCTTCTGGCCGCTGACGGCGCCCGGTACCGGCCTTTCGGCGGATGAGGAAACCCGCGCCGCGCGTTTCGTCCAGCCCCGCGATGCCGCCCGCTACCGCGCCGCGCGTGGCGGGCTGCGCCGGGTGCTGGCGGGCTATACCGGTCAGCGGCCCGGGGATTTGCGCTTCGACTACGGCCCCCAGGGCAAGCCCTTCCTCGCCGATGGTCCCGCCTTCAACCTCAGCCATGCCGGGGGCTGGGCGGCGCTTGCCGTCGCCCAAGACACCGTGGATCTGGGCCTGGATATCGAGGCCCATCGCCCCGTCGAACCCGCTGTGGCCGAACGCTTCTTTGCCCCCGCCGAGATCGCCGCGCTGGCGCCCCTGTCGGGCGCGGCCTGGCAGGTGGGTTTCTTCCGCCTCTGGACCCGCAAGGAGGCGGTGATCAAGGCGCTGGGCACCGGGCTGTCGCATCCGCTGGATGCCTTCGACGTGACCCTCGGCCCCGAAGCGCGGCTATCGCGGATCGAGGGCGGCCGGGTCTCGGATTGGCTGCTGCAAGACCTTGGCCCCGGGGCGGGGATGCAGGGCGCGCTGGCCGTGCGCGCCGCTGGCCGCACGGTCGAGACGCGGCTGTGCGAGGGCCAGTTGCCGCTGCCGGGATAGCGCTTAGCCGCGCGCCTCCAGCCAGCTGTCGATCTCTTGCGCCAGCTCTTGGGTGCCCAGCCGCCAGCGCCCCTGCACGAAGATCTGGTCGATCTTCACGGTCTTCAACTGGCCCGGCGCGACCACATGTTCCCAACCGATCGAGGGCAGGAAGCGTTTGCCCTGGGCGGTGATCCGGGTGACCACATGCAGCACCGGCAGATCCAGCGGTTCGGGTCGGTAGACATTGCGCGCCGCCGAGATGTAGGACACGAAACGTTCCTGTTCCGGCGCCAGATCCGAGGCCCGGACCCGTTCGATCAGACCCAGCCTGTGCGCCATCTGCAGGATGCCGGTACGCCGGATGATGCGGTAGCTGCCCAGCATCGCCGAGACCGACAGCAGGCCCATCCGCACCATGCGGATCTTGTTGCGCAGGGCATAGATCCGCTCGGCCCAGCGGGTGGCGCGCTGGGTCTTCAGCCCAGCGGCATAGCCGGGTTCCCAGACGTCCTTGATGACCACGCCAGTCACCTCGGCGCCCTCGGCCTGCAGGATGCGCGCGGCTTCCAGCGCGATGTTGCCATGCACGCAGACGCCGAACAGAAGGTAGGGCCCCTCGGGCTGGGCGCGGCGGATCGTGTTCGCGTATTCCCAGGCGATTTCCTCGAAGCTGCGCGGGCTGTGGTCGATGCCGCGGGTGCCGTCGAACAGACGCACGCAGGTGGCGGGGTGGCGGTCTTGCATATGGCCGCAGGTGTCGATGATCAGCCCGACATCGTTGACCCCGATGATCGGCTGGCCGGTGCCCTCGGTCAGCAACGGCTCGATGCGCCAGTCGTCCTCGGCGGGCGCTTGGGATGGGGCAACAGCGGGGCCGGTTTCCTGCGCCAGACGGGCGGTCAGGGCGGCAAGGGTGGGGGTCTGGTACAGTGTCGCGACGCTGAGCCGGACGCCCCAGCGCTCGCGGATCCGCGCGATCAGCCGCACCGCCAGCAGCGAATGGCCGCCAAGGTCGAAGAATGACACGTCACGCGGGATCTCGGCCCGGCCCAGCAGATCCGACCAGAGGGTGGAGAGGGCGGCCTCCAGATCCTCGCCCTGCGCGGGCTGCGCGGGCTGCGCGGGCTGCGCGGGCTGCGCGGGCTGCGCGGGCGCCGACACGGGTGCCAGAACGGGGGCTATAGCGGGGGCCAGCACAGGCGCCAGCACGGGGCGGGGCAGGCGCGCGCGGTCCAGATCGCCCGAGGCGGTGCGCGGCAGCGCAGCCAGGACCGACACGCCCGAAGGCATCTCGTCCGGGGTCAGGCGGCGGGCGGCGAAGCCCATCAGCTCGGCAGGAAGGGTTTCCAGCGGCACCAGGCTGGCGGGGCGGGGGCTGACGAAGGCGTAGCAGGCGCCCGCTCCCCCACCGTCCCCGTCGGGCGTGGCGGAAACGGCGGCGACGGCGGCCACCTCGGGATGGGCGGACAGCACCGCCTCGACCTTGGCGAAGGGGCGCGGCGCGCCTGCCGCCCGACCGGCCAGCGCGGGATCAAGCGGCAGCTCGGCCGGCGCCGGCACCGGCCCTTCGGCGCTAAGGGCTTCGAAGGCCTCGGCGAGGGTGCGCACCAGCGCCTCGGCGGTGGTCGCCTCGAACAGGTCGGGATTGTATTCGACGCTCAGCCGCCAGCCGCGCGGCCGCCCGATCAGCACGATGTTCAGATCCTGGGCCGACCCCGGCGTGTGCGAGGGCTGCGAGATCAGCTCAAACCCGCCGAAATCGTGATCGCGGTGGAACACATGCTGCAGGCTGAACGACATCGAGGCCAGCGGCGCCCGCGACGGATCGCGCGGCGGGTTCAGCAGTTCGACCAGCCGCGAGAATGGCAGCGACTGATGGCTTAGCGCCTGTTCGACGACGCGGCCGGTGGCGGCGACATGGGCGTCAAAGCCGGTGTCGCCGGGGAAGGGCAGGCGCAGCACATGGGTGTTGATGAAGGGGCCGATCAGGGATTCCAGATCGGTGTCGAACCGGCCGGCGATCGGGGTGGACATCAGCACCTCTGCGGCGCCGGTGATGCGGTGGAAGGCGGCGCTGACCGCCGCCGTGCCGAAGGCGAAGAGCGAGACACCCCGCGCCCGCGCCGCGGCCTCCATCCGTGTGACCACGGCGGTCGGGATATCGCAACCCGCGCGCGCCACGGCGCTGCTGCGCAGGGCCGGGCGCGGCTTGTCGGCGGCCAGTTCGAAATAGGGCGCGCCGCGCAATTGCGCCGTCCAATAGGCCGCGTCCTCGTCCAGCACGCCCGAGGCCAGATATTCCCGCTGCCACAGCGCGTAATCGCCGTATTGCAGCAGCAGTTCGGGCAGATCCGCCGCCGGGCGCCCGGCCTCGGCTGCGGCGGCAAGAAGGCCGACTTCCTGCCCCAGCACGCCGATCGAATAGCCGTCGAAGACGATGTGATGGGCGGTGATCAGCACGATGGCGCGGTCCGAAGCCAGCTGCACCAGCGTCACCCGCAGAAGGCCCGGCTGCGACAGGTCGAACGGTTGCGCCGCCTCTTCCAGCGCGATCTGGTCGACGCGGTCGGCGTGGTGTTCGGCCGGGGTGGTGCGCAGATCGACCACGCCCAGGCGGAAGGGCACTTGTTCGACCACCTCCTGCGACAGCTGCCCCTCGTGTTCGGTGAACCGGGTGCGGAAGATCTCGTGCCGGTCGATGACGCCCCGGAAGGCGGTTTCCAGGCTGGCTGCGCGCAGCTTGCCGCGCAGCTCCCAGCGCACGGCGATGTTCAGCGCGGGGTCGCCCGGCGCGATCTGGTCCATGAACCAGAACTGGCGCTGGATCGTGGTGACCGGGAAGCGCGCGATCGCGGGCAGCCCTGCGGGTTTGGCCAAGCTATCCATGTCACGACACCTTCAGTTTTTCACGCCGCGCGCCACCGCGAAAAGCCTTCAGCGAGAGCCGCGCCGGGGCGCTGGCCGCAACTCGCGTCCCGGCCAGTTCGGCCAGCGCGCGGATCGTGGGACGGGCCAGAATATCGCGCGCTTCAAGGTTCAGCCCGGCATCCAGCATCCGCGCCGCAATCCGGAAAACCGACAGCGAATCCATCCCCAGCGCATGCACGGTCTCGGTGGCGCTGATCGTCTTGCGTCCCAGAACCTCGCACCAGATCGCGGCGATCTTCGCTTCCAGCGGGCCCTGAGGGGCGTCGCCCGCCGCAGCATTTGTCGCAGCATCTGCAGGGGCCGCCTGCGGGATCGGTGCAGTACCGGGTGCAGTATCGGGTGCGGGCAGGCGCTTGCGGTCGAGCTTGCCGTTGGCGGTCTGCGGCAGGGCGTCGAGGATCTGCCAGGCCTGCGGGACCATGTAATCGGGCAGCTCCGCCGCCATCGCCGCCTGCAGGCGGGCGAGGTCGGGCGTGGCGCCCGCCTCCGCCACGATCCAGGCCGCCAATTGCTTGTCGCCGCCCGGGCGCGGGGCGAGATCCACCGCTGCCTTGGCGATGCCGGGCTGGGCGCGCAGCCGGGTCTCGATCTCGCCCAATTCGATGCGAAAGCCGCGCAGCTTCACCTGGGTGTCGCGGCGCCCCAGCACCACGATCTCGCCATCGGCGCGCCTGCAGGCCAGATCGCCAGTGCGGTAAAGCCGCCGGGGGCGCCCGCCAAGGGTCACCTCGCGGAAGGCGGCTTCGGTCAGGTCGGGGCGGTTGTAATAGCCCAGTGCCAGCCCGGCGCCGCCGATGTTCAATTCGCCTACCACGCCCACCGGCTGCGGTTGATCGGCCTCGGATAGGATGTGCAATTCGGTGTTGCCGATCGGACGGCCGATGCTGATCGGGCCGCCGTCGACCCGCTTCACCGCCGACCAGACGGTGGTTTCGGTGGGCCCGTAAAGGTTCCAAAGCGGCCCGCCGGCGCCAAGCCGCCGCGCCAGATCGGCAGGCAAAGGCTCTCCGCCCGCCAGCATCTTCAGGCCGGGTCGGGGTGTCAGCCCGGCCTCCAGCGCCAGATCCCACAGCGTGGGGGTGGCCTGCATCACGGTAATGTCGTCCTTGGCCGCGCGGTCGGTCAGCGCGAAGCCGTCGAGGATGTCCTCATGGCTGGCGATCACCACCTTGCCGCCGACCGACAGCGGGCCGAACAGTTCCAGCACCGCGATGTCGAACATCACCGTGGTGACCGACAGCATCGCATCCGCCGCCGTCAGCCCCGGCTCCTGCGCCATGGTGGTCAGGAAATTCACCACCGCGCGGTGCGGCACGGCAACCCCCTTGGGCGTTCCGGTCGAGCCGGAGGTGAAGATGACATAGGCCGCGCGCTCGGGGTCCGGGGCGGTCTTGGGGCCGGTCGCGGGGCCCGTCTCGGGCGCCTGCGATGGCCGGATCAGCGGCAGATCGGCGAAGGGGGCCTCCTCGGCCAGCACGGCGGCGGCTTCGGCGGTGTCGCAGATCGAGCGCAGCCGGGCCTCGGGTTGGCGCGGATCGAGGGGGATGTAGCTATGCCCCGCCTTCAGAATGGCGAGCAGCCCCACCAGCATGCCGGCGCCGCGCGGCAGGGCCATGGCGATGCGCTGGCAGGGGGCGGGCAGGGCCGCGCGGATATGGGCGGCCAGCGCGTCCGAGCGCGCTGCCAGCTCGGCATGGGTCAGGGTCGCGTCCTCGGCCTCGACGGCGACCGCCCCGGGTGCCACGGCGGCGCCACGGGCGACCAGATCGTGCAGCATCAGCCCCTCTTCCTGCGCCAGCGCGGTCGCGTTCGGGGCCTCCAGCAGGGCGGGAAGATCCGGCGCGGCGGTCAGCGGCAGCCGCTCGATCGGGCAGGCGCTGTCTTCGGCCAGCCCCTCCAGCAGGGCGCGGAAATGGCCGATCCAGCGGCTGACGGTTTCTGGATCGAACAGGTCCGCATCATAGTCGACGTCGATGCGCAGCCCGTCGCGGCCTTCGATCACGTTGAAGAACAGCCCGAAATTCGCGGCCGCCTTCGGGGCCGGGCAGGCGGTCATCGCAACCGGGCCCAGCGACAGGCCATCATCCAGCTTGTCGAGGTTGAACTGCACCTCGGTCAGCGGCGTGCGGCCCAGGCTGCGGGGCAGCTCCAGCTCGCGCACCAGGGTGCCGAGCGTGGTGTCGCCATGGGCAAAGGCCTCGGGCAGGGCCTGGCCCGCGGCCTGCAGATGCGCGGCGGCCGGGCGGGCCGGGTCGAAGGGCAGGCGGATCGGCAGGAAGTTCACGAGATGGCCGACAAGCGCCGGATCGGGCAGTGCAGCCTGTCCCGCGGTGGGCACGCCGATGACCACGTCCGCGGCGCCCGAGAGCCGCCCCAGCGTCATCTGCAGCCCGGCGAAGAGCGTGGCGAAAAGCGTGCAGCCGGCCTTTGCGCCGGCCTTGCGCAGCGCCTTGACGGTGGCGGCGGGAACATGGTCGGTGACGGTGCCGCCGGCAAAGCTGCGCAGCGCCGGGCGCGGCCGGTCGGTGGGCAGATCGGGCAGGGCGGGGATGTCGGTAAAGCGGGCGCGCCAGAAGGCCAGGGTCTCGGGCGTCGGGCGCTGGCCCGCGCGGGCCTTGGCATGGGTGGCGAAAGAGGGCGCCGGCGAAGGCGTCTCGCCGCGGTAGAGCGTGGCCAGATCGTTGAAGATCACGTTGAAGGACCAGCCGTCGCACAGGATGTGATGGGCGGTCAGCGCCAGAACATGCCGGTCTTCGCCCAGACGGTAGAGATGGGCGCGAAAGCCCGGGGCCGCGGTCAGATCGAAGGGGATCGCAGCGTCCTTGGCCTGTGCCTCCCGCAGCGCCGCCTCGGGCTCAGCCGTCGTGCCCAGATCGGTGAGAGGCAGCGCCACCGGCGCCGGCGCGGCGACCCGGAAACTGGCGCCCGAGCGGTCGAAGACCAGCCGCAGCGCATCATGCCGCGCCACCACCCCGTCCAGCGCGCGCGACAGCGCCGCGTGGTCCAGGGGGCCGGTCAGATCCAGCTGGACGCCTTCGTTGAAGCTGCTTGCGGCGCGGTCGCCCAGCTGATGCGTCAGCCAGATCTCCTGCTGGCTTTCGGTCAGCGGGATGGCGTCGTCCGACATGGGGCTTTCGGAGGCGGCGGCAAGCGCCTTGTCCTCGCCGGTCAGGATGCCGACCGATTGCAGCGCGTCCAGCGCGGTCTCGAAGGCGCGGACGACATGGTCCACCTCGGCCGGACCGTGGGCGGTGGTCAGGAAACCGGCGAAGCCGTCGAGCACATGCACCCCCTCCATCCGCATCAGCGGATACAGCAGCGAGGCACGCGGATCGTGGGCGGTGACGTTCAGCATGAACCAGCTGGAAAAGCCGGTCACCAGCGGCGGCAGACCGCGCAGCCCAAGTGCCGCGTTCAGCCGCGCGATCATCGCGGCGGTCAGATCGGCGGCGCCGGTCCAAAGCGCCGCTCCGTCGCGGTCGAGATGGTCCAGAACGGCCTCGACCGCGGCCAGCACCAGCGGGTGACGCACAAAGGTGCCGGCAACGAAGGTCGGCCCGACCTGCGGGGTGCTGTCGTCGCCGAAGGCCCATTGGCCGCCGTCCAGCGCATCCAGGAACCGCGCCGACCCCGCCAGCAGGCCGATCGGCATGCCGCCGCCCACCACCTTGCCATAGGTGGCGATGTCGGGCTGGATCCCCCAAAGCCCCTGAATGCCGCGCGCATGGGTGCGAAAGCCGGTGACGACCTCGTCCATGATCAGCGCGGCGCCCGCGTCCCTGGTGATCGAGCGCAGGCTGTGCACGAAGGCCTCGGGGCGCAGTTCCGGGTGGCGCGATTGCACCGGCTCGACCAGCACCGCGGCGATCGTGTCGGCCTCGGCCCGGATCCAGTCCAGCGCCGCCTCGGTGCCATAGGGCAGTACGACCATGTTGGTCAGGCCGGAGCGCGGAATGCCCGGCGCGATCGGCAGGGCGGCGGGGTCGCCGCGCAGCTTGCCCTTGACCAGAACCTCGTCGAACTGGCCGTGGTAATCGTTGCCGAAGACCACGATCCTGTCGCGCCCGGTGACGGTACGGGCCAGCCGCATCGCGGCCATCACCGCCTCGGACCCGGTGTTGCAAAAGCTTATCCGCTGATGGCCCAGCATCCCTGCCAGCCGCTCGGCCAGCGGCCCCGCCTTTTCCGATTGCGGCCCGATCGCATAGCCGCGCTGCATCTGCGCCGTGACCGCGTCCGAGACGAAATCGGGCGCGTGGCCAAAGGCGGTCTGGCCGAAGCCGTTCACCAGATCGACGAAGGCATTGCCGTCGATGTCGTGGATCATCGCGCCCTTCGAACGGTCCGCGACGATCGGGAAGGCCAGCTCTTTCCAGTCCGGATGGAAGCCGGCGGCGGTGCGCGGATCGGCCAGATGCGGGCGATGCGCCTGGGTATAGGCCTTGGACCCTGCATGCCGCGCCGAATAGCGCGCCGCCAGATCGGCGACGAAGGCGCGTTGCGGCGCCGTCAGATCCACCCCCGACAGGTTCGGCCCGCGCCCGACCTTGAAGCCGGGATTGTCGTCTTCCGCCGGGGCCTCGGGCATAGCCGCCGCCGCTGCCGCCGCAGGCGCCGGGGACGCGCTGGGCGCGGCGCCCAAGGCGCGCAATTGCTCGGCGAATACTGTTTGCATGGTCTGCATCTGGGCCTGAATCAGGCTGGCCAACCCCTCGCCCGCTTGCAACATCGGCGGGGCAGCGAAGGCGGCCGCGGCAGGCGCCGGGGCGGCATCGGCTGGCAGCACCCGATCGAGATGCGCGGCCAGCCGGGCAATCGAAGGCGTGTCGGCCAGCAGCGCGCGGAAGGTCATCTCGACCCCGTAATCGCGGCCCAACGCCTGCGCCACCTGACCCATGAAGAGCGAATCGAACCCCAGTTCCAGGAACGGCTGGTCGGCCTCGGCGGGGCCAAGGTCCTCTCCCGAGAGGTCGGAGAACAGCGTGAGAAGCTCGGCGGTGAGGCGGTCGAGGCGGGCTGTCATGGCAGGTTCCGATTCGGCTGAGGCGACGGGAAGGGGGGGGTAGGGTACGGCGGTGGCTTGGGCAGTCCCTGCGGGCCGGGGGCTGGCGGTTCTTGCTGGCGGGTCGATCCAGTGGCGGCGGCGCTGGAAGGCATAGGTGGGCAACGCCACCTTGCGGGTGCCGCGCTGAAGGCAGGCCCAATCGACGGCCACCCCCGCGGCCCAGAGGTCAGAGTACGCGGTGGCCATGACAAATTCATCGTCAAGATCGGTTTGGGTGTGATCCGGCAATGATTGGAAAATCCCGCCATGACCACCGCGTTTCAGGGACTGGCCCGCGAAGGCCGAGAGCGTGCGTCCCGCACCCATCTCGACCAGGGCCGGGGCCCCTGATTCCGTTGCCGCCTGCAAGGCGGCTTGAAACTTGACCGGGGCGCGAGCCTGCCCGGCCCAGAAGGCCGGGCTGCGCGCCGCGTCATCCGTCATCCGCAGTCCAGTGACGGCCGAATAGATCGGGATCTGCGGTGCGCGCAGGGGGCGCTCTGCGATCATCGCCTCCAGCGGCGGGACCACCGGGTCCATCATCGCGCTGTGGAAGGCGTGCGAGCTGTGCAGACGGCGGCATGCGGTGCCTTCGGCCTGCAAGCGTTGCTCCAGCGCCTCGATCGCCGCCAGGGGCCCCGCGACGACCTGCAGGTTGGGGGCGTTCTGCGCCGCAAGGTCGATGCCGTCGCCCAGGTGGCGCTGCACCGTCTCGGTATTGCAGCGGATCGACAGCATCGCGCCGGGCGCCATGTCCTGCATCAAGCGGCCGCGCTCGGCGATCACCTTCAGGCCGGTCTCGAACGACATCACCCCGGCGATCGTCGCGGCGGCGAATTCGCCCACCGAATGGCCGATCAGCGCGCTGGGCGTGACGCCGCGCGCCTGCCACAGCCGCGCCGTGGCGATCTGCGTCAGATACAGCGCCGGCTGCGTCAGCCGCGTTTCGCGCAGCGCCCGTGCCTGCGCGGCGTCGGAGACCGCGCCGAAACACAGGATCTTGTCCAGATCGGCGCCGATCAGCGGGCGCAGGATGTCCAGCCCGTGGTCGATCCAGCGGGCGAATTCAGGTTCGGCGGCGTACAGCCCCTTGCCCATCCCGGGGTATTGAGAACCCTGGCCGGGGAACATGAAGATCACTTCGGGCGGCGCCTCGGATGCGGCGCGGGGGCGGGCGGTGCGCAGGGCAGTCGCGGCCTCGGCCGGGGTGCGGGCGACGACGGCAAGGCGGTGGCGGAACTGGCGCCGCCCCTCTTGCAGGGTGAAGGCCGCATCGGCCAGCGGCGGCGCATCGGGCGCCTCCAGCCGGGCGGCCAGCGCCTCGGCCATCTCTTGCAGGGCCTCGGGGTTTTGGGCCGACAGCGGCAGGATCTGCGGCGCGGCCGGGCGGGGGGACGCAAGGGCCGAGGGCTGCGCGGGCGGTTCCTCGACGATCAGATGCACGTTCGTGCCACCGACCCCGAAGGCCGAGACCCCAGCGCGGCGCGGGCCGGTCGTCGACCAGGGCTCGGGCGCCGCAGGCACGCGGAACGGGGTGGCGGCGAAATCGATATGCGGATTGGGGTTACGGAAATTCGCCACCGGGGGAATTTCGCCCGCCTCGAACATCAGCGTGGTCTTCAGCAGGCCCATCACCCCCGACGCCGCGTCCAGATGGCCGAGGTTGCCCTTGATCGACCCCAGCGCGCAGGCGCCCGGCAAGCCCGCCCCGAAGGCCCGCGCCAGCCCCGCCACCTCGATCGGGTCGCCCAGCGGCGTCGCGGTGCCGTGGCATTCGACGTAACTGATCGTCGCGGGATCGATCCCGGCGTCTTGCTGCGCCATTTCGATCGCCGCCGCCTGACCACTGACCGAGGGCGCGGCGAAGGCGATCTTGCCAGCGCCGTCGTTGTTGATCCCGATGCCCCGGATCACGCCCAGGATATGGTCGCCCGCCGCCTGCGCCTCTTCCAGCCGCTTCAGCACCACGACGCCCGCGCCCTGACTGAAGACGGTGCCATCAGCTTTGGCGTCGAACGGCCGGCACAACCCATCGGCCGAGGCCATCCCCCCCTCGACCGCCAGATAGCCGCGCTTTTGCGGGAAGGTGATCGACACCCCCCCCGCCAAAGCCGCGTCGCATTGGTGCGCGCGCAGCGCCGTGCAGGCCTGGGCAATGGCGGCAAGAGAGGTAGAGCACGCGGTGGCGATGTTCAGCGCCGGACCTGTCAGCCCCAGCTTGTGCGCGACCCGCGTGGTCAGCGCGTCGGGCGTGTTGCCGGTAACGGCGGGAAAGCTGGCCAGTTGGTAATCGGTCGCCAGCCGGTCGGCAGCGGCCGGGTCGCCCAGCAGGTTGTGCCACAGATAGGTGCTGGGCGAGGCGCCGCCGAATACGCCCACCGGGCCGGGCGCGCGGTCGGGATCCAGCCCCGCATCCTCCAGCGCGGCATGGCACAGCTCCAGAAAGACGCGCGCCTGAGGGTCCATCTGGGCCGCGTCACGGGGCAGGATGCCGAAGAATTTCGCGTCGAAATATTCCGCGTTGGCGACGATCCCCCGGGCGCGGACGTAATTGGGGCGGGCGCGCTCTTCGGGGGTGAAGGCGTCTTCCATCTCCTCGAAGGCGAAGGTCTCGATCAGGCTTTCACCGGTACGGATCGCCTGCCACAGGCCGGCCAGATCCCGCGCCCCCGGCAGCCGCGCCGCCCGGCCGACGATGGCGATCGCGCCCGAGGCCGCGCGGGTCTGCGGGGCGTGGCGGGCGCGCATGGGCAGATCGGCCAGGCTGGCGGCCAGGGCGCCCAGTTGCGGCGTGCCGAACATTGCGGTCAGCGGAAATTTCACGCCCAGCCTTGCCTCAATCGCGGCATGGGCGTTGATCAGTTGCAGCGACGAGCCGCCGGCATCGAAGAAAGTCGCCTGATCGGATAGCGGCCCGCAGCCGAGGATCTCGTCCCAGACGGCGGCGATGGTTGCCCTGATCTCCTGCAGGGGCCTGGTCTGGGCCTGAGGCTGATCGCGGCCGGGGGCGGTGGCAGCCAGAAGCTTGCGCAGCGCCGGGCGGTCGATCTTGCCCGCGGCGGTCATCGGCAGCGCGTCCAGCACGCGCGTCAGTCGCGGCAGTTCGGTGGCGTTCAGATGCCTCCCGGCCCGGGCCAGGACGGCGCGGGCGAAGGCGTCGGGGCCCGCGCCCTGAGCCGCGCCCTGGGTGGCGCCGGTTTCAGGGCGCAGCACGCAGGCCAGCCGCTTTGCCCCGGCCACGTCGATCACCTCGACCACGGCCTCGTTCACCTCCGGGTCGGCACGCAGGACATGTTCGATGCCGTCCAGCTCAATCCGTCGGCCGTGCAGCTTCACCATCCGGTCGGCGCGGCCATGGAAGCGGAAGGCGCCGTTCGGGCCTTCGACCGCCAGATCGCCGGTCAGATAGACCGTGCCCCGGTGGCCGGGGCGCGGATCTTCGACGAAGGCGGCGGCGGTTCTGTCGGGGCGGCCGTGATAGCCAAGCGCCACCCCCAGCCCCGCCAGCACCAACTGCCCGGTCGCGCCCCGCGGCAGGGGGGCCAGCGCCGCGTCGACGACGAAGGCCTCTTCACCCGCCAGCGGGCGGCCGATCGGCACGGCGCCGTCCAGCATGTCGGGCGTGATCTTCGTGGCCAGGCTGACCACAGTGGCCTCGGTTGGGCCAAAGACATTGATGACGGCAAGCTGCGGCCAGGCTTCTTGCAGCTTGCGGATATGCGCGGGCGAGACGGTATCGCCGCCCGAGACCGTCTTGCGCAGGCTCTCGAACGCACAAAGCTGGTGGTCAATCATCAGATGATGCAGGCCCGCATACCACAGCGCGAAGGTGACCCGGTGGTGGCGCATCACCCGGGCGATCTCGTCCAGCGCGGGCTTTTCGGCCTCGACGACGGCCAGCGCGGCGCCGTTCAGCAGCGCGCCCCAGATCTCGAAGGTCGATCCGTCGGCGGCGATCGTTGCGGCATGCAGCATGCGGTCGTCGGGGCCGGGGTCCAGCATCGGCTGGGCCAGGGCGATGCCGGCGACACCGCGCTGCGCGACGATCACGCCCTTGGGCGTGCCGGTGGTGCCCGAGGTGTACATCACATAGGCCGGATCCCCACCCGCGTAGCCCGGATCAGGGGCGCTGGGCGCGCTGGGCCTGCCCTGCATCAGCGCCGCGTCCAGCGCCAGCACCGGCAGATCCGCAGGCAGGGTGGCAGGCGCCAGCGCCGCATGGCGCGGGGTCACCAGGGCGGCGCGAAAGGGCAGATCACCGGCAATGAAGGCAAGCTGTTCGGGCGCATGGGTGGGATCGAGCGGCACATAGGCCGCCCCCGCCCGCAAGCAGCCCAGCATCGCCGCGATCGCGTCAGCCCCGCGAGAGGCCAGCAGCGCCACATAGTCGCCGCGCCGCACCCCGCTTGCGGCCAGCGCGGCGGCGATCGCCTCGGCCCGGTCGGCCAGCGCGCGATAGCTTGTCGGGCCTGCTTCTGTCAGCAGCGCAGGCGCGTCAGGCCGCGCCGCGACCTGCGCGGCAAACAGCGGCCAGAGTCCGCGATCGGCGCGGCGGCGCAGCTTTGCATCGATCATCGACGCGCCCCGCTGGCCTGGCGAGTGGCACGGATCGTCACCGCCGCCGCCGGTTTTGCCGGCGGATCGCGAAGCCTTTCCGTTGCACCCATTACTCGCACTCCCCTAAATGGCCGCCCCATCGCAAATAATTGAGAGGGCTCACCATCAGTTGGCGAGTATTTGCCGATTGCGAAACCTGTCAACATGGCCCGCTCGGCGAACGTTTCGCGTTTTGCAACGCCGCGTTTCGGTTTTTGTTTAAGCATTTGTTAAATAATTAATAAGTTAAAGAAGGCCGGAGGTTTTCGATCATGGCGGAAACGATCTGTTTCCCGAGGTTATCAGATGAGGCATTTGGCGGCAAAATTCTCTTTTAGGCTAAATATTCCCATTTCAGTGCAAAATTTCAGGTATCCGGGAAACGATGCGCAGTTCGCCGCGGATCGTTGCCTGAACGGCGACAATCCGGCTGGGGCCGCCCGGCGCGGCACAGGCGGCTCGCGCAGACAGATTCGCAAGCTCAGGCGTCGAGCGCCGGGCCGCGCAGCCGGGCCAGCCGCGCCCGTGCCAGGACGCGCAGGTCGGGCAGCGCCAGCGCCAGCGCCAGCAGATAGACCGGCAGTGCCGGTATCAGCGCCGCGAAGGCCCGTGCCAGCGGCGGCGCACTGGCGAAGATCGCCCAATCGCGCACCCACAGCAGCATGGCCGAGCCCACCAGCATCGGCGCGATCAGCCGCCAGGACACGGCGCCGACGCCGCGCCAGTCGATCCCACCGTGGCGCTGCATCAAGACCATGGACGCGCCCATCATCACCGCGGCCACCGCCGCCTGCGCCCAGGCCACCGCCATCAGCCCGAAGGGCGCGGCCAGCAATGTCAGCGCGACGGTGGCGATCAAAAATAGCAGGCTGAACAGCGGCATGCGCCGGATCTCTCCGGCCAGAGACAGCACCGGCTCGGTCGCGACACCCAGGGCGGCAATCCCGCGCGACAGGGCAAGCACCGCGACCACCGGCAGCGCCGGCAGCCATGTCGGACCCAGAAGGCCCTTGATCAGATCCTCGCCCATCAGCACCAGCCAGATGAACACCGGCACGCTGATCGCCAGCAGGGCCGGAAAGAACACCCGCGCCACCGCTTGGAAACCGGCGGTGCCAGGGGCAGTGCCGGGGGCCGCGTCGCGGGCGCGGCGAAATAGGTTCCAGGCCAGGATCAGGGCGGGTTGGCCGATGACCTCGGCGACCGATCCCACCAGCCGTTGCGCGGCGCGGTAATAGCCCACGGCCGCCGGCCCCAGAAAGCCGCCGATCAGGAAGGTCGCGACATATAGTCGGATGTTCGCGATCATCCGCGAGGTAAAGCTTTGCCGGGTGTAGGCCCACAGATCCGCCAGCGCAGCCCCGCGCATTCCCGGCAGCGGCGCCGACCGGGTGAAGGCGAAGCTGAGCACCAGATGCGTGGCCTGAAAAGCCAGCCGCCCGAAGGCCAGCGCGAAGACACCCCAGCCCGCGTAAAGCGCCGCCACCGCCACCGCCATGCCGATCAGATCGCCCAGGATCTCGCACAGGGCCGAGGCGCGCAGACCGCCCTGCCAGATCAACATCCCCTTCTGGGCCGAGGAAACCGTGGCCAGAAACACCCAGGCCGAGAACAGAGCCACCAGCTGGCTTGTCGCGGCGTCCGCCCCGAAAAGTGGCAGCGCCAGCGCCCCAAGCGCGCCGGCGGCCGCCAGCGCCAGCCCCGACCAGATCGAGACCATCACCACCTGGCGCGGCACCTTCGCGTCGCCGGACCAGGACATGATGTAGGGCGCCCAAGAGGCCTCGGACACCCGCAGCATCAAGATTGCACAGGCCGAAACCAACGCGAAAACACCGAACTCTGCCGGGCTGAGAAGATGGGCCGCCACCACGAATATGACCAGCTGCGTGCCCTGGGACAGAACCCGCTCCAACATGGTCCAGAGGCCACCACCGATGGCGCCTGAACCGCCCTTCTGGCGGGGCGCCCCCTGGGGCTGATCCGAGCTGCGCGTCACTCTGCCTCGCAAGATCTCCGGCGCCAAAGGACGGCCGGTTTCGGTCCGGTCGGCCCGACGGGCCACGGGCAGTATCCACGGATCGCCCCGGTGACGGCAATGGGGCCGCGCGAGGGCATGAAAAGACAAGGCCCGCCTCGCCTGCGGCCAAGTGCCTCAATTCATGGATAAATCGTTTATAGACAGTAGTTTGATGGTTTTTCCACTCAAGCGGTCAGCGTCTGTTTCCCATCGAGAAACAAACATTTACCAACTCTTCGCTCACGCAGATGTGCCCTGACCCCCTATCAGGGAAGCTGGGTGTGATTCGGTGGTGTAAGCCGATGGGGGGCCGGTTTCCGGCTTGGAAAAGTATGAGTGATGTATCCGAACCTCGCGTTGCGGGGCGCGGCCGGGCGTTGATCGCTCCGGCGAAGATGTTGGAGACTGACCTGCGCAGGTTGCGCGATCCTGTGTCGAAGCGGGTCTTCGACCGGCTTGTGGCGGCATTGCTGCTGGTGTTCTTCGCGCCGTTCCTGATTCTGGTCGCCGCGGCGCTTCTGGTGACCGAGGGCCGGCCGATTTTCTTCGGCCACACCCGCGTGGGGCGCGGCGGTCACCCGTTCCGCTGCCTGAAATTCCGCACCATGGTACCCGACGCGGAAGCCCGTCTTCAGCATCTGCTGGCAAGCGATCCGGTCGCGCGTCGGGAATGGGACGAGACGCACAAGCTGTCCGCAGATCCGCGGGTGTCCTGCATCGGCCATTTCCTGCGCCGGACCAGCCTTGACGAACTTCCCCAACTTTTCAACGTGTTGCGCGGAGAGATGTCCCTTGTCGGGCCGCGCCCGATCGTTGAGGACGAAAGCGTCCACTACGGCCAGCGCTTTGCCGATTACCTTTCGGTCCGGCCGGGGCTGACGGGGGTGTGGCAGGTCAGCGGCCGCAGCACGACGACCTATGCCCAGCGGGTCGAGATCGACGTGGCCTATGTGCGCAACCGCAGTTTCAGGGGCGATCTTTGGGTGCTCTGTCGGACGGTGCGCGTCGTGCTCGTCCGTGAAGGTGCCATATAGGAGATCCCCTGCCCAATGCCCCATTTCAGGCGAAGACCGCGATCGCCACGCCCACCCAGCATAGCGCGCAACCGCCGATCACCAGGCGCCGCAGCGTCACGTCGGACAATCTTGCCATCCAGGCGGGACAGGGCGCCGTCGCGCTGCGGTCGTCGATCATCGCCATGGCTAGTCCTCCACCTGTCCGATACCCGGGGCGTGTGTCCCGCGGATTGCTTCCATTTTCATCCCACGCGAGGACGCCATGGCAATCAGCCCGCAAGTACATGAAAATCGTCTTGCATCGTTCCCGGTCTTTCTGAAGTCTGACCAGCGAAAGGTGGCGAAAATGAGACTGGTTCTGGCCATTCCCACGGCGGGCCGCCCTGCGCTGCTGTCCGAAGTGCTGCACGATATTACCCGCCAGACACGGCTGCCGGATTTCGTGGTGGTTTCGGTCTCGGGCGCCGAGGACGTGGATGAGCGCGCGCTGGAGGATCTGCCATTTCCCTGCATGGTGGTGACCGGCCAGAAGGGCGCCTCGGTGCAGCGCAACCGCGCGATCGAGATGCTGGGCCCCGAGGACGTGCTGCTTCTGCTCGACGACGATTTCCTGATGGCGCCGGATTATGTCGCGCAAACCGTGCAGCTGTTCCGGGATCACCCCGAGGTGGCGGTGGCCACCGGGCGGGTGCTGGCCGACGGCATCAGCGGCCCCGGCTACGACTACCGCGAAGGGCTGGCACGGCTGCAGGCCGGGGCCGGGGGCGGGACTGGGACCGGGGACGGCGGTCTTACCGAGGCCTACAACGGCTATGGCTGCAACATGGCGGTGCGGGCCCGGCCAGTGCTCGAACACCGCCTGCGCTTCGATGAGGCGCTGCCACTCTATGCCTGGCTTGAAGACGTGGATTTCTCGCGCCGCCTCGCGGCCCATGGCCGCGTGGTGCGGTCCGAGGCCCTGCGCGGCGTGCATCTGGGCAGCAAGTCGGGGCGCACGCCCGGGGTCAAGCTGGGCTATTCGCAGATCGCCAATCCGGCCTATCTGATCGCCAAGGGCACGATGGCACCGCGCCGCGCGCTGCGGCTGATGCTGGGCAATATGGCGGCCAACCTGCTGCACGCGATCCGGCCCGAACCCTGGATCGACCGGCGCGGCCGGCTGCGGGGCAACCTGATGGCGCTGCGCGACCTTGCGCTGCGCCGGGCCCGGCCCGATCGGATCCTCGACCTCAGCTGACGCGCCGCCCTGAACGGCCTGATCTTGCGCCGAGACGAAGCGCGCAGCGCGCCCATTGCTTTCACTCTGGCGAAAATATCCCGGGGGTGCAGGGGGCAGAGCCCCCGCCGCCGAGATCGCCACGCGCAGCTTGCGCGGCCCGGTCCGGCGCGCCCGCGTTCGCTACCGCCCGCCCCGCAGCCGCGCGGTTTCGGCAAGGTCCGGCGCGGGCGGGGTGCCCTGCAGCGCCACGCCGAACAGATCGCGCGCCTGCGCGCTGGTGTAGCGGCCAAGGCGGACATCTTCGGCCACCGCTTCGGGGGCGCGCGTCAGCGGATCGCCATAGCCGCCGCCGCCCGGGGTGCGTACATGCACCCGGTCGCCGGGTCCCAGCGCAATGTCCTGCGCTTTCGACAGATGCTCGGGCGTCATCGCCTGACCACCCCGCCAGACCGTGACGGCGTTCACCGCGCCGTCCGCGCCGCCCAGCGCGCCCTGCGGCCCGAAGCGCCCGTGATCCATCACGAAGCTGGCCCGGGCATCGCCGCGGCGCAGTTCCAGCAGATAATCCAGCCCAAAGCCGCCACGGTGCCGCCCCGCCCCGCCCGATCCCTCGTGCAGGGCGTAGTGGTGGTAGAGCACGGGAAACTGCTGCTCCATGATCTCGACCGGCGGCGCCTTGGAAATCCCGATGGTCGAACACCCGTTCGACAGCCCGTCGTGACCCGCATTGCCGCCATAGCCGCCGCCCGAAAGCTGATACATGACGAAGTCGCGCCCGCGCGCCGGGTCGTGCCCGCCCAGCGCGAAATTGCCCGAGGTGCCGGCGGGCGCGGCAGTCACGCGGTCGGGCAGGGCGGTCACCAGCGCGGCAAAGACGGCCTCGGCGATGCGCTGGCTCACTTCGGCCGCACAGCCCGAGACCGGCCGCGGGTAGCGGGCATCCAGGAAGCTGCCCTCAATCCCCGTCACGATCAGCGGCACGAAGGCGCCGGCGCTGATCGGAACCTCGGGAAAGATATGTCGCATCGCGAGGTAGACCGAGCTGAGCGTCGTCGCCTTCACCGAATTCATCGGCCCCGCGCAGGGCGCCGAGGAGCCGGTGAAATCGAACAGAAGATCGGCGCCCTGCCGGGTGACGGACAGCCGGATCTCCAGCGGCTCATTCACCACGCCGTCGCTGTCGATCATCGCCCGGCCTTGGTGAACGCCCTCGGGGATCGCGGCGATGAAGGCGCGCATCTGGGTGGCGGCGCGGGTGCGCAACTCGGCGATCGCTTCGCTCACCGTGGCGTCGCCGTACCGGTCGAGCAGCGCGCCCAGCCGTTCCTCGCCCACCATCAGCGCGGCGGCCTGGGCCTTCACGTCGCCGATGCGCTGGTCGGCCACGCGGATGTTCGAGCAGATGATCGCATAGATCTCGGCGTCCAGCGTGCCCTGCTTGAACAGCCGCACCGGCGGCAGGCGCAGGCCTTCCTGTTCCACCGCCGTGGCCGAGGCCGAAAATCCCCCGGGCACGGCGCCGCCGGTATCGGGCCAGTGGCCGGTGTTCGACAGCCAGCAGAAAATCCGGCCGTCGCGGTAGAAGGGCTTGGCAAAGCGCACATCCATCAGATGCGTGCCGCCCAGGTAGGGATCGTTGACGATGTAGACGTCGCCCGGTTTCGGTGTTGCCGCCGTGCCTTTGGCGATCATTTCGATCAGCGTCGCGGTCGAGGCCTGCATGGTGCCCACGAAGACCGGCAGCCCCCCCCCGCCCTGGGCGATCAGCGCCCCGTCCTCGGCCGCGTAGATCCCGTCCGAACGGTCGTTCGCCTCGGCGATGACCGGCGAGAAGGCGGCGCGCGAAAAGCTCAGGTCCATCTCGTCGCAGACCTGCTGCAACCCGGCCTGGATGACCGACAGGGTGATCGGATCAAGGCTCATGCCGCATCTCCTACGGTGACGATGAGGTTGCCCTGCGCGTCGCCTTCCGCGCGGTCGCCGGGCGGGATCAGCAGGGTCGTGTCCATCTGCGCGACGATCGCGGGGCCTTGCAGCACCGCGTCCAGCGGCAGGTGATCGCGCCAGTAGACGGGGGTGTCGTGCCAGATGCCGTCGAAATACACCGGGCGGATGCCGGTCCGGGCGGCCTCGGTCGTGGGGCGGCGCCCGGCGGGGTCGATCAGCGTCGACAGATCCAGCGGCGGGCGCGCCCCGATGACCGAGCAATTGGCGTTGACCACGGCGGCGCGGATCTCGGCCAGCTCAACCCGGAAGCGGGCAAAGTAGACCTCCTCGAAGCGGGCGCGCAGGGCGTCGCGGGTGATCTCGGGGCCATCAAGCGGCACGCGCAGCAAATGGGTCTGGCCCTGGAACTGCATGTCGACGGAGTAGAGGCGCCGAACCTCGCCGATCTCGATCCGCTCGGCGGCGATCAGCGCCTCGCCCTCGGCCGCCTGGGCGCTGAGCGTGTCGTGCAGCAGGCCCATGTCGAGCGTGTCGAGCGGCGTGTTCAGCGTGGTGACGAAATCGTGGCGCAGGTCGGCCACCACGCAGCCCAGCGCATTGGTGATGCCGGGGCGCGCCGGGATCAGCACCCGGGGAATGCCCAACTCGCGCGCCAGCGCGCAGGCGTGCAAGGGCCCCGCGCCGCCGAAGGCGAACAGGGCGAAATCGCGCGGATCGGCGCCCAGCGAGACCGAGACCATGCGGATCGCCCCCGCCATCTTGATATTGGCCAGCCGGATCACCGCCTCGGCCGCCTCGATGGCGGGCAGCCCCAGCCGGGCGCCCAAGGCGTCGTCGAAGATCCGCGCGACGGTCTCCAGCGTCACCCCGCCCTGCACCGATTTCAGCTTCCCGGGATCCAGCCGCCCCAGCAGCAGGTTCGCATCCGAAATCGTGGGCTCGGTCCCGCCGCGCCCATAGCAGATCGGCCCGGGGCTGGCGCCGGCGCTTTCGGGGCCGACCTCCAGCAAGCCCGCCGCATTGACCCGCGCGATCGACCCGCCGCCCGCACCCACGGTGCGCACGTCGACCATCGGCACATGGATCGGCATGGCATATTCGATCTCGATCTCATTCGAGACCGACGGCTCGGCCCCGCGGATCAGCGCGACATCGGTCGAGGTGCCGCCCATGTCATAGGTGATCAGATCGGACAGGCCGGTGCGCCGCCCGGTATAGGCCGCCGCCATCACCCCCGAGGCCGGCCCCGACATCACCGTCTTCGCCGCCTCGCGCGCCACCCGCTGAGATGAGACCATGCCACCGTTGCCGTTCATCACCAGCACGTCGCCGCGATAGCCGCCCCGGGCAAGCTCATCGATCAGGCGGCGGATGTAGCGCTCCAACAACGGCTGGACCGAGGCATTGACCGCCGCTGTCACCCCGCGCTCGAACTCGCGGCTTTCCGACAAGAGCGCATGGCCAAGGGTGATGTAGTCGTTGGGCCAAAGCGGGCGCAGCACCTCGGCGGCGCGCAATTCATGCGCGGGGTTGGCGTATGCATGCAGGAAGTGGATCACCAGCGATTCGCAGCCCTCGGACAGCAGCTGGCGGGCGGCGCCTTGCAGCGCGTCCTCGTCCAAGGGCGTCACCACGGCGCCGCCTGCGTCCATCCGCTCGGGCACCTCAAGGCGCAGATCGCGCGGGATGATCGGGGTGAAGGTTCCCGTCATGCCATAGGCTTGTGGTCGGGTGCGGCGGCCCAGTTCCAGCACGTCGCGAAAGCCCCGGGTGGTGATCAGCCCGGTCTTGGACAGCTTGCGTTCGAGCACCGCGTTGGTCGTCGTCGTGGTGCCGTGGACGATCAGATCCAGCGCCGCCAGATCCACCTCGGCCTCGGCCAGCGCCGCCATCACGCCGAAAGCCTGATTCTCCGGCGTCGAGGGCACCTTGGCCAGCCGCACCGCGCCGGTGCCCGGATCCAGCGCCACGAGATCGGTGAACGTGCCGCCCACATCGACCCCCACGACCTGTCCCCGCGCCGCCATCCGAACCTCCGCTCTAGAACGTTTGTATGCGAATGATTTCCTGTCGCCCGGCGAAAGTCAATCTGGGAGGGGAGGGGGGCCTTGCCCGGCCGCCCTGCCTGCGCGGCGCTCGGCCCTGCCCGCAAAATGCGCAACCGCCACTGCCGCGCGCCAGAACCGCGTGACTTTCCCGGCCACCGTGGGAATAGTTGCCTCAAGACGGCGCGCGGGCGGGATCCGGCGCCCGCAAGCAAGGGGGATGTGGTGCTGATTTTCGATCATTTCGCCGTTTCGGCCGAGACGCTGGACGAAGGCGTCGCTGCGGTCGAGGCGGCTCTGGGCCTGCCCCTGGGGCCGGGCGGGCAGCATGCGCGGATGGCCACGCACAACCGCCTGCTGGGGCTCGGGGATCTCTATCTCGAGGTGATCGCGATCGACCCCGCGGCGCCGCCCCCCGACCACCCGCGCTGGTTCGATCTGGACAGCTTCGCAGGCCCGCCCCGGGTGACCAACTGGATCGCGCGCTGTGACGATCTGGAGGCCGCGGCGGCGGCGGCGCCCGAGGGCGCGGGGCAGCCGATGCAATTTGCCCGCGACGATCTGCGCTGGCGCATGGCGGTGCCGGGGGACGGCAGGCTGCCCTTTGACAACGCCTTTCCCGCGATGATCCAATGGCAGGGCGCGGCCGCCACCACGCGGCATCCCACCCGGCGGCTGGCCGATGCGGGCTGCCGGCTGAAGCGCTTCGAGATCGCCCACCCCGAGGCCGAGGCGTTGCGCGCGGCCCTCGCCCCGCTGATCGCGGAGGCCCGCGTCGCGGTGGTCCCGGGTCCCCGCCCCGAGATGCGCGCCGAGATCGAAACCCCGCACGGAATCCGCCTGCTATGAGCCGCATCCGCCCCGCGACGGCAAGCGACGCCGCCGCTGTCGCCGCGATCTGGAACCCGGTGATCCGCGACAGTGCCAGCACCTTCAACGCCGTCGAGAAGACCGCCGCCGACCTCGCGCAAAGCTTCGCCCAGAAGCAGGCCGAGGGCCACGCCTTCCTGCTGGCTGAGGCGGACGGCGGGCTGCTGGGCTTTGCCACCTACGGCCAGTTCCGCGGCGGCGTCGGCTACGCGCGCACGGTGGAACATACGATCATCCTTGCCCCCGCCGCCCGCGGCCGGGGGCTGGGCCGCGCGCTGATGGCGGCGATCGAGGATCACGCGCGCACCGCCGGCGCACATTCGATCTTTGCCGGGGTCAGCGCCGAAAACCCCTCGGGCCGCGCCTTCCATGCGGCGCTGGGCTATGCCGAGGTCGCCGTGCTGCGCGAGGTCGGCTTCAAGTTCGGGCGCTGGATGGATCTTGTGCTGATGCAGAAAATGCTCTCCTGACATGCCGCGCCGCAGCGGTTAAACTGGCGCCATGTCGATCTGGGCCCGCATCTCTGCCGCGATCTCGTCTCTCGCCAAGGGCGAGGGGCTGGGCGCGGTATTCGAAAAGCTGCGCGCGCCGCCCGAACGCTCGGTCGCCTTCACCATCGCGGTGATCGCGCT
The DNA here is from genome assembly GCA_913064775.1 of uncultured Albidovulum sp. Classification (GTDB taxonomy): domain Bacteria; phylum Pseudomonadota; class Alphaproteobacteria; order Rhodobacterales; family Rhodobacteraceae; genus Acidimangrovimonas. The sequence continues at coordinate 97,630 of CAJYAD010000008.1, read as the reverse complement.
GGGGGCCAAGATGGCCAAGGCCGACGGCCATGTGACGCGCGATGAGGTCTCGGCCTTTCGTCAGGTGTTCGAGATCCCGCGATCGGAAGAGGCCAACGCCGCGCGGGTGTTCAACCTGGCCCGCCAGGACGTGGCGGGCTTCGAGGATTACGCGCGCCGAATCAGGCGCATGTTCACCGACGACGACCAGGTGCTGATCGACCTGATGGACGGGCTCTTCCACATCGCGGTGGCGGATGGCGAATACCACCCGTCAGAGGATGCCTTCCTGCACCGTGTGGCGCAGATATTCGGCCTCGACGGGCGCTGCTTTCGCAGCCTCAAGGCGCGTCATGTGGCCAATGTGCCCCCCGATCCCTACGACGTGCTGGGCGTCGCCCCCGCCACCCCGATTGACCAGATCCGCGCCGCCTGGCACCGCGCGGTGAAGGATTGCCACCCCGACCGGATGCAGGCGCGCGGCGTCCCGCAAGAGGCCCTGATGCTGGCCAACGACCGCCTGATCGCGGTGAACGCGGCCTGGGAGGAAATCTCGGGCCAGCGTGCGGCCTGACGCGCGGTGCGGATCGCCAGCTACAATGTCGAATGGTTCGGCGCCCTGTTCTCGCCCGAGGGGCGGATGCTTCACGATGGCGCTTGGTCGGCGCGATATCAGGTGACGCGGGCCCAGCAGCTTTCGGCGCTGGCACGGGTCTTCGCCGCGCTCGACGCCGATGCGGTGATGGTGATCGAGGCGCCCGACGACAACCATCGCCGCTCGACCGTGGCCCAGCTAGAGGCCTTCGCGGATTTCGCGGGCCTCAGGGCGCGGCGCGCGGTGACCGGCTTCTCCTCCGAGACCGAGCAGGAGATCGCGCTGCTGTTCGATCCCGATCGCCTCACCGCCGAACACGCCCCGATGGGCGCGCCGACCGGCAAGAAAGGCGTGCCCGCCGGCCCCGACGGCGCGCCGCGCTTCGACGGGGTGTTCCGCTACGATCTGGATATCGATGCCACACCAGAGCTGATCACCTTCTCCAAGCCGCCGCTGGAGCTGGCGGTGACCACCCGCACCGGGCTGTCGCTGCGCATGATCGGGGTGCATGCCAAGTCGAAGGCCCCGCATGGCGCACGCACGCCCGAACAGGCGGTGCGCATCGGCATCGAGAACCGGCGCAAGCAGCTGGCGCAATGCGTCTGGCTGCGCGCCCGGGTCGATGAGGTGCTGGATGCGGGCGCGCCGCTGATGGTGATGGGCGATTTCAACGACGGCCCCGGTCTTGACGATTACGAGCGCCTCTTCGGCCATTCCGGGATCGAGGTGGTGCTGGGCCTCGACCCCGACCCCGCGCGGCGGCTGATCGATCCGCATGCGCAGATGGCGCTGGGCTCGCGTCTGGGGGTGCAGCCGGTCTCGGCGCGGTTCTATCTGGTCGATCAGAAACGCTATTTCTCGGCGCTGCTGGATTACATCATGCTCAGCCCCGACCTGATGTCGAAGCGGCCCGTCTGGCGGATCTGGCATCCGTTCGATGACCCCGAATGCTGGTCCGACGCCCCCCTGCGCGCGGCGCTGCTGGCGGCATCGGACCATTTCCCCGTCAGCGTCGATCTGGAGATCTAGCGCGCCGTCCCCCACCGCACCTTTCCCATTCACCTTGGTGGCAATACTCCACGGGGGTCCGGGGGTGTGAAACCCCCGGCGCCGCCATCTGCCCCGGGCGCCGAAGCCGGCGCTTTGAGCGACTCACCCACGGCCCTATACTGCGCCCATGAAACCGCTCGCCCTGCTTCTTTGCCTCGCCCTCGCGACCCCGGCCTTGGCCGAGGGTTCCGGGCCGTCCCCCGCGCCGCCGCCCGCCCCCGGCGACATGTCGAAGGGGCTCGATTTGCTGCAACAGGGCACGCAGTTGATGCTGCGCGGAATGCTTGCGCAGATGGAGCCGAAGATGCGCGAGATGATGGGCAATCTCGGCGCCGTGATGGGGGATCTGAGCGCCTATGAGGCGCCGGTCGTGCTGCCCAATGGCGATATCCTGATCCGTCGCAAGGTGCCGCTGGTGCCGATCCCGCCGGGCGACCGGGGCAACGAGACCGAGCTTTAGCCAGTTCTGGATGCGGCGTGGCCGCGCGCGACGGTGACCGTGGCGCTCACCTTCAGCGCCGAGGCGAGCGAGGCAAAGCGCGCCTGGGCGACCTCTCCGAACAAGCCTTCGCCATCGTCCTTCAGACGCAGCTCCAGGGTCTTCTTGCGCGGGAAATAGCGCAGCTCGGCCACCCGGGTGGGATCGTCCATCGCGATCATCGCGCCAAAGCGCATCGCCTTGCCCAGCACCTCGGCCTCCTGCAATTCGCGTTCGTCGAGCAGCTTGTAGAGCGGCTCGAACCGGACGCCGGAGCGGCTGTTCTTGTAGCGGTGCAGCAAGGACAGGCCCAGGAACACGCGCTCTCGATGGTTCAGCCCACCCAGGTTGGCGCGGGTCGCGTTGTCGAAACAAACCTCGGCGCGGTAATCGGGATGGGCGCGCCAGGTGGTGTCGTGCAGAAGACAGGCCGCCTTGATCAGCCGCAGCCGCGCGCGCGGTGCAGATTTGTACAGCGGCATCAGGAAATCATACAGCTTGCGGCCGAAACCGGGCTGGCGGGCGCTGGTGGCCTCGGCGAAGCGGCAGGCCTCGATCAGCGGGTCGCGGGTGCGCAGGCGCTGAGGCATCTGCTCGTACAGCAGCCCCTCGCGGATTCCGTAAGAGGAAATGTCGATCTCACGCGGGTGGAAGATCCGGATCAGCTGCTTCAGCACCTCGGCGGCCAGCGGCACCAGCTCCATCCGGGCGGGCGAGGTGCCGGTCTTGCCGCGCAGCTCGCTCAGGTCGCTGGTGGCGATCAGGTCGATCGTGGCGAGGGCATGCTTCTGGCTCATGCGGTATTCGTGCAGCACCGCCAGCGGGTAGTTGCGCCGCTCCATGTCGATCTTGGCCAGCGCGCGCCACGACCCGCCGACGAGGTAGAGCTTGCGGTGATCGGCCTGCAGCTCGACCTTCAGCTCATGCAGGATCTTCTCGATATGCCGCTTGCGGCCCCTGGCGCCGCCCTCGATCTGCTGCAGGCGGAACGGCCCCAGCGGCGAGGTCACGCGCTTGCCGATGCGGCCTTGGCCGACCACCGCCAGCTCCATCGAGGAGCCGCCGATATCGCAGACGATGCCCTCGGCCTCGGGCCAGCCCAGCAGCACGCCCTGGGCCGACAGCCGCGCCTCTTCGGGGCCGTCGATCAGCCACAGGCGCAGGCCGGTCTCGCGCAGGACCTCTGCGCGGAACTCGGCGCCGTCCTCGGCCTCGCGCATGGCGGCGGTGGCGACCGCGGTGAGGGCGAGGATGCCCATGCTTTTCGCGATCAGCACGAAGCGCTTGAGCGCCGAAAGCGCGCGCAGCTTGCCCTCGGGGTTCAGCCGGCCGGTGGCGGCCAGGCCCTGGCCCAGGCCGCAAAGGATCTTTTCGTTGTAGAAATAGGCCGGCGAGCGGGCGGCGCCATCGAAGACCACCAGCCGGACCGAGTTGGAGCCCACATCCACCACGCCAATGCGCGACAGCGCCCGGGCCGAGGGATCCTCGAACAGCGGGCGTCCGAAGGGGCCCCACTCTTCGCTGGCGTCTTGCTGGTCGGTCATCGGGCGGTCCGCCTTGATACGGGGTGAGAGTGCCGGGCGCGGCGCGGTGCGTCAATGGGGCGGCCGGGGGCGGGGCGACAACCGGCGGGGCGACAAGCGGCGGGGCGACAGGCGGCGGGGTTGCGTGCGGCGGGCGGGGGAGGGGCCATGAGGCGCTGGGGGGGCATCGATGCGACCGCGCGGCCCCTCAGGTCTTTAGCCGGGCCAGTTGGGGGACGTCCTTCGCCCCCGCACTGCCGCGGCCCGAGAGCGAGGGGTTTTCCATGAAGAAGCGGTGGCAGTTGAACAGCGCCCCCCCCGCGGGGCTGAGCTGGCGGATGTAATGGCCATCGGGCTGCAACAGGAAACTTTGCGCCTCGTCCGCCAGGTTGCCGGCCATGATCTGGCCGACGATCTGTTCCTTCACCGTGCGGTTCTTGATCTCGATCAGCGTCTCGACCCGGCGGTCAAGGTTGCGCTCCATCCAGTCGGCCGATGAGATATAGACCCGCGCCTGATCCGAGGGCAGGCCCTGGCCGTTGCCGAAGCACACGATGCGGCTGTGTTCCAGAAACCGCCCGACGATGGATTTGACGCGGATGTTTTCCGACAATCCCCTGATCCCGGGGCGCAGGTTGCAGATGCCGCGGATCACCAGATCGATCTTCACCCCGGCGCGGCTGGCGCCATAGAGCGCGTCGATCACCGCTGGTTCGGTCAGCGCGTTCATCTTGGCCCAGATCTGGGCCGGGCGGCCGGCGCGGGCATGGGCGGCCTCGGCGTCGATCGATTCGATCAGACGTGATTTCATGTTGAGCGGCGAGATCGCCAGATTCTCCAACCCCTCGGGCTGGGCATAGCCCGACAGGTAATTGAACACCTTGGTCGCGTCGCGCCCCAACGCGGCGTCGCAGGTGAACAGGCTCAGGTCGGTATAGATGCGGGCGGTGATCGGGTGGTAATTGCCGGTGCCGTAATGGGTATAGGTGACCAGCTGGTCGCCCTCGCGCCGCACCACGGTGCTGATCTTGGCATGGGTCTTGAGATGCAGGAAGCCATAGACCACATGCGCCCCGGACCGTTCCAGCCGGCGCGACTGGCGGATGTTTGCGGCCTCGTCGAAGCGGGCCTTAAGTTCCACCAGCGCGGTCACCGACTTGCCCGCCTCGGCGGCCTCGCACAGCGCCGAAACGATCGGGCTGTCGCGCGAGGTGCGGTAGAGCGTCTGCTTGATCGCAAGGACGTTGGGGTCGCGCGCCGCCTGATCGAGGAAGCGGATGACCATGTCGAAGGTCTCATAGGGGTGGTGCAGCAGCATGTCCTTCTGGCGGATCGCCGCGAACATGTCGCCCTCGTGGTCCTGCACCCGTTCGGGCACCCGCGGGGTGAAGGCGGGCCATTGCAGATCGCGCCGCGCGTCCAGCACCAGCTCTTTCAGGTCGGTGACGCCGAGAAGGCCGCGCATCTCGATCACTTCGTCCTCGGCGACGCCCAGCTCCTTGCGCACGGTTTCGCGCAGATCCTCGGGGGCACCGGAGGTGATGGTCATGCGGATCACCTCGCCCCGGCGGCGGCGTTTCAGCGCAACCTCGAATTCGCGCACCAGATCCTCGGCCTCGTCCTCGACCTCGAGATCGCTGTCGCGCAGCACGCGAAAGGCGCAATGGCCGGTGTCGCGGTAGCCCGGGAAGATCAGGCTCAGATGCAGCAGCAGCAGCTCTTCCAGCGGCAGGAAGCGAAATTCGCCGGGATCGGCGGGCAGCGGCACGAAACGCGCCACCTGCTGCGGGATCGGCAGCAGCGCCTGCAGCGGGCGCGCGTCGGCGCTGCGTTCCAGCTGCAGCGCCAGGCAAAAGCCGGTGTTGGGGATGAAGGGGAACGGATGCGCCGGGTCGATCGCCAAGGGCGAGAGCACCGGGAACACCTGGCGCAGGAAGTAATCTTCCAGAAAACGGTGATCGCGCCGGGTCAGCTTGGCGCGGGTCAGCAGGGTGATGCCCTGCGATTCCATTTCCTTCTTCAGCTTGTTCCAGATCGCCTGCTGGGTTTGCAGCAGGCGGCGGGCGTCTTCGTTGATGCGCACCAGCTGTTCGGCGGGGCGGCTGCCGTCGGCGGCCGGCGTGGTGTTGCCGGCGCGCGCCAGTTCGCGCAGACCCGCGACGCGGACGGTGTAGAATTCATCCAGGTTGGTGGCCGAGATCGACAGGAACCGCACCCGTTCCAGCAGCGGCACGCGGGGGTTGCGGGCCTCTTCCACCACGCGCCAGTTGAAGGCCAGCCAGCTGAGTTCGCGATTAAAAAACCGCTTTGGCCCCTCGAACAGGGCTGCGGGCAGCTCGGTGGCCGCGGGGAACGGGGCGGAAAGGTAATCGGCGTCGGTCATGAGGGGCTTATGGGCACGGCGTGTGACAGTTTGGTGACGCCCGACTATGGCGTGTCGGGCGCCTCCAAGTCCAGCGCCTGCGCGGCAAGAGGGCGGGTAATCGGGCGACGCTCGGCCAGGGCGAAGGCGTCGAGGCGCTCTACCGCGTCGCGGGCGGCGGCGAAAGAGCGATCGATGCGGGTCGCGAGATAGGTCAGCACGGCAGGCGGCACGGCCAACTGGCGGTCGGCGAACAGCTTCATCAGCACGGCGGTCAGCAGCGCGTCATCGGGCAGGTCGAGCCGGGCCAGCGCGGTGGCCTGCATCCGGCTGGCAAGATCGGGCAGGCCCAAGGGCCAGCGGTTGGGCGGGGTCTTGGCCGTCAGCAGCAGCCGCCCGCCCTGCGCCGCCGTCAGGTTGTGCAGGTGAAACAACGCCTCTTCGGCGGGGCGGTCGCCGGCGATCTCGTCGGCATCCTCGATGCCCACGGCAGGGCCAAGGGCGGGCAGATCTGCGCCGGTCAGCGCCTGGGCGGGCAGGATGCAGGCCCGGGCCTCGGCGGCCCAGACATGGGCGAGGTGGGTCTTGCCCGCGCCGGGCGGGCCGATCAGCGCCATCTTGCCCTGCGGCCAGTTCGGCCAATCGTCAAGCGCCGCCAGCGCCACCGCATTGGCCGCCGAGACGAAGAAATCCTCACGCCCCAGTGCCTCGCGCACGGGCAGGTCGAAAGTCAGTTGTTCGGCCATGTCAGGCGTCGCCTTCCCCACCGGGGGCGCCGGGCTGCTCGGCCTCGGTGCCGCGGTAGAGCATGCTGTTGAGGTATTGCCGGATGCCGAAGCGTGCCAGCACCCCCAGCGTCGCCGCCACCGGCACCGCGACCAGCATGCCGACGAAGCCAAAGAGCGTGCCGAAGGCCGACAGTGCGAACAACAGCCACACCGGGTGCAGCCCGACCGAATGGCCGACCAGCTTCGGCGTCAGGAAGTTGCCCTCGATGGTCTGGCCGATGGCGAAGATCGCGGCGACCACGCCGATCCAGATCGGCTGATCCCAGAACTGGAACAGCGCCAGCCCGATCGCCAGCGTCCCGCCGGTCAGCGCGCCGAGATAGGGAATGAAGGTGATCAGCCCGGCGATCGCGCCGACGACCAGGCCGAATTGCAGCCCCACCAGCATCAGCGCCACCGCGTAATAGGTGCCCAGCACCAGACAGACGGTCAGCTGCCCGCGCACGAACCCCGCCAGCACAGCGTCGATCTCGCGCGCCAGGCGGCGGATCACCGGGCGGTGTTCGCGCGGCGTCCAGTCGTCGATATGGGCGACCATCCGGTCCCAGTCGAGCAGCAGGTAGAAGGCCACCACCGGCACGACGATGATGAACACCACCGCGCTGATCACCGTCATCGCCGAGGTCAGCACGCTGTTGGCCAGCTTGCCGCCCTGCGACTTGATCGTCTCGCCGATAGACACCAGCGTCTGATGCACCACACTGTGCTGATCGAGGATCTGCGGAAAATGCTTGGTGAGGAAGCGCTGCAGCTGATCCACCAGCTTCGGGGCAGAGTTGATCAACGCCAGCAGCTGCTCGCCCAGCAGCGGCAGGATCAAGAGCGCGGCGAGGATGAAGATCAAAAGCGCCACGACCGAGATCAGCGTCGTCGCGAGCACCCGGCTAAGGCCCAGCGCCTCCAGCCGGTCGGCGACGGGATCCAGGAAATACGCGATCGCGCCGCCCACCAGAAAGGGCAGCATCACCGGCCCCAGGAACCATAGCGCAGCCAGGAAGAGCGCGGTCGCGATCCCCCAGTACTTCAGCTGTTCGCGAACTGTCAGGGCCATCTGCCGCTCCTGTTGCCAGATATGGAGATGGCAGACCCGGCGGCCGCTTTCAAGCGCCGGAATTGGGCGAGAAACCGCCATCAGCATTTGCTTATGGGGGAAAGATAAGCGGATCGGCTATCGACCTCGGGCGGCCATTGCCCCAAATCTACGCAACCGGGGCCCAAGATCCGCCCGAGGTCAATGGACGTACAGACATGACAGGAAAGGTTCCTCCCCATGCAACTGCAGTCGACTTCCGTCTTGCCGCGGCGCCGCGCCTCCTGCGCCGCCGTGTTCAACCCATACTCCACGCCTCAATCCGGGGAGGTCTGAGATGACCGAGCATCTGAAAGGCCCATCGCCCAGCGTCTGGGATCCGCTGGTGCGGGTCAGCCATTGGGGCCTTGCGGTGATCGTGCTGTTCAACGGGTTGCTGGATGGCGGCGGCACCGTCTTCCATGTCGCGCTGGGCTGGATCACGCTCATCCTTCTGGTCGCCCGGATCTCGTGGGGCTTTGTCGGTCCGACCGAAGCGCGCTTCAGTTCCTTCCCGCCCAGCCCCGCGGCGGCGGTCGGCCACCTGCGCGCGGTGCTGCGCGGGCGCCCGCCCGAATACCGCTCGCACAATCCGGCGGGGGCGATCATGGTCTATACGCTGTGGGCGCTGCTGGCGCTTGTGGTCGGCACCGGGCTTTACATGACGCATGGGTTGATGCCCTGGCAGATTTCGCAAGATCCCGCCTTTCGCCACGGGCATTTCAACGGCGGCTGGCTGCTGGGCGACATTCACGCCTATGCGGCGGATCTGATCCTGGTGCTGTCGGGGATCCACCTTGGCGGGGTGATCGCCGAGAGCCTGTCATTGCGGCGCAATCTTGTGCGGCCTATGATCCACGGCCGAAGGAACAAAGCCGACACGCCAGGAGAATAATGCCGCCACATGCAAGCACGCAAAAAGAGCGACGGCGGCGAAAGCTTGCCGTCGCTCTTTTTGCACTGGTCCAGGCCGCCGCGGCGGTCTTTTTCGTTGTCGATGTCGGGGCCGACATGGCCCGCGCATCCTCAAGCTGGGGCACCTACCTCGAGGTGCTCTTCGCGCTGGGGCTGGCGGCGGGCACGGCCTTCGGAATCTATGAGCTGCGGCGGTCTCACGATCTTTTGCAAAGCCATGAGACGGCGCTCGCCTCGGCCTCTGGCGCGCTTGCCGAAGTGGTCGAGACCCAGTTCGACGCGTGGGGGCTGACCCCGGCCGAGAAGGACGTGGCGATGTTCGCGCTGAAAGGGTTCGACCTGTCCGAGATCGCCCGGCTGCGCGGCGCGGCCCAGGGCACGGTGCGGGCGCAGATGGCGGCGGTCTACGCGAAATCGGGCACCTCGGGGCGGGCGCAGTTCGCGGCCTTCTTCGTCGAGGACCTGCTGGCCGGCCGCGTCGGCGGAGCGGACCCCGCACCTGACACGGCAAGAAAGACACCCTAGGGCAGACTCCGATTTGGCGGGTGGCAAACCGCCCTTTCCGCGGTCGACGCTCTCGCCAACAAGTGACGTCAAGAACCCCCTTCGCCCTTCATCTTGGCAAAAATACTCCACCGGGGTCCGGGGATGTGAAACCCCCGGCGCCGAGATTCGCAAAAGGCACATGGCCCCCGCTCAGATCCGCCCTCGGGGTGCCGCTAGATCCCGTCGGGCAGGTCCAGCCCCAGGGTTTCGGCAAGCCCTTCAAGCGCGGGCAGGGCGCCGTTCTGCCAATCGGCCCCGGGGGCCAGGAACAGCGTCGCCTGGCTGCGGTGGATCACCCCGTCCGACAGGACCTTCAGGTGATTGGCGCGCAAGGTCTCGCCGGTCGATGTGATGTCGGCGATCGCCTCGGCGGTCAGGTTCTTCACCGTGCCCTCGGTTGCACCCTGGCTGTCGACCAGCTGATAATCGGCGACCCCCATCTCGCGCAGGAATTCCCGCACCAAACGGTGATACTTGGTCGCGATCCGCAGCCGGTGGCCATGCGCGGCCCGAAACGCCGCCGCCGCCGCATCCAGATCGTCAAGCGTGTCGACATCGATCCAGCAGGCCGGCACCGCCAGGATCAGATCGGCATGGCCAAAGCCGAGGCTGGCCAGCGCCCGCGCCTCGCTGTCCCAATCGGCTAGCTTCTCACGCACAAGATCCGATCCCGTCACCCCAAGATGGATGCGCCCCGCCGCCAGCTCTCGCGGGATCTCGCCCGCCGACAGCAGCACAAGCTCCACCCCCTCGGCGCCCTCGACCCGACCGGAATATTCGCGCTCGGATCCGGTGCGCGCCATCCGCACGCCGCGGGCGCCGAACCAGTCGAAGGTCTTGTCCATCAGCCGGCCCTTCGAGGGCACCCCGATCTTCAGGCTCATGCCGTGCCCTCCCGCAGCGCCACCACCAGCCCGGGGCGGATCACCCCGCCCACCGCCGGGATCTCTCGCGCCCCGCCTTGGCGTGACTGGCCCAGCACCCGGGTCAGCGCGTCATAGCGACCGCCAGTCGCGACCGGCGGCAGTTCGGGCCGGGCCTCGGCATGGAAGGAGAAGACGAAGCCGTCGTAATATTCCATCGTCGAGCGCCCGTGGCTGGCCTCGAAATCGAGGTCGTCGACATCGATCCCGCGCGCCGCCAAAGCCTCGAGCCGGCGCGCGAGGCGGTTCACCGCCGGCTGGATCGCCGGCAGATCCACCACGACATCGCGCAGATGTGCCAGCGCCGCGGGCGCCTTGCCGCGCAGCTTCAGCACATCCTCGAGCACGTCGACCTCGGCCGCCGAGATCGGCGCGACGGCAGCATCCTCGGCCAGCGCACGGGCGCGCGAGGCGATCTCATCGGGCGTACGCAGGCCGATCCGGGGGGCGGCCGCGGCGATCAGATCCTCGGGCGTGCTATGGGCGAGGGTCTCGATCAGCCGTTTGCGGGCCTCGGGGGCCGCAAGGCGCCCGCCGAAGCGGTCGAGCAACGCGCGAAACCGCTGTGGGCGCCAGATGTGGCGCAGAAGGGCCGCCTTGCGGGCGGGGCTGGTCGACAGGCCCTCGACCGCGGCGCGCAGGATGCCGATGTCGCCGGTGGCCGGGCGCAGCCGCAGCGGCGCCAGCACCTCGGCGAAAAGCGCGAAGACCTCGGCATCGGCGGCCTCGCGGTTGTCGCGGGCGAAAATCTCGAACCCGGCCTGAAAATACTCCCGCGCCCGGCGGCCACGGTGTTCCTGTCGGCGAAACACTTCGCCCGCATAGGCATAGCGCGCGGGTTCGGCCCCGCCCTCCATATGCATCTGCACGACGGGAACGGTGAAGTCGGGGCGCAGCATCATCTCGCCCTGAAGCGGGTCCGAGGTGACATAGGCGCGGGCGCGGATATCCTCGCCGTACAGGTCCAGAAGCGTCTCGGCGGGCTGCAGAATATCGGCCTCGACCGGCTGCGCGCCGGCCTGAACGAAGCGGTCCAGCAGGCGCTGGGCCTCGGCGCGGATGGCGGCTTTGCCTTGCATTTCAGCCTTCCAGGATCCGGCGCACGGCGGCGATCAGGTCGGTCCGCGCCACCTCGGTCTGGGCGGGCTGTTCCTTCCATTCCTCATGCGTGGCGTCGGCTGCGATCTTCGCGCCCAGGATCAGGTCCTTGATCTGCACCACGCCGCGCTCGGCCTCATCCGTGCCCTGGATCACGGCCACCGGCGCGCCGCGCTTGTCGGCATATTTGAGCTGGTTGCCAAAGTTTTTCGGGTTGCCGAGATACACCTCGGCCCGGATGCCGGCGGCGCGCAATTCGCCCACCATTTGCATGTAATCGGCCATCCGGTCGCGGTCCATCACCGTCACCACCACCGGCCCTTGCGCCGCCTCTGCGCCGATCCGGCCCTTGGCGCGCAGCGCCGCCAGCAGCCGGTCAACCCCGATCGAGATGCCGGTGGCCGGCACTGCCTGCCCGGTGAAGCGCTTGACCAGATCGTCATAGCGCCCGCCGCCGGCGACCGAGCCGAACTGACGCGGCCGGCCCTTCTCATCCAGGATCTCGAAGGTCAGTTCCGCCTCGAATACCGGCCCGGTGTAATAGCCAAGGCCGCGCACGACCGAGGGGTCGATGACGATGCGGTCGGGGCCATAGCCCTGCGCGGCCAGCAGCGCCGCGATGGTTTCCAATTCGTCGACGCCCTCGGCGCCGATCTGCGAGCCGCCCACCAGCTCGCGCAGCCGTGTGCAGGTGGCGGCGCCGTCGTCGCGGCGGGCATCGATGAAGCCCATCACCACCTCGGCCTGATCCGGCCCCAGCCCTGCGCCCTTGGTGACATCGCCGCTCTCGTCGCGGCGGCCCTCGCCCAGCAGCGCGCACACCCCGTCCGACCCCAGCCGGTCGAGCTTGTCGATGGCGCGCAGCACGATGCCGCGCTCGGCCTCGAAGCGTTCGGGATCGGCAGGGTCGAGCACGCCCGCCACCTCCATCACCCCGTTCAGCACCTTGCGGTTGTTGATCCGCACGATGTAGTCGCCGCGCGGAATGCCGACCTCTTCCAAAGCGTCCGACAGCATCGCGCAGATCTCGGCATCGGCGGCCACGCTGGCGGCCCCCACCGTATCGGCATCACATTGATAGAACTGGCGAAACCGCCCCGGCCCGGGCTTTTCATTGCGCCAGACCGGGCCCATGGCAAAGCGCCGATAGGGGCTGGGCAACTCGTTGCGAAACTGCGCCGCCACCCGCGCCAGCGGCGCCGTCAGGTCATAGCGCAGCGCCAGCCAGTCGCCGGGCTTGTCGCTGTCCGGATCTTCCTGCCAGGCAAAGACGCCCTCGTTCGGACGGTCGACATCGGGCAGGAACTTGCCCAGCGCCTCGACCGTCTCGACGGCGCTGGTTTCCAGCGGATCGAAACCATAGCGATGGTAGACGGCGGCGATGCGGTCGAGCATCTCCTTGCGCTCGGTCACATCCGCGCCGAAATAGTCGCGAAACCCCTTCGGGGTCTCGGCCCGGGGACGCCGGGGGGCCTTTGCCTTCGCCATGTCCATACCCGCTTGCAAGTGTCGCGGCCCGTCTAGCCGAAGGGGGGGCGCAGGGCAAGGCGGCACCCCCTTGGCTCCGGCCCGCGGCAGGCCTACATTGCCGCAATCGCAGCAACAGGAGGCCGGCATGACCGCGACCGATACGCTCGAGGAACAGATCGCCCACCTGACCCGCAGCGTCGAGGACCTTTCGGATGTCGTCACCCGCCAGCAGCGCGAGATCGACGGCCTGACCCGACGCCTGGCCCTGCTGGTCGACCGCGAGGCCGAGCGCGAATACGACAGCGGCGGCTCAATCCCGCTGGCCGATCAGGTGCCGCCGCACTACTGATCCGCTTTCAGCGTTCCCCAAATACGCAAGCTGAGGTCGGCCCGGGCCCCACGCCGGGATTGTCCGCGCGTCAGTCCGGCGCCTGCCAGTCGACCCAGCGGCCATGGAAATCCGCGCGCCCGAAATCCATCGTCACGCCCCCGGGCGCCGACCCGTCCCACAGCGTCAGCGTCAGCGCGGCGCCCTCGGGGCTGCCGTCATGCTCCATCCCGAAATGCGCGATCGGCGCCTCGGGCGTGGCGGCGGCGCCCGCCCGGGCCAGCGCCGCAGTGGCCCGGGCCTGGACCGCGGCGGGAAAATACTGCCAGGCGATGGTGTGGAAGATCAGGTGCAGATGGCCCGGATGGGTCTCGTCCAGCCGATCCTCCAGCCAGGCGGCGGCATCGCCGTGGTCGACCTGCGGACGCAGGCGCCGGGCCTCGGCCAGGGCGGCATCGGTGCGGATCAGCCGGTCGGTCTGATCGGCCCAGAGATAGGACATCAGCCGCAGCCGGTCGGCCTGCGGGTCGAGCGGGTTCAGATCCACCCCCCGCCGCGCCGCGACCCGGGGCAGGGCGGTGCCGAGCGCCCGGCCGCGCCAGTCTGGCGTCAGCTCCAGTACCGGATCGGCGGGGCCCAGACTGCGGCCGCCGGCGTGCAAGCCGTAGCAGTCCCACAGCAGGTTCAGCCCGGCGCTTGCGCCCAGTTCCGACAGCACCAGCGGCAGGCCGATCCGGTCCTGCAGCCAGCCCGCCAGGGCGATCAGCACCGCCGAGCGCCGCACCTCGTTGGTCTGCGGCGGGCTGTCCAGCCAGAGCTGGACGAAGTCCTCATGCTCCGTCAGCGCCGCTTCGACCGCGTCCCACAGCGCCGCGTCCGTGGGCGCATCGGTGGGCACATCCGGGGACTCATGCGGCGGGTAGACGGCCGCCAGTGCCGGATCCTGCCCGCTTTGCACCAGCGCATGCAGCGCGCCCGCCAGCCGCAGCGGCACGGAATCGGCGCGCGCGGTGAGGTCGCCCGGCCAGCCGAACAGCCGGTCGGTGACCGGCGTGCCGGGCCGCAGCCGGTCGGCGCAAAGCCGCAACAGCCGCGCGGTGAAGGGCGAACCCAACGCCGCACAGGCCGCGGCCTGACTGCGCAATGCCTCGGGCAATGCGGCGGGAAGATCCTTGGGGGCGCTCATTTAAAATGGTCCTTTAGCTTTTGCAGCGGGCTGCGGCTGTCGGTGGCAGGGGCGGAACCAGCGGAGTCGGCGGCAGGCGGCACCTCCTTGGCGCTGCCCTCGATCGTGGCGGGTTTCGCGGGCTTGGCGGGCTTCGCGCCAGCCCCGCTGCCACCCGAAGAGCGCGGCGGCGCGGTGCGCAGGCTGACGGCGTTCATGAAGCGCGCGCCGTCGCCTTCCGCCAGCGCCGCCGCCCCGTCCGAGATGCCGCGCAGCAGATCGTCGATCCACTCCTCGTCGGCCTTGGCGAAATCGTGCAGCACATAGGCCGCGACGCGGTCCTTGTGGCCGGGATGGCCGATGCCGATCCGCACCCGCCCATAGGCCTCGCCGATATGGGCATGGATTGAGCGCAACCCGTTGTGCCCCGCATGCCCGCCGCCCTGCTTCACCCGGCATTTGCCCGGCGCCAGGTCCAGCTCATCATGAAGGACGACCACATCCTCGGGCGCCAGCTTGAAAAAGCGCATCGCCTCGCCCACCGATTGCCCCGAGAGGTTCATGAAGGTGTGCGGCTTCAGCAAGATCACCTTCTCGCCGCCCAAATGACCCTCGGCCACCTCGCCCTGAAACCGCGCGCGCCAGGGGGCAAAGCCGTGATCCGCGGCGATCCGGTCAAGGGCCATGAAGCCGATGTTGTGGCGGTTCTGCGCGTATTTCGCGCCGGGATTGCCGAGACCAGCGAAGAGACGCATCAAGGGGCTCCTTTTGCCCGCCGTTTTGCCTGCAAATGCCGCGAAAGGCCAGAGGCGGCGGCGCGGCGCCGCTGGCTCTGGACCCGGCCGTGCGCAGGTGATTAACTCCGCCCGTTTCGCAAGATGGAGAACGACGATGGCCAGCGGCAGCAATATCCGCACCTATTTCGACGGCACCTGGCATGAAGGCGACGTGCCGATCATGAAGGCCGCCGATCATGGCAGCTGGCTGGGCTCGACCGTTTTCGACGGGGCGCGGATGTTTCAGGACGTCACCCCCGATCTCGACGCCCATTGCGCCCGTATCAACCGCTCGGCCGAGGCGCTGATGATCACCCCCAGCATGCCCGCCGACCGGATGGCCGAGATCGTGCGCGAGGGCCTTGCGCTGTATCCCAAGGGCACGCCGGTCTATATCCGGCCGATGTACTGGGCGATTGACGGGGACGAAAGTGCGATCGTGCCCAAATCCGGTTCCACTGGTTTCGCCGTCTGCCTTGAAGAGATCCCGATGCCGCCGGCTGGGGCCTCGACCACCCTGACCCGGACGCAGTTCCAGCGCCCGATCCTGGCCGATGCCGTGGTCAACGCCAAGGCCGGCTGCCTCTACCCCAACAATGCCCGCATGCTGGCCGAGGCCCGCGCCAAGGGCTTTGGCAACGCGCTGGTGGCCGACGCGATGGGCAATGTCGCCGAAAGCGCCACCGCGAATGTCTTCATGGTGAAGGACGGCGAGGTCTTCACACCCGTAGCCAACGGCACCTTCCTGTCCGGCATCACCCGCGCGCGCCATCTGACCAACCTGCGCGCCGCCGGCTATACCTGCCATGAGGCGGTGCTTGGCTTTGCCGATTTCCATGCCGCGGATGAGGTCTTTCTGTCGGGCAACATGTCAAAGGTGATGCCGGTGACCCGGTTCGACGACACCAGCTATCAGATCGGCCCCGTCACCTGCCGCGCGCGCGAACTTTACTGGGACTGGGCACTCAGCGCCGCTGGCTGAGGACGCCGCAGCGATCCCCACTTGTCAGCCGCCCCCGGTTTCGGCGATGATCCCACGGTCCTAGGAGGGCTCTATGCGTAAGTTTCTTGTCGTGCTCGACGACAGCCGAGAATGCCTAAACGCCATGCGCTTCGCCGCGCTGCGCGCAAATCACACCGGGGCGGGGGTGCAGATCCTTTCGGTCATCCCGCCCGAGGAGTTCCAGCACTGGCTGGGCGTCGCCGAGGTGATGCGCGCCGAGGCGCGTGAACGGATCGAGGCGCATTTCGAGGTTTTCGCGAAATGGATGCGCACCCGGCAGAACGTGGAACCGAAACTGGTGATCCGCGAGGGCGAACCGGTGAGCGAGATCCTCGCCCAGATCAAGGAAGACCCCGAGATCGGGGTGCTGGTACTGGGCGCGGGCACGGATCGCGGCGGGCCGGGCAATCTGGTCACTGCGCTGACGCGCAGCTCGGGCACCCTGCCGATCCCGATCACCATCGTGCCGGGCGAGATGTCCAAGGAACGCCTCGAAGCGATCACCTGAGGGGCCTTTTGCAGGCTGCGCCGCCGTTCGAACGTGTCGGTCTCATCAAATAACCGGCCTGATCAAATAAGATGACAAGACCGGGCCGGCTTTGGCATGATGGCGCCAATGCGGGTGCGGCACGCGACCGCGCCCCGGTATCGGGCGGGACGAAACCCGCATCTAGCGGGACGAAAGAGGCCAAGGGTCGTGGCAGACAACCCCTATCGGGAGCTTCCTCCCACCGCGTTCTGGCGCACCGGCGTGGCCGAGGCGGGGCTGTTCGGCCTGCAAGATCTGTGGAAATCGCCCTGGTGCCTGCCGTCGGACGCGCGGTTTTCCACCTTCGGGTCGTGTTTCGCCCAGCATATCAGCCGCGCGCTGGTGGCCCGCGGCCTGACCTGGAAAGAGGCCGAACCCGCCCCCGGCCGCACGCCGCCCGACCTTGCCCGCAAGTACAATTACGGCGTCTTCAGCGCCCGCACCGGCAATATCTATACCGCCGCGCAACTGCTGACATGGACCCGCCTCGCGCTGGGCGATCTGCCGATCGAGGCAATCGAGATCTGGCAAGATGACATCGGCCGCTTCCACGACACCCTGCGCCCGAAGATTGAGCCCGAGGGGTTCGAAAGCATCGAAGAGGCCCGCGCCGCGCTGGCCACCACCGCCCGCGCCTTCCACCGCGCCTTCGCCGAGGCCGAGGTCTTTGTCTTCACCCTCGGCCTGACCGAGGGCT
Organism: uncultured Albidovulum sp.; assembly: GCA_913064775.1. GTDB lineage: Bacteria > Pseudomonadota > Alphaproteobacteria > Rhodobacterales > Rhodobacteraceae > Acidimangrovimonas. Next base: position 80,336 of record CAJYAD010000008.1, on the reverse strand, counting down.
GGGAAGATCGCGCCACCGGCCAGTGCTGGCCGCTCTGCCCCGGCACCGGGGTGGGCAGGTTCGATCCGGAGCGCCATGTCTTCCTCAACTACGACTACCCCCGCATTCGCGCGGATCTTGAGGCCGCGATGGCGCTGATGCAGGGGGTGACGCCGGGGCTGCGGTTCCTGTTCACCGTCTCGCCGGTGCCGCTGGTCGCAACGGCCTCGGGCGGGCATGTGCTGGTGGCGACGACGCATTCGAAATCGGTGCTGCGCGCGGTGGCCGGCGATCTGGCCGCGGCGCGCGACGCGGTGGATTACTTCCCCTCCTACGAGATCATCGCAAGCCCGCCCGCCCGCGCCACCTTCTTTGAGCCCAACCTGCGCAGCATCGCGCCCGAGGGCGTGAACCTGGTGATGACGCATTTCTTTGCCGGCCTTGACATCTCGGCCCCGCCTGCCCGCGCGGCTGGGGCGGATGGGGCCGACGGGGCCGACGGGGCGGCGGCGCGCCAGAAGGCCTCGGAAGCCGAGATGGCGGCCGAGGATCTGGTCTGCGAAGAGATCATCCTGGAGCAGTTCAACGATGGCTGAGCCCGAGCCCCAGGTCTATTTCATCGGCGACAGCCATTGCGCCGCGCTGCTGGCGGGCGCCCGGAATCTGGGGATCGCGGCGGACGGGGCCTCTTGGTCGGGGTCGACATGGCATGACGGGCGCTTCGCGTTGAACGAGAACGGCATCACCCCGCGCGGCCTGCCCAATGCGGGGCGGCTGATGGACGCGCTGCGCGGCCGTCTGGGCCGCGATCGGGTCGTGCCCCCGGGGCGGCCGGTGGTGTCCACCCTGGGCTTTCATCTGGGCCGGCTGGTGCCCCCCTATGGCTGGAACGGGCATGAGGCGCTGCCCCGCGACGAGGGCTTCCCGGCGGATACGGATGTGACCTCACGCGCCTTCCTGCGCGATTACATCCGCCACCACCGGTCCCGCCATTTCCGCATTGCCCGGCGCTGGGCCCGGCAAGAGCGGCTGATTCTGGTGGCGCCACCGCCCGCGTTTGAGCGCCCCTCCTACCGCGCCTTCCGCGAGGAATTGCTGACCTGGTACCAAGGCGAGGGGCTTCAGGTCTTCGATCCCACACCCGAATTCGCGCGCGAAAAGGGCGGCCTTGTCCCGCCCGCGCTGCTGGAAGAGGATGGGATTCACGGCACCCCTGAATACGGTGCGCGCGTCCTGCGCGCGATGCAGCGCGCGGGGGTGCTGGACCTTGCGCAGCCCGATTGATCCGAAAGGAAGCTTCCTGATGTCCGACCTGCCCGACGAGTCCGCGATGGACGACCTGCCGCCATCCTACCGGGTGCCCGAGGGCAGCGAGCTGGAGCTGAAGGCGCCGAACCGCCACCAGAAGCGCCTGCGCCTGCTGGCGAAGATGCCGCGCGGCGGGCGCTGCGCCGAGATCGGCGTCTGGAACGGGGCGTTTTCGGAATACATCCTTCAGGTGACGCGCCCGCGCGAGCTGATCCTGATCGACCCTTGGGATCTGCTGTCCGACCGCCCCGAGGGCGAGCAGACCCACAAGAAGCATGCAGATGAGGGCTTCATGGGGTCGATGCGCGACCGGGTGGCGGCGAAATTCGCCGACCGCCCCGAGGTGAAGCTGCATCAGGGCTTTTCCGCCGATGTGCTGGAGACGCTGGAAGACGATTGCCTCGACTGGATCTATATCGACGGCAACCACCGCTATGAATTCGTCCGGCGCGACCTGCTGGCGGCGGCCCGCAAGGTGCGGCTGGGCGGGGTGATCGCCGGCGACGACCTGTTCTGGAAGCGTGACGACCGGAGCCATGTGCGCGACGCGGTGATGGAATTTCTCGACGGCGCCGGGCTAGAGCGCAAGGTCGATCACATCGGCCAGCAATTCATGATCCCCGTGGGCGCGGAGATCAAGAAAGCCTACGCCGCCGGGTAGGCCGGGCGGGCCGAACAGCGCGACCGGGTGCTTAGCCCGAGGTTCCGCCCCTGTCCTTGCGCGCGAACTGGATCAGGTCCCAGCGGTTGCCCCAGGGATCCGACCACACCGCGACGCGGCCGTAGGGTTTGTCGCGCGGGGTGCTCTCGAACCGGATGCCGAGCGCCTGCATCCGGCGGTGGTCGGCGTCGAAATCCTCGGTCTCCAGAAACAGCCAGACGCGGCCGCCGCCCTGTTCGCCGATCGCCGCGCTTTGTCTGTCGCCCACGGCGCGGGCCAGCAGGATCTCGGTCTCCGCGCCGGGCGGGGCGATCCGGACCCAGCGCTTGCCGCCGCCAAGGTCGGTGTCCTCGCGGCACTCAAACCCGAGGGGCAGAAAGAACGCGAGCGCCGCGTCATAGTCGGGCACAAGAAGCGAGAAGAGGGCCATGCGTATCGGCATGGCGCCATCCTGCTCTGGCCGGGGCCGAAAGAAAAGGCCGGGGCGCGATTTCCCGCACCCCGGCCCGATGTCACGCGTCCAGCCGCTTAGGCGGCCAGGTCGAAGCGGTCCAGTTCCATCACCTTCGACCAGGCGTCGCAGAAGTCCTGCACGAACTTCGCCTCATTCCCGGCCCCGGCATAGACCTCGCACAGCGCGCGCAGCTGCGAGTTCGCGCCGAACACCAGATCCGCCCGCGTCGCGGTCCAGCGGACCTTGCCCGAGGCGCGGTCGCGGCCCTCGAACTCCTGCCCGTTCTCGCCGGTCGGCTTCCACGCGGTCCCCATGTCGAGGATGTTGCTGAAGAAGTCGGTGGTCAGCGCGCCCTCGCGGGCGGTCAGAACGCCGTGCTTCGAGCCGCCCACATTGCCGCCGATCACCCGCAGGCCACCCACCAGCGCCGTCATCTCGGGCGCCGAAAGCGTCAGCAGTTGCGCGCGATCGACCAGCAATTCCTCGGCCGACACCGAATATTGCGTCTTCAGATAGTTGCGGAAGCCGTCGGCGACGGGCTCCAGCACCTCGAAGGCCTCGGCGTCGGTTTGCTCGGCCGTGGCATCGGCGCGACCGGGGGTGAAGCGCACGTCAACGGCATGGCCACCCGCGCGGGCGGCCTCTTCCACCGCCGCGGTGCCGCCCAGCACGATCAGATCGGCCAGCGAGACCTTCTTGCCACCGCTGGCCGTGCTGTTGAAGGCCGACTGGATCGCCTTGAGCTTGTCCAGCACCTTCGCCAGCTGTTCGGGCTGGTTGCCCTCCCAATCCTTCTGCGGCGCCAGACGGATGCGCGCGCCATTGGCACCGCCGCGCTTGTCCGAGATGCGGAAGGTCGAGGCCGAGGCCCAGGCGGTCTGGATCAGCTCCGGCCCGGTCAGGCCCGAGGCCAGGATCTTCGCCCTCAGATCCTTGATGTCGGCGGCGTCCACCAGCTTGTGCACGACCGGCGGGATCGGATCCTGCCAGATCAGATCTTCCTTCGGCACTTCCGGGCCGAGGTAGCGCGATTTCGGCCCCATGTCGCGGTGGGTCAGCTTGAACCAGGCCCGCGCGAAGGCATCGGCGAACTCCTCGGGGTTGGCATGGAAATGGCGCGAGATCTTCAAGTATTCCGGATCCATCCGCATCGCCATGTCGGCGGTCGACATCATGATCGGCACGCGCTTGCTGGCATCCTCGACATCGGGGGCCATGTGGTCCTCGGGCAGGTCCTTGGCGTGCCAGATCCAGGCGCCGGCCGGGCTTTTCACCAGCTCCCACTCATAGCCGAAGAGCACGTCGAAATAGCTCATGTCCCAGCTCGTCGGGGTCGGCGTCCACGGCCCTTCGAGGCCCGAGGTGATCGCGTCACGCCCCTTGCCGCTGCCATGGGTCGAGAGCCAGCCAAAGCCCATCGCCTCGAGCGGTGCGGCTTCGGGGGCCTCGCCGACCAGCGCCGCGTCGCCCGCGCCATGGGTCTTGCCGAAGGTGTGGCCGCCGGCGGTCAGGGCGACGGTCTCGTAATCGTTCATCGCCATCCGTGCGAAGGTCTCGCGGATGTCGCGCCCCGAGGCGATCGGGTCGGGCTTGCCGTCCGGACCTTCGGGGTTCACGTAGATCAGGCCCATCTGCACGGCGGCCAGCGGGTTTTCCAGGTCGCGGTCACCGGAGTAGCGGCTTTTGGGTTTGTCGGAGGTCGCCAGCCACTCGGTCTCGGCGCCCCAATAGATGTCTTCCTCGGGGGCGAAGACGTCCTCGCGTCCGCCGGCGAAGCCGAAGGTCTTGCCACCCATCGATTCGATCGCGCAATTGCCCGTCAGGATGAACAGGTCGGCCCAGGACAGCGCATCGCCATATTTCTGCTTGATCGGCCACAGCAGCCGGCGGGCCTTGTCGAGGTTGCCGTTGTCGGGCCACGAGTTGAGCGGCGCGAAGCGCTGCGTGCCCGACCCGGCGCCGCCGCGTCCGTCGCCGGTGCGGTAAGTCCCGGCCGAGTGCCAGGCCATGCGGATGAACAGCGGCCCGTAATGGCCGTAATCCGCCGGCCACCAATCCTGGCTATCGTTCATCAGCGCGAAGAGATCCTTCTTCACCGCGCCCAGATCCAGCTTCTTGAAGGCCTCGGCATAGCTGAAGCCGGGCTTCTGAGGGCTCGATACCTGCGTGTTCTGATGCAGAATTCGCAGGTTGAGCTGGTTCGGCCACCAGTCGCTGTTCGACCGCATCCCGACTTGGGTGGCGCCATGGGCCACAGGGCAGCCGCCCGATTTCGAAACGTCTTTCCCGTCCATCTCACTCTCCGATTCTGGCATTCATTCCTCGCAAGCGGGCGGGGCCGGGGCCCCGAGTCGCCGCCTCCCACCGTGACAGGTAGCAAAGCCATTCCATTAGTTTAAGTTGTATTTTCTGATCATGAAGATAAGTTGATCTTATGATCAACCTGACCATTCGCCAGTTGCGCTACTTTGAGGCGCTCGCCCGCCACCGTCATTTCGGCCGCGCCGCCGAGGTCTGCTCTATCTCGCAGCCGGCCTTGTCGATGCAGATCAAGGAGATGGAGGCCGTGCTGGGCACGCCGCTGTTTGAGCGCGGCGCCCGCCAGGTGCGGCTGACGGGTTTCGGCGAGGAATTCGCCGATCGCGCGCAGACCATCCTGCGCTCGGTCGACGAACTCGGCGATTTGGCGCGCGCCTCGCGTGAGAGCCTGGCGGGGCGGATTCGGATCGGCATCATCCCCACGATCGCCCCCTATCTGCTGCCCACGCTGATCGGCAAGCTGGCCGAGCGCAGCCCCGGCCTCGACATCCGGGTGCGCGAGACGGTGACGCCGAAACTGCTGACCGAACTGGCCGAAGGCCGGCTGGACACGGCGATCGTCGCGCTGCCGGTGTCCGAGCCGAACCTGCGCGAGGTGGCGTTGTTTTCCGAGGATTTCGTGCTGGTGCGCCCCGAATGCGACGCCGACAAACCCGTGCCCTCGGCCGAGCGGCTGCGCGAGATGCGGCTTTTGCTGCTGGAAGAGGGGCATTGCTTTCGCGATCAGGCGCTGTCGTTTTGCAAACTGCCAACGGCGCCGCCGCGCGATCTGCTGGACGGGTCTTCGCTGTCGACACTGGTCCAGATGGTGGCGGCGGGGATCGGGGTCACGCTGATCCCCGAGATGGCGGTGACGGTGGAAACCCGTTCCGCCTCGGTGGCGATCTCGCGCTTTGAGGGGGTGCAGCCCTCGCGCACGATCGGCATGGTCTGGCGCCGTACCAGCCCGCTGACGAAGCAGCTGGTGCAGTTGTCGGAGGTGGTGCGCGGCGCGGCTGAGGATCTGCGCGCACGCCAGCCCGGGGCCGCGCTTGGCGCCTAGCCCATCATAAGAGAACATTTACGGATTCGTGCCATAGCGGATGCAGACAACTTTCTGCCGCGGCCTTCTTTGCGCGCCTAAAACCGGGAATCGACAATGAAGATCAACCTTTCCTCGCTTGCCGTCCGCATCCCTGTGATGTTCACCCTTGCGGTCGTCGCGATCGCCGGCATCATCACCTATTCCAGCTATCAAAGCGCCAAGCGCGGCCTTGAACATGAGGCCGAGCACCGGCTTCAGGCCGTCGCCGCCAGCCGCGCGAAGGAGCTGACGACCTGGCTGCGGCTGCTGAGCGCTGAAGTGAAGGAGATGCGCCATAGCGCGAATGTGCATGAGGCGCTGAACGCCTTCAACGCCGGCTGGCACGAGATCGACGCCGATCCCCGGTCGTATCTACAAAAGCACTATGTCAACGAGAACGAGCATCCCTCGGGCAGCAAGGACAAGCTGGACGCGGCGAAGGATGGCTCCAAGTGGTCCGAGGCGCATGCCGAATACCACCCCTTCTTCCGCGAGTTGAAGGAGATGCGCGATTTCTCGGACATCTTCCTGATCGACGCGAAGGCCGACCTTGTCTACAGCGTCTTCAAGGAGGCGGACTTCGCCACCAACCTTGCGATTGGTCCCTATGCCGAAACCGGCCTGGGGCGCGCCTTTCGCGCCGCGAAGGATCTTCCCAAGGGCGAGGTGGTCTTCGTCGATTTCACTGAATATGCGCCGATGAACGGAACGCCGACGGCTTTCCTGGCGTCGCGGATCAACAATCCCGACGGCTCCTTCGCGGGGGTGGTGGCGGCGCAGATGCCGGTGCAGCGCCTCAACGCGCTGGCTGCCGACCGCACGGGCCTGGGCAAGGCCGGCCATGTCGCGCTGATCGGGCCCGACGGGCGGATGCGCAACGCGGTCACCGAGGATGGCGTGACGGTGCGCCAGATCCTTGATCCGGTCGAGCAGATCCCGCAGATCAAGACGGCGCTCGCGGGCAAAGCGGGGGTTACGCTGAACGGCATCTCGCCTGAAACCGGCCATCCCGTGGCCTTCGCCTACGCGCCGATCGACGTGATGGGCCAACGCTGGGCGCTGCTGGCCGAACAGAACCGCGAGGAATTCCTCGCCGAGGCCGAAATCCTGCGAGACCGTGGCCTGCTGATCATGGCCGGCGCGGTGGTGGCGGCTGTGATTATGGGGCTGTTGATGGCACGCCAGATCGTGCGGCCGCTGCAGGGCGTGTCCGGTGCGATGGACCGGATTGCCGCTAAAGAATACGATTTCGAGGTGCCCTATCGCAAGGGCCGGGACGAAACCGGCGGCATCGCCCGCCATCTGGAGACTTTCCGCGCCAAGCTGCGGGCGAACGAGGCTGCCGAAAAGATGGCTATCTTCAAGTCGCGGGCCTTTTCCGGCGCGGCGGCGGCCTTCATGCTGGTCGACCGCGACCTGCAGATCGTCGATCACAACACGGCGCTGAAGAAGCTTTTCGAGGACAACATCGACGATCTGCGAAAGGTCTGGCCCGACTTCGATACCGAGACCCTGCAGGGCATAAACATCGACAAGTTCCACAAGAACCCGGCCCACCAACGCGCCATCATGGCCGATCCGGCCAACCTGCCCTACACCGCCGACATCACGATCGGCGAAACCCGCCTGCAATTGCTGATCGAGGGCATCTTCGACGATGCGGGCGATTACGTCGGGGCTTCGCTGGAATGGCGCGACGTGGCCGACACGCGGATCAACAGCGCGATCATGGAAGCGCTGCGCCGCAACCAGGCGATGATGGAATATGACCACCAGTTCCGGCTGCGCAAGTTCAACGACAAGTTCACCGAAGTCTTCGGTTGGGGCGAGGAGGCGCTGAACAAGACCTTCGAAGACCTTTTCGGCCCGAACGAGGACACCCGCATCGGCATGCAGCGCCTGCGCGACGGTCTCAGCGTCACGCGCAAGGTCGAGCGTCCCACCAAATCGGGCGGCAAGGTTTCGGTCGAGGTGGTGATGAATCCGGTGTTCAACCGTCAGGGTCAGCTGGACCGCATCGTCGAGATCGGCAGTGACGTGACCCGGCTGGAAGTGGCTCGCCTGAAGGCCGAGGCCGAGGCGCAATCCCAGGCCGAGATGCAGCAGCGCGTGGTCGACGAATTGCGCAAGGGGCTGTCGGCCCTGGCGGAGGGCGATCTGACCGTCGCGCTCGATACCCCCTTCGCGCCGGAATACGAGGAGGTGCGGCGCGATTTCAACGCCGCGCGCGAGAAGCTGGAGGATCTGGTGTCCGAACTGCTCGAATCGTCCGGCCATATCAACAGCGGCGCGGTGCGGATTGCCCAGGCCTCGGATGACCTGTCGCGGCGGACCGAAAGCCAGGCGGCGACGCTTGAGGAAACCTCGGCCGCGCTGCACAAGATGACCGCCAGCCTGAAGACCACCGCCCAGGGTGCCGGCAAAGCGGACGTTGCGGTGCGCGACGCACGCAAGGATGCCGAGACCTCGGGCGAGGTGATGACCCAGGCAGTCGACGCGATGGGCGAGATCCAGACCTCTTCCAGCCAGATCTCGAAGATCATCGGCGTGATCGACAACATCGCCTTCCAGACCAACCTTCTGGCTCTGAACGCGGGGGTCGAGGCCGCCCGGGCGGGCGAGGCCGGGCGCGGCTTTGCCGTGGTCGCCTCGGAGGTGCGCGACCTGGCGCAGCGCTCGTCGGAGGCTGCGAAGGAGATCGAGGATCTGATCTCGGCCTCCTCGGGGCATGTGAACAACGGCGTGCGGCTGGTGGGCCAGGCGGGTGAGACGCTGCAAAGCGTGCTCAGCGCGGTGGCCAACCTGTCGACGCTGGTGTCGGGCATCGCGGCGGCGCAGGAAGAGCAGTCGATGGGCCTGTCCGAGATCAGCGGTGGCGCCAATGCGCTGTCGGAGGTGACCCAGCGCAACGCCTCGATGGTCGATCAGTCCACCAGTGAGAGCCATGCGCTGCGCGAACAGGCCGAACAGCTGGCCACGCTGGTGTCCCGGTTCCGCCTGGCGGCGGACGACGGCGCCAAGGTCGTGCGTCTCGGTGCGGGTGGCGAAGGCAAGCCTGCAAGCCAGGTGCGCGCCGGTCGCCGGGCCTGACGGGTCGCGCGCAGGTTTTGGCGCCGCTCCGGCTTAGGCTGGGGCGGCGCGCATGCGACGTACGGCCCGGCGCCGATAGAGGATCGTCCACAGCGACAGCAGGCCCAGCGTGGCATAGCTGAGCATGGGGCCGATGATCAGGAACCGGCTGATCGGCATCGTGAAGATGAGGGCCACGCCCAGACAGAACTCGGCCACCAGCGTGGCGCCCCAGACCAGCGTCATGACCATCATCATCCGGCGCAACCCGGCCTGCTCCAGAACAGCGTCGAACCGTGCGAGTTCTTCGGCCGAGCGGCGCGCCAGCGAGGCCCGGGCCAGCGGCACGATCAAGGGCTTTCCCACCGCCGCCGAGATCAGGAAGGCCAGCCCGATCCCCAGAGTCACCAGTTTTTCGCGCAGTTGCAAAAAGCGCGCCGAGCCGCCGCCCAGGAAGGCCAGCAGCGACAGCGCGATCCCCGCCAGCACCATCAGCGACCGCGCATCCAGCCGGCGGCGGATCAGAAATTCACCCAGGCTCCACAGGATCGGCGGCAGCGAGGCCGCGAGCAGCCCGTTGACGTCGCCCCAATGCGGTTGCGCCCAGTCGTAGATCAGATAGGGCGCCCCGATGTTCACCCCCAGATCCAGCGCGAGCGCGGCCCAGCGGCCCAGGGCGCGCGGCGGCGGGCCGCCGGGGCGCGGCTGGCGGCGGGAAGGCTTGGGCGCGGGCATGTCGGCCTCCATCAGGGCTGCGGGCGACGCAGGGACGGGTGTTTGCATAATGGTTCGCCCGGTGTCCGGCAAGCGGCCCCGGGCGGGGTTGGGTCTGGCCGGCCCGCATGCGCGCCGGACGCTCGCGGAGCATCGCGGTGCCCAGCGGCGCCGCAGTTCAGGCGGTCTTTTCGACCACCAGCCCCAGCTCTTCGATCATCGTGTCGCGCATGATGAATTTCTGCGGCTTCCCGGTGACCGTCATCGGCAGCTCCGGCCTGAAGCGGATCAGCGCGGGCACCTTGAAATGCGCGATCTGGTCGCGACAGAAGTCGCGGATACTGTCCTCGGTCGGGCTTGCGCCGGGGCGCGCGACGATCCAGGCGGCGACGATCTCGCCGTATTTGTGATCGGGCACGCCGAAGACCTGCACCTGGCTGACATCGGGATGGGTATAAAGGAATTCCTCGATCTCGCGCGGGTAGATGTTCTCTCCGCCGCGCAGGATCATGTCCTTCACCCGGCCGGTAATGTTGCAATAGCCCTCGGCGTCGATGGTGCCCAGATCGCCGGTGTGCATCCAGCCCTCGGCGTCGATCACCTCCTCGGTGCGGGCCGCGTCGTCCCAATAGCCCTTCATCACCGAATAGCCCTTGGTCAGCAGCTGGCCCTGTTCGCCGACCGCAGCCGTGGTGCCATCATCGCGCGCGATGCGCACCTCCAGATGCGGCCGGATCCGCCCGACCGAGGAGACGCGCTTTTCCACCGGCGTGTCGGTCACCGACTGGAACGAGACCGGGCTGGTTTCAGTCATGCCATAGGCGATGGTCACCTCGGACATGTGCATCCGGTTCTGCACCTGCTTCATGATCTCGGTCGGGCAGGGGGCGCCGGCCATCGTGCCGGTGCGCAGGCTGGAAAGGTCATGCTGCGCGAAATCGGGATGCTCCAGCATCGCCACGAACATCGTCGGCACGCCGTACAGGCCGGTGCAGCGCTCGGCCGCGACGGTGGCAAGGGCCTGGGCGGGATCGAAGCCCTCTCCGGGGACCACGATCGTAGCCCCCTTGGTCACGCAGCCCAGCGTGCCCATCACCATGCCGAAGCAATGGTAGAAGGGGACGGGAATGCACAGCCGGTCCGCTTCGGTCAGCTCCAGCGCGTCGGTGGTGGAATTGGCGTTGTTGACGATGTTGCGGTGGCTCAGCGTCGCCCCCTTGGGCGATCCGGTCGTTCCCGAGGTGAACTGGATGTTGATCGGATCGTGCCGGTCAAGCCCGTCCGAGATCGCATCCAGCGCGGCGCGGTCGAAACCTTCGCCCAGCGCCTCGACATCCGCGAAGCGGTGGCAGCCGGGATGCGCGACGCTGCCGAGGGTGATGACGTGGTGCAGATCGGGCAGCAGGGGGGCGTGCAGCGCGCCGGGTCGGGCCTTGGCCAGCTCGGGCAGCAGCTTGTTGATCATTGCGACGTAGTCCGAGCTTTTGAACCGCTCCGCCAGGATCAGCGTCTTGCAGCCGGTCTTGCGCAGCGCGTATTCCAGCTCATGCAGGCGATAGGCGGGGTTGATGTTGACCAGGATCACCCCGATCCGCGCGGTGGCGAATTGCGCCAGCAGCCATTCGGACCGGTTCGGCGCCCAGATCCCCAGCCGGTCGCCCTTTGCCAGGCCCAGCGCCATCAGGCCCGCCGCCAGCCGGTCGACCCGGGCGGCGAACTCGGTCCAGGTCCAGCGGATGCCCTCGGCGCTGAAGACGGCGGCGTCGCGGTCGCCAAAGCGCGCTACGGTTCGCGCCAGCAGCGCCGGCATCGTCAATTCGATCAGCGGCGTGTCGGTCGTGCCCGCCACATGGGCCAGCCCGCCCACCGGCGCGATGCCGGGGCAGGGGCCCGCTTGCGTTGTCGTGGTCATGTCATCCTCCCTCGCGTGCCCAGCCCAGGCGAGGCACGGAAAGATAATTGAACGTTGGTTCATTTCTTGCAAGCGACTTGTTGCTCCCGGGGTGCGGTGGATCGCGAAACCGTGATTACGGGGCGGGGAAGGGGCCAGGAACGCGGCGGCTTGCAATGTGGGCGGTGTTCCCCGATTCTGCGCAAGGATCGGGACGGCGCGACAGGAGCGAGGGTTGGAGCACAAAGGGTTCGAGGATTTCCTGACGGGTCAGCGCAAGGGCCAGCGCTCGGGCCTGACGCACAGGCCGCTGGCGCTGATCTTCGTCGAGGACACGGTCGAGGTGAATTCCACCGTGCGCCATCATCTGGACGCCGGTTTCGAGCAGATCCTGGTCTTCTGCCCCGAAAGCATTGATTTCGCGCTGAAGCTGTCGGGCAAGGTGCACCGCATTCCCTTCGACGTGCATGCCGAGGGCGCGGTTCCGCGCGCCGTCAACCGGGTGATCGAGGCCGCGCCGGGCGTCTGGATGTATTACTGCTACAACGCCGAATACCTGTTCCACCCGTTCTGCGAGACCCGCAACATCCGCGAGATGCTGGCCTTCCATTCCGAAGAACGGCGCGACGCGATGCTGACCTATGTGGTCGACCTCTACGCGGGCGATCTGTCACGCTATCCCAACGCGGTCTCGCTGGACGAGGCGATGCTGGACCGGTCGGGCTATTACGCGCTGGCGCGGCCCGATCCCGCGAACCACAACCACCCCAGGGAACGCCAGCTGGATTTCTTCGGCGGGCTGCGCTGGCGGTTCGAGGAATTCATTCCCAAAGAGCGGCGCCGGATCAACCGGATCGCCCTGTTTCGCGCCCGCAAGGGCCTGCGGCTGCGCGACGATCACAGTTTCAACGATGAGGAATACAATACCTATTCCTGCCCCTGGCACCACAATCTGACCGCGGCCATCGCCTCGTTCCGCACCGCCAAGGCGCTGAAGTCCAACCCGGGCTCGACCTTCGATATCGGCAGTTTCCAGTGGCACAATTCGATCCCGTTCCAGTGGCAATCGACGCAGCTGATGGAGCTGGGCCTGATGGAGCCGGGGCAGTGGTTCTAGGGGGGGTGCCGCGTCCGAAGGGGTCGGATCGCGGGTAGAGGGCGCTCAGGCGCGCTTCAGCCGGATCACCACGTCGACATGCGACACCACGGTGCCGTCGGGCGCCTTGGGCAGGCCGGTGATGCACAGATCCTCGGCGGGCGCGTCGCTTAGCCGGTTCTCGTCTTCCCAGTAGAAGTGGGGGTGGTCGTCGGTGCGGGTATCGAAATGGCTTTTCGATCCGTCGACGGTGATCTCGTTCATCAGCCCGACCTCGCAGAAGGCGCGCAAGGTGTTGTAGACGGTGGCAAGCGACACCCTCTCGCCCGCCGAACGGGCGGCGTCATACAGGCTTTCGGCGGTGACATGGCGGTTCTCGCCGTCGCCCACCAGCAGCATCGCCAGCGACAGACGCTGCCGCGTCGGACGCAGCCCCGCGCCGGCCAGCCAGACCGCACCGCGTTCGCGTTCCGTGACGCCTTCGCTCATCCTCTGGGGCCTTTCCCTCATGGCGGACGAGTATAGAATGCCCCCCGGGCCAAGTTCAAACGAAAACGACGTGCGGCGCGGGGGCGCGGTCTGGCGCCCTTGCATGACTTCTGGACTGGGTGATAGAGGGGTCGAAAGGACCGCGACGGACGACCGGACCGGGCTCAAGACGGGATCATGAGGGGGCAGGGCCGCATGGCGCAGTATCCGACCAGCTTCGACAAGGAGGCGCTGCTGAAATGCGCGCGGGGCGAATTGTTCGGCCCCGGCAACGCGCAATTGCCGGCGCCGCCGATGCTGATGATGGATCGCATCACCGACATCTCCGCCGACGGCGGCGCCCACGGCAAGGGCCATGTGCTGGCGGAATTCGACATCACCCCGGATCTGTGGTTCTTCGACTGCCATTTCCCCGGCAACCCGATCATGCCCGGCTGTCTGGGCCTTGACGGGCTGTGGCAGCTGACCGGCTTCAACCTGGGCTGGCGTGGCTGGCTGGGGCGCGGCTATGCGCTGGGTGTCGGCGACGTGAAGCTGACCGGTATGGTGCGCCCCGACCGCAAGCTGCTTACCTACAAGATCGATTTCACCAAGGCCGTGCAGACCCGCCGGCTGACCATGGGCGTCGCCGACGGAATCGTCGAGGCCGATGGCGAAGTGATATATCAGGTCAAGGATATGAAGGTCGCGCTCTCCGAGAGCTGACCAGGAACCAGATGAGGAGGCAGAACATGCGCCGCGTCGTCGTCACCGGGCTTGGCATTGTCAGCCCGATTGGAAACAATGCAGCCGAGGTCGAGGCAAGCCTGCGCGCGGGCCGCTCCGGCATCGTCTTCGCCGAGGATTATGCCGAACATGGCTTTCGCAGCCAGGTAAAGGGCCAGCCCCAGATCGTGCTGGCCGACCATATCGACAAGCGCAACATGCGCTTCATGGGCGATGGTGCGGCCTACAACTTCCTGGCTATGGAGCAGGCGATCGCCGATGCCGGGCTGGAGCCGACGGATGTCTCGAACGAGCGTTCGGGCCTGATCATGGGCTCTGGCGGGCCCTCGACCTCGAACTTCTTCCGGGCCCACCAGATCGTGATCGAGAAGGGCAGCCCGAAGCGGATGGGCCCGTTCATGGTCACCCGCTGCATGTCGTCGACCAACTCGGCCTGCCTGGCGACGCCGTTCAAGATCAAGGGCGTGAACTATTCGATCACCTCGGCCTGCTCGACCTCGGCCCATTGCATCGGCAACGGGACCGAGCTGATCCAGATGGGCAAGCAGGACATCGTCTTCGCCGGCGGCGGCGAGGAACTGGACTGGACCCTGTCGTGTCTGTTCGACGCGATGGGCGCGATGTCGTCGAAATACAACGACACCCCCGAAAACGCCTCGCGCCCCTATGACACCACGCGCGACGGTTTCGTCATCGCCGGCGGCGGCGGCGTGGTGGTGCTGGAAGAGCTGGAACACGCCCGCGCCCGCGGCGCCAAGATCTATGCCGAGATCACCGGCTACGGCGCCACGTCGGACGGCTACGACATGGTCGCGCCTTCGGGCGAGGGCGGCGAGCGGGCGATGCGTCTGGCGCTGTCGACCCTGGCCGAGGGCCGGCATGTCGATTACATCAACGCCCATGGTACCTCGACGCAGGTGGGCGACGTGGGCGAGGTGCAGGCGGTGCGCCGCATCTTCGGCGAGGGCACGACCCCGCCGATCAGTTCGACCAAGTCGCTGACCGGCCACAGCCTGGGCGCCACCGGCGTGCACGAGGCGATCTATGCGCTGCTGATGATGCAGGGCGATTTCATCGCCGCCTCGGCCAATGTCAGCGAGCTGGACCCCGAGCTGAAGCCCGAAGAGATCGTGACCACCCTGCGCGAAGGGGTGGCCCTGGATACGGTCATGTCGAACAGCTTCGGCTTCGGCGGCACCAATGCCTCGCTGATGTTCAGCAAATATTTGGATTGAGGGAGCAGCCGTCATGGCCGATCTGATGAAGGGCAAGCGCGGGCTGATCATGGGCGTCGCCAACGACCGCTCGATCGCCTGGGGCATCGCCAAGGCGATGGCCGCCGAAGGGGCGGAGCTTGCCTTCTCCTACCAGGGAGAGGCCTTCGGCAAGCGTGTGCAGCCGCTGGCGGAAAGCCTGGGCTCGAACATCCTGGTCGAGGTCGACGTGATGGACGATGCCTCGCTGGACGCGGCCTTCGCCACGCTCAAACAGGAATGGGGCAGCCTGGATTTCGTGGTCCACGCGATCGCCTATTCCGACAAGAACGAACTGACCGGCCGCTTCATCAACACCTCGCGCGAGAATTTTCGCAATTCGCTGTCGATCTCATGCTTTTCGCTGATCGACGTGGCGCGGCGGGCCTCGCAACTGATGCCGAACGGCGGCACGATCCTGACGCTGACCTATCAGGGCTCCAACCGCGTCACGCCATATTACAACGTGATGGGCGTGGCCAAGGCAGCACTGGAATCGGCGGTGCGCTATCTGGCAAACGATCTGGGCCCCGACGGCATTCGCGTCAACGCGATCTCGCCCGGGCCGATGAAGACGTTGGCCGGCGCGGCGATCGGCGGCGCGCGCAAGACCTTCCGCCAGACCGAGGCGAACGCCCCCCTGCGCATCAACGCCACGCTTGAAGCGGTGGGCGGCACGGCGGTCTACCTCGCCTCGGACTACGGTGCCTGCACCAGCGGCGAGATCATCCGCGTCGACGGCGGCTACCACGTCCTGGGCATGCCGCAGCCGGAAAACCTCTGATCCGCGCGGCGGATGGCTGCGGCGCAGGCCTCCCGTCACGAAGGGGCAGCGGATCTGCCCCTTTCTTTCTGGTTAAAATATCCCCGCCGGAGGCTTTCGCGCAGCGAAACCCGCTTCAGGCGATCTCGACGATCGAGAAGGCGAAGGTCAGCTCCTTGCCGGCCAGCGGGTGGTTGGCGTCCAGCGTGACTTGTTCCTCGGTCACTTCGACCACCTGAACCGGCATCGCCTCGCCCTCGGGGGTGCGCAGTTCCAGCATGACGCCCACTTCCAGCGGGATGTTGTCGGGCACCTGGCTGCGCGGAACCGCGTGACGGGCGTCGGGGTTGACCGCGCCATAGGCCTGTTCGGGGGCAATGGTGACGGTCTTCTCTTCGCCCTCGGCCATGCCGGGCAGCGCGGCGTCGAGGCCCGGGATGATCTGACCCGACCCGACCGTGAATTCGAGCGGGTCGCGCCCATCGGAGCTGTCAAAAACCGAGCCGTCGGCCAAGGTGCCTGTATAGTGGATGCGCACTTTGTCGCCGGGTTTCACCTGGGTCATGGATATCTCTCTGTTTCTGGGAATTTGCGAGGCCGCGCCGCCGGCGCAGGTGCTCTTGGATGAGGGTCAAACCTGACAATATGGGCCCGGAATGTAAACCCCGGGGGCAATTGACGGCGATTGGGCGCCCGATCTCGGTTTTGCGGGGCGCGGCAGTGGATCCTGCTACCGGCTCGGCGGCGCGGTGGCGCCGCGAACGGCAACCCCGAGCAGCGACGAGGGTGGCGCCGCATTCCCCCTTGCGCAAAGCCCCGCGCCCGGCTAAGCCCGCCCCGGTTCGGTCCTGTCAGGGGGGTGTAAATGCCGCTTCTGGTGATGAAATTCGGCGGCACCTCGGTGGCCGACCTTGAGCGCATCGCGAATGCTGCCCAGAAGGTGAAGCGCGAGGTCGCGCGCGGCTATGACGTCATCGTCATCGTCTCGGCCATGTCCGGCAGGACCAATGAGCTGGTCGGCTGGGTCGAGGAGACCTCGCCGCTTTACGACGCGCGCGAATATGATGCGGTGGTGTCCTCGGGCGAGAATGTCACCGCCGGGCTGATGTCGCTGACCTTGCAGGAAATGGGCGTGCCGGCGCGCAGCTGGCAGGGCTGGCAGGTGCCGATCCAGACGACCTCGCAGCACGCCTCGGCCCGCTTCGTCGACATCCCGCGCGACAATATCGATCAGAAATTCGCCGAAGGCATGAAGGTGGCCGTGGTCGCGGGCTTCCAGGGGGTCAGCCCCGAGGGCCGCATCACCACGCTGGGGCGCGGCGGCTCCGACACCACGGCGGTGGCCTTCGCCGCCGCCTTCGGGGCAGAGCGCTGCGATATCTACACCGATGTCGACGGCATCTACACCACCGACCCGCGGATCAGCACCAAGGCCCGCAAGCTGGAAAAGATCGCCTTCGAGGAGATGCTGGAGCTGGCCTCGCTGGGCGCCAAGGTGTTGCAGACCCGCTCGGTCGAGCTGGCGATGCGCTACAAGGTGCGCCTGCGGGTTCTGTCGAGCTTCGAGGACAGTGACGAAAATTCTGGAACGCTCGTCTGCGACGAGGAGGAAATCATGGAATCGAAAGCCGTCTCGGGCGTCGCCTATTCGCGCGACGAAGCCAAGCTGACCCTGGTCACGGTCGAGGACCGCCCAGGTGTGGCCAGCGCGATCTTCGGGCCGCTGGCCGAGGCCGGGGTGAACGTGGACATGATCGTCCAGAACATCAGCGAAAAGGATTACGAGGGCCGGACCTTCGCGGTCACCGACATGACCTTCTCCTGCCCGACAAATCAGGTCGCCCGCGCCCGCAAGGCGATGGAGGACGCCCGCGCCAACGGCCAGATCGCCTATGAGGAGCTGGTCGAGGATACCGATGTGGCCAAGGTTTCGGTCGTCGGTATCGGGATGCGGTCGCACACCGGGGTGGCGGCGAAGATGTTCCAGGCGCTCGCCGCCGAGGGGATCAACATCAAGGTCATTACAACTTCCGAGATCAAGATTTCCGTGCTGATCGACCGGAAATACATGGAACTTGCGGTTCAGGCACTGCATGATGCCTTCGAATTGGAGGCGGGTGCCTGATCCGGCATTCGCCCCAGCATCTAATCGGGGCGAGGGGATGCCCGTGCAGTTGGAAACCGATAGTCGCAAGCTGCTACGCCGCTTGCGCGACAGCCTGGCCGAGCGCGGCGCAGGGCAGGAACGGCTGGACCGCATCACCCATCTGATCGCGGATTCGATGTGCTGCGAGGTCTGCTCGATCTACCTGTTCCGTGACGAGGACACGCTGGAGCTTTGCGCCTCGGAAGGCCTCAAGCCCGAGGCGGTGCACCAGTCGCGCCTGCGCATGGGCGAGGGTCTGGTGGGCCGCGTCGCGCGCGAAGCGCGGCCGATCAACTCTGCCGAGGCCCCGAAGGAGCGCGGCTTTCGCTACATGCCTGAGACCGGCGAAGAGATCTATTCCAGCTTTCTCGGCGTGCCGATCCAGCGCCTGGGGGAACGGATGGGCGTGCTGGTCGTCCAGTCGCGCGAGGCGCGGCAATTCTCGGACGATGAGGTCTATGCGCTGGAAGTCGTCGCCATGGTTCTGGCCGAGATGGCCGAACTGGGCGCCTTCGTCGGCGAGGGCGAGGCGCTGGCGGCACCGCACAAGCATCCGGTGCTGTTTCGCGGCGCGACCGGGCAGGAAGGCGCGGCCGAGGGGCGTGTCTGGCTGCACGAGCCGCGCGTCGTGGTCACCAACCCTGTCGCCGACGATCCGCAGGCCGAGTTGGAGCGCCTGCAGGCCGCAGTGGGTGAATTGCGGCTTTCGGTCGACGATCTGCTGTCTCAATCCACCGGCGACATGGAGCAGACCCAGGTTCTGGAAGCCTACCGGATGTTCGCCAATTCCCGCGGCTGGATGAAGCGGATGGAAGAGGACATCGGGCGTGGCCTGTCGGCCGAGGCGGCGGTGGAGAAAGAGCAATCCCAGACCCGCGCGCGGCTGGGTCAGGTGCCCGATCCCTACCTGCGCGAGCGGCTTCATGATCTGGACGACCTGTCGAACCGGCTGTTGCGGATCCTGACTGGCCAGGGCAGTGAAACCGGGGCCGAGATGCCCGACGATCCGGTTCTGATCGCGCGCAACATCGGGCCCGGCGAGTTGCTCGATTACGGCCGCAAGCTGAAGGGCGTGGTGCTGGAGGAAGGCGCCGTGGGCAGCCATGCCGCGATTGTCGCGCGGGCGCTGGCGATCCCCTTGGTGATCCATGCCGGGCGGATCACCACCGAGGCGCTGAATGGTGATCTGATCCTGGTTGATGGTGATCAGGGTGTGGTCCATCTGAGACCTGAGGAGACCGTCGCCTCTGCCTTTCGGGACAAGATCGCCATGCAGGCCAAGGCACAGGAACGCTATGCCGGGTTGCGCGAAAAACCCGCGACCGACCGCGCCGGCACCGAGATCAAGCTGTACATGAACGCGGGCCTGATGGCCGATCTGCCCTCGCTTGCCGGCTCGGGCGCCGAGGGCGTGGGCCTGTTCCGGACAGAGCTGCAGTTTCTGGTCCGCACCAAGGTGCCGCGCCGATCGGAACTGGCGGCGCTGTACGGGCGGGTGCTGGACGCGGCCAAGGGCAAGCCGGTGGTGTTTCGCACCCTCGACATCGGCTCGGACAAGGTGGTGCCCTTCATGAAGCCGCAGGACGAACCCAACCCGGCGATGGGCTGGCGGGCGCTGCGGCTGACCCTGGACAAGCCGGGGGTGATGAAGATGCAGGCTCAGGCGCTGATCCGGGCTGCGGACGGGCGACCGCTGAGCGTGATGTTCCCCTTCGTCACCCAGTTCGAGGAATTCGTTCAGGCGCGTGACCTGATCCTGGCGCAGATCGCGCGCGAACGCGAGATGGGCCATGTGCTGCCCGAAAAGATCGAGATCGGGGCGATGCTGGAAACCCCCAGCCTTGCCTATGCGCCGCAGCAATTCTTCGAACTGGCCGATTTCATCTCGATCGGCGGCAATGATCTGAAGCAGTTCTTCTTCGCCGCCGACCGCGAGAACGAGCGCGTGCGCCGCCGCTACGACACGCTGAACTGTTCCTACCTGCGGTTCATCGAGATGATCGTGAAGCGCTGCGACGAGGCCGGCACGCCGCTAAGCTTTTGCGGCGAGGATGCGGGGCGCCCGGTCGAGGCGATCTGCCTCGCGGCGATCGGGCTGCGCACCCTGTCGATGCGCCCGGCCTCGATCGGGCCGGTGAAGCACCTGATCCGCCGCGTCGATCTGGGCGAATTGCGCAAGGTGATCGATGCGGCCAGCCGTGACGGCCAGCAATCGGTGCGCTCGGCGGTGATGGCCTGGCTTGCCTCGGACGCGGCGGGCCAGGCCTGAGGGGCCAAGTGCCCCTCACCCCCGTCCTCAGCCGCGCTTGAACAGTGCCTCCTGCGCCTGGCGGTCCTTTGCGATGTCGCCGCGTTTCTCGGCCGCCACGGCGCGCCCTGCTTGCACGCCCGGCCGCGCCCCCATCTGATCAAGCCAGCGCTTCAGATGCGGCTTGTCGTCCAGCGTCTGCTGCTGGCCTTCCCACAGCGAGGCCCAGGGCCAGATCGCGAAATCGGCGATCGACAGGAAATCGCCGGCCACGAACTCATGCTGTGCCAGCTGCCGGTCGAGCACGCCGTATAGCCGCGCCGCCTCGGATCGGTAGCGGTCCTTGGCATAGGGCAGATCCTGCGGCGGATCCATCGCCGGGGCGTATTTCAGGAAATGATGTGCCTGGCCCGCCATCGGCCCCAGGCCCCCCATCTGCCACATCAGCCATTGATCCACGGCGATCCGGTCGCGCTCGGTCGGGCCACCGAAGCGGCCGGTCTTGCGCGCCAGATATTGCAAGATCGCCCCGCTCTCGAAGATCGAGATCGGCGCGCCGTCGGGGCCGTCCGGGTCGATGATCGCGGGCATCCGGTTGTTGGGCGAGATCTTCAGGAACTCCGGCGCGAATTGCTCTCCGGCGCCGATGTTGACGAGGTGCAGGTTGTAGGGCAGCCCCATCTCTTCCAGGGCTACGGTAATCTTCCAGCCGTTCGGCGTGGGCCAATAATAGAGTTCGATCGGTGCGGCCATCTGTCCCTCCTGTCAGTGCCCGCCTCAACTTGGCGCATTGCGCGCGCCGGGCAAGGGCCGCGTGGCGGTAGAGGGGGAAAGATGCGGCGCGGTCACGGTTTGGGGGCGGGATCGCGCATGCGGCTGGGCGTGGGGATGGGGGCGGGGATGGACAAGCGCGCGGCGCAGTTCCGCGAAGGGCAGCGCCCCGCTCAGCACCGCGCGATAGAGGCCGAAGATGCCGGGCCGGAGATAGGCGTTCCAATGGCAGAGACGGGGGCCGGGGCGGGCGATGGCCTGGCCCAATCCGTGCAGCGCGTCCAGCGCCCGGGCGTCATCGAGGCTGAGATCAACCCAATGTCGCCCGGCCTGCGGCAACCCGCGCCCCAGCGTCGGGCCGGACCGGGGCAGGCAGGCCCGCAGCGCCAGATCGAAGGCGCAATTGGCGCGCGAGGTCACGTTCACCACCTCGGCGCGTGGCGTCCCTTCCAGGCCGCGCAGCGCCGGGCCGCGAAACTCTGCCGCCGCCATCAGCACGGCGCGCAGCGTCAGCGGCCCGCGCAGGCTGGCCAGCGCCCCCAGCGCCACCCGCGCGCCCAGCGAATGCGCGACCAACCCGACGGGCCGCCCCGGCGCCCGCTCTGCGATCCGCTCCAGCAGGCCGGTCAGCGCGGTCCCGGCGCGCGCGGCCTCTGCATAGGCCGACCAGAGCGAGCCGCGCGCCTCCCACCCGAAGGCGATCGCCAGATCGGGGCCGTCAGGCGTGGCGCCCAGGTGGCGCGGCCAGGACCGGGCCTTCCAGCATCTGGGATCGGGTGTGAAGGAAAGGATATGTTCATGCGGGCTTTGGCCCGGCACCCGGGGCGAGAAGCGATAGCCGTGGATCATCACCAGGAGCGGTGCGTCCGAGGGCAGGGCGGCCAGCGCCGCATCCAGCCTGGCATCGGTTTCCGGCGTTCCCGCCCGCCCTTCGTTCGCATTGATGGCGATCAGCACCATGGCCACATCACCCCCCGCCCGTCTTCGTTCTGCCTCGGGGATCAGCATGGCATTGAAATGCAAACAGCCGGTGAAGGCGCCGTGACCTATGCATGACGCTACAGGTCGCGGGTGTCCGTACGCCCGCGCGCGACCCGTTGTTCGGCGTGTCCGCCGCCGAGACCCTGCGTCGCGGGGCACTTGGCACGCTTGACAGTCTGGGGCTGGCCGGGTCAATCCTGCCCGACCATGTCGGATCTGCGCCCCGTCGGATATGTGATCGGCCTGCTTGTCGCCGCCCTCGGGGCGGTGATGCTGTTGCCGTTTGTGGCCGACCTGATCGAGGGCGACGGCAATTGGCCCGTCTTTCTGGGCTGTGCCGCGATCACCGCTCTGATCGGCGCGGCGCTGGCGCTGGCCTGCGCCAACGGGGCGGGCCAGGGCCTGACGATCCAGCAAAGCTTCCTGCTGACCACCGGCACCTGGGTGGTGTTGCCGCTTTTCGGGGCCGTTCCCTTCATGCTGGGCGCGCCGCATGTCGGCCTGACCGATGCCTATTTCGAGGCCATGTCGGGCCTGACGACCACCGGCTCGACTGTCTTCGCCAACCTCGATCACTTGCCCGCAGGGACGTTGCTGTGGCGCGGCCTGCTGCAATGGCTGGGCGGCCTGGGGATCGTGATCGTGGCGATGGTCTTCCTGCCGGTGATGAAGGTCGGCGGTATGCAATACTTTCGGTCGGAAAGCTTCGACACGCTGGGCAAGATCCTGCCCCGGGCGCTGGACATCTCGACCGGGCTGATCCGGGTCTACCTGGCGCTGACCCTGGCCTGCACCGCGACCTATTTCGCCCTTGGCATGTCCGGCTTCAACGCTTTCGTCCACGCGCTTACCACCGTCTCGACCGGCGGCTTCGCCTCGTCCGACAAAAGCTTTGCGGCCTATGCCGGACCGTTGGAATATGCCTCGGCGGCCTTCATGCTGCTGGCCTCGATGCCCTTCATCCGCTTCGTGCAACTGGGCGATGGCAAGTGGCGGCCGCTTTGGCGCGACGTGCAGGTCCGGGCCTATCTGCGCTGGAACGCCTATGCGATCGCGGCGATCGTGCTGTATGAGGTGATCGACCGCGGCGCCCCCTTCTTCGCCACCCTGCGCGAGACCACCTTCAACGTGGTCACGATCTTCTCGGGCACCGGCTATACCTCGGTCGATATCGGGCTTTGGGGTCCGTTTCCCTTCATGGTGGTGTTCATCGCCGGCATGATCGGCGGCTGCACCGCCTCGACCGGCTGCTCGATCAAGGTGTTCCGCTTTCTTATCGTGTTTGAGGCGATCCGTACCCAGATCCGCCGCATCCTGCGCCCCAACGCGGTGCTGCCCGTGCGGCTTGAGGGCCACCCGGTCAGCGAGGACGTGATCAATTCCGTCATCGTGCTGGTGACGGTCTTCGTGCTGACCTTCGGCGTCGTCGCGGTGGGGCTGTCGTTCATCGGGCTGAATTCGGAAACCGCGGTGACGGCGGCCTGGACCTCGGTGTTCAACATCGGCCCGGCTTTCGGCCCCGGGGTCGGGCCGACAGGCGCGATGGAGGCCTTCCCCTGGCCCGCCAAATGGCTGATGAGCTTTGGCATGCTGGCCGGGCGGCTGGAACTGCTTTCGGTCTTCGTGCTGTTCGTGCCGCGCTTCTGGCGAGGGTGAGCCGAGGAAGGGGGGCTTTCCCCTGTCTTTCCCCATGCCGCCGCCCCCCGGGTCGCCGTAGCGCCCGGGGCTTCGCGCCGTGGCGCTATTTCCAGCAGCGCACCAGCACCGTGGTATCGGCCCCGAGCGCGGCCAGATCCTCGGGTGCCATCGAGCCGATCCGGCTGCTGGCGTCGGGCTGCAGGCCCGCGGTTTTCAGCAGACCGGTCAGCGCCTTCGCGCCGACCACGAAGCGCACGTTGCCCGGCAATTGCTGGCCGCCCGCATCCTTGGCCGTGTCGGTCTCGCGCGGTTGCAGCATGCCGATCACCGCCCCGCCCTGATCGAAAACCGGCCCGCCGGCATCGCCCGGCAGCGCTTTCAGGCTGAGGCGGCGCAAGTCGGTCTGCCCGGTGAGGCCGGTCAGCGCCTCTAGCGTGCCATAGGTCATCACCGGCGCGCTGAGCACGCCGCCATAGGCAAAGCCGGCCACCGCCGCAGGGTCGCCGACGGCGGGGGGGATGCCTTCGAACCGCGCGACCGCACGCGGCGCAAGCGGCGCCTCTGGCTGCAGCAGCGCCAGGCCCAGGCGGTGGTCTTCATGGGCGACGCGGGCCTGGGTGTCGGCACCGATCGTGATCGAAGTGCAATCCTTCAGCACCGCATCCGTGGTCAGCACCGCGCCCTGGCTGTCGACGAAGAAGCCGCTGCGCGAGGCGATGGGTTTGCGCACATCCAGACCGGACAGCAGGTCGCGGCGCTGATCGGCAGGGGTCGGCACCATCGAGGCATCGAGCGCCGCTTTGCCGAAGGGGCGAAAGCTTGACTGCATCGCCTTCAGAACCCGCGCCATCGGCTTGCCGTCATCGGTTTTCCACGCCAGCACGAAGCCCCTGATCAACCCGTCCTGCTGCACGGCATAGCTGTAGGAAGAGGTCTCGGCATCGCTGCCAGAGATGGTGAAGGAATTCGATTTCAGCGCGCGCGGCCCCGACACCGGGACGATCCGCAGCGTCTGCAACAGGTTGTAAAGGCCCGCCAGCGCCGCCTGGTCTCCGGGTTCCGAGATCAGCAGCACCCGCACGCCGCTGCCATCCTTCGCGTCGTAATGGGCGAAGGGCGGATCGTAGCGCGGCGTGCCCACCAGCGCCGTCGGCATGGTGATCTCGATCCCGGCATTGTCGTCGGTCACGGTCTTGAGGCCAAGCGCGGCCTGCTCTTTCTGGTAGCGGTCCAGCAGCGTGGTTCGCTGTGCGGTGGTCAGCACACCCGTCGGCTCAAAGCCCGAAGCCGACTGCCAAGCCGACATCGCGCCACGGGTGCCGGGGCCGAAATCGCCATCGATCGCGCCGTCGTAGAAGCCCGTCCAATTCAGCGCCTCCTGCAGATGTTCGCGCTGCTGGCGGTCTAGTTGCGATTCCGAACGCCGCGCCTCGGTCAATGTTTCAGGGCGCTCGGTCGCGTTGGCGGACGCCAGGGCGCTTTGATCCGCGTCCGGTGTGACGGCAGGGTCCGGCGCGGCGCTTCCGGTCGTGGCGGGTTCGTTCACGGCAGGGGCGGCTGTGGCAGGGTCGGCTGTGGCGGGGGCGGCGGGGGATGCGGTTTGCGGTACCTGCGTGCTCGCGCCGATCGGCCAGAACTGGCGGCGAAACTTTTCGCCCTCCACGACGTAGGAATCGGAGGGGATCAAACCGTTGCGCCGAAGCTGCCGCAGTTTCGTGCGGGCCTCGTCCGGCCCATAGGGGCCCAGCACGATCGCGTACCAGCCGGTCGTAAGCGCGAAACCTTCGACATCGCCGAAGGATGAGTCATAGGCTCGGGCGCGATCCTGCGCCTGCAAGAGATTGGGGCGTGCCTCGATCTGGACCCAGGCCTGCTGTTGCGCTTGCAGCGCCCCGGCACTGGCCAGCGTGATCATCAGGACAGCCAGACTAACAAATTTCCTCATGTGCGCCTCGTCTAAACCGGGTTTTGGGCCATTTGTGCGACCCTAGCCGCGCCGCTCGCGGGATGCGAGGCTCAATGCGCCCCGCGCGGGCAGGCGTGGTCGGGTGTGGTGCGGACTGCACACCCGGGGGCGAAAGGCGGGGCGTCACAGGTGCGTCACTGGGGGGCGGCAGGCAAGGCCGGGGCCCAAGAAAATCGCCGTTGCCGCGTTGACTTGCACCGCGAGCCTGCGTAAAGGACGGGCTTCGAATATATGAGGTCCCGAATCCAAGTGGTGGCGGGGCCGGTCTGACGGAGCCCACGCGATGAAACGCACCTACCAACCCTCGAACCTGGTTCGCAAGCGCCGCCACGGCTTCCGCGCCCGCATGGCGACGGCCGCTGGCCGCAAGATCCTGAACGCGCGCCGCGCCAAGGGCCGCAAGAACCTCTCGGCCTGAGGCCGCTATAGGCGACACGGTCATGACACCGCCGACGACCCCCTTGGCCCAGGCAGATGCCGGCACGGCCGGGGGGTCTCCGGCGGTGTCGGCATGTCCGCGGACCCGCCCGACCGTGCTGGCAAAGCGCGCAGATTTCCTGCGCGCCGCCAAGGCCCGGCGTCAGGGCAGCGCGGGTTTCCTGCTGCAGGCGCGCCGCCGCTCGGGTGACGAGGCCGCGCAGGGCATCCGCGTGGGCTATACCTGTTCCAAGAAGATCGGCAATGCGGTGACGCGCAACCGCGCCAAGCGGCGGCTGCGCGCGGTGGCGCGGCAGATCCTGTTCGCTCAGGGCCGCGACGGCTGGGATTACGTCCTCGTCGGCCGCCCCGGCGCGACGGTCGAGCGCCGGTTTGAAGACCTTCTGGCCGATCTTCAGACGGCGCTTGCCCGCATCCACGCAGCCAAGGCGGGCGGGGCATGAGCCCGCTGGCCCGCCTTTTCACAATTCCGGTCCATTTCTATCGGCTGGTGATCTCGCCGCTTCTGGGCGGCAATTGCCGCTATCAGCCGACCTGTTCCGCCTATGCGCTGGAGGCGCTGCAGCGCCACGGGGCGTTGAAGGGCGGCTGGCTGGCGCTGCGCCGCATCGGGCGCTGCCATCCCTGGGGCGGGACCGGGTATGATCCCGTGCCGGGCGCCGACCCCGAACATGACCACGAGCATGCCCACGACCATACTGATGCGCACCGAGGCCCCGATGCTTGACGACAGCGACGAGATCCATCCCCTGTTCCAAGGCGCGCCGACCACGACCGAATTCAAGAAGCTGCGCAAGCGCCTGGTGCGCGAGACCCGCTCTGCGATCGAGACCTATGGCATGGTGGACGAACCCGCCTCCGCCGAGTCTGGGGCGCCGCGGCCGCGCTGGCTTGTGTGTCTGTCGGGCGGCAAGGACAGCTACACCCTGCTGGCGGTGCTGCATGAATTGCAGTGGCGCGGGCTTCTGCCGGTGGATCTGCTGGCCTGCAATCTGGATCAGGGGCAGCCGGGGTTTCCGGCGACGGTGCTGCCGGAGTTTCTGGAAAAGATGGGCGTGCCGCACCGGATCGAATACCGGGACACCTATTCCGTCGTGAAGGAAAAGGTGCCGGCGGGGCGCACCTATTGCGCGCTGTGTTCGCGCCTGCGCCGCGGCAACCTCTACCGCATCGCGCGGGAAGAGGGCTGCTCGGCCGTGGTGCTGGGCCATCACCGCGACGATATTCTGGAAACCTTCTTCATGAACCTCTTTCACGGCGGACGGCTGGCGACCATGCCGCCGAAGCTGGTGAACGAAGAGGGCGATCTGTTCCTCTACCGTCCGCTCGCCTTCGTGGCGGAGGCCGATTGCGACCGCTTCGCGCGGGCGATGAACTACCCGATCATCCCTTGCGATCTGTGCGGCAGCCAGGATGGGCTGCAGCGCCAGCAGGTCAAGCAGCTCCTCGACGGCTGGGAGGCACGCAGCCCCGGTCGCCGCCAGGTGATGTTTCGTGCCCTGATGAACGCGCGCGCCTCGCACCTGCTGGACCCGGAACTTTTCGATTTCACCGGCCTTGCGCTGAACGGGCGTACCGGGTTTGAGGAAAATCCGCCACAACTTGGCGACCGCGATTAAGAAAGTTCTCAGCCCGTTTCCCTAACCTTTCCGATGATCTGGGCGGCAAGGGGTGCGCCCACAAGGATGGGTGGTGATATGCGTGGCAATCTGGCGCCAAGGGCGGCGATATTCTTCTATCGGTTGGGGCAGTGGATGCGCCGTCCCGAGAACTTGGCTTTTCTGCCGGCCTTGACGCTGGCCGCCTTCTGGTTGGGGGGCGAGACCACGCTGATCCTCGCCGCTCTGGGCCTGCCGACCGTGTATCTGTTCAGCGGCGCCTTCAAGGTGGATGGCCGCCCGCCCGAGGGCGCCGCCCAGGATGGCACGACCGGCCTGATCCTGCGCGAAGGGCTGGTCGGTGCCCTGGACACGATGCTTGCCGGTCTGAGGCAAAGCGGCAAGAGCACGGCCTGTCTGGTGATCCAACTCGATGATGCGCGGACGCTGGTGGATCATCACGGCCATGAAGCCCGCAGCGAAGTGCTGCGCCGCACCGCCGAGCGGATCCAGGACGTGTTGCGCGGCGGCGATATCGTCGCGCGGCTAGAGGGCGACAGCTTTGCTGTGGCAATGCAGCCCGTCGCGCGTATCGATCTGGAAAGCGTGCTGCAACTGGCGACGCGGCTGCAACAGGCGCTGACGGTGCCGATCGCGATCGACGCGCTGCGCGTTCATGTCTCTGCTTCGGTGGGCTTCTGCCTGGCCGCACGGGCCCCGGCGGCGCGGGGGCGGGTGCTGCTTGACGCGGCCGAGATGGCGGCGAAGCAGGCGCTGGCCAACGGGCCGGGGGCGATCCGCGCATGGTCGGACAGCATGCAGCGCGCCCATAGCGACCGCAGAACCCTGCGCGACCAGTTGGAGGCGGCGCTTGAGAACGGCCAGGTGCAGCCCTATTTCCAACCCCAGATCTCGAATGAGACCGGGGCGCTTTCGGGGTTCGAGGCGCTTGCGCGCTGGGACCACCCCGAGCGCGGCAAGATCCCGACCGCCGAATTCCTGCCGCTGGTGGCCGAGGCCGGTCTTTCCGAACGGCTTGGCGAGGTGATGCTTTTCGGTGCGCTGACGGCGCTGTCGGAATGGGATGCGGCGGGGCTTGATGTGCCCAGCGTCGCAGTG
This sequence comes from uncultured Albidovulum sp., assembly GCA_913064775.1. Classification (GTDB taxonomy): domain Bacteria; phylum Pseudomonadota; class Alphaproteobacteria; order Rhodobacterales; family Rhodobacteraceae; genus Acidimangrovimonas. Next base: position 51,646 of record CAJYAD010000008.1, on the reverse strand, counting down.
AACTTCACCCAGGAGGAGCTTGCCAATCCGCAACTGCCCGAGCGCCTGCAATGGGAACTGGACCGCTTCGGTCTGGCCGCGTCCCGGCTGACGGTGGAGGTTCTGGAAACCGTGGTGGCGAGCGTCGAGAACGACGTCGTGGTGCGCAATCTGGGGGCGATTTCGAAGTTGGGCTGCGGCATAGATCTGGATGATTTCGGCACGGGCCATGCGTCGCTCGCCGCGATCCGCCGTTTCGGTGTGCGCCGCATCAAGATCGACCGCAGCTTCGTGACCCGGCTGGAAGAAGAGGCCGAGCAGCGAAAGATGGTCGCGGCGATTCTGTCGATGGCCGAGCAGTTGGGTCTGGACACCTTGGCCGAAGGCGTCGAGAGCGCCGCAGAGCACGCGCTTCTGTCGCAGCTGGGCTGCGGCCATGTGCAGGGTTTCGGCATCGGCAAGCCGATGAGGTTCGAGATCACTGACGTCTGGATCACCCGTCACCGCGCCCGCCAAACCGCGGCGATGGCGCAGATCGGCAAGCGCGCGGGCTGAGGCGGCGCAAGGCCGCGGTGGTCGATCACCGCGGTCGGTCCGCGGCCATCCCTGTCCGGCGGCGCAAAGGCTGCCAAGCGTTTGAGCCCGCGGTTTTGCCAGCCGCCATATAATTGATATGCCGAGATGTCGAACCGGGGTGCTGCGGGCGGATTGTCCCCGCGCGGCGCCGTGCCTGACGTTGCCGCATCGACGCTGCGCCGGATACGGCCTAGTCTTGCCCCCCGGGCGCTGAGCAGGATTCCTGCCTGTGCTCGCGTCGACGGAAAGGGGCGTTCGTGGCACCAAGGACTGAAAAGAGCTGGCGCGTCGGGGTGTTGTTTTCGCAAAGCGGCACCACCCATGTGACCGAGAACGACCATATCCGGGGCACCCTTCTTGCCATGGAAGAGATCAACGCCGCCGGTGGCGTGCTGGGCCTGCCGCTCAGCCCCGTCAGCTATGATCCGGCGACCGACATCGCGCAATACCGGGCACTGGCGCGGCGGATGCTGGGCGAGGACGAGATCGACGTGATCTTCGGCTGCTCGACCTCGGCCAGCCGCAAGGCGGTGCTGCCGATCGTCGAGCGCCACAACGGGCTGCTGTTCTACCCCTCGATGTACGAGGGCTTCGAATATTGCGAGAATATCCTCTATGCCGGGGCCACGCTGAACCAGACCTGCCTGCCGCTGGCCGAATATCTGCTGGCCCATCACGGCCGGCGGATCTTCTTCGTGGGGTCGGATTACATCTACCCGCGGGAATCGAACCGGGTGATGCGCGATCTGGTCGAGGCCAAGGGCGGCGAGGCGGTCGGCGAGGTTTACATGCCGCTGGGCACCACCGGCACGGCGGTGGCCGATGTGGTCTCGCAGATCCGCGCGGCGCGGCCGGATGCGGTGTTTTCCACCGTGGTCGGCACCTCGGCCCATGCCTTCTACCGGCTCTATGACGCGGCCGGCATCGACCGCGCGGCGCAACCGGTGGCCAGCCTGACCATGGCCGAGAGCGAGATCGCCCATATCGGACCGCAGCATTGCACCGGCCATATCCTGGCCGCGACCTATCTGCAGACGCTCGACAGCCCGGAGAACCACCGCTTTGTCGCGGCCTACAAGGCGCGCTTCGGCGACGACGCGCGCAGTTCCGTCTGGTCCGAGGCCGCCTATGTCCAGGTGCATCTGTTCGCCCGGGCGCTGGCGCGGGCGGGCAGCATGGATCCGGCGCGCATCGGCCAGGCCCTGCTGGGCGACGAGATGCAGACCCCCGAGGGGCCGATCCGCGTCGATCCCGACACCCGCCATCTGTGGCTGACGCCGCGCATCGGTGTGGCGCGCGCCGACGGGCTGTTTGATCTGGTCTGGCAGGGCGGCGGCCCGACCCGCCCCGACCCCTATCTCGCCACCACCCGGTTCGAGGAGGCTTCGCTGCAGGAATGGGCATGAAGGGCGCACGGCGGATCATGGAGGAGTTGCGGCGCGCCCGCGTTCTGGTCCTGCATCCCGAGGATGAGGACGGCAAGCTGCTGCGCGACCATCTGCGCCGGCTGGGCTGCGAAGAGCGCGCCGCCTGGCCGATCCCGCGCGAGCTGCCCGACGATATCGACACGGTCTTCATCAGCGTCAACGACGCCCCGGTGGACGAGATCCTGGCGATGATCGGCGAGCGCGACGTGGCGCTGATCGCCATCGTCACCTATGAAAGCCCGACCACGCTGAAGGCGATCTATGACCTGAACGCCCATGGCGTGATGAGCAAGCCCCTGCGCCCACCGGGCATCCTGACCCAGTTCACCCTGGCGCTCTACCGTCACCGCTATGAGGCGCAGCTAAACGTCAAGGTCCGCAAGCTTGAGGAAACGCTGAAGGGCCGCCGCCTGGTCGACCGCGCGATCCGCCTGCTGATCGAGGTCCAGGGCATGGATGAGGACACCGCCTACCGCCTGCTGCGCGATCAGGCCACGGCCGAGCGGGTGACGCTAAGTTCGATCGCCGAAGAGATCGTCGCCGCGCATGAGACCATGGCGCGGCTTGGCCTGGGCGCCCGCGGAGTTTCCAAACCGCCGCAAAAATAGCGCAAGGATTCGACGCGGCGCTGAAATCTTCAACTTGATCGGCATCCCGGCCTGTGCAAGCCTTGGGCCTCAAGAGCAGGATTGCTCGACGGCAGGGTTGCCGTCTCACATCTAGGCTATGTAGCCCCTGATCCGCGGTCGCGACCGCGTCAGGGGCTTTTTGCATTTTGAGGGCCCCATGGCAGATCGCGCCGACGTAACACTTGCCTGCATCCAGTTCGAACCGATCATCGGCGAGCCGGATCACAACCTTGCCCTGATGGAGGCCCAAATCCGCGAGGCCCATGCCCGCGGCGCCGATCTGGTGGTGCTGCCGGAACTGGCCGACAGCGGCTATGTCTTCGAGACGCTGGACGAGACTGCGCGCCTGGCCCGCGCGATCCCCGGCGGCGCCAGCGCCACGCGGCTGTGCGCCCTGGCGGTCGAGCTGGGGCTGCACATCGTCTCGGGTCTGGCCGAGGAGCTGAGGGGCAATTTCTACAATTCCGCGATGCTCTGCGGGCCCGAGGGGCCGATCGGCACCTACCGCAAGCTGCATCTGTGGAACCGCGAGAACCTGTTCTTCAAACCCGGAAACCTGGGCCTGCCGGTCTTCGACACGCCGCTCGGCCGGATCGGCATGGCGATCTGCTATGACGGCTGGTTCCCCGAAACCTTCCGCGCGCTCGCTGCCGCGGGGGCCGAGATCGTCTGCATTCCGACCAATTGGGTGCCGATGCCTGAACAGGACCCTGAGGCCGAGGCGATGGCCAATGTGCTGCACAAGGCCGCCGCGCATTCGAACGGTTTCTACATCGCCTGCGCCGACCGGGTCGGTACCGAGCGCGGCCAGCCCTTCATCGGCCAAAGCCTGATCCTGGATGCCACCGGCTGGCCCCTCGCGGGCCCCGCCAGCCGCAGCGCGCCCGAGATCCTGATCGCCACGGTGTCCCCGGGCGCCCTGCGGGCCAAGAGACAACTTAATGAATTCAATAACATCCTCGGCGATCGTCGCACGGATGTCTACGGCTGAGGGCCCCCCTTGGCATTCTCCACACGGCAACAAAAACTTAGAACAGGGAAGACACAGATGAAACGCACACTCGCTATCGCAGCCCTCGCCGGCAGCCTTCTGGCCGCCCCGGTCTTCGCCAAGGATCCGATCCTGATCGGCGTGCCGGTCGGGCTGTCCGGGGCCAATTCGGTCGTCGCGCCTTCGGTGGTGCAGGCGGCGGAGCTGGCGGTTGACCAGATCAACGCCAAGGGCGGGGTGCTGGGCCGGCCGCTGAAACTGGTGGTGGCCGATGACGCTTCGGGCGCGGTCGGCGCGCAGAAGGCCTTCGACTCGCTGGTGTTCCAGAAGAACGTGAACGTGCTGATCTCGATGGAGACGAGCGCGGCGCGCAACGCGGGCCTGCCGATCGTGGCGAAGGGCAAGATCCCCTATATCTACACCTCGTTCTACGAGGGCCACGCCTGCAGCCCCTACCTCTACGTCGATGCCTGGGTGCCCGAGCAGCAGGTGCCGCCGGTGGTGGATTACCTCAAGGACAAGGGCGCCAAGACCTATTTCCTGATCGGCAGCGATTATGCCTTCGGGCGCGGCATGCTGGGTTTTGCGCGCAAATATATCGACAAGACCGGCGGCAAGGTGGTGGGTGAGGAATACCTGCCGATGGACGGCACCGACTGGACGCCGATCATCTCGAAGCTGAAGGCCTCGGGGGCGGATGCGCTGATCACCTCGACCGCCGGCGGCGCGCCGAACGTCACGCTGACCAAGCAGTTGCGCAATTCGGGCGTGACCATCCCCTATGCCAACCTCGCCGTCGATGAGGGCACCGCCAAGAGCATGGGCAAGGACGCCGCAGGGATCCTGATCTCGGCCTCCTACATCACCGGGATCGACAGCAAGGCCAACAAGGACTTCATGGCCGCGCTGAAGAAGAAATTCGGTGACAAGACCCGCACCCCGAACGATCTGTCGGTGCCGCAGTACGAGGGCGTCTACCTCTATGCCAAGGCGGTCGAGAAGGCCGGCACCACCGATACGCGCCCGGTGCTGAAGGCACTTGGCGAGGTCTCCTTCACCGGGCCGCGCGGCACGATCTCGATGAACAAGCAGCACCACGCGCCGCTGACCATGTATCTGGGTCAGGTGCAGGATGACGGCTCGGTCAAGGTGGTGAAGTCCTTCAAGAACGTCGATCCGGGCGCTCAATGCCCGAAGCTGTGACCTCGACATCTTGATGCCATGACCGGCGGAGGGGCCATGATGGCCCCGCCGCATTCCAAGGAAAGCCGCCAGATGACCCTGCTGCTCGACATCATCACCACCGCCGCCATCCTGTTCATCATCGCGACCGGGCTGCTGACGATCTTCGGCGTGCTGAAGATCATCAATTTCGCCCATGGCGCCTGGCTGACTGTCGGTGCCTATTGCGCCGTCGCGGTCGGCGATCTGGGCTGGAATCCCTGGGCCGCGCTGCCCGTGGCCTTCGTCACCGGTGCCGCGCTGGGCGGGCTGACCGAGCGGTTCATCGTCCGCCCGCTCTATGCCCGGCCGCTGGACGCGATCCTTGCGACCTGGGGGCTGGGGATCATCATCGGCCAGCTCATCACCCTGGGCTTCGGGCGCGACGTGCAGTTCACCAAGGCGCTGCTGCCGGGCACCGCCGACGTCTTCGGCACCTCTTATTCGGTCTACCGGCTGTTCGCGCTGGCCGCGGCGATCGCGATCGGGCTTGGCTTTTCCTGGCTGATGGAGGGCACGCGGCTGGGCCTTTCCGCCCGCGCGGTGATCATGAACGAGGCGCTGGCGCGGGCGCTGGGCCTCGATACAAGGCGCATCCGCTGGGTGACCTTCATGATCGGCTGTGGGCTGGCGGCGCTGGCGGGCACGCTGCTGACGCCGCTGACCAGCGTCGATCCCAACATGGGCGTGGCCTGGCTTGTCGGCTCGTTCATGCTGGTGATGGTCGCGGGGCAAAGCTTTGCCGCGCTGGCGCTGGCCTGCCTGCTGCTGGGCGGCGCGCAGGTGATCGTGTCGACCTATGTCAGCCCGATCCTGGGCGGGATCACCGTGGCCGTTCTGGCCGCCGTCGTGCTGCGCATCTCACCGAAAGGGTTTTCCCGTGTCTGACGCCACGCTCGACACCGCCGCCGAACCCGGCCGCCGCCGCAGCAGAATGCGCCATCTGTGGGTGCTGGCGCTGATCGCGGCGGGGCTGATGATCGCCGGACCGCTGTTTCTGGATCGCTTCACCGTCAACGTGCTGACCCGGTCGATGATCTTCGCGATCCTCGCCGTCACCGTCGATCTGCTGTGGGGCTTCACCGGCATCCTGACCTTCGGGCAGGCCGCCTTCTTCGGCGCTGGCGCCTATGCGACGGCGATGGTGCTGACCCATCTGGGCAGCACCCCGGGGCTGATGGTGCTGGGGCTGGTGCTGTCGATCGTGCTGCCGGTCCTGCTGGCGGCGGCGGTGGGCTGGCTGACCTTCTATCCCGGATCTACCGATTTCTACGCGACGGTGATCTCGCTTGTCGTGCCGATCGTGGTGACGCAAGTGATCTATTCGGGCGGCACCTGGACCGGGTCGAGTTCGGGCCTTGTGGGTTATGTCGGGCTGGACCTCAGCCTTGGCGGGTTCTTCCGTCTTGCCGGGCTTAGCCTGGTGGCGGTGGTGGTGGTGGCACTGATCTTCGTGCGCTCGGACGCGGGCCGGGTGCTGACCGCGATCCGCAACAACGAGACCCGCTGCGCCTATCTCGGGATCAGCACCCAGAAGGTGAAGATCGCCCTGACCGCCGTGTTGGCGGCGGTGACCGGCTATGCGGGATTTCTTTACGCCAACGCGTCGGGCGTGGTCGCGCCCGAGAACGCGGGCTTCGTCTTCGGCACCCAACTGGTGGTCTGGACCGCGCTGGGCGGGCGCGGCACGGTGATCGGCCCGGCCCTTGGCGCGGTGGCGATCGACTATCTCAGTGCCCAGTTGTCGGGCCAGATGCCGTTTCTGTGGCAGCTGGTGATCGGCACGCTGTTCGTCGCGATGATCATCTTCATGCCGAACGGGCTGGCCGCGCTGGCCACCGGCTGGCGCCGGATGCGGCGCGGCGAGGATGGCTTTTCGCCCCAACTGGTGGCGCTGCCCCCCCGCGCCGCGCGCGTCCCGGCGGACGGCGACAGCCCGCTGCTGCGGATCGAGAAGCTGGAGAAATCCTACGGCAGCCAGAAGGTGCTGGAGGATATCACCCTGCAGGTCCGCCGCGGCGAACTGGTCAGCCTGGTCGGCCCGAACGGCGCCGGCAAGACCACCCTGATGCGCTGCATGACCGACGGCAAGGCCGCCAGCGGCGGCACCGTGCGCATCCACGGCACCAGCATCAGCGGCATGGTCCCCGACCAGATCGTCGCGCGCGGCATCGGGCGCAAGTTTCAGGTGGCCTCGGTTTTCGACAGCCTGACCGTGGCCGAATGCCTGCGCATGGCCCGTGTCTCGCATGAGGCGCCCAGCTTCCTGCGCAGCGCGGACAGCCTTTCACTGCCGCAGGCGGCGATCGAGATCCTGCGGCTGACCGGCCTTGACCAGCATCTGGGGCGCGCGGTTTCGCTGCTGTCGCATGGGCAGAAGCAAAGCCTGGAACTGGCGATGGTGGTCTCGCTGGAGCCCGAGCTGATCTTGCTGGACGAGCCGACAGCCGGTCTTACCGCGGCCGAGCGCGCGACCATCGGTCAGGTGCTGATGAAGCTGACGTCCGAACTGGGCCTGGCCGCGATCCTGGTCGAGCACGACCTCGATTTCGTGCGCGACATCTCCAGCCGGATCGTGGTGCTGCATCAGGGCCGGCTGGTGCTGGACGGCACCGTCGAGGAGGTGGTCAACGACGAGATCGTCAAGCGGATCTATTCAGGAGGCGATCATGTCTGACCTAGCCCCCGCCGACACCGCCTTGCTGTCGCTCGATGGCGTGACCAGCGGGTATGGCCCGATTTCCGTCCTGCAAGGCGTCTCGCTTGCGGTCCGGCCCGGAGAGATATTCGCGCTGATGGGCAAGAACGGCATGGGCAAGACCACCCTCCTGAAAACCATCCTGGGCGCGATCCGGGCGCGCGGCGGGCGCATCGAGTACCAGGGTCGGCCGATCCTGGGCGCCGAGCCGCGCGCCCTGGTCGAGGCCGGCATCGCCTATGCGCCGCAGGATCAGCCGCTGTTTCAGGATCTGTCGATCCGCGACAACCTGCGCCTCGCTCTGCCGGGCGATCGCCAGCTGGGCGCGGCGCTGGATCGGGTCTACGGGCATTTCCCCTTCCTGCGCGACCGGCTGGGCCAGAAGGCCGGCACCCTTTCGGGGGGCGAGCAGAAGATGCTGATCATCGCGCGGGCGCTGATGATGCAGCCCAGGCTGCTGCTGATCGACGAGATCTCGGAAGGGTTGCAGCCCTCGGTCGTGACCCGCATCGCCCAGGCCCTGCGGCAAGAGCGCGAACAGCGCGGCACCACGATCCTGCTGGTCGAGCAGAACCTGCGTTTCGCGCTGGATGTGGCGGACCGCTGGGCGGTGCTGAAGCTTGGCGCGATCGAGGATGCGGGCGCGGTGGATGGCGGCGCGCATGACCGGATCCTGCGCCATCTGCAGATCTGAGGGGGCGTATCGTGGAAAAACAGCCCGCGCGTTCGCTTGGAAGACCGCGCGCCGCGACGTGCGGCGCCGGTGGCGGAGGCGCGCTCTCCTTCGTCCCCCGGACCGCTCCCGTCGTCAGGAACCGCAGGCGGCGATCCGGGAAAGGCGCCGGCCGAAGATGCCGCCCGCGCCACACGCGTTCCGACGCAGGGCGCTTGCAGAACGCCCTGCGCGATCTATTCTCGAACTGTCAGCACTCAAACCCCGAAGGAGTCTCTCATGCCGGATGGTAGCAACACGCCGTCGCGCCGTAGCGTCGTCGTCTCCGAGTTCACCAATAGTGTGCTCGATCCCAATGTGCCGATGCTGGGCCCGGTCGAGAATGGCGGCACGATCATCGCCAACACCGCGCCGGGCTGCTGGGGGCCGATGATCACACCGCGCCTGCGCGGCGGTCACGAGGTGACGCAACCGGTCTTCGTCGAGGGCGCCGAGGTCGGCGACGGTGTGGCGATCCGCATCCGCGACATCACCGTGACCTCGATCGCCACCGCCTCGGGGCATGACAGCTCTCCCGAGGGGTTCTGCGTCGGCGACCCCTATGTCGCCGCGCGCTGCCCAGTCTGCGACACGGTCTGGCCCGAAACCCATGTCGAAGGCATCGGCCCGGACGCGGTGAAATGCGATGTCTGCGGCAATGCGGTCAAACCCTTCGAGATCGTGCATGGCTACACCGTCACCTTCGATGAGACCCGCTCTGTCGGCCTGACGCTGCCGAAGGACGCCGCCGAAACCATCGCGCGTGACGCCAATCACTACTCGGCCCTGCCGGACCAAAGCCGTCAGCATTCGATCCTGACCTACGCGCCCTCTGGCATGCCGGGCACGCTGGTGCGGATGCGGCCCTTCATGGGGCAGCTTGGAACCTGCCCGTCGATCCCGATGCCCGACAGTCACAATGCCGGCGATTTCGGCGCCTTCCTTGTCGGCGCGCCGCATACTTACGGCATCACCGCCGAACAGCTGGCCGAGCACAAGACCGACGGCCACATGGATATCGACGCCGTGCGGGCGGGTGCGATCCTGGTTGCGCCGGTCAAGGTTCCCGGCGCCGGGATCTACATGGGCGACATGCATGCCGGGCAGGGCGACGGCGAGATCGCCGGGCACACGATGGATGTCTCGGGCAGCGTGACGCTGCAGGTCGAGGTGGTGAAGGGTTACCCGCTGGACGGTCCGGTGCTGTTCCCGCTGGAAGAGGATCTGCCGCCGATGGCCCGTCCCTTCACCGCGGCAGAGATGGCCAAGGGCGCCCGCCTTGCCGCGAAATGGGGCGTGTCCGAGATTGAACCGCTGGCGCCGATCTCGGTGATCGGCACGGCGGCCAACCTCAACGACGCGATCGAGAACGGGCTTGCCCGTGCGGCCAAGCTGCTGGACATGACCGTCGCCGAGGTGCGCAACCGCGCAACGATCAACGGCGCGATCGAGATCGGGCGTGCCCCCGGCGTGATTCAGGTCACCTTCCTGGCGCCGCTTGCCAAGCTGGATGCCGTCGGCCTCGGCATCTACGCGCGTGAGCAATACGGCCTCTGAGCCGACCGACACGGCGGTGGGCTGTCGGCCCACCTGCCGCCTGCCTTCAAGATCGCGCGCCTCGTAGGCGATCCATCAATGCGACCTTCCGGGACCTGGGGGCGCCCGGATCAAGCCCTGGGGCTGAAGGCCAGAGGTTCAGCCGAAAACATGGGCGCGGCAGGTTCGCTGCTGCATGGGCTTGCGGGAAGGTCGCCATGGTTCTAATATGGGTGACGAGTCACCCATATGGTTGAGGCAATGGTAAAAGTCACCAGAAAGACCCGTGACGAGACCCGCAAGCGCCTGCTTGCGGCCGGGGCGGCGCATCTGGCGCGCGACGGGCTTGAGCGCGCCAGCGTCGATGCGATCGCGCTTGATGCGGGTTACGCAAAGGGCACGTTCTACAATTATTTCGACAGCAAGGAGGCGATGTTCGCCGCGGTGATCGCCGAATGGGCGGGCAGGGCGGCGGAGGTCGAGGCCGGCGCGGATAGCCCTTCGGCCGGGGTCCGGGCGCGTCTGATCGGGCTGGCCGAGGCGGATGTGAAAGTGGTGCGCGAAAACGAAGACTTCGCCAAGGTGGTGATCCGCGAGGTGCTGGCCTTCCGGCCCGAGACCTATCCGATGGTGATCGCGCAGCTGGATCCCTTCATCGCGAAACTCGTCGAGGTGCTGCGCGATGGTATCGAGGCCGGCGAGATCCGCGCCGACCGGTCCGTGACGCAGCAGGCGATGATGTTCACCGGGCTGCTGGCGCTGTCCTATGTCCAGCACTGGGGCAGCGGCGGCGGCTGGCCGACGCTCAACGAAGTGCCGGACCTGGTGGTGGGGTCGTTTCTTGACGGCGCCGCCAAGCGGGGCGCGCCATGAGCAGCTTCGTCTGGATGAAGGTGCTGGAATCGACACCAGAGCGCTACGATCGCGGCATCAGCATGCTCAGCGGCGGCCGGATCGGCGAGGTCTACCAGCGTATCGCCGAAATCGCCGCCGTGCCCGCGCGGCGGGTGCTTGATATCGGCTGCGGCACTGGCGCGGTCACGCTGGCTTGCGCGACGCGCGGGGCCGTGGTGACCGGCATCGACATCAACGCCGAAATGCTGGACGTCGCGCGCGCCAAGCCGGTGCCCGAGGGCGGCTCGGCGGTGTTCCTTCAACGCGCGGCGGCCGAGATCGAGGACCTCTTCGGCGAAGCAAGCCTTGGCGCGGTGGTCTCGTGCCTCGCGTTTTCCGAGATGTCGGTGGAAGAGCAGGACTATGCACTCGAGACCGCGCTCACCCGGCTTGTGCCCGGGGGGGTGATCGTCATCGCCGATGAAGCCGAGCCTGCAACAGGGTTCCGCCGCCTTCTGCACCGCCTGCGGCGTTTGCCTGTGGTGGTGGCGACCTATCTCGTGACCCAGACCAGCACGCGGCCACTGGCGGGCCTGACCGGTCGGATGCGGGCCGCGGGCTTCGCGGAGGTAACGCAAGAGCGGATGCTTTCGGGCGCGTTCCTGATCGCCCGGGGGAGGCGGCCATGAAGCTTTTGGATTTTCCCGCTTACCTGCGCGACACCGCCTTCCGCCTTCTCCCCCACCGGGCCCGCACCGGCCTGTTCCCGATCGGCGATCCCGGCCCCGGGGCGCCGGTTCTGGTGACGGGCAATTTCACCCTGACGGTGCGCCGGCTGCGCGACGTGCTTGCCGGACAGGCCGCGTGGCTTCTGGTCGTGAATTCGAAAGGCTTCAATGTCTGGTGCGCGGCGGGGGGCGGGCATCTCACCCATCACGACATCATCTCGGCGATGCGTGTCGCGCATCTGGCCGACAAGGTCAGCCACCGAGAGGTGATCCTGCCCCAGCTTGCCGCGACCGGGGTCGAGCGCCGCGCGATCACCACCGCCACCGGGTTTGAGACCCGCTGGGGCCCGGCCCGGCTTGAGGACCTTCCCGCCTTCCTTGGCCGCGGATCGCGGGTGTTCAACGCCGAACGCTTCATGCGCTTTCCCGGTTGGGAGCGGCAGGAAATGGCGGCGATATGGTATGCCCCGGCGCTGATCTTGCTGACGCCGATCCTGTGGTTTGCCCTTGGCCCGGCCGCCGCGCTGGCCGGATCCGCCGGGTTGGTCGTGATGGTCGCGACACTTTTCGCGATGCTGCCCCGGTTCAATCCGCTTGGCCGCTGGCGCCTGCCGATCCTGCTGGGTTTCGGTCTTTTCGGGGCGCTGGCCGGCTGGGGGCTGCTCGCCGCGTCGGGCGGCGCCACGCTCTGGCCGTTGATCGCCATCGGCACCACCAACCTAATCGGAACCGGGCTTCTGTTCATGGATCTTTCCGGAACCACGCCTTGGTATCCCAGCGTGGTCAACACCGGCGCGAACCCGGCAACGATCACGCTGAACGAAGCGCGCTGCAACGGATCGGGCGATTGCGTGATGGTCTGCCCGCGGCAGGTGCTGAAGATGAACGGACGTCGGCGCAAGGTAGAGATCCGCGAACCCGCCCAGTGCATCCAATGTGGCGCCTGCATCGTGCAATGCCCCAGGGATGCCCTTCTGTTTCGTTATGCAGATGGCAGCACGGTTGAGGCGCCCACCATCCGCAACACCCGGCTGAACTTGCTTGGAAAGCGCCGCACGCTGCACCGCTGATCGCTTGGCGGTGCCTCCGTCACCCTGGGGCGACCCGCGAATTCGTGGCTGCGGCCCCGCAGAACCGCGAGGATTGCATCGCAACGGGCCCCGGGCGGGCAGCATGCGCGGCGGTCGCCGATTTCATGTGGCCGATCTTGGCCCCGATGGCCCCGCGTTCGTCCGTCACGACCACTGCAACACGACAGCGGTCGTGATCAAGAGGGCCATGATCTGGTGAAAGACGACCATGACACCCGGCGATTTCGGTTTCAGATTCACCGCATGGAACAGGAAGAAGCCGACCGCGGCCTGAAGCAACGCGAAGGCGAAGGCCAGCGGATAAGTCTGGCTATACCAACCCAGCGTGCCGATCGCCATCAGCGCGGCGATTCCATGCAGCACGAAAACCCATTGAGACGCGCGTTTGGGGTGCAGGAACGGCTCTATGGCAGAGCCGAAGCCGCGCTGGCCGGTCACCATGCCGCCCATGAAGATCGCGAACAGGATCGCATGCAGCGGAATCATGGCGTCAACGAAGTCTAGCAACGCGACGCCGGGGTAGTTCAGCCCCAGCAGGTAGTTGAGAAAGACCAGATAGGCGAGCAGGCCGTGCATGCCGTGGACGAAAGCGGGCGCGCGACCGGCCAGCACATAGAGCGTGCCCATGCCGAAGAGCGCCGTGATGACAATCAGCGCCAACCCCATGAACGTGGTGTAGTTCGGCTCGAGGATCGCGAGCGCAAGCGCACAAAGGCCGACCGCGGTGGCAAGCACCCGGTGCGCGGCTTCCGGATCGCCACGCAGCATCAGGATGACAATGTTGCGGGTATAGGGCCACTTGGTGCCCAACGACAGGCCATAGCCGAAGCCTTCGACGATGCTCCCGAGCATGATGAGCGCGGCGGCGAAGAACACTTCCGCGATCATCAGGCCGTCAGAGATGGCGGCCATGCCGGCTGCCGCGTCGCCCAGACCTCGCCAGACGCCCAGACCGATCGCCAAGGCGACCATACTTGCGATGAGCATGCCGATGATACGCACCGTATGGGTCATTTCGCCCTCGACGACATGCTGGGTTTCGGCCGCACTCGGCGCTAGCTTCGGGCCCATGCTGTATGCCTTTGCTCAATGGAAGACGTGGGACGTGAGGACGCCGCGGACCATAATGCGTTCCAAAAGGCTATGAAACTGAATAACTTGGCCCGTCGATCAACTTTGGATCGCGAAAACCTGAGGTGTCCCGGTTCCGACAGCAAGTTGGCCGCTGGCGTGAGGCATGGCCTTCAAGATCCGGCTGAACAGCGCCGTCGTTCCGTGACGCCCGCGCGGCCATCTGCCTGTTTTTGACGCAAGGTGGCCGCCGCCGGGCAGGGTAGCCTGCCCCCGGCGTTGTATTGAAGCAACGACAGTGTATGCTTTGGGCCATAGCAAAAAATGATGGAGAAGGATGTGGACAGCATGCTGGCCCAAGATGTGCCGACGACCACTGACAAGCCAATCGAAAGCGCCGAGGACCTCTCGTCGATCGCTTTCGGCTTCATGGCATCCAAAGCGCTTTTCGCGGGGCTTCATGTCGATCTTTTCACGTTGCTTGCGGACGGGGCAAAATCGGCCGAGGAATTGGCCGAGGCTTCGCAAATTCCGCTCAACCGCATTGTCACATTGACGACCGCGCTTGCCAGCATCGGGATCTTGTCGATTAGCGACAACAAGCGAATCCAGAATTCTCCTGCGGCGCAGAATTTCCTGGCGAAGCAGTCGAAATACGATTTCGGCGACTATTTGCGGTATCAGATCGACCAGCAGATGTACCCCTTTCTCCTGCAACTCAACGCGGTGATGAAGGGCGATCTGTCCGAAGAGGCGATCGCCTCCTACCAGCATTGGATGGCGGATGAGGAACAGGCTTCGGTCTATTCCGAAAGCCAGCATGCCGGCTCACTCGGGCCGGGGCGGACGCTGGCGCGCAAGGTCGATCTGGGAAAGGCCTCCAGCCTTCTGGACGTGGGGGGCGGCACCGGCGCGATGACGATCAGCCTGTGCAAGGAATACACCAATCTGCACGCGACCATCATTGATTTCCCCAATGTCGCGGAAATCGGCTGGCGTTTCGTCTCTCAGGCGGGGCTGGTCGATCGGGTGCGCTATATTCCGGGAAATGCCGTCGAGGTTCAGTGGCCCGGCAATCAGGATGCGATTCTGATGTCGTATCTGATGAGCGGTGTGCCGGGAAAAGATGTCGGCGAGCTGTTGCAAAAGGCTTTCGATGTGCTCTCGCCCGGTGGGAAACTGATGGTGCACGATTTCATGGTTGAAGAAGATCGGCGGGGCCCGACCCTCGCGGCACTCTGGCAATTGCAGCACATGGCGTTTACGCCGGATGCCCGCTCACTTTCGGTCGGCTGGTTGACGGAAGCCGGCAAGAGTATCGGCTTCGACGTCGACGCTATCGACAATCTGATCCCCGCGATGACTAAGCTGGTCGTCTTCAGAAAGCCTGCTTGAATGCGCTCCGCCGTGTCCGCATTCGGTTCGCACGAGAAGCCGTTGCAGAATGCCCGTCCAGGTTCTGGCCGCATTGATCTGCGGCCAGAACACGTCAGCGGCTGCGGGTGCGATGGCGGATACGGCAAACGCGCGGCGTCCGGCGTTGGCTTCGTGAAGGGGGATTGGGTCGCGGCCAGCGGAGGTAGAAGATGCCGTGCCGCGAGGTGCCAAGATACGCCAGTAGCCGCAGGTGGTGTCACACCTCTGTGTCACACCGCTCTGGCGTCCAGCTACCTGCTGATCTGTAGATATTTGGTGGAGCCAAGGGGAATCGAACCCCTGACCTCTTGAATGCCATTCAAGCGCTCTCCCAACTGAGCTATGGCCCCACCGAGGTGCGATCCTTGCGGATCGCTCGGGCTATCTAGGGGAGCGCGGGGGGCACTGCAAGTGAAAAAATCACCTCTTGTGCCACGTCGTTGCTCTGCCCCGCTAGCCCGTCAACTTTCGTCTTCGCCACCGCTCACATCGGCGATGTCGTCAAGCGAGACGGTGTCGTCGTCGTCGTCCTCAAGAAGGTCGTCGTCGACCTCCGAATCATCGGACGCGTCATCTTCGAGCAGGTCCTCGGCCTCGACCGGCGCGGCACTGACCTTCACGGGCTTAGCGGGCGCCGCCCGGGAACTGCTAGAAGTCCCCTTGCGGAAGGCGTCTTCGATTTCGACCACTTCGCCCGTATACGGGCTGACGATCGGCGTTTTGTTCAGGTCGTAGAAGCGTTTTCCCGTAGTGGGGCAGAGCCGCTTCACGCCCCATTCTTCATTGGGCATGGATGTTCCCCTGCGATGCTGGGCTAACGGAAGTCGACGCCAACTGCCATATGTCGCCCCCCGTGTCAAAGCCTTTGTCGGTCATGATTGCAAGGTGTCGCACCGCGCCGCCGCAAGCGGATTCGCCCTTTCCGCGCCGCGCCGGGGGGCTATGCTGCGGCCATGGCCTCGTCCGACGACATCCGCATTCTGCCCGGCGATCCGCCGGTCACGCTGACCCTGCGCCGATCGGCCCGCGCGCGGCGCCTCAGTCTGCGGGTCTCGCGGCTGGATGGCCGCGTCACGCTGACGCTGCCGGCGCGGGCCTCTGAACGCCCCGCGCTGGCCTTCGCGCAAGAGCGCGCGGCCTGGATCCGCGAGGCCCTGGCCCGCATGCCCGCCCCCGAAACGGTGGGGGAGGGCACGCAGCTTTCGGTCGAGGGGCGGCCCCTGACGCTGGTCGCGCCACCCGGCCGCGGCGCGCCGCGGATCGAGGGCGATCAGCTTTTGCTGCCCGGCGGCGCCGCGCGCGCGGGCATCCGCGCCCAGGCCTTCCTGAAAGCCCTGGCGCGCGAGCGGCTGGCGTCGGCCTGCGCCCGGCACGCGGCGGAACTGGGGCTGCGGCACGGCAAGCTGACGCTGCGCGATACGCGCTCGCGCTGGGGGTCCTGCACCGCCGAGGGGCATCTGATGTTCTCCTGGCGGCTGATTCTGGCGCCGCCCGCGGTGCTGGATTACGTCGCCGCCCATGAGGTGGCGCATCTGGCGCGGATGGATCATTCGCCGGCCTTCTGGGCCGTAGTCGCGCGGCTGATGCCCGGCTATCAGGCGCCGCGTGCCTGGCTGAAACGCGAAGGTCAGGATCTGCACGGCTACCGTTTCGGCGGCTGAGGGCAAAGCGCCTTGTCTGGGGATTGACCCGCCGCAGCTTTGTGATCACACCTAGGCATGCTTTTGCAAACCCGCCCCTCCGACTCCGTCCTGGCCGTCCATGACCGGCTTTACCGCACCTTGCGCACCCAGGTGATGCATGGCGAGCTGGATCCGGGCGTGGCACTGACCCTGCGCGGCATCGCCAAACGCTTCGGGGTGTCTATGACACCGGTGCGCGAGGCCCTGCGCCGGCTGGTGGCGGAGGGCGCGCTTAGCATGTCGGCCTCGGGGCGGGTGACGACGCCAGAGCTGTCGAACGAACGGATCGAGGAACTGGCCGCGATCCGCGCCCTGCTGGAGCCAGAGCTTGCCTCGCGCGCGCTGCCACGGGCGCATTTCGCGCTGATCGAGCGGCTGCAGACCATCAACACCGCCAATGCCGAGGCCGTGGCCAAGCAGGATGCGGTGGCCTATATCCGTACCAATCTGGAATTTCACCGCACGCTCTATCTGCGCGCTCAGGCGCCGGCGATGCTGGCGATCGCCGAAACCGTCTGGCTGCAGCTGGGGCCGACGATGCGCGCGCTCTACACCCGGCTGCGCCGGAACGAGCCGCCGCCGCACCACCGCATGATCCTGGCGGCGCTGAAGGCGGGCGACGAGCCGGGGCTGCGGCTGGCCGTGCGCGCCGACGTGACCCAGGGGCTGCGCCACCTGGCGGGTTGATCGGGCTTGCGCCGGGCCGAACTGGCGGGTGGGCCTTTAGTACATCCCGGCGTCGCGCGCCAGCAGGGCGGCCTGGGTGCGGTTCTTGGCCTCAAGCTTGCGGCACAGGTTCTTCACATGCAGCTTCACGGTGACCTCCTGCAGGCCCAGGTCGCGCGCGATTTCCTTGTTCGCAAGGCCCTTGCACAGGCCTTCCAGAACCTCGCGCTCGCGTTCCGTCAGCTTGCCGGCCAGCACGTCGGGCGCGTTGGGCACGGAATCGTTCAGCAGTTGCACCGGCGCGAAGGTCTCGCCCGCCGCCATGTAGCGCACCGCGTGGATCAATGCCTTGGCGCCGATCGTCTTGGGCACGAAGCCCGCGGCGCCCATCGCCAGCGCCTCGTCCGCGACCCTTCGCGTCGCCGCCCCCGACATGATCGCCACCGGCGCGTTGGTCAGTTCGCGCATCCGGGCCAGACCTTCCAGACCGTCCATCCCCGGCATCGCGTAATCCAGCAAAATCACGTCGAACGGACCAGCCTTGGCAAGCTGAACCACCGCCGCTGGCAGGTCTTCCGCTGTGGTCACCTGGAAGTCGTCTTCATTCGAGAGATAGGCGACAAGCGTATCGCGGATCAGCGCGTGATCGTCAGCCAGCAGTACCTTCATGCTTTTCCCCAGGGCTTATTGCCATGGCACGACCGGCGAAGTCCCCCAGTGCCTTGGCCGCGCAGTCCCGCCATGCCCGAAGGCGGGGCTATTCTTTTGGATATCACAGGTTGCCTACCGGGGGCAATTTGAACCGTTACCCGCATGTGCCACTTCACAACGCGCAGGGGCAAGTCCCTTGGCGGTCAAGGCTGGCTTTGCGTTCCGCTATACCAAGGCACAGGCGCCTATGCAGATTTTCCGTAGGGGTCGAGTGGGCCCCATGTAAAATTATCGCGATAAATTGTGAGTTTCCATTCGTGCGACACTGGGAAGATTGTGCCGGCCGGCAGCCCCTGCCGCGACCACCTTCGCGACTGCGACGGGGGTCGCCCCGTCTTGGGGCCTGTCCGGCACGCCCGCGGGTCAGGCCGTGGCTTGCGTTGCTTTGGCTGATGGCGGCACTTGTGTCGGGGCCGGCCGGGGCGGATGCGCTACCGCTCGACAAGGTGCTGCTGACGGTGAAGCTGATCCCCGGGGGGCGGGGCGCGCCACGGGTCTTGCATCTTGATCTGGCGACACTGCAGGCGTTGCCGCATCGGCGCTTCACGACCACCACCATCTGGACACGCGGGCCGCAGCGGTTCGAGGGCGTGTTGCTACGCGATCTGATGCTGGCGCTGGGGGCGCGGCCCGGGGCGATGCTGCTGGCCCATGCGACGAACGCCTATTCCGCCCGCATCCCGCTGTCTTCGGCGACCGATCCCGGCCCGATCGTCGCCTATTTGCGCAATGGCAAGCCGATGACCCTGCGCGAGAACGGGCCTTTGTGGCTGGTTTTCCCCTATGACGCGGATCGCCGCTGGCAAACCGAGGTGGTGTATTCGCGCAGTATCTGGCAGCTTGATCAGATTACCATCGCGCCGGGCCCGGCGCCGGATTGATCCCGGGCGGCCCCGGATTCCGTGCCAGCCAAGCCCCCCGCCCCGCACCAGGCCTGCGCGCCCGGGGGGAGCCCGACCCAAAGCTCCAGAGGTGACGTGACGAAAACTGCCGACCAGGTGACCAAGCCCCCCGAAGGCGCTCGCGCCCCCGAGCGCGCCCCCGAGCGCGCCCCCGAGCGCGTCCCCGAACGCGACCGTGGCCGCTGGCCTCGCCGGTTGGGCTTTGCCCTCGCCATCGTGGCAATCCTGTCCGCGATCGGGGTGCTGATGGCCGAGGTCGTGGCGCGGATGGATTCGCTGCAGACCGCCGAGGCCGACAACCTGCAATGGTCACTTTCGCAGGTCGAGGTGGAATTCCTTTTGCTCGAGGACACGGTGACGGTCGCGCGCATGACCCACAGCGGCCAACTCGGGCCCGAACTGGCTGCGGTGCGCAAACGTTTCAACCTGTTCTATTCGCGGCTGCGCACCGTGCAGACCAGCCCGCATTTCTCGCCGGTGCGCGACGATGGCGAGGGCGGGGCGGCGATCGCACATATCGGCAATTTCACGCTGCGGATGATGCATCTGGTCGATGGGCCGGACGCGACTCTTGCGGCGCAGCTGGGCGATATCGGCCAGCAGATGGCTGTACTGCGTCCCGATGTGCGGGCGCTGACGGTACAGGGCCTGGCCGTCTTCGCCCGCATCGCCGATCAAAGCCGCGCCGCGCTGGGGGCCACCTTGATGCGGCTCGCGGTGCTGACCTTCGCGCTGATCGTGGTGCTGGGTGGGCTGGCCGGGGCGCTGGCCTGGCTGAACCGCGTCAACCGTGCCCGCATGGCCGAGATTGCCCGCACCCGCGCCCGGCTGGAGACGATCCTCGCCACGGCGCTGGATGCCGTGTTGGTCACCGACGCGCGCGGCCTGCTGCAAGAGATGAACCGCGCCGCCGAAGAGATGTTCGGCCTTGATGTCGACAGCGCGCGGGGCCGGGCGCTGAACCAGATGGTCGCCCCGTCCGAGGCCGACGCGGCGCAGGATGCGGGGCTTGCCGCCTATCTGATCACCGGTGCGCCCGCGACCATCGGCCAGGGCCGGCGGCGGCTGCAGGGACAGCGCGCCGACGGCAAGGTCTTTCCGGTGGAACTGGCCCTTGCCGCGGCCGAGGGCGAAGAGGGCGGCGGCACGCTTTGCATCGCCATCGTGCGCGACATCTCGGCCCAGGACGCCGCCGACCGCGCCCTGCGCGATGCCCGCGACCGCGCCCTTGCGGGCGAACGTGCCAAGGCCGAATTCCTGGCGGTCATGAGCCATGAGATGCGCACCCCCCTCAACGGCCTTTTGGGCACGATCGAATTGCTCGCACAGGAGCGGCTTAGCCCCAAGCAGGCCGAATATGTAGAGGTAATGCAAAGTTCGGGGCGCCATCTGCTGCGCCATGTGAACGATGTGCTTGATATCGCGCGGGCGGAATCCGGTCGCGCGCCGGTGACGCTGGAACCCGTCGATCTGGCCCGGCTTTTGGGCGAGGTCGCGGCCGGCCAGCGCGGTCTGGCGGAAGCCGCGGGCAACCGGCTGCGGCTTGATCTTCCCGACCCGCCACTGCCGCCGGCCGAGGGCGATCCGGCGCGATTGCGTCAGGTGGTTCTGAACCTCGTCGGCAATGCGGTGAAATTCACCGAAAACGGGACCATCACCCTGGCGCTGCAGCCGCTGGCCGGGGATCGGGTCGAACTGCGCGTGACCGATACCGGGCCGGGCATCGCCGCCGAGGATCTGGACCGGGTGTTTGCAGATTTCGTCACGCTCGATGCCTCTTACCGGCGCAATGTGGCGGGCACCGGGCTGGGCCTGGGCATCGCCCGGCGCATGGTCGCGGCGATGTCGGGCGAGATCGGCGTCGACAGCACCCCCGGCATGGGCAGCAGCTTCTGGGTGCGGCTGCCGTTTCGCGCCGCCACTGCCGCTCCCGCGCCGCGCCCCGCGCCGCCCGCCGCGCTGCCGCGGACCCGGCCGCTGGATCTGCTGGTGGTCGAGGACAACCGCATCAACCGTTTCGTCGTGCGCGAGATGCTGGAAGGCATGGGCCACTGCGTGACCGAGTCCGCCGACGGGCAGGAGGGCGCGGCGCTGGCGACGGCGAAGCGCTTTGATGCGATCTTGATGGACATCTCGATGCCGCGCCTCGACGGGGTCGAGGCGGCGCGCCAGATCCGCGCGGCGGCGGGCGGGTCTGGCGGCGCACCGATTGTTGCCCTGACCGCCCATGCCCAGCCCGCCGAACACGCCCGCTTCCGCGCCGCCGGGATGACCGAGAGCCTGACCAAGCCGATCACCCGCGCGGCGCTTGCGGCCCTTCTGCACCGCCTTCTGGGCGGCGGGACTGCGGCGCCGGCGCCGGCTGCGCCTGTGCTTCTGGATCTCGACCATCTGGTCGAGATGAGCGAACAGCTTGGCGCCGCTTTTCCCCCCCTGCTGCGCCGGTTCGAGGCAGAGGGCGCGGCGCTGATCGGTGACGCACCTACCGAGACGATCTCGGCTGCGGCGCTGCACCGGCTGGCGGGGTCGGCGTCGGTGTTCGGGGCGGTGGCGCTGCAGGCGCGTCTGGCACGCGCCGAGACCAAGGCGGAGACTGGCGCCGAGATCGACCGCGCCGCGCTTGCCGCGCTCTGGAAACAAACCCTTGCGGCACTGGAGGATGCGCTGGACGAGGGTGAGGACGCAGCCGATCCCTCTTCCGCCGCAGGGTGAGGGGCGGTTCGAGACGCCGCCGCGATTCGCGCCTCCGACAGCGATCTTGCTGGAGGAGTGAACGTCTCGGGAATGCCTTTCATTCGAACCGGAAGGGCATGTGGCCGGCTCGGCGGCGGGGGCTCTGCCCCCTGCACCCCCGGGATATTTCCGCCAGAGGGAAAGCAATGGGCATTTTCCGTGCGTCTTCTGGCGAAAATGTCCCACGGCGTTGCAGGTGGCGCGCCATCGCCGGTGGTGCTTGAACCCGTGGCGCAGGTATTGGCAATTCCGGGCGCCAAAGCCTGTAACGGGGCCGAGGCTGCGCGCCCGAGCAGCTGGCCGGGCTGCCTGTCCGCCAGCGGAAAGGAGCTGTTAACCAGAATTCCCTAGGCTGCGTCGGCCGGAAGGCGCGGTGCGGTGCCGCTGCCAGGGGTTGATTTAGTCCTGCCACCGCCGCATGAGAAAGCTGTCCGAGCCGTCCTGAAACGGGACGGCGCCACGGCACGAGGGAACGGGGCACGAGGGAACGGGGCCGGGCGCGGCATGGAGGAGGAGCAGACAGAAGCCATCAGCGCGCCGAGAAGGGCGCGTGGCCGTGTCCAGCGCGTGTTGGGCCGTTTGCGCCATATTGCGCCGGTCCTGGTGGGGCTGGGGCTCTTCTCTGCGGGAATTCTGGCTTTGCTTCGTCTGCTGGGTCCGATCCACATCAGCGATGTGTTGGCGGATGCGCGGGCGATGCCGACCGACGCGCTGCTTGGCTCACTGGCGGCGACGGCGCTGGGGTATGTCGCGCTGATTGGCTATGATTGGTCGGCGCTGCGCCATATCGGCCGCAAGCTGCCCTTTCCGGTGGTCGCGATGGGCGGTTTCCTGGGCTATTCGCTGGGCAACACGATCGGCATCTCGATCCTGTCCGGCGGCGCGGTGCGCTACCGCATCTATTCCGCCTTTGGCATCAACGCGTTGGAGGTTGCGGCGATCTCCACCTTCGTGGCGATGGCTTTCGGGTTGGGTATCTCGGTCATCGGCCTCGCGGCGCTGACGCTGCGGCCGGACGCGCTGGTCGGCGTGATCGGCCTGCCGAGCGACCAGATCCGCATCTTCGCCCTGGCCGCGCTGGTCGTGACGGTGGCGCTGATCGGCTGGGTGTCGGTCACGGGCAGCACCCTGCGGCTCTGGCGGTTCGAGCTGCGCGCGCCGTCGCCGGGGATCTTGCTGGGGCAATTGCTGTTCACCGCCGCCGACACCTGCATGGCCGCGCTCGCGCTTTATGTGCTGATGCCCGACGGGGCGCCGGGCTTTGTCACCTTCCTGGTGATCTATTCCACCGCGGTGATGGTCGGCGTGCTCAGCCATGTCCCCGGTGGAATCGGCGTGTTCGAGAGCGTGATGATCGCCGCCCTTCCTGCCGGGGTCAGCGTCGAACACGCAGCGACGGCGCTGCTGCTGTTCCGGATGATCTATTACCTCGTGCCCTTCGGTGTCGCGATGCTGGCGATTTCCGTGAACGAGGCCCGGCTGGCTTCGGGGCCGATCGCGCGCTTCCTGCGCCGTCACACCGGCGAGATGAGCGACACCATGGTCCCGGTCAGCCGCGCCATGTCGGGGGTGGCGCCGGCGGCGATGGGCACCATGGTGATCGGCCTTGGCATCTGGATGATCATGATGGCGCTGATGCCCTCGGTGCGCCCGCATGAGGCCTATCCGCACGACATCCTCGCCGCCGTCATCCTGGAGGGCGGGGCGATGGCCTCGGCCGTGCTGGGGGTGCTGATGATCCTGCTGGCGCAGGGGCTGATGCGGCGTATCTCGGCCGCGTACTGGATGGTCGAGGTGGCGCTGATGGCGGGGGCGGTCGCCTCGGTCGCGAACGGCATCGACATCAAGAGCGCGCTTCTGCTGCTGGTAGCCGCGATGATATTGTCGCCGATGCGCGGCGAATTCTACCGCGCGGCACGGCTGACGCAGAACCTGCTCAGCCCCGGCTGGTTCGTGCTGATCGTCGCGATCCTGCTGTCGGGGGCCGCCTTCCTGTACCTCATGGACCGCAATGAGCCCTATTCGCACGAGATCCTGTTGCGTTTCTCGACCGACGCCAATGCCCCCCGGGCCTTGCGCGCGGGGCTGGCGGCGACGGCGCTGATGACCTTTGCGCTGATCTATCTGGCAATGCAGCCGGCGCGGGCGCGTTCATCCCGGGCCGATCCGGCGGCGCTGGCGCTGGCCGAGCAGATCATCGCCGCCCAGGACGCGCCCGACGCGATGCTGGCGCTGTCTGGCGACAAGTGCTTCTTCTTCTCGGAAAACAACGACGCCTTCATCATGTACGGCGTGCAGGGCAGTTCCTGGATCGCCTATTCCGATCCGGTCGGCGCCAAGGAGGCGGTGCGCGATCTGGCCTGGGCCTTTTTTGACGCCGCCTATGCCGCCGGTTGCCGGCCGGTCTTTTACGAGGTTTCCGAGACCTATCTGCCGATCTGGGTCGAGATGGGGATGAGCGTGAACAAGATCGGCGAAGAGGCGGTGGTGGTTCTGCCCGACTTCGCCTTGACCGGGCGCAAGTTCAAGAACATGCGCTCTGCGCGCAACCAGACGCTGCGCGATGGGGTCAGTTTTGAGCTGCTCTCGCCGCCTCATTCCCCAGCCCGCATGGCTGAGCTGAAATTCGTCTCGGACCGTTGGCTTGCAGAGAAGAGGGGCCGCGAAAAGCGGTTCTCGGTCGGTCGGTTCGATACTGATTACCTTCAGCATTTCCGCATCGGCGTGGCGCGCAAGGCCGGGCGGATCGTGGCCTTCGCCTCGCTGATGGAGACGCGGCCCAAGTCCACGGCGGCGGTCGATCTGATGCGTTTCGACGCTGAGGCCCCCGACGGGGTGATGGAATTTCTGTTCGTGTCGCTGATCGAGGCCTGCAAGGACGAAGGCTTCGCGGCCTTCAGCCTGGGGATGGCGCCGCTGGCGGGGATCACGGCGAAACATGGCGCACGGCTGTGGAACCGGTTTGGGGCCGTGCTTTTCCGGTATGGCGGGGCGTTTTACAATTTCGCGGGGCTGCGGGGCTTCAAGCAGAAGTTCGGCCCCCAGTGGCGGCCGCGCTATTTCGCGGTGCCCGGCGCGCTGCCGCCGCTGACCGCGCTGCGCGACGTGACGCTGCTGATCTCGGGCGGGGCGCGCGGCGTGGTGGCGCGCAAGGACAGAACCGCCCGCGGTGCGCGTGACCAGCAGATCACACCGCCGCCTTCCGCTGGGTAGGGGCCAGTGCCTTGTGTTGAGGGCCCGCGCCTTGTCTTGACGGCATGATGGCGGGCTTTGCCCCCTACGCCGAGCCCAGGCAATCAGGCCAACGGGGCAGGGCTGCCTGGGCCGGGCTATTTCAGCAGGTCCGCCGTCCGGCCATAGGCGCCCGAGAACCCCTTCAGCGGCGCGTCAACATGCACCGCCTGGCCGTTGCCGGCGGTCGCCTCCAACTGCAACTTGGTGCCGGTCGAGAGCGTCTTGACCGTCGCCGCGGACAGGTCGAGAGGCACCAGGCAGCCGATCGGAATGCAGGTCGAGAACCACCGCGGCTTGCCGATCGGCGTGCCGTCCACCGAAAGCTGGATCGGCTTGGTCACCGCCAGGCCGAACGGCATCACGATCACGCCCCGGGCGCCGCCGCCTGCGACCGGCACCAGGCTGATCTCCAGCGCGCGCTGATGGGCCTTGTTCTGTTGCTGCTGCGACAGCGCGCAGGAGGTCACCTGCGCCTTGTCCTTCGTGGCGACATGGCATCGTACCATCCAGTCGCCGTGCGCCTCATTGAGAGAACGCGCGCCGCCCGGAAGCGCGCGATCCTGCGCGGGCGCAAGCGTCGCCAGGCAGCTTAGCGCCGCGCCGATCGCCGCGCCTGCCAGAAGGCGCCTGCCGAGAAATCCGTTGATCATCACTCTCCCCATCCTGGCCAAACCGGGCCACCCCGCGTGGCGCCCCCGCCCGGCAAGGGGCGGGGGCTGGGGGGCTTAGCCCAGAAGGCCCTCGGACCGGGCCCAGTCCGCCGCGCGGTCGATCGCGACGCCCATCAGGCGCACGATCTCGTCGACGTCGCCCTCGGTCACGATCAGCGGCGGACAGACGGCGATGGAATCGCCCAGATTGCGGAAGATGATGCCTTCCTCATGGCCGAATTCAAACACCTTGCCGCCGACCTTGCCGACCGGATCGAAGGGCCGCTTCGTGGCCTTGTCGGCGACCAGTTCGACCGCCGCGATCAGCCCGATACCGCGCACTTCGCCGACCAGCGGATGATCGGCCAGCTTCGCAAGACCCGCCTGCAGGCGTTCGCCCATCTTCGCGGCATTGCCCATCAGGTCCTGCTCTTCGATGATGGCGATATTCTCCAGCCCCACCGCACAGGCCACCGGATGGCCCGAGGCGGTAAAGCCATGGCCGAAGCCGCCCAGCTTGTGGGTGTTGTCGGCAATGACGTTGTAGATCTCTTCCGAGAAGACGATCGCCGCCAGCGGCATGTAGGATGAGGTCAGCTGTTTCGAGGTCACCAGGATGTCGGGGGTGAAGCCCATCTTTTCGCAGCCCCAGCGCGCGCCGGTGCGGCCGAAACCGTTGATCACCTCATCCGAGACCAGCAGGATGTCATACTTGCGGCACAGCGCCTCAATCCCCTGCCAGTAGCCCTCGGGCGGGACCATGACGCCGCCGGCGCCCATCACCGGCTCGCCGATGAAGGCGGCGATGGTTTCGGGGCCCTCGGCCAGGATGGTATCCTCGGCCTCCTTCAAGAGCCGCGCGCAGAACTGCGCCTCGGTCTCGCCCTCCTGTCCGAAGCGGTAGAAATGCGGGCAGGTGAGGTGGGTGACCGGGATCGCCGGCAGGTCGAAATCGCGGTGGTTGCCCGGCAGGCCGGTCAGGCTTCCGCTCGCGATGGTGATGCCGTGATAGGCCTTGTTGCGGGCCAGGAACTTCTTCTTTTCCGGCCGCCCGAGGGCGTTGTTCATGTACCAGACAAGCTTGATCACCGTGTCGTTCGCCTCGGACCCCGAGGAGGTGTAGAACACCCGCGTCAGGTTCTCGGGCGTCATCTCGACCAGTTTCTCGGCCAGCCGGACCGAAGGCTCATGCGATTTCGAGGCGAAGGTATGGTAGTAGGGTAACTTTTCCATCTGCGCCGCGGCGGCGTCGCGCAGGCGGGTCTGGGAAAAGCCCACCGCGACGGACCAAAGGCCGGACATGGCCTCGATATAGCGCTTGCCGGATTGGTCGATGACATGGACGCCATCGCCCTTCTCGATCACCAGCGGGCCCTTTTGCTCGTGCACGCGCGCGTCGGTGTAGGGATGCAGCATCGTGGTGATGTCGGCATGGGCGACGGAATTCGACAACTCGTTCATGACGTCCTCCTTTCTGACGGCAGGTCGGCCGAGTCGCGGCCAGTTGTCACAGATGTCGCGCATCCCGCCGCCAAGGGCCAGCGGAACTTCTGCAGGCTCAGGGCCCAGTGACCGGGCCAGAGGTCATTCTGGCAGCCTGTGTCAAGCGCCGCTACAAGCCGCGCAACCCCGCATCGAGATCCTGTTCTGGTACCTGCAAGACGGTCTGCGCGTTGCCACGCGATACGACCGCTGTTCGAAAGTGTGCCTCTCAGCCGTGCGCTCTCGCTGCGAGCGTAAGTGCTGGCTATGAGGCCGAAGCCGAGACTCAGCGGCGGCGGACGTGAGCCGACCTACCCTAAGTCACTGATATAGAGAGAAATGGAGGCGAGTACCGGAATCGAACCGGTCTACACGGATTTGCAATCCGCTGCGTAACCTCTCCGCCAACTCGCCGTCGCAGGGGCTCACTATACCATGTAAATTTGTCGCGCAATCCCCTTGCGGCGTCGGACCATGTTGCCGCCTGCGTGGGAATGTGGCACACCGGATCCAACCAAAACTAGACCGATGAGTTTAGCCATGCCCGATTACCACACACGTCGCAGGGTGATGGTGGACACCCAGGTTCGTCCCTCGGATGTCACCAAATTCCCGATCATCGAGGCGATGCTGGCGGTCCCCCGCGAGTTGTATGTTCCGCCCCAGCGCCGCGACGCGGCCTATGTCGGCGAAAATATTGACCTGGGCCGCCGCCGGGTGGTGCTGGATCCGCGGGTGCTGGCGAAGATGCTCGAACTGCTCGATCTTCAGGCGGATGAGCTGGTGCTGCACGTCGGCGCCGGGCTTGGCTATGGTAGCGCGGTGATGGCGCGGCTGGCCGAGGCGGTCGTCGCCCTCGAAGAGGATCGCGAATTCGCCGCCGAGGCACAAAGCGTGCTGTCGGCGCAGGAAGTTGACAATGCGGCGGTGATCCAGGGGTCGCTGGCCGAGGGCGCCGCGAAACATGGCCCCTATGACGCGATCATGGTCGAAGGCGCGATCGAGCATCTGCCGGCCGGACTGGAGGCCCAGCTCAAGGACGGCGGGCGGATCGTCGCGATCTTCATGGAAGGCGCGCTGGGCAGCTGCCGGATCGGCTACAAGCTTGACGGCGCCCTGACCTGGCGCTTCGCTTTCAACGCGGCGGCGCCGGTGCTGCCGGGATTTGAGAAACATACCGGCTTCGTGCTTTGATCCGCACAGGGTCGGGATATTCTAACGGGCAGCTTTTGGGACTCGCAGCATGATCAAGATGAACAGGCAGATTCTGGGGCGCCTTGGCGCCGTGGCCGTGGCGATGACTCTGGCCCTCCCGGCAAGCGCCGAGACCCTGGCCGACGCAATGATCTCGGCCTATCGCAACTCGCACCTGCTAGAGCAGAACCGCGCGGTGCTGCGCGCCGCAGACGAGAACGTGGCGATCAACGTCTCGTCCCTGCGCCCGACCCTGGGGCTGGCCGCCACCGAGACCTACAGCAATCCTGCCAGCTTCATGACGCTCAACAAGAACCTCTATGGCACGCTCGGCCTGCAGGCCAGCATGACGCTTTTGGATTTCGGCCGTAGCCGCGCGGCGATCGACGGGGCCAAGCAATCGGTCCTCGCGACGCGCGCGGCGCTGGTCGGGGTCGAGCAGCAGGTGCTGCTGGGCGCGGTCACGGCCTATATGAATGTGCGCAACGCGCAAGAGGTCGTCTATCTGAACGACGGCAGCGTCCGGGTGCTGCGCCAGCAGCTCAAGGCCGCCCGCGACCGCTTCGAAGTGGGCGAGATCACCCGCACCGACGTGGCCCAGGCCGAGGCCGCGCTGGCCGCGGCGCATTCGAAGCTGGTGGCGGCGCAGGGCCAGTTGGCCATGGCGCGCGAGGCCTACAAGGCCTCTGTCGGGCATTACCCGGGCAAGCTGTTGGCACCGCCGAAGGCCCCCGCGATTCCGCGCAAGCTGAAGGATGCGGTGGCGATCGCCCAGCATGACCAGCCGGCGCTGAAGCAGGCGCAATATCAGGTCAAGGCGGCGGAATACGCGGTCAAGCGGGCCAAGGCGCAGGTCCGCCCGACGCTGTCCGCCACGGCGCAATACGGGGTCAACAGCCTGTCGATCGCCCAGTTGCAGGGTGTGCTGACGCTGTCGCAGCCGATCTATGCGGGCGGCAAGATTTCCGCGCTCTACCGTCAGGCGCTGGCGCAGGAGGACCAGAACAAGGCCGGCCTGCTGCAGGCGGCGGTGCAGGTCACCCAGAACGTCGGCAACGCCTGGGCGCAGCTCGCCGTCGCACGGTCGTCGATCACCGCCTATGACGAACAGATCCGCGCCGCCAAGACCGCCTATACCGGCGTGCAGGAAGAGGCCAAGCTTGGCTCTCGCACCACGCTCGACGTGCTCAACGCCGAGCAATTGCTGCTCGACGCCCGCGCCTCGCGCGTGACGGCCGGCACCAGCGAATATGTCGCGGTCTATCAGCTTCTGGCGTCGATGGGGCTGCTGACCGCCAAGCATCTTGGCCTGGGCGTGCCCAGCTACGACCCCACCGCCTATTACAATGCGGTCAAGTCGGCGCCGGCCACCAGCGTGCAGGGTAGGGCGCTGGACCGGGTACTGAAGTCGATGGGCAAATAGGCCGCGCTTCACGCTTTGTGGCGCGGCGGCTGCGACCAGCCGTTGTGTCATTTGCGTGACCGGGCTACCATACTTGCAGGTTCCAAAGGGGATTCTGCGCATGTCCGATCCGATGACCAGAACCGATATCGAGGATGTCCTGTCCTCGATACGGCGCCTCGTCTCTGAGGAGGCCCGGCCAGAGCCGCCTTTGCGCGCGCCCGGGGCCATGTTCCGTGCAGCCGATCCTTCCGCGATTGAGCCGAAGCTGACCGGGCGACTGGTATTGACCCCCGCGCTGCGCGTGGCAGACGTGCCGGACGCCGCGAACGACGGCCTCGACGCGACGGCCCGGCTTCCTTCGAAGGGGCCGGTCCTGTCGGAGGGGCCAGTTTCATCAGGGGGACCGGTCTCATCAGAGGCGCCCGTGCCGGCTGATGCGGCCCTTGCCGAACCCGCGCTGCCCGAAGGCGACGCGGCGGACAGGGCCCAGTCACTTTCAGAGCAGATTGGCGGGGTCGCGATCGAGGCGACGATCGCCGAGCTCGAATCCGCAGTCGCGGCCCGGGTCGAGCAATGGGATCCGGACGGGACCGAGGCCGCGGTCGAGGATGAAAACCATCTGGACGCCTTCGTCGGCCCGGTGCGGTTTGTCCATCGCGGCACGGGCCATGCGACGGCGCCCGAGGATCCGAATCGTGCCCCGCGGGTGGCGCCCGCCCGTTTGATGCCCGAAAGCCGCCGCCGCACGGTAGAGCCTTCTGCGGGTGAGGCCCCCTCAAATTCCGCAGCGCACGCCGGGCCCAAAGCCCGCGCCGCGTCGATCAGCGCGGTGGACGCGCTGGCCGAGACGCTCGCCCAATGCGCCGAGGCCGCCGACGCGCTGTCCGAACCCCAGGAGGCCCAGGACGCCCAGGACGCCACGGCGGCGCCCGCGTTCCACAGCGGCCGGGGCGTGACCGTGACTACTGGCGGCGATGATGCGCACGACACCCAGCCCGCGCCCGAGTCCGAAGCCGCCGCGATCGATTGGGAGGATTCCGTGCCAGACGAGGCGCTCGACCTCGGGGAGGATTCTATCCCCCAAAGCGCCTTCGCGGATCTCGAAACCCAGATCGACCCCCAGATCGACCTAGAGTCCAAGGACGAGCCCGCCCCCGGCGGGGCCGAGGCCGATCCGGAGGGCGCCTTCCTCGACGAGGAGGCTTTGCGCGATATCGTCCGGGAAATGATCCGGCAGGAATTGCAGGGGTCGCTGGGTGAGCGCATCACCCGCAGCGTGCGCAAGCTTGTCCGGGCCGAGATCAACCGCGCCTTCGCCAGCCGCGATTTCGAATGATCCGCTAGGGGATTGGCGACAGGCCCCGGCACAAACCCCGCGCAGGCTTTCAGACGCGCTTCAACCAGGCAGCTAGCCAGCCTTCGGGCATGGGCATCCGCCCAGGCGCGCCGCGCCACCGTGTTCAGGCCGACAGCGCGCTTCGTCCCCTCGGCGGACTGACGCGGAATCGGGCATGGCACAAATGAAAAATGCGCCCCGAAGGGCGCGTCTTTCACAATACGACGAATGGCGTCGGATCAGGCGGCTTCTGCCTGCTCCAGCTCCAGCGCGTGGCGGCGCTCGCTTTCCTCGCGCGATAGCGCGACGGAGGTGCGGACACCTTTCGAGACGAATTCCATCAGACCCTTCACGACCCGCTCGTTGGGGTCGATCCCGGCGCAGGACAGCACTTCGCGCCCGTCGCGCGACCGCGCCCAGCGGGCGATCTGCTCGGGGCCGTTGCCGTATTTCTTGTCGTCGGCGATCGCATCATCCAACGCCGCCAGCACCACGGCGGCAAAGAGTTTGCGCGACCGTTGGCCCTGTTCGAAGTTGAATGCGGTGCCGTCAACGAAATCGACCATGATAGCGTCCTTTTATTATTGCTCTTGCGTTTCCTGGCGTCCGGCGAATATGGCCTTTTTGGACCGATTCGGTATCCCTTGTTGGGAATGTCAGCCATGCGCTCACTGCATGGCTCCGGCGAGATCTCACAGGATCTAGTCGTCTTGCCAGGGATTGTCTCGCGAGATATAGGGTCTAGCTCTGAACGATCAAGCTTTTCTCAAGGTTTCCCCATGCCCAAGATCAACGGTAACGAAATCCGGCCCGGAAACGTGCTCGAGCACGACGGCGGCCTCTGGGCGGCGGTGAAGGTAGAGCATGTGAAGCCCGGCAAGGGCGGTGCTTTCGCGCAAGTTGAGCTGAAGAACCTGCGCGATGGCCGCAAGCTGAACGAACGTTTCCGTTCCGCCGACAAGGTCGAGCAGGTGCGGCTGGACATCAAGGATCAGCAGTTCCTCTACGAGACCGACGGGGTTCTGACCTTCATGGATACCGAAACCTTCGAGCAGATCGAACTGCCCGCCGATCTGCTGGGCGACCGGCGTCCGTTCCTGCAGGACGGCATGACCGCGCATATCGAATATTACGGCGACGAGGCGCTGTCGATGCAGTTGCCGCAAAAGGTCATCTGCCAGGTGGTCGAGACCGAGCCGGTGGT
Source organism: uncultured Albidovulum sp. (assembly GCA_913064775.1). Taxonomy (GTDB): domain Bacteria; phylum Pseudomonadota; class Alphaproteobacteria; order Rhodobacterales; family Rhodobacteraceae; genus Acidimangrovimonas. Next base: position 19,538 of record CAJYAD010000008.1, on the reverse strand, counting down.
AAAGGGCCAGACCGCAGCCAAGAGCTTCAAGCCCGCCGTTCTGGACAACGGCGTGCGCATCATGGTGCCGCCCTTCATCGCGCAGGACGAGAAGATCGTCGTCCACACCGAAACCCTGGAATATTCCGAGCGCGCCTGACCCCGGGGCTGCCACGTCAGATGAACCTCAGCGGAGTATTTTCGCCAAGGTGAAGCTGGAAGGGTCATCCCTTTCATCGTTCTCCAAATACGCACGGTACTGAGCGCACCGTAGGCATGGGCTTTCGCATGCCGGGCGCATGGCGGCCCCTATACCCTTGGCCTTCCCGTCCGCATTCGCTAGAGCATCAGGCAAAGCCGCGGGTCCGCGCCCGCGCCAGTTCCGGGACGATCAGATGACGATGGACAAGACCTTCAACGCCGCCGAGGCCGAGGCCCGGCTTTATGCCGACTGGGAAAGCTCGGGCGCCTTTCGCGCTGGCGCCAACGCCAAGCCGGGGGCCGAGACCTTCTGCATCATGATCCCGCCGCCGAACGTGACCGGCAGCCTGCACATGGGCCATGCCTTCAACAACACGCTGCAGGACATCCTGACCCGCTGGCACCGGATGCGCGGCCACGATGTGCTGTGGCAGCCCGGCCAGGACCACGCCGGCATCGCGACGCAAATGGTGGTAGAGCGCGAACTGGCGCGCGACGAGTCGAACCCGACCCGGCGCGAAATGGGGCGCGAGGCCTTTCTGCAGAAGGTCTGGGAATGGAAGACCCAATCGGGTGATACGATCGTCAATCAGCTAAAGCGGCTGGGCGCCTCCTGTGACTGGTCGCGCAACGCCTTCACCATGTCCGGCGCCCCCGGCGCGCCGGCGGGCGAGGACGGCAATTTCCACGATGCCGTCATCAAGGTCTTCATTGAGCTTTACAACAAGGGCCTGATCTACCGCGGCAAGCGGCTGGTGAACTGGGACCCGCATTTCGAGACCGCGATCTCGGACCTCGAGGTCGAGAACATCGAGCGCCCGGGCCATATGTGGCATTTCAAATACCCGCTGGCGGGCGGCGAGACCTATCTCTATCAGGAGAAGGACGAGGACGGGAACGTCACCTTTGAAGAGACCCGCGATTACATCGCAATCGCCACCACCCGCCCCGAGACGATGCTGGGCGACGGCGCGGTGGCGGTATATCCCTCGGACACCCGCTATGCCCCGATCGTCGGCAAGCTGTGCGAAATTCCGGTGGGCCCGAAGGAACACCGCCGCCTGATCCCGATCATCACCGACGACTATCCCGATCCCACTTTCGGCTCGGGCGCGGTGAAGATCACCGGCGCGCATGATTTCAACGATTATCAGGTGGCCAAGCGCGGCGGCATCCCGATGTACCGGCTGATGGACACCCGCGCCCAGATGCGCGACGACGGCGCCCCCTATGCCGAGGCCGCCGCGATCGCCATGGAAATCGCCCGCGGCGAGCGGATTCTGACCGAGGCCGAGGTGGATGCGGTCAACCTTGTCCCCGACGAATTGCGCGGCCTCGACCGGTTCGAGGCGCGCCAGAAGGTCGTCGCCCAGATCACCGAAGAGGGCCTCGCCGTCATGGTCCCGGGCGACCCCGAGGAAAGCGAAGGCAACGTCTGCCTCGACCCCGGCATGGTGCCCTATGTGGAATCGAAGCCGATCATGCAGCCCTTCGGCGACCGCTCGAAAGTGGTGATCGAGCCGATGCTGACCGACCAGTGGTTCGTCGACACTGCCAAGATCGTCGAACCCGCGCTGCAGGCCGTCCGCGACGGCATGGCCGCGCAGGAGGCGGGCACATTCGACGAAAACGCCGGCTACACCCGCATCCTGCCCGAACGCGATGCCAAGACCTATTTCCACTGGCTCGAGAATATCGAACCCTGGTGCATCAGCCGCCAGCTGTGGTGGGGGCATCAAATTCCGGTCTGGTACGGGCTGGGCATCCACCGCACCCATTTCATCGATGACGAGGGCGACGGCGATCTGGATGAGGTCGAACTTTTCCGCCTGCTGGTCGACGGCGCCTTCACCCAGCGCGACCTGACCCAGCATTGCGGCGCCGATTTTGATGCGGTCGCCGCTGGCTTCCGCCACAGCCTGTCCCACCTGCCGACGCCGCTGCAGGCCTGCCGCGTGGTCGAGGTCGCCGACAAGGCCGCCGCGGTCGAGATGCTGACCCATGCGCTGGCGCGCTACCAGGTCGACCAGGATCCGACGCATCTGGTCTATCCGGTCTGGCGCGATGCGGATGTCCTCGACACCTGGTTTTCCTCGGGCCTCTGGCCGATCGGCACGCTGGGCTGGCCGGAAGAGACCGAAGCCTACGCCAAGTATTTCCCCACCGACGTGCTGGTGACCGGCTTCGACATCATCTTCTTCTGGGTCGCCCGGATGATGATGATGCAGCTTGCGGTCGTCGATCAGGTTCCGTTCCACACCGTCTATGTCCATGCCCTCGTCCGCGACGAGAAGGGCAAGAAGATGTCGAAATCGGTGGGCAACGTCATCGACCCGCTGGAGCTGATCGACGAATACGGCGCTGATGCGGTGCGCTTCACCGTGACCGCCATGGCCGCGATGGGCCGCGATCTGAAGCTGTCGACCGCGCGCGTCGCGGGCTACCGCAACTTCGGCACCAAGATCTGGAACGCCACCCGCTTCGCCGAGATGAACGGCGTGTTCGAGGGCCACACCACCACCACCGTCCTCCCCACCCCCAAGGCCCGCGTCAACCGCTGGATCCTGGGCGAGACCGCCCGCGTGCGCGAAACCGTGGACGAGGCGCTGTCGAACTTCCGCTTCAACGACGCGGCCAATGCGCTTTACGCCTTTGTCTGGGGCAAGGTCTGCGACTGGTATGTCGAATTTGCCAAGCCGCTGTTCGACGACGAGGCCACCGCGGCCGAGACCCGCGAGACGATGGCCTGGGTGCTGGACCAATGCTACATCCTGCTGCACCCGATCATGCCCTTCATCACCGAGGAACTCTGGGCCCTGACCGGCAACCGCGAAAAGCCGCTGGTCCATGCCGACTGGCCGATCTATGGCGCCGATCTGATCGACGCCGAAGCCGACCGCGAAATGAACTGGGTGATCGCGCTGATTGAGGAAATCCGCTCGGCCCGCGCCCAGATGCATGTGCCGGTGGGGCTGAAGCTCGACATGCTGCAGATCGCGCTCGACGCGGCGGGGCAGGGCGCCTGGGCGCGCAACGAGGTGCTGATCAAGCGGCTGGCGCGGATCGAAAGCCTGACCGAGGCCGAGAAGGCCCCCAAGGGCGCGATCACCATCGCGGTCGAGGGCGGCAGCTTCGCGATCCCGCTCGAAGGCATCATCGACATCGCCGAGGAAAAGGCGCGCCTCGCCAAGACCTTGGAGAAGCTTGAAAAGGACATGGGCGGGCTGCGCGGGCGGCTGAACAACCCCAAGTTCGTGGCCTCTGCCCCCGACGACGTGGTCGAGGAAACCCGCGAACGCCTGGAACAGGGCGAAGAAGAAACCCGCAAGCTGAAGGCCGCGCTGGCGCGTCTGGCCGAGGTCGGCTGACGCGCCCCGGCCGCTTCTTTCCGGCGCAGATATCTTCGGGGGGGCGCATTGCCCCCCTGCCATCCCGCGCCGCTCTCTCCCTCTTGCGCAAATCTCAGATTTCGGCTTTTGATCGCGCCATGACCGGACCTCGCTATACCCCGCTTGTCGCCAGCTTGCCCGCCACCGTCCCCTTCGTCGGCCCCGAGACGCAGGAGCGCCAGCGCGGCCGCCCGTTCCGCGCGCGCATCGGCGCCAACGAATCCGTCTTCGGCCCTTCGCCCCGCGCGGTGGCCGCGATGCAGGCGGCGGCGTCCGACTGCTGGATGTACGGCGACCCCGAAAACCATGATCTGCGCGCGGCGCTGGCCACCCATCACGGCGTGACCCCCGCCCATGTGATGGTGGGCGAAGGCATCGACGGGATCTTGGGCTATCTTTGCCGCATGGTGCTGGAGCCGGGCGATGCGGTGGTCACCTCGGACGGGGCCTATCCGACCTTCAACTTCCATGTCACGGGCTATGGCGGGGCGCTACACAAGGTGCCCTACAAGGGCGACATGGAAGACCCCGACGCCCTGATCGCGCGCGCGCGCGAGGTTGCGCCAAAGCTGATCTACCTCGCCAATCCCGACAACCCGATGGGCACCGCCCATCCCGGCCCGGTCATCGCCGGCATGGTCAAGGAGGTGCCCGAAGGCAGCCTGCTGATCCTTGATGAGGCCTATATCGACCTCGCCCCCGAAGGCACCGCGCCCCAGATCGACGCGGACGACCCCCGCGTCGTGCGGATGCGCACCTTTTCCAAGGGCTACGGCATGGCCGGCGCCCGGGTGGGGTATGCGCTGGGCGCGCCGGGGCTGATCACCGCCTTCAACAAGATCCGCAACCATTTCGGGATGAGCCGGATTTCCCAGGCCGGCGCGCTGGCCGCGCTGGCCGATCAGCACTACCTGGCCGAAGTCCGCGACCGGGTCGCCGCATCGCGCGACCGGCTGGCCGCCATTGCCGACCAGAACGGGCTGCGTGCGCTGCCCTCGGCGACCAATTTCGTCGCCATCGATTGCGGCGCCGACGGCGATTTCGCCCGCCGGGTGCTGGCCGAACTGATCGCGCGCGACATCTTCGTGCGCATGCCCTTCGTCGTGCCGCAAGACCGCTGCATCCGCGTCAGCTGCGCCCCCGATGCGCAGATGGCCGCCTTCGCCGAGGCACTGCCCCAGGCGCTGGCCCAGGCGCGGGCGGCGGTCCGCGCGGGCTAGGCCCGGCGCCCCTCATTCGCCGCCGATAGGCATTTCTTAACACCCGCCGCCTAGGTTTCCCTGCAAATGGAGGGATGCCAATGCACGGGCTGATCAACCGCTCGATCCAATCCTTTCTGCGGGATACCTATGGTCCTGCCTTGTGGCATGCGGTGGCGCGCTCGGCCCGGCTCGATTTTGACAGTTTCGAGCCGATGCTGATCTATGACGACTCGCTGACCGATGCGGTGCTTGGCGCCGCCGCGCATCACCTCGACCGCCCGCGGGACTCGGTGCTGGAAGACTTGGGCACCTATCTCGTCTCGCACCCGCATCTCGAGGCGCTGCGTCGGTTGCTACGGTTCGGCGGCGTCGATTTTCTGGATTTTCTGCAATCGCTTGATGATCTTCCGGGGCGCAGCCACATGGCGGTGCCTGATCTCGACCTGCCGCAGCTGGAGCTGATCGACGAGGGCGCCGATCATTTCACCCTGATCTGCAGTGGGGGCCCGGCAGGGTTCGGCCATGTGATGGTCGGGATTCTGCGGGCGATGGCAGATGATTACGGCGCGCTGGCCCTTCTGGACCACACCGGATCCGAACGGGGGTGTGAACGAATTCAGGTACATCTGCTCGACCATGCCTTCGCTCAGGGTCGTCGTTTCGACCTTGCGGCCGGGAGTGCGGGGGCGTGAGCGCGAATCCGGCGAATGGCGCAGGGTCGCGGCCCGGAACTGCCGCCGACTACTTGCTGCCCGCAGCAGGTTGCGCGACGGATGCGCTTGGCCTGACATCGATCGCGCTGGCACGGCTGATGCCGATGTTCCTGTGGTTGGGACGCGACGGGTTGATCCGCGGCGCGGGGCCGACGCTGGCGAAGATCCTGGCGGTGCCGGATCTGCCCGGGCGGGATTTCTTCGCGCTCTTCCAGATCCGGCGCCCGCGCGGCATTACCGGGATGGCGGGCTTGTCGCGCCATGCCGGCGCCCGCCTTCAGCTGCGCCTCCGAGACGGTCCGCGAACCGATTTCCGCGGCCTCGCGGTACCGGTTTCCGGCAATGGCGGGATGCTGATCAACCTGTCCTTCGGCATCGCGGTCGGTCAGGGCGTGCGCGCCCACGCGCTGACCAACGCGGATTTCGCCCCCACCGATCTGGCCGTCGAACTGCTCTACCTGACCGAGGCGAAGGCCCTTGTCATGGATGAGCTGAGCGACCTCAATCGGCGCCTCGAAACCGCCCGTCGCCATGCCGAGACCGAGGCGCTGACCGACACGCTGACCGGCTTGGCCAACCGGCGCGGCTTTGATCAGGTGTTGGACGCGTTGATCCGGCGGGGCACGCCGTTCGGGCTGATGCATCTGGATCTGGATTTCTTCAAGCAGGTCAATGACACGCTGGGCCACGCAGCCGGCGATCATGTCCTGGGCACCGCCGGCCAGCGCCTGCGGGGCGAGATGCGCAGCGTCGACACGATCGCCCGGGTGGGCGGTGACGAATTCGTGCTGCTGCTGCCCGGGATCGACAAGGCCGAGCGGCTGTCGACGATCGCCGAACGGGTGATCGCCCGTCTGAGCCAACCGATCGACTACGCTGGTGCTCCTTGCCAGATTTCGGCCAGCGTCGGCATCACCCGGTCCGGGGCCTATGAGGCGCCGGCGGCGGTACAGATGCTGGCCGATGCCGATACCGCGCTTTACGCGTCAAAACACGCGGGGCGGGGCCGTTGGACGCTTTGGTCCGGTCGGGAAGGCGATGCGTCCGACAAACGCTGACCCGCCCGTCCAGTGGCGACGCTGCCCCCGGCGCGGTTTGGCGGGGCAGGGGCGTTGCCCCCGGGGCGCCGATGCGCAAACGTCCCGGCGCGCCGAATCGGTGCCAGAAGGGGATGCGAATGCGCGACATCAGCGACATGCCGGCTGCGGAAGCCGCCGCGATCGAGGTGGTCTTCACCGATATCGACGACACCCTGACCGAGGACGGCCAATTGCCCGCCGAGGCCTATGCCGCGCTGGAGGATTTGGCCCGCGCGGGCATCGCGGTGGCCCCGGTCACCGGCCGTCCAGGCGGCTGGTGCGATCTGATCGCGCGGCTCTGGCCCGTGGCCGGCGTGGTGGGCGAGAACGGCGCCTTCTATTTCGCCTATGACCGCGCCGCCCGCCGGATGCGCCGCGAATTCGTCGCCGGCCCCGAGGAACGGCGCGCCAACCGCACCCGCCTCGATGCGCTGGCCACCCGGATCCTGGCCGAGGTGCCGGGCTGTGCGATCGCCTCGGACCAGCTTTACCGCGAGGCCGATCTTGCGATCGATTTCTGCGAGGACGTGGCCCCCCTGGGCCGCGCCGCCGTGGCCCGGATCCATCAGCTTTTCGCCGAGGCGGGGGCGGTCGCCAAGGTCTCGTCGATCCATGTGAACGGCTGGTTCGGGGAGTACGACAAGCTGACCATGTGCCGCCGCTTCGCCGCCGAGGTGCTGGGCCGCGATATCGACGCGCAGAACGCCCGCATGGCCTTCGTCGGCGACAGCCCGAACGACGCGCCGATGTTCGGCTTCTTCCGCAACAGCTGCGGCGTGGCCAATGTTCTGCGCTTCAAGGATGAGCTGGAGGCCGAGCCCGCCTATGTCGCGCGGGCCGAGGGCGGGGCGGGCTTTGTCCAGATCGCGCGGCACCTTCTGGGCGCGCGCGGGATGTGAAAGGCGGGGGCGCCCCTTGGGGCGCCCCGACCGATGTCAGCGCGTGGTCTCGCCGCGGCGGCGCACGACCACGTCCACCGTGATCGCGGCCAGTAGCACCAGCGCGGTCGCCATCAGTTGCACCGCCGCCGGAAGACCCAGCAACGCCATGCCGTTGACGATCGCGGCGATCACCACGCCGCCCAGCACCGCATGCAGCGGATGGCCGCGCCCGCCGAACAGGCTGGTGCCGCCGATCACCGCGGTCGCCACGACGTAAAGCACGATCGTGCCGCCGTCGAAGCTGGTCGAGATCGACTGAAGCCGCGAGGCATAGATGATGCCCCCCAGCCCCGCCGTCGCCGCCGCCAGCGTGAAGGCTGCCATGCGGATCCGGCCGAGGTTGATGCCGGCGCGCCGCGCGGCCTCGGCATTGCCGCCGATCGCCAGGACGTAGCGGCCGAACCGCAGCCGTCCCAGAACGAAGCTCCAGATCGCGAGCACTGCAAAGACGATCGGGATCACCCAGGGCATGCCGTTCAGCGGGAAGGCCGGCACGCCGCGATTGGCGTTCGAGATCAGCACCAGAACCACGCCGGCGATCACCGCGACGCCGATCTTGGTCAGCGTCAGGCCCATCGGCGGCGCCACCAGGCCGCTCGACCGGCGCTTGCCGTCGCGCAGGAAGGTCAGCACCGCGAAGACCGCCAGCACCGCGACCGTCAGCCCCCAGCCCACCGCGGGGGTGAGCGTGCCGTTCGACAGGTTGTTGATCGTCGGGCTCTGGATCGGGATGGTCCCGCCCTGGCCCAGCAGCTGGATCATCAGCCCCTGAAAGCCCAGAAGGCCCGACAGCGTCACCACGAAGGACGGCAGCCGCAGCTTGGTGATCAGAAGGCCCTGGATCGCGCCCAGCGCCCCCGTCGCCACCAGCGCGGCCAGGATCGCCGCCCACCAGGGCCAGGCGACCGAAGGCTGCACCAGGATCGTCGCCACCGTCGCGCCGATGCCGGCGACAAAGCCCAGCGACAGGTCGATCTCTCCCAGCAGCAGCACGAAGACCTCGCCCATGCCGATCAGCATGAAGACGGCGCCCTGCACCAGCAGGTTGACGATGTTGCCCGAGGACAGGAACTTGTCGTTCTGGCTTTGGAACAGGATGCCGATAAGGATCACTCCCAGCACCACCGGCAAGACCCCCGATTGCCCGGCCAGCACCTTCGTCCAGGCGCCCTTCAGGTATTGGCCAAAGCTTTCCTCGCGGCCGGCGCCGACCACGGCGGTCGCGACCTTGCTGGCGCCGGAGGCCACCGCCTCGGCATTTTCGCGCGCGTTTTCATGCGCGATCGAGGGGGCGGCCGTGCCCCGGCCGGGTTCGACCATATGGTCGGATTCGCCGGTGGTCATCAACTCGACGACCCGCTGGGTGTCGAACTCCTCGACCTTGCCCTGACCGGCCATCGTGCCCAGGCGCAGCACCGCGACCCGGTCCGAGACGGCGAAGACGTCGTTGAGGTTGTGCGAGATCATCACCACCGCCAACCCCTGATCGGCCAGCCGCCGCACCAGTTTCAGCACCTGCCCGGTCTGCGCGACGCCAAGCGCCGCGGTGGGTTCATCCAGGATCACCAGCTTGGAGTTCCACATCACCGCCTTGGCGACGGCGATCGACTGGCGCTGCCCGCCCGACAGCGCCGCCACCGGCGTCCGGATCGAGCGCAGCGTGGTCACCCGCAGGCCCGCCAGCGTTTCGGCGGCGGCACGTTCCATGCCGTCCTCGTCCAGCACCCGGCCCGACAGGCGCTCGCGCCCCAGGAACATGTTCTGCACGACGTCAAGATTGTCGCACAGCGCCAGGTCCTGATAGACCACCTCGATCCCCAGCGCCGCGCTGTCGCGGGGGCTGCGGATGCGGACGGTTTCGCCCTCCCACTGGATCTCGCCGCCATCGGCCTCGTGGATGCCGGCGATGCATTTTGTCAGCACCGACTTGCCGGCGCCGTTGTCGCCCACCAGCGCGGTCACCTGACCGGGGTAGACATCGAAATCGACTCCGCCCAAGGCCTGGACAGCGCCGAAATGCTTCTCCAGACCCCGGATGCGCAGCAGGGGTTCCTGCTGCGCATGCTCGGGGCCGGATCCGATCTTCGGATCAGCCATCTGCGGTTACGGCTTGATACCGGCGGCCTTGCAGGCCTTCGCCATGTCGCCGGCGCACAGTTCCTTGGGCTTGACGAAGCCGTCCTTGACCACGGTCGCGGCCATGTTCTTCGGCGTCACCCAGATCGGCGTCAGAAGCACCGAGGGCACCTCTTTCTTCTCTTGCCCGTCCATGGTCTGGCCGTTCACCAGCCCGGCCGGCGGGGCCATCTTGGCGCGCAGATAGACCGCCAGCGCGACCGAGGCCTGCGCCTCCAGATAGATCGGCTTGTAGACCGAGCCGCACTGATAGCCCGACAGCACGTTCTGCATGCCGGTCAGCGTCGCGTCCTGGCCGGTGGTCGGGAAGCGGTGCGGCGGTACCTTCAGCGACTTGAGGTAGGAGATCACCCCATTGGCGTTGCCATCGTTCGGCGTGACCACCGCGTTGATCGTGTCATGCGCGGTAAGCTGCTGCTCGAAGGTGGTGCGGGCGCGGGCCGGATCCCAGGTGCCCGCCGGTTCGCCCGCGTTCTTGTAGGCGCCGGATTTGAACTTCGGCGACAGCACTTCCATGTAGCCCCTCTTGAAGAGCGTGGCGTTGTTGTCGGTCGCGGCGCCGGCCATCACCAGGATGTCGGGTTTCTTGACGTGCCAGGCGGCCAGGCACTGCTCCATCCCCTTGCCGATCAGACGGCCCACTTCGACATTGTTGAAGCTGACGTAATAGTCGCGGTTGCCGCCCAGGGTCAGGCGGTCATAGTCGATCACCTGAACGCCGTGCGCCTTGGCGTATTTCTCTACCGCCGCGCCCGAGCCCGACGAGATCGGATCCAGCAGCAGTACCGTCGCACCCTGCGAGATCGCGGTCTGCGCCTGGGTCAGCTGATCGGATTCCGAGCCTTGGGCGTTGGTGATGATGTAGTCGCTCTTCGACAGGCCGGCCTTGGCGAAGGCCTCTTCCAGATAGGGCTGGTCGAACGAGGTGTAGCGCGCCGAGGTGGTGGTCTCGGGCAGCAGCACGGCGATCTTGCCATGGCCCTTGGCGACCACGTCCTTCAACTGCGCCATCGCCGAGAAGTCGGGCGAGAACGAGGTGGCGGTCAGGCCGGTCGCGGCGTTCGCGGCCAGTCCCGACAGCGCCAGCGCCAGCACGGCCGATCCGGCCAGCGCGACGCCTGCGCGCGCTTTGCGCGCCGGGTCGGATTTCGGGGTGTCCAGTGATATTGCAGCCATTCTTTCCTCCTGAAGCGGGTCAGCATCACCCTGTTCCCCGGGTGTTCGGGCGGCGTTCAAGAGGAGGGCAACCCGCGGACTCCATCCTCCGTTAGCGCTATCATTTCGTAGCTAAGAACTATCTTCGTCGCAAGGGGTGGCGGCCGTTTATGTGGTTTGCGGGTTTTTTGCGCGCCCTAATGTTGGAGCATCACGTGCATGTGATCTTTTCACGGCATGGCGGCTTCCGGTTGCAGCGGTCAGGGCGCCCTCGCGGACCCCGCAGAAGTCCGGATCGATTCGGCTCGCGACTTGACTTCGCCGCGTCGGGGCGCATCCTGCCTTTTCCCCCTTCCCGGGTCCGGTCCGGGTCTGCGCCTCCAACCGGCGAATGGAGGCCGCGTGAAATGAAGATCCAGCCGCTTGCCGATTTCTCCTTCGTCCCCCACCTTCGGCCGGGGGACCGGATCTTCGCAGGTCAGGCCACGGCGGAGCCGCGCGGCCTGCTAAGGCGTCTGCTGGAAGAGGCGCGCGCCGGCCTGTTGCCGCAAGTTCACCTGTTCGTCGGCCCGATCTATTCCGACACCTTCGCGCAGGGCCTGCCAGAGAGCATACAGCTGGAAAGCTACGGCGCCATGGGCCGGCTGTCGCCGCTGGCGCGGGCCGGGCGGCTCTCGGTCTTTCCCGGGCATCTCAGTGCGCTTGGCCGCGAGATTGAGGCCGGGCGCTTCCGCGCCGATGTGGCGCTGTTGCAGTTGCGTCCCGCGCGCGCGGAGCCGGGATGGAATCTGGGGCTGGCACGGGATCTGATCTTCCAGGCCGCCGGGCAGGCACGCTGCATCCTGGGCGAGCATCAGCCAATGATGCCCGCCTGCCTGGGCGGCGAATTCCCCGCCGACCTGCCCCTTGCCGCGCTGGCCCAGGCCGAGGCGGGGCCGGTCGAACTGCCCGTGCCGCCGCCGGATGCGACGGCGCGGGCGATCGCGGCGCGGATCGCGGGGCTGGTGCCGGACGGGGCGGTGCTGCAACTGGGCATCGGGACGATCCCGAATTCGATCTGCGCCGCGCTTTCGGGGCATCGCGATCTGGGGCTTCATTCCGGCGTCGTCGGCGACGGGCTGGTCGATCTGGTCGAAAGCGGCGCGCTGACCAACGCCCGCAAGGAACGCGACCGGGGCGTCAGCATCGCCGGCATCGCGATGGGCACGCGGCGGCTGAGCGCCCATGTCGATGGCAATCCCGCCTTCCGCCTTGCCGGCCCCGAGGTCACCCATGACCTGGCCACGATCGCGTCACTGTCACGGGTCCATGCGATCAATTCGGCGCTCGAGGTCGATCTGACCGGCCAGATCGGCGCCGAGGCCGTGGGTGGGCGCTATCTGGGCGGCGTCGGCGGGCTGGTGGATTTCCAGCGTGCCGCGCAGGCCTCGGCGGGGGGGCGGGCGATCATCGCGCTGCCGGCGGTCACGGCGGGGGGCGAAAGCCGGGTCGTGGCGCGCGTCGGCACCGTCACCTGCGCACGGTCGGATGCGGATATTTTCGTCACCGAACATGGCGTGGCGGATCTGCGCGGCCAGCCGTTCGAGGCCCGCGCGCGCCGCATGATCGCCATCGCCGCCCCCCAGCACCGCGAGGCGCTGGACCGGGCCTGGCACGCGATGCGGGGGGTCAGCTAGGCTTGGCGGTGCCGCGAAACCGGCCTGGCGCTGTGCGAACATCGCGGCGGTCGACGCGCCTGTCCTGGCCGCCGTTTGCGCGGGCATGTCATTTTCGGTCGCAAAGGGTCTGGCGCATCCGTCCTGCCCGTCGGGCGCGGCCTACTCAGGACAAGTCGCGGGTCATGAACACGCTGTTGGGATCTTCGCGGTAGCTGCCGAACGGCGGGCAGATGCGAAAGCCCGCCCTGGCGTAAAGCGCCCGGGCCGGGGCGAATTCGGGCTCGGCGCCGGTTTCCAGGCTTAGCCGCGTCAGGCCCAGAGAGCGGGCCTCGGCGACCAGATGTTCCAGCATCCGCCGCGCCAGCCCGCGGCCGCGAACCTCGTCGGCCACATGCATCGACTTGATCTCTCCGTGGCGGTCCGGCAGCCGCTTCAGCGCCCCCATGCCGATGACATGCCCGCCATCGCGCATCGTGTAGAAGGCGATGTCCGGCCCGGCCAGATCGGCGGGCGTCAGCACATGAACGCTCTCGGGCGGCGAGACCTCTCGCATCAGCGCCACATGCCGCGCCAGCAGCTTCGCCACACCGTCCGAGAGGGGGTCGCCGATCGCGATCACGGGTCCGGTCTGGGGCCCAACCTCGGGCCCAGTGTCGGGCGCGGGGGAGTCCCCGGCGCCCGACGATTGTCCGGCCGATTGTCCAGTTGTCACTTCATCGGGCCCATGTCCTGCCCGTTGATCAGCAGATGCCCCTCGGCCGAAGAGGTGATCTGCCAGATGAGATCGCCGTTCGGTTCGGTCTTTCCGAAGCCGCGGGCCAGCATCAACATCGGGACCGCGCGCTGCTTCATCGGCGGCGGGAAGGCGTCGAGCGCCTGCAGAACCGTATCGAACCCGGTCATCTTCACGGTGAAGTCCAGATCCGGCTTGGCCGGCTTGGGGCCGACCTGGGCCGAACCCGTCACCGTCAATGCGTAGCCCTTGCCAGCCACTGCGCTTTGATCCGTCCCAAGCGTCACCCGCCCGCTGGGCAGCAGCGCCTTGGTCAGCTTTTCCTCGGCCTCCGAGCCGTTCACGTCGGCGCCGGTCTCCAGCGCGTCGAGCAGGACCTTCGCCGTCGCGGCCGGATCGAACTGGCTGGCGCCGAAATTCAGCGACAGCTTCTGCGGGAACAGAGGCACGGCCCAGGGGGGCACGATCCCGCTGGGCAGATGCGGCCCCTCGATGCTGAGGGTTTCGCCGATCTTGCCGTCGGCGACCGCGCCATTGGCGTTCAGCGCAAGGCGGACCTTGTCGGCGCCCACCGTGCCGATCGGGGTTTTCACGGACACGTTGTTCAACTGCGCGTCGACGCCGTAATGATCAAAGATCGGCAGCGCCGTGCGGATCAGCCCGGCGAGTTCCGCTTTGGATGTCTCGACCTCGGCCTTGGTGCGGTGGGCCAGGAACCAGCGGTAAATCGACAGAAGCCCGGACCAGCGCAGCCCCTGTGCCTTGGTGTCCTGGTCCACGCTCTCGGCGGTCATCTGGAAGGTCGTCATCCGCGGGGGGGTGCCGTCCGGCGGCGACCCGGCGGGCAGGGTCATCGTCTGGGTCAGCCCGGTAAGCTGCATCTTGTTGGTGAGGTCCACGGCCCCCTCGGCGCCGGCCGCGCCATGGCTTTGCGATTGTGCCGACTGGATGGTGTAGTCGACCTTCGACACCTGCTTGCCTTTTTCGAAGGTCGTCGCGCTGTAGGCAATCCCCTTGCCGTCGAGGGTGGCAGTGCGAAACAGTCCCAGCGCGGTGTCGAAGGTGCCGGTCGAGGACAGCGCCGCGACCGAGATCTTCTGCGCCGTCACTCCCTTGACGTCGATCGTCACATCAAGCGGCTGCTCGGCCATCTCCAGCCCCCACAGCCCGCCGCCTTGATCGGTCAGGCTGTAGGTCACCGCCGGCAGCGAGACCTTCACATCCGGCGGAAGCTGGGTCAGCAGCGGGCCGGGATCTATGCGCAACTTGTAGTGATCGCCGTCGGGTGTGACCGACACGACCCCCGGGACATTGTCGAAATATTGCGCCAGCGCGGTCTCGATCTGGGTCGCCTGGCTTTGGGTGGCTGTGGCGGCCCAGGCGGGGCCAACCCCGACCGACGACACAAGAGCCGGGGCCGCAAGCGCCAGCGCAATGGACAGCGCCTTTGCGGCGTGCAGGAATTTCATGACGGACGCTCCTGTTGTCAGAACCGGTGAAAGGTTGCACCCCCGGTCAGCGCGTTGAGGGCGGTTCGACGAAAGTGTGGCGTCCGGAGGCGGGCTTGTCCAGTCGGGGTTGACCCGTTGTAAATCGGGATCAAGTTAGCGCGGAGTACCTATAAAAATGATTTCTTGTCAATGACTTAAAAGTACACATTTTCGACTCCGGATCAAGATGTGGCGGAATCCGGCACAAGATCCGGCGAACTTGGAGGGCAGGCAAAGAAAAAGCCCGCCGAAGCGGGCTCGTTTTCTTGAGTTATAGAGGATGAAGTCAGGCCGGGATGCACCGTTCGAGAACATCATCCAAACGGACGATCAGGCCACCGATTCCTCTTATCCTGGGATCTCGGCAACACTGGATCTCACTGGCCATGATCCTAGTGAAGATTGCTTCAAATGCACCTGCTCCGCGTTGGCAGGCATAAGGTACGGGATGATAATCAGCCCGATCCGCTTCGCTGACGACAGGCAGTTGATCGATCCTCGACAAGACTTCGTCGAGGTGGCTTCGCGCGAATACGACATTGCGGACGGCGCCGCGACTGGTCGCCGGGATCAGCGGTTCCAGAATGCCCGCCCGGTAGAGGTTTTCGACCTGGCGCTTGCTGGCCCCGAGGTAGAAGGGCACCTCATGAAGGCGGACGGCCGACTGAAAGGCCTCGATCAGCGGGATGGTCTCGGCGGCGTCGAAAATCATGTTCCCGCTTTCCCGATCGGCCGCCCCTAGTGGCACCTTTCCGAGTTTTTGCAGCACCCGTGACAGCCGCCGACGGTCCATGCGTAGCTCTTCGCTCAAGCCTTGCAGCGTATAGGAACGCCTGACACTGACCTCTTCCCCGAGCACGGTCGTGCCCGGCTCGACAGCAAAATTCCGAACGATATGCTCCCGCAGGATATCCCGGATCGGACCGGGGGCGATTGCATTGCTACGGCGATCCAGCCAGTCGAACAGGCGGCCGTAATAGGCGAGAGGGCCAGCCTGTACCGCGGCCGCCGGTGATGCTGCGTGAATGGTGTCGAGTGCTTCCGTGACGGCTTGAGGCCCCTCGCGAAAGATGGAGAAACCGATGTCGATGGCCTCTTCGCGGGCCTCGGGCGACAGCTTTGTCGGCCGGACATCATGCCCATGCTCGAGGACGGCCCCAAGCATTTCGGAAGCATTGAGAATTTGCTCCAGCGTCTGGCTATCCATCCACTCATCTGGCGTCGATGCCTGGCCATGAAGGCGCGTCCTGAGCCAGCATTGATACTCGGGGGGCGGATCAACGGCCGGACGGCGCTCGGCCAGGTCCCCCTTCGAGATCACGCCATGACAGACCTCCGCGGTGGCATCAGGCGACAGGTTTAGCCATGAATCGTGGCGGTCGCAGCGATGGACATGGCGGATGCCCCAGATCAGTCGTTGGCGCCAGGACCTGCTGTCTTCCTCCTCTGCGAGGCAGGCGGGACAATAGCGGGAAGCACGCGGGGAGAGAAACGCCTTGGACTGCCGCTCACCGCGGAACCAGGCGTGCGTCTGTTTAACGTCAACGCTGTTTTCCAGAAGCGCGTTGGAAGAAACGCCAGCAGCGTCTGCAAGGGCGGCAACTTCAGCCGCGTGTCCGGACAGGAAGCCCGGCACGTCGATCCCAAGATCGCGGAGAAGCTGGCGCACGCCGCGGCCGGTGTGCAGAAGAGCAAGCCGGTTCGCAAAGGAAAGGCAGGTTTCTTCCGGATCGAACGGGAGTTGGGGACGCAAGACAATCATCTCACCCACCCCATAGCGTTCAGTTCAGCCTGCACCGTGACCCAGTCCCCGGGATGGAATGGGGTCATCTCCTTGCGTCCATTGCTCTTGATGAAAAGCCACTCTGCGTCTGCCAGGCTCAGGCGTGAGCGCTTTTTCGTCACGGCGCGGCGCAGCGTGTCCTTCGCCAGCCTCACGGCACGCCCCGTCTGGCCGAGCTCGGCGAAGAGAAAGCGCTCGGCAAAGTTTTCGTTCGCGTCCACTTCAATGCCGACCTTCCTTGCGGAGTTCAGAAGACAGCGCTCGAACAACTGGGCTCCATGAGATCCCTGGAGCGTCCGCGTCATGTGGCATTCGTCGAAACGTCTGTAGGTCTCGCCAGTCTCCTCCTTCAGGATTGCCTCGCGCAAGGCGGGCACTCCACAGATGACCAGGGCCACAGCATGGTCGGACTGAAGCATGTGCTTTAGTGCCTGGATCGCCCCAAGGATATCTCGTCCCGCACCAGGGCGGAAAATATGGTGACATTCATCAATGATCAGGGTGGTGATGCCGGTCAGCTTGAGACGGTGGCGCGCGACCTCCCACCTTTCAGCAGCGCCGACGCGGGCGTCGAAGCCCGGATAGTCGGTCTTCTCCACAATATGCTCGGCGAGGCTTTTGATGGTCGCTTCCGGGGGAACCTCAATGTAGAGGGTGTTCCCGCCCTCGACCTCCTTGACGTCGGTGAGCACCGGAACAGCTTTTAGCGCACGCTTCAGGACCGCGGATTTCCCACTTCCGGACTCGCCGAGTAACATCAACCCGCGCGTCTCTCCGGTGAGTGGATCACGCTGCGGCTCTGCCGTCATCTGGCCGTCGTCATCGACCTCGTAGAGCTCCGCGAGCGCCTCCTCAAAGACGCCATCGTGGCCGAGCTTCCAGTAGCGGTGTTTCAGCCACTTATGTTTTTCAGAAATCGTTGTCGGGTCAGTCTCAGGCATAGTCACTCCATCAGATCATCGTCGGACACCGCCGGGGCGATCTGCGGCTCCGGGGAGGTAGCTTCATGCAAGGGAAAGGTGTCGTCCGACCCGTCAAGGTCGGCCAGAATATCGCGGTACTGACCGAACTCGTGGCGGCGTTCAGCCGTATCGGTGTGGCGCGAAAAGCGAGCCACATCGCGCTCCAGATCCTCGGGAGTGCGCGGCAAGGAGATCAAGCCGGCGATGCGCTTCAGCCGGTGGGCTTCGTCATGCGTGGCTAAGATAAAATCGCGGCGCGCTCGGTTTTCTTCGGCTACATCAAGCATGCGCTCGGACAACCACACATCGAGGTCGATATCGGTCTTACCGATCCACTGCTGATCCGCTGCGGTCACCGTTGTCCAGGGCCCGTCGTCTGCGCGAATTCCGACGGCGCCTATATCTCCATGCCAGCGCAGCACTTCAACCTCGCGGACACCCGGCATGTTCGCCAACGCCATCGCGGCATCATTCTGATAGTTGAGGTGCTTGACCTGAACGCCATGCCGCCCGATCTTCCGCTGCGTCCGCACCCCGAAGGCTTCGCGCATTTCGTCGCTGGTGAGAGCGCGGGGGCGACATTCCTTCACGGCTTGCTCCCAGGCTTGGTTCGGGGACATGCCGAGCGCGGTATGGCGTTTGGTGTGATAGGCGTCGACGGTCCAGCGCACGAGCCAGGTCAAAAACATCTCGAGCGTCAACGTCGCGCGCTTTGCCGGATCATTGTCGCCCTTCTTCTCGACGCTGCCAAAGGTGCGCCCGGAAAAGCGCTGCAGGAGATCTTCGTGGATCGTGCGAAAAACCCTCTCGATGAAGGGTTTAAGCCAAGGTTTGCCCGCCGGAGCGCCCATGTTCGTAATGCCCAGTGAAGCCAGAACCGCATACGCCTCATCAGTGATATACTTAACGCCACGGTCCAGAACGGCCATCTCGGGAGCGCCGCTCTGCAGCCATTTGAAGCTGCACTGCGCGGCGTCGGAGATCGGCACCTTGTCCATGTAAATCATCTCGATCGTATCGCGGAGCGGGCTTTGATGACCTGCCGGGACGATCTGAAGCGCCAGAAAGCAACGAGTGTGAACATCGATGGCGGCCGAAAGCGTCACCCGGCAAGCATTGCCATCGAGGCCGATGAACTGTTTCACTGACGCTGGGAGATGGTCGAATAGGCCGGTGTCTTTCATGAGGACCATGAGGTCGACGGTATATTCGTCGATTTCAACGCGCTCGAGCGCGCGCGACGTCTCAACGCCGACGCCGAGCGAGTGAAAATTTTTGTAGGCGTTGTCCCAGGCGGCCTTGCGAATGGCGTGGTCGATCGGCGCCCTATTCTTGACGAGGTCGCGCACGTAGTCGTACCCGACGACGGGCAGGCTCTCTTGAGGGACAGGCAGGCGCTGACGGCGCTCGTTTTCTGCCTCGATGACAGCGCGCACACTTTCGACGTAGATATTGAGCTTCGGGCGCTCCTCGTCGAGCAGCGTGTCGATGATCGCGCAGACTAAAGCTCGTACTTCGTCGGAATACCGAGAGTGGCCGCCGCAATTGCGATACCGGTCGAATAGACCGTCGTCGCCGGCCGCGCGCCAGTCCGTGTACCATTTCCAGAACGTGCGTCCGCTCTCATAACCCACGCTGAATTTGAAGTCCTTTTGCTGCTCTGCCAAGGTCTTCCTGATCCGGGCGCCGGCGCGCCTGATGGGCCCAGAGGTCTTAGCTTCTAGGTATTCCTGATACCGTAACTTCCCCCGAGCCCGGATCTTGACGACCTTCGCTACGAAGTCGTCGCGAACAAGCTTCAGTTGTGGATCGGCTCGGAACAGGGACTCCATTCAAACAGCCTGCAACTCTTTGAACCATAATCGATATTCTTGGTAGGGGCGGGGTTCTAATAGGCGCCGTCGGGACCCCGTTCGGGATCCCGTTAGCTTATGTATTTCAATGCCTTGAGGTTCCTCCTGCCGGGGTCCCTGTTCGATGCCTGTTCACAGGCGGCCATCGCGCCGACCACGGACCGAAGCATGCACCCGGGTGATCTCAGACGAAGGCGGCAGTGTCAGAAGGACGGCCTCGAAAGACCAGATGTTCAAAACCGCACCACGGCGGCGGGCCTCGCA
>CAJYAD010000007.1 GCA_913064775.1 uncultured Albidovulum sp. | reverse complement strand
TCGAAGTCTTGGTTCCGAACAGGGTTCGACGAGATGCGCCGCCGCCTCAGGACAAACAACAGCCCACCAATCATCGGCGAAAAGTTCGTCGTCAAAAAGCGCCTGAGGGGCCGAGTCGTGTAGTCTGAAAGGCCGCAGGATAAATCTCGTAACTAGCTGATTCTAGATAACTATATACTGGATCTGAGAAGTCCAGCCTCTCACCTTATCCCCTCGCAATCTGTTGACGCCTCGCGAAGCCCTGACTTTTTGGGGCAGTTCGGCATGAAATCATGCAGCACCTTCGCGGCAAACGGGGTGTCAGGGTCAGGGCGCCGGAAGACCTGCGTGCCATCCTCGGCCTGCGGAAGCTTTTCGATGCTGCCCCAATGATCCGCGAATGCGCGAATATCTGGCTGATGGCCTCCTCAACCGCTTCCTCCACGCGTGGACGGCCAGCCCCGTGCGGGATGTTCGGGAAGTAGACCCCGCCCAAGCGCTCTATTGCCTGCGGCGTCATGGCCGTTTCGCCCCCTGCCGGCCCCTCACCCGATTGTTGTTTTGCCAGCGGGGTCGCAAGCGCCCATCCTGACTGCGTGCCCCGGGGAGGAGACCGTGGCCGCATATTTCAGGGAGGATTTCACATGAGCGATCGTTTCGACTTCATCGTCGTCGGCGGCGGCTCGGCGGGCGCGGTCATCGCCGCCCGGCTGAGCGAGGACCCGGGCTGCACCGTGGCCCTTGTCGAGGCCGGCGGCACCCCGCCCCCGCATGAGGCCATGCCTGCGGCGGTGGGCAGCCTGCAACTCGACCCCGAGACCGACTGGATGTATACCGCCGACCCCGGCAATGCCGGCCTCGGGCTGGTCGGCAACCTGATGCCGGTGCCGCGCGGCAAGATGCTGGGCGGCTCTTCGGGGATCAATTACATGGCCTATGTCCGCGGCCATCCCGGCGATTTCGACGCCTGGGCCGAGGCCGGCGCCACCGGCTGGGGCTATGACGACGTCCTGCCCTATTTCATCAAGAGCGAGGATCTGGCCCCCAGCAACGAGATCAGCGTCGATCAGGAGGCCCATGGCATCGGCGGCCCGCTGGGCGTTTCGGTGCGCTCCCCAGTGATCCCGGCGTCGCGCGATTTCGTCTCGGCGGCAGAGGCGTCGGGCATTCCGCGCGGCGATTACAACGGGCGCGACCGGGGTGGCCCGGCGGGCGTGGCGTCGCTGTTCCAGACCACGACGCGCCGGGGGATGCGGTCAAGCACCTATCACGCCTTCCTTGAGGGCGCGGTAGAGGCGCGGCCCAACCTGACGATCATCACCCATGCGCTGGTCAGCCGGATCACACTGCAGGACGGGCCGGACGGCCCCGTCGCGACCGGCGTCGAATATCGCGACCGCGCGGGCAAGACCCACAGGCTTGGCGCTGACCGCGAGGTGATCGTAAGCGCGGGGGCTGTCGGTTCGCCCCAGATCCTGATGCTGTCGGGCATCGGCCCGCGGCGCGAGCTTGAGGCCGTGGATGTCGAATGCCTGCACGAGCTGCCCGGCGTCGGCAAGAACCTCAAGGACCATCTGCACTGCGCGCTGTTCTTCCCCGCGCCCGGCATCGGCGTGCCGGTGGCGGAGATCGGCGTCTCGGCCGGGCCCGACGCGCTGCGCGCCCCCGCCGGCCCACTGCCCGCCGATCCGGCCGAGGATGCCAACCTGCCGCCGGAACTTGCCGGACTGAAGGCCGAGGCCGAGCGCCGCGTCGCGCAATGGCTGGAGACTGGCGAAAGCCTCGTGTCCTCGTCGCTTTACGATGCGGTCACCTTCTTCTCGACCGGTCTGGGCGACGCCTACAGCCATGACGCGCAGATCGGCTATGTGCCCTGCGGCTATGACAAGGGGCTGCTGGGCGACCGGCTGCGTCTGGATCTGTCCACCTATTTCGAGAACGCCGACGAGGCGCTCGCCCCCGACAAGGAAAGCATGATCCTGCTGGCCAACCCGGTGCTGCCCCATAGCAAGGGAGAGATCGTCCTTGCCAGCGCCGACCCCACGGTCGCGCCCGAGATCCGGATGAACTACTTCTCGGACCCGCACGATCTGCCGGTCATGGTGGCGGTGATGCGCAAGGCGCTGCAGATCGTCGAGAACTGGCCCGGCGACACCAAGCCCGGCCCCCTGAACGTGCCGCCGGCGCTGGCGCGCAAGCACGGCTATGTCGAGGGCCAGCCGCCCAGCGATGCGCTGCTGGAGAACATGGCGCTGCACTACTCGACCACCGTCTATCATCTGTGCTCGACCTGCCGGATGGGCACGGTGGTGGATGCAGAGCTGCGGGTGATGGGGATCGCCGGGCTGCGGGTCGCCGATGCCAGCGTGATGCCCAACATCATCAGCGGCAACACCAATGCCACCAGCATCATGATCGGTGAAAAGGCGGCCGACATCCTGCGCGCCCGCCACAGCCTGTCGAAGGCGGCCTGACGGGGCGCCGGGGCGGCGGGAGACTGCCGCCCATGAAACTGTACCCTCAACGGCCATCCCCTCCGTCGCCGGCGGATGCGCCTCAAGACCATCAAATGGGCCGCAATCGGCACGCCTTGCGGGTCACCCCTCCAAGGGCAGGACCGATAGCACCTCAAGCGTGCGGCGCTCGCGCGGGTCCTCGTCACCCTGCTGCTCATCCAGCACAGCGTCGCGCGCGCGGATCAGTTCGGCGATCTGGTCCTCATGTAGCCGGATCATCGCGGTCAGCCAGCGGTTCACCAGATACCCTGGTTGCGCCAGATGCGCATCGAACCGTGGCAGAAGCTGGATCGTCTCTTCGGCAGGCAGCCAGTCATCGCCGACAACCCACTGGTTGACGGTGAAGAACTGCAACGGCCGACCGTAGGCATCAACCGACAGGGCGATCAGGTGGTGAATCGGCCCATCGCGCCCCTCGGGGCGCAGAAAGCAGTGGAAATGGCCGTGTTCGGTCAGTTCCTCCGCCGCGCCTTCACGCGGGTGGCAATGGTAAAACCACTGCGCACCACTGTCGGGATCGAAAGCATCGTCTTCCGGGACATGTGTCCACTCTTTGATCGGTTCATGGCCGCGTAACGTTTCGGTCAGGATGCTGTCGCCGGTCTTGGCAAGAACTGCCTCGCTGAACCTGCGCTCAGCCTCGGCATGCTGACGGTCAACGTCCGACACTGGCTCAGCCTTTGGCGGCGCAGGGCTTCTTGGCCGCGCTGGGCTTCTTCGCAGCACAAGGTTTCTTCGCGGCGCAGGGTTTCTTGGCCGCACAAGGTTTCTTGGCCGCACAGGTTTTTTTCGCGGCGCAGGGCTTCTTGGCGGCGCAGCCCATGGTCGGCGCCGCGGTGGTGGCAGCCTCGGCTGCAGCGACGAATTGCGGGATCTGGACGCCCTGGTCGGCGGCGATAGCCCCACCGGCCACCATCAATACCGCACCAAAAAGAAGAGTGTTCCGATCAGACATGTCTCGCTCCTAACTCATACCCAAGATGCGCCGCGCCCGGACACCTGCTGCCGCGCTGCCAAGACAGGCGCAGAGGAACCAGACCGGCCATGCGAGCCGCCCGAAGCAATTCCGCTGAATAGCGCTTCGATGTTGCTGCCGAACGACATCCGCGCACCTTAGCCCATCGGCAGCCCGCCGAAAACCGCGGCAACGGCCAATTTGGGGCTGCTCTGCAACTTGTGAGCAGACCGCCCTCCAAGCCCCCCGGCCCGCGCCGCCGCACGGACAAGACCGGAACCTGTCACCGGGGTGACATCGAACCGCGCCGGCCGAGCTGCGCGCCTTGTCTAGTCCATGCCGCAGGATCGAAGCTGGCGATCATATCTGTTGGCGCGGTATGCGACCTTGTCGGCGACCGCGACAAGCCAGGCCTTGGAGCTGTAGCTGCGAGCGAGGTAACCCCCGATCCCCTCGTAATAAGCGAGATAGAGGTCGCGCGCGTCGGATTTCTGGATCCCCGCACGCCGGTTCGCCCGGTTCGCATACCAGCCGACAAAGTCGGTCGCCGCATGGATGCTGCTTCGGGACGCCCAGTGATGGCCGGTCTCGGACTGGTATTGCTTCCATGTGCCGTCAAGCGCTTGCGTATAGCCGCGGGCCGAGGAGACGCGCCGCCACGGGATAACCCAGAGAATGTGCCGGCGCGGAGGCCGGGCGTGGCGATTGAAGCTGGACTCTTGCCGGATGATCGCCAGCTGAACGCCGATCGGCACGCCCCACTTGCGTTCCGCGTGCCGTGTGGCCCGTCGGTAGGCGGGGTGGTCGTTCAACAGCCAACAGGCATTGTCGACCTGGGCGGGCGTCGGACGTCCCGCGCAGGATGCAAGGAGTATCACGGCCAGGATCGGCATCATGCCGAGTGCCCTACGTGTCAGGGCAGACCTCTTGAGATGGGTCATTCTGCTTTCGCCTCAAGTTGCTCTTATTTTTTCTCGCTATGTAACATGGGAGGCTCAAAAGGGGACCCATTTTTTTGGCCCTGCCGTGGAATGCCCTGCCCGACACGCGTCGGCGGGAACACAGCGCGACCCGGCCAGTGACCCCGCGCCCCCTTTGCGGTGCGGCATCGCCGATCAGCGACACGGCTTGCGACAAAGGCGCGGGCAAAGGGCCGACGATCCGGAACCGGGCGCCTTCCGTGTCGTTGTGGGGGGGGAGCGGTATGGATGTGAATGTGGACGACGAACGCGAAAAGGCGCTGCGGCTTCAGGTCGAATGGGCCGAGGAACGCACCGCCCTGGGGATCGCGCGCACGGTGGGCAGTTGGGCCCGCACCGGGCTGGGCGCGATCGGCGTCGCACTGGGCATGCATGTGGTGTTCCGCGAGCCTTCGCAACTGATGCTGGGGCGGCTGGCGGCCACGCTTTTCCTGCTGATCGCGGTGGCGCTGTTCATCGGCGGCAACCTTCAGGCGCGGCGGCTGCACCGGATGCTGGAACGCGAACACGACATGCCGATCCACAACACCTATGCCCCGCTGACCATCGCGCTGGTGCTGGCGACGGCGCTGTGCGGCGTGATGCTGTGGATCGTGTAGGCGGCGATGAAAAAGGCCCGCGCGGGATGTCCCGGCGGGCCCTTCGGCATCTGTCGCGGGTCGTCAGACCACGCGTTCAACCATCATCCGCTTGACCTCGGAGATCGCCTTGGCCGGGTTCAGACCCTTCGGGCAGGTCTTGGTGCAGTTCATGATCGTATGGCAGCGATACAGTTTGAACGGATCTTCCAGATCGTCCAGCCGCTCGCCGGTGGCCTCGTCGCGGCTGTCGACGATCCAGCGGTAGGCGTGCAGCAGCGCCGCCGGCCCGAGGTAGCGGTCCGAGTTCCACCAATAGCTTGGGCAAGAGGTCGAGCAGCAGGCGCACATCACGCATTCATAAAGGCCGTCCAGCTTGCTGCGATCCTCGACCGACTGGCGCCATTCCTTCTGCGGCGCGTTGGTCTTGGTTTCCAGCCAGGGCATGATGCTGGCGTGCTGGGCGTAGAAATGGGTCAGATCCGGCACCAGATCGCGCACCACCGGCATATGCGGCAGCGGGTAGATCTTCACGTCGCCCTTGACCTCGTCCAGCCCGTAGATGCAGGCCAGATGGTTGCCGCCGTCGATGTTCATCGCGCAGGACCCGCAGATCCCCTCGCGGCAGGAACGCCGGAAGGTCAGGGTCGGGTCGATCTCGTTCTTGATCTTGATCAGCGCGTCCAGAACCATCGGGCCGCACTTGTCCATATCGAGGAAATAAGTGTCGACGCGCGGGTTCTCGCCGTCATCGGGCGTCCAGCGGTAGATCATGAACTTGCGCACGTTCTTCGCGCCCGCGGGCTTCGGCCAGGTCTTGCCGGTGCGGATCGTCGAATTCCGGGGAAGCTTGAATTGGACCATGGGTCATCCCTTCCGTTCGGGGCGGTCATGCCGGGTCAGAGCCGTCCGCGGACCGGTCTGCTGCATGACGCAGGTTTCATCTACAAGGCCCGCAGCGCCACCCAAGGAACGGGCGGCCAGCGGCGGGAAAGCGGCCTGCGGGCGGGACATCACTGCCCCTCCAGCGAGGACCGGATCGTCGATCCGTTGCGCAGGAAGACCAGGGCGCGCTGCTGCTGCGCCAGGGTCAGCGTGGGCCAAAGCGCGGTGTCACCGGGCATCAGCGGAAAGGCCGTGGGCAAGGGCAGCTTGCCATCCGGCGTGGCGCGCGGCGCCGGCGCCTTGGGTACGGCCTTGGCACGGCGCGCGGCCTTTTGCTGGATGCAGGCGTTCACGGCATTGGCCTCGGGCCATGTGCCGTTCAGCCCGGGGCGCACCTCGGGCACGGCGGTGCCCAGCTGGTAGTGGTAGTCGCCGTAGGGCTTCAGCTTGCGCAGACATTGCTGCGCCAGATCGCCCTGCTGCCCACAGGATGCCAGGGCCAGAACACCCCCCAGCGACATCAGCATCAGACCCGCGCGCCGCATCGATCAATACACCCGCTTCTTGGGCGCGATCTTCGCCAGCGAGATCCCGCCTTCCGATTCCGGCGTCAGCGGATCGACATGGACCGGCCGATAGCTGAGATCGACCTTGTTGCCCGCGACCCGCATGATCGAGTGCTTGCGCCATTCCTTGTCGTCGCGATCGGGGTAATCCTCATGCGCATGGGCGCCGCGGCTTTCCTTGCGCGCCTCGGCGCCGACGATGGTGGCCAGCGCGTTCGGCATCAGGTTGGTCAGCTCAAGCGTCTCCATCAGGTCCGAGTTCCACACCAAGGAGCGGTCGGTCACCTGCAGATCGTCGATCTTGGCGGCCACGGCCTCCATCTTCTGGACGCCCTCGGCCAGCGACTTGTCGGTGCGGAAGACGGCCGCATCCTGCTGCATGGTGCGCTGCATCTCCAGCCGCAGATCGGCGGTGGGGGTTTTGCCCTTGGCGTGGCGCAGCCCGTCGAAACGCTCCAGCGCCGCGTCGATGCTGGCCTGGTTCGGCTTGGCGACGCCGGCCTCGCGGTCGACGACCTTGCCGGCCTTGATCGCCGCGGCCCGGCCAAAGACCACCAGGTCGATCAGCGAGTTCGAACCCAGACGGTTCGCCCCGTGCACGCTGGCACAACCGGCCTCGCCCACGGCCATCAGGCCCGGGGCGACCGCATCGGGGTTGTCGGCGGTCGGGTTCAGCACCTCACCGAAGTAGTTCGTCGGGATGCCGCCCATGTTGTAATGCACCGTCGGCAGCACCGGGATCGGTTCCTTGGTGACATCGACACCGGCGAAGATCTTCGCCGATTCCGAGATCCCCGGCAGCCGAAGCGCCAGCGTATCCGCCGGGATATGCGACAGGTTGAGGTGGATATGATCCTTGTGCTCGCCCACGCCGCGGCCTTCGCGGATCTCCAACGTCATGCAGCGACTGACGACGTCGCGGCTGGCCAGATCCTTGTAGTGGGGCGCGTAGCGCTCCATGAACCGCTCGCCCTCGGAGTTGGTCAGATAGCCGCCTTCGCCGCGCGCGCCCTCGGTGATCAGGCAGCCCGCGCCATAGATGCCGGTGGGGTGGAACTGCACGAATTCCATGTCCTGCAGCGCCAGACCCGCCCGCGCCACCATCCCGCCGCCGTCGCCGGTGCAGGTATGGGCCGAGGTCGCGCTGAAAAAGGCGCGCCCGTAGCCGCCGGTCGCCAGCACCGTCATCTTCGCGTTGAAGACATGCATCGTGCCGTCGTCCAGCTTCCACGCCAGCACGCCCTGGCACACGCCGTCCTCGGACATGATCAGGTCGATCGCGAAATATTCGATGTAGAACTCGGCCTTTTCCTTCAGCGACTGGCCGTACAGCGTGTGCAGGATGGCGTGGCCGGTGCGGTCGGCGGCGGCGCAGGTACGCTGCACGGCCGGGCCCTCGCCGAATTCGGTGGTGTGGCCGCCGAACGGGCGCTGGTAGATCGTGCCCTCTTCGGTGCGCGAGAAGGGCACGCCGTAATGCTCCAGCTCATACACCGCCTTGGGGGCTTCGCGCGCCAGGTATTCCATCGCGTCGGAATCGCCCAGCCAGTCCGACCCCTTGATGGTGTCGTACATGTGCCATTGCCAATTGTCGGGGCCCATGTTGGCCAGCGAGGCGGCGATGCCACCCTGCGCGGCCACGGTGTGCGACCGGGTCGGAAAGACCTTGGTCACGCAAGCCGTTCGCAGCCCCTGTTCGGCCATGCCCAGCGTCGCCCGCAGGCCAGAGCCGCCGGCCCCCACCACGACGACGTCGTAGTCATGTTGCTCAACTTCATAAGATGCCATTATTTCGGCCCCTTCACATCGCCATCTTGACCAAGGCGTAGAGCCCGGTCGCGGTAATTACATAAGCCAGCGAATAGACCAGCATGACCAGCCCACGGCGCCAGGAGCCATGGGTATAATCTTCGATCATGGTCTGCGCGCCCTTGGCGAAATGCTGCATCGAAACGAACAGCACCAGCCCGGTCAGGATCGCCGCGAAGGGGCTGCCGAAGGTGGCGGCCACCTGATCGCGCCCCTGCCCCAGCGCATGGCCGAAGACATACAGGAACGTCGGGATCAGGAAGGCCAGCGCGACGGCGCTGACCGACATGTACCAATGATGTTCGGTGCCGGTTCCCGAAGCACCCTTGCGCTCGGCCCGCTTGCGGTCGGTGAGATAACGCATGCTCGCCTCCCTTAGAACTGAATGATGATCAGGGTCAGCACGGTCAAGGCGACCGAGCCGATGATGCAGACCCAGCCGAGCATCTCGGCGGTCTTGATGTCGAGCCCGTGGCCCGCATCATAGTAAAGGTGCCGCAGCCCCGCGAGGTAGTGGTACCAGATGCCCAGCAAGGACAGCGTGAACACCAGATCGCCGAACCAGGAGGTCGCGACCCCGTTCGCCGTGGCGAAGGTGCCCCCGCCGATGGCGGCGCCCAGCAGCCACCAGACGCCCAGAAGGAAGGAAACGATCAGCGCGTTGCCGGTGATCCGGGTCAGCAAAGACGACACCGAGGTCATCTGGAACCGGTAATACGGGCCGAGCATGAAGGGTGAAAGTGGCCGGTCGATCGGCTTTGGGTCTGCCATATGGGGTCCCTCTTGCTGTGCGGCCGGGCACGCCTTGCGCGCCACAGGGCCGTCTGTGCAGCCGACCAATAGCGCTTTTTTCGCCCGAGTCACGAGCGATCGCGCCAGATTGACGCAGAATCAGGCTGCGGCTGCAGAAAAAATCGACTTTGTGATCACGGTATTTGAAAGCGTGATCACAAATCTCCACTGTGGACGGCGCGGCGTCGATCCGGGGACCCGAAGGGGTCAGCGCAGGCTGAAATCGTAGCTCAGCGACAGCACGGCGATGCCGCGGTCGGTGTTGGTATCGTGCCAAAACAGGTCCGCAGAGGTGCCCTCGGCCAGCGCATAGCTGGCGCCCAGCGCCCAGTAATTGTGGCTGCCCTTGACCCGGCCCAGGGTGCCAGCGACAGCGATCCGCGGTGTCAGCGCCTGACTGGCGAAAACCGAGACGTTCGACACTTTCGACTTCGGATCATAGGCGATGTTCAGGCCCAGTTCCGTCGCCTCGGCCGGCGCCGCCACCAGGTCGAGGATCACGTCGCCGCAGCAATTCGCCTGCGGCCCCTGATAGAGATAGCGCGCATAGCCCAGATCGACGCTGAGCGCGCCGAAGTCATGCCGATAGCCGAAGGTCAGGTCGACCTCGGATCGATGCCCGATCAGCGCGGAAGAGGTGTTCGACGCCCAGATCCCGGCATGGAAGCCCTGATAGGCGATTTCCAGCGATGGCTGCAGCGCCGCACCGCGGCTTTGCGCCTGGCCGTTGGCCATGTAGCGGCTGGTGGCGGTCACGCTGCCGCCGATTTCCAGATCCCCGGCCAACGCGGGCGGGGCGGAAAGGGCTGTCAACAAAAGGGCGGCAGGCAGACTGATACGCATCTCGTTTCCTGGCGATTCGATCACCGGGACGTGATGCCAATAATTCCTGACAAAAACAATATAGATAATGACGGTGCCGTGATCTTGCACCTTGCCCGGCGTTTTTCGGGCAGGGCCGCATCCACACGGCCCCGCCCGCAACCGCCCTAAAGCAAGTTGAAATTGTAGGTCAGCGACAGGACCGCCAGACCCTTGGTGATGGTGGTGTCGTACCAGTTCAGCCCGACAGAGGTGTCGTCGGTCACCGAATAGCTGCCGCCGAACTGCCAGTAGGTCTGGGCATGCGCCACCTTGCCCACCAAGGCGTTGAGCGACATCTTCGGCATCACCGCCTGGGTGATCGAGACCGAGTTGTTCGCGACCTTCGACTTCGGGTCGATGGACAGGCGGTAGCCCAGATCCGTGCCCTTGACCGGCGTGGTCGACAGGTTCAGCACCGCCTCGCCACAGCAATTGTTCTGTGGCCCGTAGTAGGTGTAGCGCACATAGCCCAGATCCATGCTGACCGGGCCATAATCGTGGCGGTAGCCGAAGGACAGATCGACCTCGGTGTTGCTGCCGATCAGCTTCGACGAGGTGTTCGACGCCCAGATCCCGGCATAGAAGCCCTTGTAGCCGAACTCGACCGAGGGCTGGATCGCGGCGCCGGTGGACTGCGGCAGGCCGTAGGAGAAATAGCGGCTGGTCAGGTTGACCGAACCGGAAGCGGTAGGCCCATCGGCCAGGGCAGGCCCGGCGGCGAGCGCGGCCGCGACGGCGACCGAAGACAGGAGGTGGCGCATGTGGATCCCCAAGAGATTTGCGAACACCTCTTGATCACCGGGGAATCAGCGTCGGACAAACTGGATTGTGAAGATTTCGTGATCAGCGGGGCAAGAACGCCCAGTAATCAAGCTCCAGCAGCACTTCCGGCGCGTATTTGCCCTCGGGCGAGCGCAAAATGAACGGCTCACCGCCCTGCTTCACCGCCACCAGCCGCAGCCGGATCGCACCGACCGAGGGCACCGCCGTTTCGGCCTTGTCCAGAACTTCGGACCAGGCGCGCACGGTATCGCCGGCGAAACAGGGGTTGGCATGCGCCCCGCCGTTCAGCCCGGCGATCATCTGCGCATTGGCCAAGCCGTTAAAGCTGAGCGCCCGGGCGAGGCTGATGATATGGCCGCCATAGATCAGCCGCTTGCCGTCGGGGCGGTTGGTGGCATCGAAATGCACCTTGGCGGTGTTTTGCCACAGGCGGGTGGCCAGCATATGCTCGGCCTCCTCGATCGTGACGCCGTCGACATGGTCGATCACCTCGCCGATCGCGTAATCGCCCCAGAGATGCGGCTCTCCCGCCGCGACGCTGTCGTAGTCCCTGAAATGCAGCCCCTCGGGCAGCACCAGATCGCCCGGCGTCACCGCCGCCGCCAGCTTCGGCACCACCGGATCGGGGGCGCTGTCCGATGGCGTGCGGCGCCGCACCATCACCCAGCGCACATATTCCAGCACCTTTGTCCCGTGCTGGTTGGTGCCCGTGGTGCGCACCCAGACCACCCCCGACTTGCCGTTCGAGTTCTGCTTCAGCCCGATCACCTCGGAGGCCGCGCGCAGCGTGTCGCCGGGCCAGACCGGCGCCAGCCAGCGGCCCTCGGCATAGCCGAGGTTGGCCACCGCGTTCAGGCTGATGTCGGGCACCGACTTGCCGAAGACCAGATGAAACGCCGCCAGATCGTCGATCGGCGCTGCCGGCAGCCCGCAGGCTCGGGCGAACTCGTCCGAGGAATAGAGCGCCCCCCGCGCCGGATAAAGCGCGTGATAGAGCGCCCGCTCCCCCCCCGAGACGGTCCTCGGCACGGCATGGGGGATCACCTCTCCCAGGCGGTAATCCTCAAAAAACCGGCCCGGGTTGGTCTTCATCACTGCTCTCCCAGCTTGGTGTCGGGGGTGTAGGTGCCCGGCGCCTCCTTCACCACGGCCTGGCCGCAGCGCATCACCCCGTGGGCGGCGTCATAGGCATAGGTGGGGCTGCCGTGCAGCACCCACCCCTTGTTCAGCGCCTCGGTCACCTTGTGGCAGAAGGCCGAAGTGTCGTCGGCGCTCAGGAAACGGTAGAGCTTCATCCGTAGATCGTTCCTGCATTGGGGGTCAGGCCAAAGGCCACATGGATCGCCACGATGATCGCGTACATCACCGCCGCGATGATCACGAGCACCACGTCGCGCTTGATCCCGCCCGATTGCGGCCGCACCCAGGGCCCGGCGGCGTTGATCACCGCCATCTCGACCACCGTCCACAGGCCGAGGCCGCCGAACAGCACAAGCGAAGCCACATCGTTATGCACCAGCAGATGCGCGACCGCCCAAAGCAGCACGCCCCACAGCATCGGATGGCGGATCTTGGTCCAGAGCACGCCTTTCGACATGCCCGCACCGAAGACGATCACCGCGATCAGCATCAATGCGTTGTTGAGATGGCCGTTGCCGGGGATGGTCAGGAAATTCTGCGCGGCCGGGACGGCGCGGAAGCCCAGCACCATCAGCAC
The DNA here is from genome assembly GCA_913064775.1 of uncultured Albidovulum sp. Taxonomy (GTDB): domain Bacteria; phylum Pseudomonadota; class Alphaproteobacteria; order Rhodobacterales; family Rhodobacteraceae; genus Acidimangrovimonas. The sequence goes on along the minus strand of CAJYAD010000007.1, from coordinate 146,963 downwards.
CAGCGACACCAGCAGAACCAGCGCCACCGCGCCGCGCCCGGCGTTGCCCATCCCCGCCCGCACCCCCGGCGCGAACCGCTTGAACAGGTGCGCGGCCCACCAAAGCACTACCCCGAGAATGAGCATCGTCATCGCGTCGTCTCCTAACCCGTTTTCATCGCAGCGATCGCCTCGGCCTTGGCCAAGGTCTGCCGCGCCGTCACGATATGCAGGTTTTCGACGATCTTTCCATCCACCACGGCCACGCCCTGCCCCGCGGCCTCTGCCGCGTCGAAGGCGGCGATCTGGCGCCGGGCCAGCTCGATCTCGGCATCCGAGGGCGCAAAGGCCCGGTTCGCGCCCGCCAATTGCGCGGGATGGATCAGCGTCTTGCCGTCGAAACCCATGTCGCGGCCCTGTTCGCATTCGGTGGCCAGTCCGTCCTCATCGAGATAGGCGTTGAACACCCCGTCGACGCAGACGATCCCCTCGGCCCGCGCCGCCATCAGCGAGGCTTGCAAGGCATGCATCAGCGGCAGCCGGTCGGGCCGGAACCGCATGCCCAGATCCTTGGCCAGATCGTTGGTGCCCATCACGAAGCCCTGCAACCGCGGATGCGCCGCGATCGCGGCAGCGTTCAGCACCCCTTGCGGGCTTTCGATCATCGCCCAAAGGGCCACATCCGGACAGGCCTGCGCCACCGCCTGAACATCCGTCGCCGACCCCACCTTGGGGATCAACACCGCGTCGATCTCGGCGCCGCGCAGCGCCGCCAGATCGTCACGCCCCCAGGGCGTCTCGAAACCGTTGATCCGCACGATCTTCGCCCGCCGCCCATAGCCGCCCTCGGCCAGCGTCCTGACCAGCAGATCCCGCGCATTCGCCTTCTCCTCGACGGCGACTGCGTCCTCAAGGTCGAAGATGATCGCATCGGCCTCCAGCCCCCGCGCCTTCTCCAGCGCCCGCGCCTTCGAGCTGGGAATATACAGCACCGAGCGCCAGGGGCGGGACCGCGGATCCATGATTCTCTCCTCGCAACAATCTTTCGCCACAGACCATATTCGCGGCATATTCGGCAAGGCAAAATCCGCCGCAGCGCAGAAACGCCGCGTCGTCCCTCCCTTTCATTGTTCTCCAAATACGCCGGACCGGCGCTGGCAAAGGGCCTCAGAAATCGATCGCGAGGCCCTTCTTTTCCCAATCGCCATAGCGCACCGGCTCGGGCCCGTCGCGGCCGCCCAGCTCTGTCGGCAGGCCGGGCGCGGCCTCGGCAGCCTTGCGGCGGGCCTCGGCCTCGGCAAGCGCGCGCATTGCGGCGGGCGGCAGATCGGGGTGGGCGGTCTCGGGCGTGTCGGCCATGGCGGCATTCCTTGTCTCGGCTTTCACCTTGATATACCCCGCAGGACGATCAGGGCAATCCGAGGGTGCGATGGCGACGGGGCAAGAGGTACGGCAGGCCGCATGGGCGGTGCTGGGCGCGGTGCTGCAAGAGCAGCGCCTGCTGGCAGAGGTGCTGGCCGATTCCGCGGGCGCGCTGGCGCCGCTGGCGCCGCTGTCACCGCCGGAACGGGCGCGGGCGCAGCGGCTGGCGCTGGCCACGCTGCGCCATCTGCAGCGCGCCGACCGGCTGTTGGGGCCGCATCTGCGCCGGATGCCGCCGCCGCCGGTGATGAATGCCCTGCGCCTGGCCCTGGTCGAGATCCATTCCGAAGGCGCCCCCGCCCACGGCGCCGTCAACGCCGCCGTCACCCTGCTGCGCCGGGGCAAGGACACCGGCCGCTACGCCGGCCTTGCCAATGCCGTGCTGCGCAAGGCCGCCGAGGCCCCAGGCTGGGACGCGCTGCCGCCGCAATCACTGCCCGGCTGGCTGCGCAAACCCCTGATCGCCGCCTGGGGCAAGGCCGCCGTCACCTCGATCGAATCCGTGCAGGCCGCCGCCCCGCCGCTTGATCTGACGCTGAAGGATCCCGCGCAGACGGCGGCGCTGGCAGAGGCGCTGGGTGCCGAGGTGCTTGCCACCGGCAGCCTGCGGCTGGCCACTCCGGGTCAGGTCAGCACGCAGCCGGGCTTTGCCGAGGGCGCCTGGTGGGTGCAGGACGCCGCCGCCGCGCTGCCCGCGCTGCTGCTGGCGCCCCAGCCGGGTGAGCATATCGCCGACCTTTGCGCAGCCCCCGGCGGCAAGACCCTGCAACTGGCCGCCGCCGGCGCGCGGGTCGAGGCGGTGGATATCTCGGCCGCCCGCATGGCGCGGGTGACGGAAAACCTTGCGCGTTGCGGCCTGACCGCGCGCTCCCATGTCGCCGACGCCCTGACCTGGCAGCCCGAGGCGCCGCTGGATGCCGTGTTGCTGGACGCGCCCTGTTCGGCCACCGGCACGATCCGGCGCCACCCGGATCTGCCCTTCGTCAAGGACGGCACCGAACTGGCCACGCTGACCGCGCTGCAGGCCGGGCTGATCGACCGCGCGCTGGAGATGCTGCGCCCCGGCGGGCGGCTGGTATTCTGCACCTGCTCGCTGCTGCCCGAAGAGGGCGAGGCCCAGATCACCGCCGCGCTCGCCCGCCACCCCGGCCTTGCCATCCTGCCCGCCGAAGCCCCCGGCATCGCGCCCGACTGGCGCTCGCCCGAGGGCGGGCTACGGATCCGCCCCGACCACTGGGCCGAGCAGGGCGGCATCGACGGCTTCTACATGGCGGTTCTGGTCCACGCGGCGCCGCCCGCCTGATCGGCTCGCGCCGCGCCCGCCGTTCGGCTGCCAGATCGGCGCCCGCATAGCCGTTTTCGCCGGTGACAGGCACGGCGCCCGCCTCTATGGTCTGTCTCGGCAAGAGACGCGAAGGCCCGAAAGATGGCGCAGCGAGGCAAGGCAGCAGCTGCCCTCGAAGATGACGGATATTCCTCCCGCTCCACCCGGTTCATGAACCGGCTCTATGCGCGCACCAGCACCCGCTCCCGCGCGGCCACGGGTTTCGTCTCGCAGCCCGAACCGCGCACCATCGGCGCCTTCGCCCGCGGCCGCCAGCTGATCGCCGGCAATTTCCTGTTCGCAGGCTACCTGATCGAAGGCCGCGGCCGCACGCTATGGGATCTGCCCTCGCCCGATCCCAGCTTCGAGGAAGAGCAACACGGCTTTGCCTGGCTCGACGATCTGGCGGCGGTGGGCGATGCGGCGGCGCGCCAATACGCCCAGGACTGGACCTTCGGCTGGATCCTGCGCTTTGGTCGCGGTCGTGGCCCGGGCTGGACGCCGGATCTGACCGGCCGGCGCCTGATCCGCTGGATCAACCACGCGCTGCTGCTGCTGAACGGTCAGGAACGCAAGACCTCGGATCTGTATTTCCGCAGCCTCGCCCATCAGACCAACTTCCTGGCCAAGCGCTGGCGCGCGGCGCGCCCCGGCCTGCCCCGGTTCGAGGCGCTGACCGGGCTGATCTACGCGGGCCTTGCCCTGACCGGGATGGAACACCACGTGGCCCCGGCCTCGGCCGCGCTGGCGCGCGAATGCAGCGAACGCATCGACGCCGAGGGCGGGCTGCCCACCCGCAACCCCGAGGAATTGCTGGAGGTTTTCACCCTGCTCACCTGGGCCGCGCTGGCGCTGGCCGAGGCCGGACGCATGGCCCCCGCGGCGCATCTGGCGGCGATCGAGCGCATCGCCCCCACCCTGCGCGCGCTGCGCCATGCCGACGGCGGGCTGGCGCGGTTCCACGGCGGCGGCCGCGGCGCCGAGGGGCGGCTGGATCATGCGCTGGCCAATTCCGGCATCCGCGCCAGCGCCCCGCAAGGCCTGGCGATGGGCTTTGCGCGGCTCTCGGCCGGGCGCACCACCACGATCATCGACGCGGCCACCCCGCCCGCCGGTCGGGCCAGTTTCAACGCCCATGCCTCGACCCTGGCGTTTGAGATGACCTCGGGGCGGCGACCGGTGATCGTCAGCTGCGGTTCGGGCGCGCCGTTCGGGCCGGAATGGCGCCGCGCCGGGCGCGCGACCGCCTCGCATTCGGTGTTGGCGATCGAGGGCTATTCCTCGTCTCGGCTGGGCAAGCCCGGCTTCAGCGGCCCGCGCGGCATGCTGACCGATCTGGCCGAGGTGGTGCATGCCCGGACCGAGGTCACGCCCGAGGGCACCAGCCTGCTGGCCGGCCATCGCGGCTATGCCCGCACCCATGGCCTGACCCATATGCGCGGGCTGTCGCTGGCCTCGGACGGGCGGATGCTGCTGGGCGAGGACACCTTGGGCGCCCTGACCGAGGCAGAGCGGCGCCGTTTCGAGGAGGTCATGCGCCTGACCCGCGACGACGGCGTGCGCTATGCGCTGCATTTCCATCTACACCCGGATGTCGATGCGGCGCTGGATATGGGCGGCACGGCGGTGTCGCTGGCGCTGAAAAGCGGCGAGATCTGGGTGTTCCGCCACGACGGCTATGCCGAATTGCGGCTAGAGCCATCGGTCTATCTGGAAAAGGGCCGGCTGAAGCCCCGCTCTTCTCGCCAGATCGTGCTTTCCGCAAGTGTGGTGGAATATGCAAGCCAGATAAGCTGGACGCTGGCAAAGGCACAGGATACCCCTCTGGCCATTCGCGACCTCGACCGCGAGGAGCCGCATGACGAAGGGTCCCCCCCGGACCCGCACTGAAAGGCCTATGACATGACTGACCTGCTGCCGCTGAACCGCGCCCTGATTTCCGTTTCCGACAAGACCGGGCTGGTGGACTTCGCCCAGGCCCTGGCCGCGCGCGGGGTCGAGATCCTGTCGACCGGCGGCACCGCGCTGGCGCTGCGCAAGGTGGGGATCCACGTCACTGACGTGGCCGATGTCACGGGCTTTCCCGAAATGATGGACGGCCGGGTGAAGACGCTGCACCCCAAGGTGCATGGCGGCCTTCTGGCGCTGCGCGACAATCAGGAACATCTGGCGGCGATGCAGGCCCATGGCATCGCCCCGATCGACCTGCTGGTGGTCAACCTCTACCCGTTCGAGGAAACCGTGGCGAAGGGTGCCGATTACGACACCTGCATCGAGAACATCGACATCGGCGGCCCCGCGATGATTCGCGCCGCCGCCAAGAACCACACCTTCGTCACCACCGTGGTGGATGTGGCCGATTACCACGCCCTGCTGGCCGAGCTGGACGCGAACGACGACCGCACTGGCCTTGCCTTCCGCAAGCGTCTGGCGCAGATCGCCTATGCCCGCACCGCCGCCTATGACGCCGCCGTCAGCACCTGGATGGCCGGCGCGATCGGCGCCGAGACCCCGCGCCGCCGCGCCTTTGCCGGGACGCTGGCCCAGACCATGCGCTACGGCGAGAACCCGCATCAGAAGGCCGCCTTCTATCATGACGGCTCGGCCCGGCCCGGCGTCGCCACCGCGACCCAGGCGCAGGGCAAGGAGCTGAGCTACAACAACATCAACGACACCGACGCGGCGTTTGAGCTGGTGGCCGAATTCGACCCAGGCCAAGGCCCCGCCTGCGCGATCATCAAGCACGCCAACCCCTGCGGCGTGGCCACCGGCGCGACCCTGGCCGAGGCCTACGCCCGCGCCTTCGATTGCGACCGGACCTCGGCCTTCGGCGGGATCGTGGCGCTGAACCAGACGCTGGATGCCGAGACCGCCGCCGAGATCGTCAAGATCTTCACCGAGGTGGTGATCGCCCCCGACGCGACCGACGCGGCGAAAGAGGTCTTCGCCGCCAAGAAGAACCTGCGCCTGCTGACCACCGGCGCGCTGCCCGACCCGAAGGTGCCGCGCATCGCCTGGCGTCAGGTCTCGGGCGGGTTCCTGGTGCAGGACCACGATATCGCCAATGTCACCGCCGCCGACCTGAAGGTGGTGACCAGGCGCAAGCCGACCGACGACGAGATCCGCGACCTGCTGTTTGCCTGGACCGTGGCGAAACACGTCAAGTCGAACGCCATCGTCTATGCGAAAGGCGGCGCCACCGTAGGCGTCGGCGCCGGCCAGATGAGCCGCGTCGACAGCGCCCTGATCGCCGCCAAGAAGGCCGAGCGCATGGCCGAGGCGATGGGCCTTTCGGAAAGCCCCGCCAAGGGATCCGCCGTGGCCTCGGACGCGTTCTTCCCCTTCGCCGATGGGTTGCTGGAGGCCGTCGCGGCGGGCGCCACCTGCGTGATCCAGCCGGGCGGCTCGATGCGCGACGATGAGGTCATCAAGGCGGCGGACGAGGCCGGGCTTGCCATGGTGCTGACCGGCCAGCGCCATTTCCGGCACTGAGGGCGGATCATGCGGCTTGTGTCCCTGACTGCGCTGATCGTCGTCCTGCTCGACCAGATCTCGAAATTCGTTGTCGTGCAATTGTTGGGGCTGGACCACCGGCTGGCGATCGACGTGCTGCCGCCCTATCTGAATTTCCGCATGGCCTGGAACGAGGGCGTCAACTTCGGCCTGCTGGCCAATTCGACGCAGCTTACGCGCTGGCTGCTGATCGCCGTGGCGCTGGGGATCTCGGCCTGGGTCTGGTTGTGGATCCGGCGTGATGGCCATTCATGGATCAGCCGCCTGTGCGCCGGTCTGTTGATCGGCGGCGCGGTCGGCAACGTGATCGACCGGCTGGTCTACGGGGCGGTCGCGGATTTCCTGAACATGTCGTGCTGCGGCTATCGGAATCCGTTCTCGTTCAACCTGGCGGATGTGGCGATCTTCGCCGGTGCGCTGGGTCTGGTGCTGTTCGGCAGCCAGAAGACCCCGTGACGCGCCCCGGAGTTTGGGCTAAGGAATGGCTAAACGGCTGTGGAGGTAGCGATGCAGGCAAGGCTCGGCGCTCTGGCGATCGCCCTGGGGACGGCGATGGCGCTGACGGGCTGCGCGTCGAAACGGACGCCGCATTTGATGAATCTGCAATCCGGATCGGTGGGGCCTGACGAATTCTCGATCCTGCCGACCAAGCCGCTGCAGATGCCCAAGAACCTGGCCGAACTGCCGCCGCCCACGCCGGGCGGCGCCAATCTGGCCGATCCGACGCCTTTCGCCGATGCGGTGACCGCACTGGGCGGGCGGGCCTCGGCGCTGAAGGACACCAAGGTCCCGGCTTCGGACCATGCGCTGATGGCGCAGGTCACGCGCTTCGGCATCCAGCCCGGCATCCGGCAAGAGCTGGACGCCGCCGATCAGCGCTTCCGCAAGCGCCACCCGCCGAAGCTGTTGTTCCGGCTTACCGGCAGGTCGACCTATTTCTCGGCCTATAGCAGCATGGCGCTGAACCAGTACAAGGCGCTGGATTACTGGCGTGCGCGCGGCGTGCGTACCGACAGCGCCCCGCCCCAGGGCACCAAGTAGCAGCCCGCCACCGCATGAGCGGCGCAGTGCCGCAGCCGTGATAAGCGCTTGATCGCCGCCGCCCGGCGCGTAGTCTTGGCAGACTTCGCAGCCGGAGGAAGTTGAATGCAGCGATTCTTGCGGCGCGTAGCGGTCGCGTGGACCCTTACCCTTGCCACCGTCGTCCTTGGCACCGTCACCCTTCCCACCCTCGCCATGGCGACGGGCGCCCCGGTCGGCGATGACGCGGTAACCAGCTTTTCGTTGAAGAACGGCATGCAGGTGGTGGTGATCGAGGATCACCGCGCCCCCGTCGTCGTCGACATGGTCTGGTACCGGGTCGGCGCGGCGGATGAAAAGCCGGGCCAGTCGGGCATTGCGCATTTCCTTGAACATCTGATGTTCAAGGGCACCGACCGGATGAAACCGGGCGAATTCTCGGCCACCGTCGCGGCGCTGGGGGGCAGCGACAACGCCTTCACCAGTTGGGATTACACCGGCTACTACCAGCGCATCGCCGCCCGCCACCTGGGCCAGATGATGGCGATGGAAGCCGACCGGATGCGGCATCTGAACCTTACGCCGCAGGTGGTGGCGACCGAACGTCAGGTGATCCTGGAAGAACGCAGCCAGCGCATCGACAACAACCCCGGCGCGCTGTTCAACGAACAGATGCGGGCGGCGCAATTCCTGGCCAGCCCCTATGGCATCCCGGTGATCGGCTGGCGGCACGAGATGGAAAAGCTGAGCCGCGATCAGGCCCTGGCCTTCTACCACAGCTATTATGCGCCCAATAACGCGGTGCTGATCGTCGCCGGCGACGCCACGCCCCAACAGGTCCGCTCCCTGGCCGAGCGTCACTTCGGCCCGCTCGCCCCGACGCCCGATCTGCCGCCCCGCGCCCGCCCGCAAGAGCCGCCGCAACTGGCCGCCCGGCATCTGACGATGTCCGACCCGCGCGTCGCCGATGCCTATCTGCGCCGCAGCTATCTGGCCCCGAACCGCCGCCCCGGCGATCAGCATCAGGCCGCCGCGCTGGCGGTTCTGGCCGAATTGCTGGGCGGCAGCGCCCAGACCTCGGTTCTGGCCCGGGCGTTGCAATTCGACCAGCACCTCGCCGTCTATACCGGCGCGGGCTATGACGGCACCTCGGTCGATCCGACGACCTTCAGCCTGACCGTGGTGCCCGCCAAGGGCGTGACCCTGCCCCAGGCCGAGGCCGCGCTGGACCGCGTGCTGGCCGGTTTCCTGGCCAGCGGGCCCGACCCGAAGGAGCTGGCCCGGATCAAGACCCAGATCCATGCCTCGGAAATCTATGCGCGCGACAATGTGGCCGGGCTGGGCCGACGCTACGGCGCCGCGCTGAGCGCCGGGCTGCAGATAAAGGACGTGCAGGACTGGCCCCGCGCGCTGGAGGCGGTCACACCCGAAGACGTCCGCGCCGCGGCCCGCGCCGTGCTTGTGCCGGCCCGCTCGGTCACCGGCTATCTGACCCCCGCCCCCGGCGCCACGGCGGGAACGGAAACCCCGAAATCCGCCCCGGTCCTCGCGCCCGAGAAGGAGGTCACCCAATGATCCGCCTGGCGCTTGTCGCGGTCTTCGCCACCCTTCTGGCCGCCTTCACCACCGCCCCCGCGACCGCCGAGGTGAAGATCACCCAGGTCACATCCCCCGGCGGCATCACCGCCTGGCTGGTCGAGGCGCATGACATCCCCTTCACCGCGCTGCAGATCCGGTTTCGCGGCGGCACCAGCCTGGACGCGCCGGGCAAGCGCGGTGCGGTCAACCTGATGGCAGGGCTGCTCGAGGAAGGCGCGGGGCCCCGCGACGCCCAGGCTTTCGCCGCCGCCCGCGACGGGCTGGCGGCCGAGTTCGGCTTTGGCGCCGATGCCGATTCGGTCAGCGTCTCGGCCCGGTTCCTGACCGAGAATCGCGACAAGGCGGTGGCGCTGCTGCATCAGGCGCTGACCGCGCCGCGCTTCGACGCGCAATCCATTGCCCGGGTGAAGGCGCAGGTCCTGTCCTCTCTGCGGGCCGACGCGAAGGACCCCGAGGCGATCGCCAGCGCCACGCTGTTCGCCCAGGCCTTCGGCGCCCACCCCTATGGGAGCAAGGGCGACGGCACGTTGGAAAGCGTCCCGGCGCTGAGCCGCGAAGATCTGGTCGCCGCCTGGCACGCCAGCATGGCGCGCGACCGGCTGTTTGTGGCGGCGGTGGGCGATATCACCCCCGAGGCCCTCGGCCAGATGCTGGACAGCCTGTTCGCCGGCCTTCCCGCCCAAGGCGCCCCGATGCCGCCCCAGGCCACCGACGGGCTGACCGGCGGCGTCACCATCGTGCCCTTCGACACCCCGCAATCGGCGATCCTGTTCGGCGCGCCGGGCCTCGACCGCCACGATCCGGATTTCTTCGCGGCCTACGTCCTGAACGAGATCTTCGGCGGCCGACGCTTCACCGCGCGCCTGATGCAGGAGGTCCGGGTGAAACGCGGGCTGACCTATGGCGTGGGCACCTATCTGATGCCGATGGATCATGGCGCGCTGATCATGGGGGCGCTGGCCTCGGACAACACCAAGGCGGCCGAGGCAGTCGCGGTGATCCGCACCGAATGGGGCCGGCTGGCACAATCCGGCGTGACGCAGGCCGAACTCGACGCGGCCAAGACCTACCTTACCGGTGCCTATCCGCTGCGCTTCGACGGCAACGCCCGGATCGCGCAGATTCTGGTGGGGATGCAGCTTGACGACATGCCGATCAGCTATATCGCCACCCGCAACGCCCAGATCGAGGCGCTGACGCTGTCCGATCTGGACCGCGTGGCAAAGCGGCTTTTCAGGCCCGATGCCCTGCGTTTCGTCGTGGTCGGCCAGCCCCGGGGCCTGCAGGCCACCGACGGAGCCGGCGCCGGGAACTGACCCCACCCGGTGGGGCGGGGCCGTGCTTGTCGTGGGGCGGGGTGGCGCTTGGCGCCCGCCTATGCTGTGGCCGAATCTCTGCGGACCTGCTAGTTCTGGTGGTATGAACGTCCAAAGCCCCAACATAGGCGCAGCCGACCGCCCGATCATTCGCCAGCTCGACGAATCCGCGATCAACCGGATCGCGGCGGGCGAGGTGGTCGAACGCCCCGCTTCGGCGGTGAAGGAGCTGGTCGAGAACGCGCTGGACGCCGGCGCCACCCGGATCAGTGTAGAACAGGCCGATGGCGGCAAGACGCTGATCCGCATCACCGACGACGGCTGCGGCATGACGGCCGAGGATCTGCCGCTGGCGCTAGCGCGTCATGCGACCTCGAAGATTGACGGCTCGGACCTTCTGAACATCCATTCCTTCGGCTTCCGGGGCGAGGCGCTGCCCTCGCTTGGCGCCGTGGGGCGGCTGACGATCACCTCGCGCGCCGGCGGGGATGCGGCGGCGGCGATCTCGGTCGCGGGTGGCCGCATCGCGCCGGTAAAGCCCGCCGCCCTGACCCGCGGCACGGTGGTCGAGCTGCGCGATCTGTTCTACGCCACCCCCGCGCGGCTGAAATTCCTGCGCACCGACCGGGCCGAGGCGCAGGCAATCGGCGAGGTGGTCAAGCGCCTGGCGATGGCCGAACCCCACGTCGCCTTCACCCTGCGCGACGTGTCGGGCGGCGGCCCAACATCAAACGACGGGGGCCGAGTCACCTTCCGCGCCGATGCCGAGTCGGGCGATCTGTTTGACGCGTTGCATGGCCGGCTGGCCCGGGTAATCGGCGCAGATTTCGCCGAGAACGCCCTGAAGATCGACGCCGAGCGCGAGGGCCTCCGCCTGACCGGCTATGCCGCGCTGCCGACCTATTCGCGCGGCTCCTCCGTCGCGCAATACCTGTTCGTCAACGGCCGTCCGGTGCAGGACCGGGTGCTGATCGGTGCGCTGCGCGCGGCCTATATGGATGTGCTCAGCCGCGACCGTTTCCCCGCCGCCGCACTCTACCTCACCTGCGATCCGGAGCTGGTCGATGTAAACGTCCACCCCGCGAAATCCGAGGTCCGCTTCCGCGATCCCGGCCTTGCGCGCGGGCTGATCGTCTCGGCGCTGCGCCACGCGCTGGCCGAGGCCGGGCACCGCGCCTCTTCCACCGTGGCCGGCGCCACTTTGGGTGCCTTCCGGCCCGAATCCGCCCCCCCGCCCGGCGCCCCGCCGCGCATCTACCAGATGGACCGGCCCAGCTTTGGCGCGCGCGACATGGCCTACCGCATGCAGGCGCCCGCGCCCGCCCCGATGCCCGGCTTCGCCGAGGCGCCGATGCCCTCGGCCCGGGTCGAGGACAGCGCCCCCACCCCCGAGGACACCCAGCGCCCGCTGGGCGCGGCCCGCGCGCAGGTGCATGAAAACTACATCATCGCCCAGACCGAACGCGGCATGGTCATCGTCGACCAGCATGCCGCGCATGAACGACTGGTCTATGAGCGGCTGAAAACCCAGATGGCCGACAGGGGCGTCGCCGCGCAGGCCCTGCTGATCCCCGAGATCGTGGAATTGTCCGAATCCGATGCCGCCCGCCTGTTGGAGCTGGCCGAAGACCTGACGACCCTTGGCCTGACGATCGAACCCTTCGGCGGCGGCGCCATCGCGGTGCGCGAAACCCCCGCGATCCTGGGCCAGGTCGATGCCCAGCGGCTGATCCGCGACATCCTGGACGAATTGGCCGACATGGGCGACAGCCAGACCCTGCGCGCCCGCATCGACGCGGTGCTGTCGCGCATGGCCTGCCACGGCTCGGTCCGCTCGGGCCGCCGGATGAGCGCCGAGGAAATGAACGCGCTGCTGCGCGAGATGGAGGCAACGCCGATGTCGGGCCAGTGCAACCACGGCCGCCCGACCTATGTCGAGCTGCGCCTTGCCGATATCGAACGATTGTTCGGCCGCACATGATCGCCCTTGCCGGACAAGAGATCGCCCTGACCGACCCGCGCATCCTGCTGGGCGCGGCGACGCTGGCGCTGGCGCTGATCCTGCTGCTGGCCGCGAAACTGGCCGCCACCCGCCGCCGCCTGACCGAAGAGACCCGGCTGTCCGAGGATCTGATCCGCCAGCTGGACACGTCCGAGGCCCGCGCCGCGCAGCTGACCGAAACCGAGGCCGCCTTGCAGGAGGCCCGCGACCGGCTGGCGCGGCAAAGCACCCAGATCGCGCTGATGGACGAACGCCTCCGGTCCGAGCGCGAGCAGCATGAGGCGCGGGTCTCCGACATGGTCGCAGTGCGCAAGGAGCTGGAGGATCGCTTCCAGTCGCTGGCCGCCGGCGTGTTGCAGAAGAATTCGGAAAGCTTCCTCAACCTCGTGTCGGAACGCTTCAAGCAGCACCAATCCACCGCGCAAGACGATCTGGCCAAGCGCCAGACCGCCATCGATGCGCTGGTGACCCCGCTGAACGAGAAGCTGGGCAAGTTCGACACGATGATCGGCCAGATCGAGAAAAGCCGCAACGAGGCCTATGGCCAGATCCGCGAACAGATGGCGGCTTTGGCGCTGAACAACACCAGCCTCGAAAAGGAGACCCGCAAGCTGGTGCAGGCGCTGCGGGCCCCGAAAAGCCGGGGCCGCTGGGGCGAGATGCAGCTGCGTCAGGTGTTCGAGATGGCCGGCATGGCCGAGCATGTGGATTTCGAGTTGGAGCGCAGCTTCGACACCGATCAGGGCCGCCAGCGCCCCGACGCGATCGTCCGGCTGCCGGGTGGCAAGGTGATCGTCGTCGACGCCAAGACCCCGCTGGACGCGTTCCTGAACGGGCTGGAGGCCGATACCCCAGAGGGCCAGCAAAAGCATATCCTGCATCACGCCCGGCAGGTCCGCCAGCATGTGAAGCTGCTGGCCTCGAAGGCCTATCACGACATGATCGCCGAAACTCCCGATTTCGTCGTCATGTTCATCCCCGGGGAAACCTTCGTTTCCGCCGCGGTCGAAGCCGATCCGGGCCTTTTGGAATATGCGTTCGAAAACCGCGTACTGATCGCCACCCCGACGACGCTGATCGCGCTGGTCAAGGCGATCGCCTATGGCTGGCAGCAAGAGAAGATGGCCAAGAACGCGGTCGAGGTGCAGAAGGCCGCGAAAGAGCTTTACGACCGGCTCGGCGTCTTCGCGGGCCATGTCGACAAGGTCGGCAAGTCGCTGCGCCAGTCGGTCGACCATTTCAACCGCGCGGTCGGCTCCTTCGAGGCCCGCGTGCTGCCCTCGGCGCGCAAGTTCGAGGCGATGGGCGTGGTCTCGGCCGAGGGCGCGACGACAATCGCCCAGGTCGATGTGGAACCCCGCGGTATGGCCGTCGAATTGCCCGAGACCGACTGACCCCGGGGTTTCCCATCTCCACCGCCCCGCGAACCGCAGCCACCGTTGGATATTTTCGCCAGAAAGAAAGCCCAGAAAGACAAAGGCCCGCTTTGCTTTCTTTCTGGCAGAGATATCCCGGGGGTCGCCATTGGCCCGCCATTGGTCCGAGCGACAATGGCGACGGGGGCCGCGCCCCCTAGCTCAGATGGTCGACCACCGCCATGTACTGCGCCTGGCCCTTCACCTTTTCCAGCCAGCGTTCCACCAGCTTCGGGTCATGCGGCGCGGGGTGAACACCTGCCGGGATCTCGCGCTTTTGCACCGATTCCACCGCCAGCGACACCGGCAGCGACACCAGCCGCGCCATCGCCGTGCCGCGCGCATCGCCCTGCGCGTCCAGTGCCCAGGTCTTGTGATAGACCGCCTCGCCGTCCTTCTCGGCCTTGAGCGAGACGAACAGCACGACCCGGTCGGCCTCGCCCTCGGCATAGGCGTTGTCGCGCCAGAACTGGGCGGACATCTCCTTCAGCCGCGCCTCGCCTTCGGGGCCCTGCAGGGTCTCGATCTCGGCGAAGACCGGGGCCCAAGCATCGGCCCAGCCGTTCAGGCGCAGGGTGCCGCGAACGAAATCCTTCACCTTCCAGTCGGAATCGAAGCGGTAATCCTGAATGAAGGGCAGCGAATCGCGGTTCGGATAAACCTCGAAGCTTTCCGGTTTGGGCAGCGGCGCGTCGTAGCGGCTGATCGCGTCCCAGGGGCGCTGCACCTTCAGTTCGGTGAAATTCTTCAGGCTGCGCGAGGGCGAGCGCAGCGCCTTCAGAACACCCAGCGGCGACCACGAGAACTTGTAGCGAAACGCGTTGGGCTGCGCCGGAATGCCGCCGCAATAGGAGGTGAAGGACAGCACATTGGCGCCGTCATAGGCCTTCGACTTGCGGTAATCCGAGACCAGCCAATGCGCCATCAGATGATCAAGCCCGGGATCAAGGCCGACCTCGTTCACCAGCACCAGCCCGCGTTCGCGCGCGGCTTCGTCCAGCGCGCGCATCTCGGGCGCGATATAGGAGGAGGACACGAAATGCGCGCCCCGGGCCAGACAGGCCTGGGCGATCGGCACATGGTGGTCGGCGGGCAGCATCGACACCGCCACATCACCGGATTTCAGCGCCTCGGTCAGCGCCTCCAGGCTGTAGGCGCGGATGTCGGAGGCGATGTCACCGACCTCGGCCCTGGCCTTTTCCGGCGTGCGGTTCCAGACGGTCACGTTGTGGCCCGCGGCGATCAGGCGGCGCAGGCCGGGGATCGCGGACAGGCCGGTGCCACACCAGTGAATGGTCATGTCATGCCTCCTGAAGATTTGCGCAATGTCGGTCGAACTCGGCCTTCGCCCGGCCCCAGACGCCATCCGACAGCGCATCGAGGGTCAGAAGCGAGGGCAGCAGCTGGCCCGCGTAATCGATCGAACTTTCCACCGGCAGCATCGAGGGCAGGTTGTCGATCGCGGTCACGTCGAGCGGCGGGTTTTCCGCGACCCGCAGCGCCGGTTCGTCCCAGCTGGTGACCCGGTCGTAGACCTTGATCGGCGAGAAATCCGAGCTCGGGTCGCAGGCGATATCGCCGATCACACTCAGCTTGCGCGGGTCGGTCGTGGCCGAGGCCGGCACGAAGACCGGGCAGCCGGGGCGGGCGAGGATCGCGTTCAGGAAAATCTCATGCGCCAGCACCTCGGGGAAGGGGCCGCCATCGGCGGTTTCGGCCATGTCCCATTTGGTGACGGCTACGCCCATCGCGGCGCAGAGATCGGCAGCACCGGTGCCGACGCGGCCCAGCGCGCCGATGACCAGCGCGCGCGGCCGGGCGGGGCCGGTGGCGTCCAGCTCGGCCCGCAGATCTGTCAGCAGCGCGTCCTTGCCGGGGTATTGGCGCACCGGGCCGGCGATCTTGCCACGTTGCTGCGCGGCCCAGCATTTCAGCGACACGGCAGCGCCGGCGAAACCGGCCCAATAGCCGAAGGCCGCGACCCGGCGCCCGCCCTCGTCGACCAGATATTCCAGATCGTACAGCGCGCCACCCCCGGCCCGAAAGCGGCGCAGAAGGTCCTGCCCCACCGGCTGGCCCTTGTAGGCATGGCCGAACATGATGTGGCGGTGGATCAGCGGGGTGCCGTCCTCGGGCAGCTCCTTCAGGCCGAAGACGATCGCGTCGCGCGGCGCGTCGGGCCAGGAATTCTCGGCCGCGATCTCGCAGCCCGCGGCGCGGTAGCCGTCAATCCCGATCGCGCGGACATGGCTGTCCTCGACCGTCACGCGCAGCCCCACCGCGATCAGCACCGCCGCGCCCTCGGGGGTCAGGCCCACCCGTTCCTCGTTCAGGCGCTGCTCGGCCCGTACCCAAAGATGTGTCATTTCTCGTCCCTCTCGCGCCCCCTGCCTATGCGAAGTTTTCCGGCCCGCCAAGTGGCCACGGGGTCGCCAGACTGGTAGAGGAGCAGATAAAACAAGCAACAGGAGGGCCAACCATGCAACCCAATCCGCAGCGCTTCCTTGACAGCCTGCATGCGCTGCGCGCGATCGGCGCGGTCGGAACCGGCGTGGTGCGCCCCGCCTATTCCGACAAGGATATAGAGGCGCGCAAATGGCTGGCCCAGCAGTTCCGCGACGCCGGGCTGACACCCTATTTCGATCCGGTCGGCAACCTCTTCGGTCTGGCGGGCGACGGGCCCAGCCTGCTGATGGGATCGCATTCCGACACCCAGCCCGAGGGCGGCTGGCTGGACGGTGCCTATGGCGTGATGGCCGCGCTAGAGGTCGCCCGCGCGGCGAAAGAGGCCGGCGGCCCCGCGATCTCGGTCGTCAGCTTCCAGGACGAAGAGGGGCGCTTCGGCGTCACCACCGGATCGACCGTCTGGGCCGGCGGGCGCAGCCTGGCCGAGGCCGACCTTCTGACCGCCTCGGATGGCACTACCTATGCCGAGGGCCGGGCACGGATGGCCGATCTGGTGTCGGGCGACTTCCTGGATCCCGCGCGCTTCACCGGCTTCATCGAGGCGCATATCGAACAGGGCCCCTACCTGGACAGCGCGAAAGAGGCGGTGGGCGTGGTGACCGCGATCGTCGGCATCCGGCTGATCGAGATCACCTTGACCGGGCAATCGAACCACGCCGGCACCACGCCGATGCACCTGCGCCGCGACGCCTTCCAGGGGCTTGCGGATTTCAACCAGCAGCTCAACGACCGACTGCGCAACGTGGTGCGCCCCGAAACCGTCTGGACCATCGGCCATGTCAGCGTGCATCCCAATGGCTCGTCGATCGTGCCGGGGAAGGTGGTCTTTTCGATGCAGTGGCGCGACGGCGACAGCGACCGTCTGGCCCGGATGGAGCGGATCATTCGCGATACCATCGTCGAGGTGGCCGGGGCCCGCAGCCTGGACCTGCAGCTCGGCAAGATGCTGGGGCTGGAGCCGGTGGCGATGGATGACCGCCTGCAACAGGCCCTGGCCGACGCGGCCGAGGCCGAGGCGCCGGGCAAATGGCGCCGGATGCCTTCTGGCGCGCTGCACGACACCACCAACGTGGCGCGGCACATGCCGGTGGCGATGCTCTTCGTGCCCTCGATCGGCGGCGTAAGCCACAATTTCGACGAGGACACCCACGAGGAGGATCTCGCGACCGGGCTCAAGGTCATGGCGCGCGCGGTGGCCGGGCTTTCCTAGCGATTGTCTCTGTGCGGGCGGGTGCCAACGCTCCTTGTTGCACATAGGTATCCCAAGGGCCTCTTCCAGCTTCGCTTCGTTGCGCAACACGGGCCAATACGGTTTCGCGCCATGGCCCGGCCATATATGCTAAAGCCACGATATCAGGGACGGCAGGAAGCGAAAGGACGGTCATGGACCGCAAGGGAATTATCCTCGCAGGGGGGTCTGGGACACGGCTGTATCCGGTGACCATGGGGCTGTCGAAGCAGCTGCTTCCGATCTACGACAAGCCGATGATCTACTACCCGATCAGCGTGCTGATGCTGTCGGGGATCCGCGAGATCGCGGTGATCACCACGCCGCAGGATCTGGACCAGTTTCAGCGCCTGATGGGCGACGGCAGCCAATGGGGGCTGCGCCTGACCTACATCCCCCAACCCACGCCCGACGGTCTGGCGCAGGCCTATCTGCTGGCCGAGGATTTCCTTGATGGCGCGCCTTCGGCGATGGTGCTGGGCGACAACATCTACTTCGGCCACGGCTTGCCGGGAATTCTAGGCCGCGCCGGTGCGCAGCCCGAAGGCGGCACCGTCTTCGGCTATCGCGTCACCGATCCCGAGCGCTACGGCGTGGTGGATTTCGAACCCGGCGGCAAGGTCCGCGCGCTGATCGAGAAACCCAGCAAGCCGCCCTCCAACTTTGCGATCACCGGGCTCTATTTCCTGGACGGCACGGCGTCCGAACGGGCGCGGTCGGTGCGCCCCTCGGCCCGGGGTGAGCTGGAGATCGTGACACTGCTGGAAAGCTACCTCGCCGAGGGCGCGCTGACGGTGGAACTGATGGGCCGCGGCATTGCGTGGCTTGACACCGGCACCCATGCCAGCCTGCTGGACGCGGGCAATTTCGTGCGCACGCTCGAGGACCGGCAAGGCCTGCAATCGGGCTGCCCCGAGGAAATCGCCTTTGCCGCGGGCTGGATCGACCGCGAGATGTTGCGCACCCAGGCAGAGCGCTATCAGAAGAACCGCTACGGCCTCTATCTGATGCGGCTGCTCGAGGAATAGGACCACATGGCCATCAAGATCGAATCCACCGCCCTTCCCGAGGTCCTGCTGATCACCCCCGACCGTTTCGGCGACGCGCGCGGCTTCTTTTCGGAAAGCTGGAACCGGGCCGCAATGGCGGCGGCGGGGGCCGACATCGACTTCGTGCAGGACAACCATTCGCTTTCGGCGAAGCAAAACACCGTGCGCGGGCTGCATTTTCAGGCGCCGCCACATGCACAGGCCAAGCTGGTGCGCTGCGGGCGTGGACGGCTGTTCGATGTGGCCGTCGATATCCGCAAGGGATCACCCCGCTACGGGCATTGGACCGGACACGAACTATCGTTCGAAAATGGGCGGCAGTTGCTGATCCCCGAAGGCTTCCTGCACGGCTTCCTCACCCTCACGGAGGAGGTCGAGGTGATCTACAAATGCTCTGACTACTACGCCCCCGATTGCGATGGCGCAGTGCGGTTCGACGACCCCGAGATCGGCATCGACTGGGGGATCGACCCGGGCTTGGCGGTCCTCTCGGCCAAGGATGCCGCCGCACCGCTGATGCGGGATTTCGACTCACCGTTCGTTTATGAGGCCACGCGATGAAACTTCTGGTCACGGGGGGGGCGGGCTTCATCGGCTCGGCGGTGGTGCGGCAGGCGGTGGCGCGCGGCCACCGGGTGGTGAACCTTGACGCGCTGACCTATGCCGCCTGCCTCGACAATGTCGCACCAGTGGCGGACAGCCCGCTCTATGCCTTTGAAAAAGCGGATATTCGTGACCGCGCCGCGCTGGATCGGATCTTCGCCAGCCATGCGCCCGACGCGGTCATGCACCTTGCGGCGGAAAGCCATGTGGATCGGTCGATCGACGGCCCCGGCGCCTTCATCGAGACCAACGTCACCGGCACCTACACCCTGCTAGAGGCCGCCCGCGCCCATTGGGTCCACGCCGGCCGGCCCGCGAGTTTCCGCTTTCACCATATCTCGACCGATGAGGTCTACGGCTCTCTCGGCGCCACGGGGCAGTTCACCGAGGACACACCCTACGATCCGCGCAGCCCCTATTCGGCGTCAAAAGCCGCGTCGGACCATCTGGTCCGCGCCTGGCACGAAACCTATGGCCTGCCCACGTTACTGACCAATTGTTCGAATAACTACGGCCCCTATCATTTCCCCGAAAAGCTGATCCCGGTGGTGATCCTGAACGCGCTGTCCGGGCGGCCGATCCCGGTCTATGGCGCGGGGCAGAACATCCGCGACTGGCTGTATGTCGAGGATCACGCCGACGCGCTGCTGACGGTGCTGGACCGGGGCGCGGTCGGGTGCAGCTACAACATCGGCGGCGAGAATGAGGTCCGCAATATCGACCTGGTGCGGATGATCTGCGCGCTGCTAGACGAGATGCGCCCCGCCGCTACCCCCTATGCCGATCAGATCACCTTCGTCACCGACCGCCCCGGCCATGACGCGCGCTATGCGATCGACCCCACCCGCATCCGGACCGAGCTGGGCTGGCGGCCCTCGGTCACGCTGGAAGAGGGCCTGCGCCGCACCCTGCGCTGGTATCTCGACAACGAACCCTGGTGGCGCGCGCTGCAAAATCGCGGCGGCGTGGGCGAGCGTCTGGGAACCCTGGCATGAGGCTTCTGGTCTTCGGTGAAACCGGGCAGCTGGCGCGGGAACTGGCGCGGATCGCCCCCGACGCCACCTTCCTGGGCCGCACGGCCGCGGATCTGACGGATCCCGACCGCTGCGCCGAGATCGTGCTGAACACGGGGGCCGAGGCGGTGATCAACGCCGCCGCCTACACCGCCGTCGACCGCGCCGAGGACGAGCCCGAGATCGCCGCCGCGATCAACGGCCTGGCCCCCGCCGCCATGGCCCGCGCGGCGGCGGCGCGGGGGCTGCCGTTTCTGCATGTCTCCACCGATTACGTCTTCGACGGATCGGGCCGGGCCCCCCGGAAACCGGGCGATCGCACCGGCCCGCTGGGCGTCTACGGGCACAGCAAGCTGGCGGGCGAGACGGGGGTGCGGCTGGCCGGCGGGACGCATGCGATCCTGCGGACCTCGTGGGTGTTCTCGGCCCATGGCGCGAATTTCGTGAAGACGATGCTGCGGCTGGGGGCCGAGCGCGACGCGCTGAACATCGTCGCCGACCAGATCGGCGGCCCGACCCCGGCGGCGGCGATCGCGGCCGCGCTGATCCCCATGGCCGAGGCGCTGGTGCAGGATCCGCAACGTGCCGGCACCTATCACTTCAGCGGCGCCCCCGACGTCAGCTGGGCGGATTTCGCGCGCGAAATCTTCGCCCAATCCGATCTGTCCTGCGCCGTCACCGACATCGAGACCAGCGCCTACCCCACCCCGGCCCAACGCCCGCTGAATTCCCGCCTCGATTGCAGCGCGCTGAAGGACGCCTTCGGCATCGACCGCCCCGACTGGCGGCAAGGTCTGGCGGCGGTGCTTGCCGAATTGCGCCAGGCCTGACGGTCCGGGACCGGTCGCCCCCTTTCATTGTTCCCCAAATACGCCATCGGCATCGCCCCCATCTTGCCAGCACATCTTGCCGGAGCATCCGCGCCAGCGTATCCGGGAAGGACGCATCGAGAAGGAGAAGATCGTGCCCGAGCGCCCGTCGCTTCTGGCGGTATTTCGGAATCCGGCCTTTCGCGCGCTCTGGACGGCGGCGCTGCTGTCGAACCTGGGCGGGTTGATCCAGGGCGTCGGCGCAAGCTGGGCGATGACCTCTCTGACCGATTCCCATGCGCTCGTCGCCCTCGTACAGGCCTCGACCACGCTGCCGATCATGCTGTTCGCCCTGCCCGCCGGCGCTCTCGCCGATTCGTTTGAGCGCCGCCGGATCATGCTGACCGCGCAGATTTTCATGCTGGTGATCTCGGCGATGCTGGCAGCGGTGGCCTTCATGGGGCTGCTCGGGCCCTATACGCTGCTGGCCTTCACTTTCCTGATCGGCTGCGGGCAGGCGCTGAACAACCCGTCCTGGCAGGCCTCGATGGGCGACATCATCGGCAAGGAGGATCTGTCGAAGGCGGTGCTGGTGAACTCGATGGGGTTCAACATGATGCGCTCGGTCGGGCCGGCGATCGGCGGGGCGATCGTGGCGACGGCAGGCGTGGCGGTGGCCTTTGCGGTCAACGCGGCCTCCTATGTCATGCTGATCTTCGCGCTGTTTCGCTGGCACCCCGAAGCCGCGCCCCGCACCCTGCCGCGCGAACAATTCGGCCGCGCCATCGGGGCCGGGCTGCGCTATGTCTCGATGTCGCCGCATCTGCTGCGGCTGATGGGCCGGGGCTTTCTGTTCGGGGTCGCGGCCGTGTCGGTGCTGGCGCTCCTGCCGCTGGTGGCGCGTGACCTGCTGAAGACCGACGCGCTGGGGTACGGCGTGCTGCTGGGCGCCTTCGGGGTCGGCGCGATCCTCGGTGCCTTTTCGAACGCCCGCATCCGGGTGCGGTTCTCGAACGAAAATGTGGTGCGGGGCGCCTTCGCGGGTTTCGCCGTGGCGACCTTCGGGCTGGGCCAAAGCACGCTTTTCGCCGTCGATTGCCTGGCGCTGCTGATCGCCGGGGCCTGCTGGGTACTGGCGCTGTCGCTGTTCAACGTCACCGTGCAGCTGACCACGCCGCGCTGGGTGGTGGGCCGGGCGCTGGCGCTTTACCAGACGGCCACCTTCGGCGGCATGGCCACGGGCGCCTGGATCTGGGGCGCGGTGGCGCAGGGCCATGGCATGCCGGTCGCGTTGGAGGGCGCCTCGGCGGTGCTGGTCGTCGGCGCGCTGGTCGGGCTGCGCTGGCCGCTGGAAGAGCTGGGGGGGCTGAACCTCGATCCGCTGGGGCGGTTTTCGGAACCGCTGCTGCGGCTCGACGTCCAGCCGCAATCGGGGCCGATCATGGTGATGGTGGATTACGAGATCGCGCAGCACGACGTGCCGGCCTTCCTGGCGGTGATGACCCTGCGCCGCCGCATCCGCCGCCGCGACGGGGCGCAGCAATGGGCGCTGCTGCGCGATCTGGAAAACCCCGACATCTGGACCGAGACCTACCACGTCCCCACCTGGACCGATTACGTCCGCCATAATGAGCGCCGCACCCAGGCCGATGCCGAGGTCCATGAAAAGCTGCTGGCGCTGCACAAGGGCCCGGGCCGCCCCCATGTCCACCGGATGATCGAACGCCAGACCGTCCCGTCCGAGGAGCGCCTGCGCCTCAAAGACCCGACCGGCGCCGCCCTCGGGCCCTAGCCCGCCCGATGCGCCACGCGGCCTAGCGCCGCCGCCGCATCCAGCCGAACCAGCGCCATTTTCGCGGCCCGTCGCGCGACACCAGCATCAGCATCGAGGGCGTCACGATCAGCGTCAGCACCGTCGCAAACGCCAACCCGAAGACGATCGCCGACGACAGCGAGATCCACCATTGCGTCGAGGGCGCGCCATAAGTCGTCTCATGCCCCAGCAGTTCCAGGTTCAGCCCGAAGGCGATCGGCAGCACGCCCAGAATGGCGGTCAGCGCGGTCAGCACCACGGGGCGGGCGCGTTCACGGCAGGTCTCGAGTATTGCCGCGACCTTCTCCATCCCGCCGTCGCGCAACTGGTCGTAGGTGTCGATCAGCACGATGTTGTTGTTCACCACCACCCCGGCCAGCGCGATGATCCCGATCCCGGTCATCACCACGCCAAAGGGCTGGCCCATGATCATCAGCCCGAGGAACACGCCGATGGTGCTCATCACCACCGCCGACAGCACCAGCCCGACCGAGATGAAGCGGTTGAACTGCGCGAGCAGCACCGCGAAGATCAGCGCCATCGCCGCCAGGAAGGCCTTGCCCAGAAAAGCCTGCGCATCCTTCTGGTCCTGATCGGCACCGGCCATCGTCCAGCGCACCCCGTCCTTTTCCAGCCCCATCCCGGCGACCATCTTGGCCACCTCCTGACGCACCGGATCTTGCTGCAACCCGGCGGGGATATTGGCCTGCACCGTCACCGCGCGCACCCCGTCGATCCGCGTCAGGGTGCCTACCGTCGGCGCCGCCACCCGGGTCACGAAATTCGAGATCGGCACCGGTCCCGCATTGGTCGCAATCCGCAGCTGGTCCAGCTCTGATATCGTGCGCTGCTCACGCGGCAGGCGCAGGGTGATGTCGACGGCGTCATCCGCCCCCGTGGGCCGGAATTCCGACAGCTTCAGCCCGCCGGTCACCATCCGCACCATCGCCCCGATCGCGCCGGGCGTGATGCCGTAGCGGGCGGCCTGGGCGCGGTCCACCTGCAGCTCCCAATCGACGCCGGGCAGCGGCAGGCCGTCATCCACGTCGATCGCATCAGGCATGGTGCGCAGCTTCGCCGCCACCTGCCGCGCCGCCGCCGGCAACAGCGCCGGATCCACCGCCGTCAGCCGCACCTGGATCGCCTTGCCGGTGGGCGGCCCCGCCTGCGGGACCGAAACCTCGACATCGACCCCCGGAATGCCGACCATCACCTTGCGCAGATCCGCGAGGATCTGGTTCGCGGGCTTGCGCTGGCGCCAGTCGACGAATTCGTACTGGATCACCCCGATCACATCGGCGGCGACATCGTTGCCCTGCCCGCCGGCCTTGCCCGACCGGGTATAGACCGTCTTGATCCCCGGCCAGCCAAGGATGCGACCCTCGGCCTGGCGCACCAGCTGATCCTTCTCGTCGATCGACAGGTTGCCGCGCGCGTGGACGTAAAGCAGGCCGTAATCGGGTTCCACATTGGGGAAGAACTCCACCCCCTTGCCGAACTTGCCATAGGCCACCGGCACCGCCACCAGCGCGGCCACGGCCAGCGTCATCACCAGCCAGGGATGGCGGATCGCCCGGCCCACCAGCTTCATGTATAGCCCGTCGCGATGGGTCGCCGTCTCGATCACCGGGCGCGCGACGATTGCGCCCAGGGTTGGCGCGAAGACCAGCGCGTAAAGCATCGAGGCCGACAGCGTCGCGATCAGCGTGATCGGCATGTATTTCATGAACTCGCCGACGACGCCGGGCCAGAACAGCAAGGGCGAGAACGCCGCCACCCGCGTCATCGTCGCCGCGATCACCGGCCCCGCCATGCGGTGCGACGCCAGCGCGAAGGCCGCGCGCTTGTCCATCCCCTCGCTCATCCGGCGTTCGGCGTATTCGGTGACGATGATCGCGTCATCGACCAGCATCCCCACCGCCAGGATCAGGCTGAACAGCACCACGATATTCACCGTCAGCCCGGCCAGGTCGAGGCCCAGAATCCCGATCAGGAAGGACGCCGGGATCGCCAGGCCAATCAGCAGAGAAGCCCGCCCCGACAGCGCGAAGAGGATCACGATGAACACCAGGATCACCGCCGTCAGGACCGAGTTCTGCAGATCCGACAGCAGTTGGCGGATATTGTCGGACTTGTCCTGCGAGAAGGTGACCACCGTGCCCTTGGGCAGCAGCGGCGTCGCGGCCTCGGTCACCGCCTTCACCGCATCCACCGTCTGGATCAGGTTCGATCCGACGCGTTTTGAGATCTCGATCGCCACCGCGGGCTGGCCGTTCAGCCGGGTGATCGTCTCGGGGTCCTTCTGGGTCATCCGCACGGTGGCGATGTCCTTGGCCCGCACGATCGCGTTGCCCTCGGCGATCAGCGGCAGCTCGGCCACGTCGTTGATCGTCTCCAGCAGCGTCGGCACCTTGATCGCATAGCGGCCCTGACGTCCTTCCAGCACCCCGGCGGCAACAAGCTGGTTGTTCGCCGCGACCCCCTGGATCAGCTGATCGGCCCGCAGCCCGTAGGACGACAGCTTCGCCGGATCGATCGTCACCTCGGCCACGTCATCGCGCACGCCCTGAAGCTTGGCCTCCAGCACGCCCGGCACTTCCTCAAGCCGGTCCCGCAATGCCCGCGCCGCCAGCGTCAGCGCGCGTTCGGGCACATCGCCCGACAGCGTCACCACCAGCACCGGGAATTCCGAGACGTTGACCTCATGCACCTGTGGCTCATCCGTGCCGTCGGGCAGCTTGGGCTTGGCGTCCTGCACGCCGTTGCGCACATCCGTCAGCGCCTTGTCGAGGTTCGCCCCCGCCACGAATTCGATCAGCACGTTGCCGCCGCCCAGATAGGCGGTCGAGGTCATCTTCTTGATCCCCGAGATGTTCTTCAGCTGGCTTTCCATCGGCCGCAGCAGCAGCCGCTCGCTGTCCTCGGGGGAAATCCCCGTATAGGTCATCGAGACATAGATAATCGGGATCTGGACGTCGGGCTCGGCCTCTTTCGGGATCGAGATATAGGCCATGGCCCCGGCGATCATCAGGAACACCAGGACCGAGATCGTCAGCCGCGCATTGCGGATCGCGGTTTCGACAAGTTTCATGCCATGCGCCTCATTCCAGCGGCTGGCCGGCGGGCTGGGCCACGGCATTCACCCGGGCCCCGTCCTTCACCATGTCCTGCCCCGAAACGATCACCCGCAGCCCCTGCGGCACCCCGGTGATGATCAGCCCGTCCGGCGTGTCGTCGATCAGCTTGACGGGGATGAACTTCACCACATCGTCGGACCCGACGGCGCGCACCCCCAGGGTGCCGTCGCCCGACAGCGTGATCACCGACCGGCGCACCTGAACCGCCTGCACCGCGGGGGCGAAAAGCGTCAGCTCCGCGGTCATGCCGGCGGGGATCTTGCCGTCCGGGTTGGGCAGCGCCACCTCCACCGGGAAGGTGCGTGTCTTGGATGAGGCCTCGGCCGCCACGAAACGCACCTTGCCCTGCAGTCGGCGCCCGTCGATCAGCCGGACCTCTGCCTTCGATCCGACATGGATCAGGCCGATGTCGGTTTCGCTGACTTCGGCCTTCACCACGATCGGATCCAGCGCCAGAAGCCGCGCCACCGGCGTGCCAGTCTGCACCCATTCGCCCAGCTCCACCGGCACGTCGCCCACCACCCCATTGAACGGCGCGACCAGCGTCAGCCGGTCGGCGGCGGCGCGCGCCTGGCTAAGCTGCGCCTCGGCCGCGGCCATGCTAGACCGCGCCGCGGTCAGCGCCGTGTCGGATGTATTGCCGGACTTGTTCAGCTTCTCGGCCACCGACAGCTCATGCCGCCGTTGCGCCAGCAGCGCTTCGGCGGTGGTGACGTTGGCGGCGAATTCCGGCCCCTCGATACGCACCACCAACGCGCCCCGGGCGATGCGCGCGCCCTTCTGCACCGGCAGGGCTTCGATGATCCCGCTGGTGCGCGCGGCCAAGGCGGTCGCCTTGTCCGGCGCCGTCGCCCCCGAGATCGTGATTGCCTGACTGTGCGCGCGGTAGACCGGCGTGATCACCGCGACCGTCGGCAGATCACGGGCCGCGTCGGACGGCGTCGCGGCGGGCGTGGGCTTCTGCGCCGCCTGCGCCTCTTGGCTGCCGACGGCCGAGAACTGGCCGGTCAGGACCCAGGCACCGGCGACGATCAAGACGACGAGCGCGGCAATGCGGTGATAGCGAATATGATCGGGCATCGAAAAGGCCTTCCTGCGGCACGCACAGACAGCGGCCGGCGGGCCAAAGCTCACGTCTGATCGCAAGATTGTGTTTTGGCGGGAGCGCGTCAAGACGACCCGCCGTCGCAAAGCGCAGATGTTACTCGATTGCACATTGGATTACGTTACGTCAACTGTCGAAATCCGGGCCACCTTGCGCGCAACGCCGACGTGGCGGGAAGCAAGGCGGCACGCGGATTGATTGGCTTGGCCCGGGCTGGGGCACGCCGGGCCGAGCATGAAGGCGGCCGGGTTGCCGCACCCGCCGGGGGACGATGGTGCCTAGCTTAGCACCTGTCCCAGGTGGCGCCCGCCCAGCTCGGCGGCGCGCGCCACCTGCCGCTGCCGTTCGCGGAACCGGGTGCGATCGGCCTGAGAATACTCATCCTTGCAGGCCGGGCATTGCACCCCTTCCTCGTAATCGGGATGGCGTCGATCGGCCTGAGACACCGGGCGCCGGCAGGCGTGGCAGCTTTGGTAATCGCCCGGCACCAGACCGTGGCCGACGCTGACCCGCTGGTCGAAGACGAAACATTCGCCGTGCCACAGGCTGGTATCCTCGGGCACCTCTTCGAGGTATTTCAGGATGCCGCCCTTGAGGTGATGCACCTCGGCCACCCCCTGCCCGATCAGATAATTCGTTGCCTTCTCGCAGCGGATGCCGCCGGTGCAGAACATCGCGATGCGCTTGCCCTCGAAGCGGTCGCGGTTTGCCTCCCACCAGGCGGGGAAGTCGCGGAATCTGGCTGTGTCAGGGTCTATCGCGCCTTTGAAACTGCCGATCGCCACCTCGTAATCATTGCGGGTGTCGATCACCGCGACATCCGGCGCCGCGATCAGCGCGTTCCAGTCGGCGGGGTCGACATAGTGCCCGGTGCCGGCCAGCGGATCGACCTGCGGCTGCCCCATCGTCACGATCTCACGCTTCACCCGCACCTTCATCCGGCCAAAGGGCATCTCCTGCGCCACGCTTTCCTTCCACTCCAGCCCGGCGCAGCCCGGCAGCGCCCGGATATGGCCCAGCACCGCGTCGACCCCTTCCCGGCTGCCCGCGATGGTGCCGTTGATGCCCTCGTCCGCCAGCAAAAGCGTGCCGCGCACGCCCTGCGCCGCGCAAAGCTCTGCCAGCGGCGGATGTAGCGCCGCCGGATCGGTGAAGCGGGTGAAGTGGTAAAGGGCGGCGACCGTGATCATGGCGCCTTGCTAGCGCCGCCGTGCGGATCGGGCAAGCGCGGCGCGGGGCAGAGGCCGCATTTGAGTATTTGGACCAAGATGAAAGGGATCGCGCCCCGGCCGCCGAACCGGCGCCATACCCCGGCGCCGTACCATTGACGACCGCCCCCCCGCGCCATAGGCCTTTCTTAACAAGGAGGCGCCCATGCACCCGACCCCTGACGCGCTGATCGTGATCGACATCCAGAACGACTTTTGCCCCGGCGGCGCGCTGGCGGTGGCTGGCGGGGACGAGATCCTGGCCCCCGTCAACGCCCTGCTGGAGGCGTATCAGGTCAAGGTGCTGACCCAGGATTGGCACCCGGCCGGGCACGGCTCTTTCGCGTCGTCGCACCCGGGTGCTGCGCCCTTCAGCGTCACCACCCTGCCCTATGGCGAGCAGGTGCTCTGGCCAGACCATTGCGTGATCGGGACGAAAGGCGCCGATTTCCACCCCGATCTGAACACCGACGCGGCCGATCTGATCATCCGCAAGGGATTTCGCGCGGGCGTTGACAGCTATTCCGCCTTTTTCGAGAATGACCACGAAACCCCGACCGGCCTGGACGGCTATCTTCGCACGCGCGGGGTTTCGCGGCTGACGCTTGTCGGCCTCGCCACCGATTTCTGCGTGCAATATTCGGCGCTCGACGCCGCGCGGCTGGGCTATGACGTCACGGTGCGCGAGGACGCCTGCCGGGCGATCGACTTGGACGGCAGCCTTGAGGCCGCCCGCAAGGCGATGCGCGCCGCCGGCGTCGTGCTGGAGGGCTGAGCATGGTCGATATCGCCACACGCGTCTATAATCACAAGTGGAAGATCGACCCGATCGTGCGCTCGCTGATCGACACTGATTTCTACAAGCTATTGATGTGTCAGTCTATTTTTCGAAACCGGCGCGACACGCAAGTGACCTTCAGCCTGATCAACCGCTCAAAATCCATCCGCCTGGCCGAGTTGGTGGACGAGGGCGAATTGCGCGAGCAGCTGGATCACATCCGCTCGCTCCGGCTGGGGCGCGGCGAAAGCACATGGCTGCGCGGCAACATGTTCTACGGCAAGCGCCAGATGTTCCGCCCCGACTTCATGGAATGGTTCGAGAACCTGCAACTGCCGCCCTACCATCTGGAAAAGCGCGACGGCCAGTATGAGCTGACCTTCGAAGGCTCCTGGCCCGAGGTGATGCTTTGGGAGATCCCGGCGCTTGCGGTGCTGATGGAGCTGCGCTCGCGCGCCGTGCTGAACCAGATGCGGCGGTTCGAGCTGCAGATCCTTTACGCCCGCGCCATGACCAAGCTGTGGGAGAAGGTCGAGCGCCTGAAACAGGTACCCGATCTGCGGCTGGCGGATTTCGGCACGCGGCGGCGGCATTCCTTCCTGTGGCAGGATTGGTGCGTCCAGGCCCTGCAAGAGGGGCTGGGAAAGGCCTTCGTCGGCACCTCGAACTGCCTGATCGCGATGAACCGCGATCTGGAGGCGATCGGCACCAACGCGCATGAGATGCCGATGGTCTATGCCGCGCTGGCCGATACCGACGACGCCCTGCGCCAGGCCCCCTACCGGGTGCTGGAGGATTGGCACGAGGAACATGATGGCATGCTGCGCATCATCCTGCCCGACACCTACGGCACCGAGGGCTTCCTGGCCCATGCGCCCGATTGGCTGACCTCCTGGACCGGGATCCGCATCGACAGCGGCGATCCGGTGGCCGGGGCCGAGGCCGCCATTGCCTGGTGGCAGGCGCGTGGTGAAGATCCGCGCGAAAAGCTGGTGATCTTCTCCGACGGGCTGGACGTCGACCGGATCGAAGAGCTGACCCGTCGCTTCGCCGGTCGGGTGCGGATCAGCTTTGGCTGGGGCACGCTGCTGACCAACGATTTCCGCGGGCTGGTGCCGGGCGACGCGCTGGTGCCCTTCAGCCTGGTCTGCAAGGCCGTCAGCGCCGATGGGCGGCCGACGGTGAAGCTGTCGGACAATCCCAACAAGGCGATGGGCCCGGCGGATGAGGTCGCGCGCTACAAGCGGGTGTTCGGCGTCGGCACGCAGACTCCGATGGAGGTGATCGTCTGACGCGGCCCCCGTCAGACGAGGCGCACGATCATGTAGACCGTCAGCGCCAGTAGCGGCACCGCTAGGTAAAGCAGGATGACCGGCAGCCGGCTTGCAAAGGGTTTGCGCTGATGGCAAAGCCCGCAATACCCTGAAAACAGACGGGTATTATGGCCGCAATAGGGGCATGTGACCCCGCGGAATTCGCGCAATGCCTTGATCACTCTAGTCGCGGCATGACGCCCCTCACCACCATGCGCCGACAGCGGAACGCGGGCCTAGGACCGTGCCGTCGCGGTGCCACCAATACTGCCTCGGACGATAGGTCAGTTTGCAAGGTTTGTTAACAAACACTCCCGTGCATGCTGGTCAAAGTGAAGCCATGAGAGCCGAACGGAGAACCTCGGGTCGGTTCTTGCCGCGCCCGTGCGGATCGCCGCTACTCGGGCACCAGATCCGGCCGGTCGAGCGCCGCCACCGCCGCCGGAATCCGCAGCGCGCGCAGCGAATTGAGTATCACCGCGACGTCGATCCCCTCTTGCAACAGCGCGCCTTCGACCGGTGTCAGATAGCCAAAGGCCGCCGCGATCATGCCGACGACCGACAGGCCGATCCCGGCGGCGACGCTTTGCAACGCGATCCCACGGGCGCGGCGGGCGATCTGCAGGCCGGTGCTCAGCTGACCGATCTGATCGACCAGCAACACCACGTCGGCAGCCTCGGCCGAGGCCGCGGCGCCGCGCGCGCCCATCGCCACACCGACATCGGCGGCGGCCAGCGCGGGCGCGTCGTTGATGCCGTCGCCGACCATCATCACCGGCGCCCGGGCGCGTTCCGCAAGGACCAGATCCACCTTCTGCCCCGGGGTCAGCCCGGCGCGCAAGGCATCCAGCCCCAGCCCCTCGGTCACCCGTTCGGCCACCTCGGCGCGGTCGCCGGTGGCCAGCAGGATGCGCTCAACCCCGCCGGCGCGCAGTGCCGCCAGCATCACGCCCACCTCCTGGCGCAGCGGATCGGCCATCACCAGCGTGCCCGCCAGCACCCCGTCGACCGCCACCGCCACCAGCACGGCTCCCGCCGCAGCCCCCACCGCGACCCGGCTCTGCGGCGCGGCCTCTGCGCCCTGCGCCAACCGCGCGGCCACGAAATCGACGCCGCCGACCAGAACCCGGCGCCCCTCGACCAGACCCTCGACACCCTCGCCCGGCTCCTCGGCCACCGCGGAGGGCACCGGAAGCGCCAACTGCCGCGCAACTGCTGCGGCCACCACCGCCTGCCCCACCGGGTGTTTCGAGGCCTGATCCAGCGCGGCGGCGTAGCGCAGCACCTCATCCTCGGTGAAGCCCGCGTGAAGCTCGACCGAGACGATCCGGGGGCGACCGTCGGTCAGCGGGCCGGTCTTGTCCAGAATCAGCGTGCGGATCCGCGCCATCGCCTCCAGCGGCCCCGCGCCCTTCACCAGCACGCCGAAATGCGCCGCCCGCGACATGCCCGCGACCAGCGCGATCGGCACCGCCAGGATCAGCGGGCAGGGCGTCGCCACCACCAGCACCGCCACCGCGCGGATCGGATCGCCCGTCGTCCACCAGGCCGCCGCCGCGATCGCCACCGTCACCACCAGAAACCCCAGCGACCACAGATCCGCCAGCCGCGACATCGGCGCTTTTGAGCGTTGCGCCGCCTCGACCAGGCGGACGATCCCGGCATAGGTGCTTTCCGAGGCCGGCCGGATCGCCAGCATATCGAAGGCCGCACCCGCATTGGTCGCGCCGCTCATCGTCTCGGCGCCCTGGATCAGGCGCTGCGGCAGCGATTCCCCGGTCAGCGCCGAAGTATCGACAAAGGCGGTTTCCGAGGCGATGGAACCGTCCACCGGCACCACATCGCCCTGGCGGATGAACAGCCGGTCGCCGGGGACGATCTGGTCCAGCGCCACCTCTTCTAGCGCACCGTCGCGGTGCCGCGTGGCGCTGCGCGGCACCCGCGACAGCAGCGCGCTCATCTCGCGCCGGGCGCGGCCCTCGGCCAGGCTTTCCAGCACCGTGCCGCCGGAATACATCACCGCCACCACCGCGGCGGCCAGCGTCTCTCCGAAGATCAGCGCCGCCGACATCGACAGCGCCGCGACGATATCCAGACCGACCTCGCCGCGGCCAAGGCTGCGCGCGATCTCGACCAGAAGCGCGGCCAGGATCGGCAGCACGCTGGCCTGCCACAACAGCACCGCCGGACCCGGATAACCGCCAAGGCGCAGCCCGATCCCCACGGCCAGCCCCAGAAATGCCCAGACCAACAGGGCGCGTTTGACCCGTTCGCGGCTGTCTTGCGTCACGCGACCCTGCTCCTTGTGCCGGGACAGGCCCGCGCCCCCCCGTTTGCGCGATCATTCCCCAAGACACCCCCCACCGTCCAGTGACGCAATGAAGCGGGGGTATGGGGTGCGGGTCGCGATGTGGTCAGCGCCGAAACGCGAACCAGCGGTATCCGGCATAGGAAAACCCCGCCGCAACCCCCGAGGCCAGCACCAGCGCGGCCACCGGCACCAGCGCGGGCCAGGTCAGCAACAGCGCCGAGAACACAGCGTAGTTCACCGCGACTCCGGTGCCGCTGGCCATGGCATAGCGCAGGAATTCCGCCGCGCGCGGCGGCCCCTGCACCCGGAAGGTCAGGCGCCGGTTGCTCAGCCAGCCGGCCAGCATCGACAGCAGGATCGACGGCACCCGCGCCAGGAACGGGGACATCCCCGCCCAATGGGTCAGCGCCAGCAGCAGGCCGGCATCGACCGCAAAGGCCAGCAGCCCCGAGAAGACGAAGCTTGCCAGATGGGCGGCGGCCCCGCCGCCATTGCGTTCATGCCGCGTCAAGGAAGGCCCACCCGATCCTGCCGTCGGGGCCGCGCGCCCCGGCCGGATGATGGATCCGCGCGGGCAGATCCGGGAAAGCCATCAGCGCGGCCAGCTCGTCCTCGCGCCGGGCCGCGACCGGGTCCAGCGCCTGCAGCCCGGCATCGGCGTGGCCCGGGTGGCACATCACCATGTGGACCGGCCCCGGCGCCTGGCAAAACCGCGCCAGCTCCTGCGCGAAGGGAACCTCACGGCGAAAGCCGGAAAAGCCCGAAAAGCCCGCGTTCACCGGCGCGCCGAGGCCCCGAAACAGCGGCCGGGCGCGTGCCGCAAGCGCCGCGACCAGCAGCGCCTTCGCGGGGGCGGCGCGGCGGCGCAAGATCGGCCAGGCCCCGTCCGAGGGCACCCGGATCAGCGGCACCGGCCCGCCTTCGAACCGGTCGCGCAGCGCCGCCGCCAGCGCCCGGCGCACCCCGGGCAGGGCGTGGACATGGTGATGCCCGTCGATCAGATCGGGCGGGGCACCGGCGACCGCTTCGAACCGCGCAATCTGGCGGGCGATCTCGGCTTGCACCTCGGTCAGGTCGATCCCGCCGCCCAGCCCGCGCCGGATCCAGGTCGACACCGGCGGCAATCGCCCGCCCGGCGCGTGGCGCGGCATCGGGCCGAGCGGCGCGCCCAAGGTCAGGTTCAGATGCAGCCCCACGGCGATCTGCCCCCGCAGCGCGGCCACTTCGGCCCCGGCACCAGCCCAGCCGGGCAGGGTGACAAGCGCCGTGGTCGCCGAAAGCCGCCCCGCCCGCGCCAGGTCCGCGATCCCCTGCGAGACGCCCGGCGTCAGCGCGTAATCGTCGGCCGAAAGCAGGAAGCGCGGCGCCGGGGCCGTCATGCCAGCTGGGATTCTGCAGAGCCGGGGGTGCCGTCCTGCGCTTGCCGCGTGCCGGCCGCCACAGCCTCGGGGGCCAGGGCATCGCCGGACAGGGGACCCAGTTCCTCGCGCACCAGAAAGATCGGGCGCGCCTTCACCTCCTCATAGACCCGCGACAGGTATTCCCCGATCACCCCCAGCGACAGCAGCTGGATCCCCGACAGGAAGGTGATCGACACGATCAGCGACGGAAAGCCCGGCACGCTGCTGCCATGGATCAGCGTGCGGATCAGGAAATACAGCCCGTAAAGGATCGACCCCGAGGAGATGATCGCCCCGACCCCCGACCAGACCCGCAGCGGGAACGAGGAAAAGGCGATGATCCCATCCGCCGCGAAGGACACCAGCCGGCGCAAGTTGAAGCTGGACGCGCCGTGGCTGCGTTCGGCGCAGACGAAGTTCACCGTGCGGCTGTGAAAACCGATCCAGCGAAACAGCCCCTTGGTAAAGCGTCGACGTTCCTGAAACAGGTTCAGCGCATCCACCGCCTTGCGGTCGAGCAGCACGAAATCGACTGTCCCGGCCTCTAGCGGCAGCTGCGACAGCAGCCGGAAGATCGGGTAGAAGGCCTGCGACGCCAGCCGGCGCATCAGGCCGGTATGCATTTCGTCGGCGCGGTGGCCGAAAACGACCTCGACGCCCTCGCGCCAGGCGGCGATGAAGTCGCGGATCGTCTCGGGCGGGTGCTGCAGGTCCGCATCCATCACCACCACCGCGTCGCCCACCGCCTTGCGCAGCCCCGCCGCGATCGCCACCTCCTTGCCGAAGTTGCGCGACAGAAAGACGGCGCGGATGCGGTCGTCGCGGGCGTTCTGCAGGCGGATCATGTCGCGCGTCGCATCGTGTGAGCCGTCGTCGACGAACAGGATTGTCCAGTCCAGCCCCAGATCGTCCAGCACCGCGCCGGTGCGCTCGACCACCGCCGCGATGTTGCGCTCTTCGTTGAAGGCGGGGATGACGACGCTCAGCCGTTTGCGAGGCGTGCCGATCATTTCTTCGCCCCGGCTGCCGTCCCCACTGCCGTCGCCGTCGCTGTCTTCTCCCCGGCCGCGGTGTCGGCTTTGCCCTTGGATTTGGGCGGTACGATCACATAGCTGACGGTCAGCGGCGGGCGGCCCTTGGCCCAGGGGAATTTCGCCCGATCAATTTGACGTCCGGCGACCCAGGGCGCGGCGCCCGGCGGCGGTGGCCCGGCGTTGGCCCAGATCACCATCATCCCCTGCCGCGCGATGCGCGACGGCGTGATCCAGGGCGAATAGGCAAAGTTGAAATCGGTGAACATCGACGGCAGGTCGCTGGCGAAAACCCCCGCCGTCATCATCATGCTGCCGTCCCCCGCAACGATGCCCAGTGGCTGGTGTTCCTGTTCATGCCAGATCTGCTGCAGCCGCGCGCCGATCGTCGGCCCCGGAACGCAAGCGTTGTTCAGATCGCCCGTCACATAGCATTTGACCGGCACGAAGATCGCATAGGTCACCACGCCGAACAGCAGCACCCCCACCGACCAGCCCGCCACCCGGCGCAGCACCCGGTCGGTCAGGCGATTGCCCAGATAGGCCACCGCGATCAGCCCCAGCAGACTGTACATCGGCTTGCTCCAGGCCTCACCCACCCCGGTGAAGGGCGACGCCAGCGCCAGCAGCAGCGGCGGGCCAGCCCCCATCCACAACAGATAGACGCGCGCCCGCCGATCGCCCAGCAGACGCGGATCAAAGCCCGCGGGCTCATCCTTGGCGCGGCGCAGCATGCCGCTGGCATAGAGCGCGATCGGGAGGATCAGCAGCAGCATCACCTGCACGCCGATGTAGTAGAACCGCCCTCGGTGGTTCAGCACCCAGCCGTCGCGGCCGTCGGCATAGGTCACCGGCAGGAAATGCAGCTGCACGATATTGTAGATCACCGTCACGCTGAACACCGCGATGATCGCCAGCGCGACCCAAGGGCCGGCTGTTGCCCAGCGCTTGCGCGCCTGCGGCTCGATGCACAGCCACAGCGCGCCGAACAGCATGATCAGCCCCATCGAGAATTTCGCGTAAAGCGAGATCCCCGACACCAGCCCCAGCGCAACCCACCAGCCCATCTTGTTGTCACGCGAGGCGCGCCACAAAAGCCACGACACCGCCACCCAGAACGGCATCTGCGCCACATCATGGTTGAACTGCCGCGTGCCCCAGCTGAACACCGCCAGCGTCGGCAGCAACAGCACCGAGGCCAGCGCGCCACGCTTGCCCACCATGTCGCGGGCCATCAGGTAGACCATCACGAAGGTCGCGCAGATGAAGATCTGCGACAGCATGAAATGACCCCAGGTGTAGGAGCCGGTCAGATCATGGGTGATTTCCAGCGCCCAGGCGGGCATCTGGGGATGCTTGTAGGTCATCGGCACCCATTGGCGCCCCCACATGTAGCCTTCCAGCGTGTCGGTCGGCGGCGTCTTGTTCAGAAGCGCCGGCACCAGCGTCCACAGCACCAGCTGCAACGCGGAAATCGAAAGCAATCCCCGCAGGGGTGTCGCGAAGAATGCGGCAACCTTGCCCCCGCGATCCGGGGAAGCGGCCCCCGAGGCCGAAATATCCGCCATGATGTCCCTCTGCCCCCTGCGCGCGCGTTGCCGACCTTGTCACGAAGCGGCGAGAGTCGCCGGACAGCAGGGGCGCGTCCTAGCCTTCGCAGCAAAAAACCAATATTTCCCCCCTCGATCAACCCTGTGCTTGCCGAAGGAGGTGTCCCAAGGCGAACTCATAGGGCGAAACCCATATCTTGCACGAGTGTATTCTCGATGCCATCACCCCGTCGTGACCGCGACGCCAATGCGCCGGGCGGGGCTTGCGGATGACTTCGGGGTGGCATCTTGCTGGGCGATCGAAGCGGGCCCGGCCGGGGGCGCCATGCGCAACCGGGGCCGGGACGACTGGAAGGACGACGAACGCGATGCTGAGGAATTTCATCAACGAAGCCGGACGCCTGCGGGTCGAAGAGGGAACCTCTGCCCTGACCGAACAGCTGGTCTGGGTCGATCTGGTCAACCCCTCCTCGGACGAGCAGCGCGACCTTGGCGACCGTCTGGGGATCGCCATCCCGACCCAGGAAGAGATGGAGGAGATCGAGATTTCCTCGCGGCTCTACAAGGAGGACGGGGCGATTTTCATGACCGCGATCCTGCCCTCGCACGCCGATGGTGACGATCCCGAGATGCGGCCCGTGACCTTCATCCTGGCCGGGTCGCGGCTGATCACCCTGCGCTATCACGAACCGCGCGCCTTCAAGACCTTCCCGGTGCGCGCCGAAAAGGTGCCGATGGGCTGCGACAGCGGCGAAAGCGTTCTGGTGGCGCTGCTGGAGGCGATCGTCGACCGCCTCGCCGACATCCTGGAACGCGCCGGCCGCGAGATCGACCGGATCTCGCGCGCGGTGTTTCGCTACCGGCTCGACAAGCCAAGCCGAAGCCGCGATTTCCAGGCGATGCTGGAGGATATCGGCCGCAAGGGGGATCTGACCTCGAACATCCGCGACAGTCTGGTCACGCTGGAGCGTCTGGTGGGCTTCCTTGGCCAAGCCACCCTGCAGCGCAAGACCGCCAAGGACATGCGCGAACGGATCAAGACGCTGTCGCGCGACATCCGCTCGCTCGAGGATCACTCCAGCTTCCTGTCACAGAAGATCACCTTCCTGCTGGACGCGACGCTGGGCATGATCAACATCGAGCAGAACGCGATCATCAAGATCTTCTCGGTCGCGGCGGTGGTGTTTCTGCCGCCCACCCTGATCGCCTCGATCTACGGGATGAACTTCAAATACATGCCCGAATTGCATTGGGATCTGGGCTACCCCTGGGCAGTCGGGTTGATGATCCTCTCGGCGATCCTGCCCTACCTTTATTTCAAGCGCCGCGGCTGGCTGTAGCGCGCGCGCCCGATTGCCGAAGCCGCGGGCCTTTGCCATAGTGATGCGGGACCGACCCAGCAAAGGCAGGGCAGATGCACGATCACCCGCACGACCATGCTCACGGGCACGACCACGGGCATGACCACGACAACGAGATGGACGAGATGACCGCGCGGGCCCGCGCGCTGGAAACCATCCTGGTGGAAAAGGGTCTGGTCGATCCGGCCGCGGTGGATGCGATCATCGAGACCTATGAGCATCAGGTCGGGCCGCGCAACGGCGCGTCGGTGGTGGCCCGCGCCTGGACCGATCCCGACTTCGCCGACTGGCTGCGCCGCGACGCGACAGCGGCGATTTCCTCGATGGGGTTCACCGGGCGTCAGGGCGAACATATGGTGGCGGTCTTCAACACGCCGGATCAGCACAACATGGTCGTCTGCACGCTGTGCTCTTGCTACCCCTGGCCGGTGCTGGGCCTGCCGCCGACCTGGTACAAGGCGCCTGCCTACCGCTCGCGCGCGGTGCGCGAACCCCGCGCGGTGCTGGCCGAATTCGGCGTGACCCTGCCCGAGGGCACCAGGATCCACGTCTGGGATTCCACTGCCGAGGTCCGCTATCTGGTGATCCCCGAACGCCCCGCCGGCAGCGATGGGATGGATGCCGAGGCCCTGGCCGCGCTGGTCACCCGCGACAGCATGATCGGCTGCGGCCAGCCCGCGCGCCCCGGGGTGGCGGCATGAACGGGCCGCAGGATCTGGGCGGCCGCCACGGCTTTGGTGCGGTGGTGCCCGAACCCGAAACCGACCGCTTCCACGCCGCTTGGGAAAAGCGTGTGCTGGGGCTGACGCTGGCCTGCGGGCCGCTGGCGCATTGGAACATCGACAGCTCGCGCCATGCGCGCGAAAGCCTGCCGCCCGCCATCTATTACAACGCCAGCTATTACGAGATCTGGCTGCGGGCGCTGACCAACCTTCTGGAACGCGCGGGCGAGATCGGCGCGGATGAGCTGGCCGCCGGTCACGCCCTGCGCCCCGGCCTGCGCCCGGATCGGTGCCTGACGGCGGCGGATGCGCCGGGCGTTCTGGCACGCGGCGGCCCTGCCGACCGGCCCGGCCCGGCGCCCGCCTTCGCCGTCGGCGACCGGGTGCGCACCCGCAACCACCAGCCCGCGGGCCACACCCGCCTGCCCGGCTATGCCCGCGGACGTGTGGGCGTGGTGACCGCCGTGCACGGCGCCCATGTGTTCCCCGACCATCACGCCCATTCGCCCGAGGAAGACCCCAAGCCCCTCTACACCGTACAATTCGACGCGGGAGAGCTTTACGGCGCCGATGCCGACCCGACCCTGACCGTCAGCATCGAAGCATGGGAGCCCTATCTTGACCGCTCCCCGGCCTGACGCCCCCTTCGCAGAACCCTGGCAGGCGCAGGTCTTCGCCATGACCGTCGCGCTGAACGAGGCCGGGCAATTCACCTGGCCCGAATGGGCGGCCGAATTCGGCCCCCGCGTCCAGCAGGCCGAACCCGACGCCTATTGGCGGATCTGGTCCGAGGCGCTGGTTGCCCTGCTGGACCGGCGCGGCATCGCCGGCGCCGGCGAAGTGGCCGCGCTGACCCAGCGTTGGCAGGCCGCCGCGCGGGCCACACCGCATGGCACGCCGATCCTGTTGTCCGCCGCCGACTAGGCCGCGCCCAGCGCCGCGATCGCCTCGCCCGCCGCACGCAACCCGCTAAGATAGGCGCCATGCGCGGTCGAGAAATCGGTGCGATGTGTCGCCTCCCCGGCAAAGAACAGACGCTCCTCGAAGGGCCGGGCCAGGGCGGCGCGGGAATCGGACCGGCCGGGCAGGGCATGGCTGTAGCCGCCGCCGATGCTGGGCGTGCCGGACCAGTCCGAGGCGGTCAGCGGCCGCAGATGGCGCCGCACATCCGTCCCCATCAGCGCCGCAAGCTGGTCGATCGCGCAGGCAAAGGCGGCCTCTTCCCCCGCCTCGCTCCGCGCCCGCGCACCGTCGGCGCCCAGGAAGCATTCGATCACCGGCCAGCCGAAATTGCGGATGTTGAAGGTGGCCGTGGTGGCATCAAGAGGATCGCCCAGAAGATGGCTGTCGGGGGCGAAGGGCGCATCATCCAGGATCTCGAGAAACAGCTTCTCGTCCCGTCCCAGCGGCAGGTCCACCGCCGCAGCGCGCCACGGATCAAGGCCCTGAGGCCAGCGGATCGCATCGCCCGCCAGCACGTTGGTCGACACCGTCACGATCACCGCACGGGGCCGCAGCGTGCCCTCGGGCGTGGTCAGCGTCACACCCCCCGCCGCCAGCGAGACCGACTGCACCGTCACGCCAAGGCGCAACGCGGCCCCCTTCGGCAGATGCGCCGCGATCAGCGTGCCGTAGCCCGCCGGCAGCCGCCAATTCAGATCCGTCGCCGCCGCGTCATAGGCGGCGTAATCGCGCACCGAGATCTGTTCCAGGAACGCGCCGCTGATGAAGCCGGACAGCGCCTGAATATAGGGCGTCCAGCGCGCATCCTCGGGCGCCAGCAGATCGGCAGCGCAATCGCCCGGGGGCGGGGCCTGATGGATGCGGGCGGTCCAGCGATCAAAGGCCGCCTGCGCCGCCGCGCGGTCGGCCCGGGCAAAGCCAAGGTCGCGGTATTGGCTGTTCCAGACGGTGGGCGCGCGACGCACCTCAAAGCCCAGCTCTTCGGCGATGCCCGTCCAGGGGTTGCGGTCGGCTGAATGCAGCCATTCGCAGCCCATGTCCAAGGGCATTCCCGTGGCCCGCTGCGTCCAGGCCCGGCCGCCGATACGCGGTAGCGCCTCAAGCAGGGTCACCGACAAGCCGGTGCCCGCCAGCCCCCGTGCCGCGCCGATGCCGGCGGCGCCGGCCCCGATGATGACGATATCGGCTTCTGCGCTCATGCGGGGCCTCCGGGCAGAGTGCTGCGGGATGACGAATGGGTCGCAGATCGGCGCGCGGGGCGCAAGCGACGCCGCCGCCGCACATCGATCACGCGATCGTCATCTCCCCAACTGAAATTATCGCCGCTCAGGTTCGAATTAACTCATAGCGACCGGCAGCCGACTGCCGTCGTCGACTATCAACCCTGGCAGGAGGTACATCATGTCCGGCGCCATTGGCTCCATCCTATCCAACAGCGGTGCGCTTGCCGCGCTGAACGGCATCTCTGCCGCGCAGCAGGCAAACAACAGCTACGAACAGCAACTTTCAAGCGGGCTGAAGATCAACAGCCCGTCCGACAACCCCGCGGGCTTCATCACCGCCCAAGGCTTCACCAGCCAGATCAACGGCGTGAACCAGGCCAGCAACAACGCCAACGAAGGCATCTCGCTGCTGCAAACCGCGCAGGGTGCGGTCCAGCAGCAGCTGAACGTGGCGCAGAAGCTGAACTCGATCGCGGTGCAGGCCGCGAACGGCACCCAGACCCCGCAAGAGGCCCAGTCGCTGCAAGGCGTGGTGTCGCAGCTCACCGGCCAGGTCACGACGATCGCGAACCAGACCCAGTTCAACAACATCAGCCTGCTGAACGGCTCCTTCACCGGCGTGCAGTTCCAGGTTGGCGCCAGCGAAGGCCAGACGCTGAGTCTGTCGATCGGCAACACCTCGGCCAATGCGATCGGGATGAACACGCTGGCGGCTGCTGGCGGCTCCACCGCGCTCTACACCGCGACCGGCTCTGCCGCGGCCACCGCCACCGGCAACGCGTTCACCGCGGGCACGCTGGCCATCAACGGTTCGAACGGGTCCGCCAGCGTCGCCGTCACGGCCAATGAATCGGCAGCCTCGATCGCCGCTTCGGTCAACACCGCGACCAACCAGACCAACGTGCAGGCTCAGGCCTCGACGCAGCTTGTGCTTCAGGCGACTGGCGGGGCGGGCGGCAGCTACAACTTCACGCTCGGCAACGGTTCCGCGGCTGGCGCCACCAACACCTCGAAGATCTCGGCGACCGGCGCCTCGGGTCTGGTGTCGGCGATCAACAACGACACCGCGAAAAGCGGCATCACCGCGACCCAGAACGCCTCGGGCAACATCGTCCTGACCCAGAGCGAGGGCAAGAACATCTCGATCACCGGGGTGTCGCAGGGCACGTTCAAGGCGGTTAACACCCCGGGTGCGAAGACCTTCGGTGGCACCACCACCGGCTCGGCCTTCACCGCGGCCTCCGGCGGCGCAACGCTGGTCGCACAGGGCAAGGTCTCGTTCCAGTCCGATGCCGGCTTCAGCGTCGGCAACGCCAAGGACATCGGCCTCACCTCGCAGTCGAACCTGCAATCGCTGTCGTCGGTCAACGTCTCGACGGTCGGCGGTGCCAACCAGGCGATCAACATCGTCAAATACGCGATCCAGGGCCTGAACAACCTTGGCGGTCAGCTGGGCGCGACGCAGCAGCGGATGCAGGCCACGCTGAACAACCTCACCACCACGGGGGCCAACCTGCAAAGCGGTCTGTCGAGCGTGCAGGACGCCAACATCCCGCAAGTCAGCCAACAGCTGACCCAAAGCCAGATCCAGGCCCAGGCGGGCGTGGCCGCGCTTAAATCGAGCAGCCGGCTGCAGCAAGCGTATCTTTCGCTGCTGCCGTAACCGGCACCACAGGACCGGCCAGGCGCTTTCCGGCGCCTGGCCGCGTCGCCCACCAGGGTGACCGCAAGGCCCCGTGCCGCGGCCGGGGTGCAGATCAGGGGTAACGCCGTTGACCAACTCTGTCTCAAGCCTGTTCTCGTCGGCCGAAGTGACCGCGATCGTCAGCCAGTTGCAGGCGCGCATCCAGGCGCCGATGAAACTGGAACAATCCCAGATCAAGGCCGACAACGCGCAGATCTCGGCCCTTGGGTCGGTGCGCGGTGCGCTGTCATCGCTGAACGGCGCGCTGAGCGGGCTGGCCAACCCGGCCTCGCTGAGCACGATGAAGGCC
Source organism: uncultured Albidovulum sp. (assembly GCA_913064775.1). Classification (GTDB taxonomy): domain Bacteria; phylum Pseudomonadota; class Alphaproteobacteria; order Rhodobacterales; family Rhodobacteraceae; genus Acidimangrovimonas. Next base: position 104,296 of record CAJYAD010000007.1, on the reverse strand, counting down.
ACCACCAGCGCCAGCGCGGTGGCGACGGCCTCGGCCAAAGCGAGCGCCGCGAGCGGATCCTACACGCTTTCGGGCATCAAGCTGGCGCACAGCCAGGAAGTTTACTCGGGCTCCTACGCCTCGGGCAGCGCGGCGGTGGGCTCGGGCTCGGGGGCGCTGACGTTCAAATTCGGCAGTGGCGCCTCGGCGACGGTGAACGTCGCCTCTTCGGCCGACACGGTGAATGGCGTGGCGCAGGCGATCAACGCGGCGGGCAAGGGGGTTCAGGCCTCGGTCATCAACACCGCCTCGGGCGCGAAGCTGGTGCTGAAAAGCAGCACCACCGGATCAGCGCAATCTTTCTCGGTCAGTGGCACCGGCGCGCTGGCGGGGCTGTCCTACGGCAGCAGCGGCGCCACGATGACCCTAGGCCAGGCGGCGCGCAATGCCTCTTTCACGCTGAATGGCGTGCCGGTCACCGAGACCTCGAACAGCGGCGTGTCGCTGGTCAGCGGACTGACCCTGAACCTGGTGTCCTCGGGCTCGGCCACGGTGTCGGTGAACAGCTCTTCCACGGGGCTGTCCTCGGCGCTGTCGGCCTTCGCCAACAAGCTGAACAGCGCGGTCAGCCAGATCGCCAAGCAAACCGCCTTCGTGCCGCCCAAATCTTCGGCCAGCGCCTCGTCGAAAAGCGCCCAAACCGGGCCGCTGCTGGGCAATGTGCAGGTGCAGCAGCTGAAGCAGGATCTGTTGTCGGCGGTGTCCTCGGCCACAAGCAGCGGGATGACGGCGAATGCGCTGGGTTTCACGATCTCGTCCAGCGGCAAGCTGTCGTTCAGCAGCACCACCTTCGCATCGGCCTATGCCGCCAATCCGACCGGCGCCGACGCCCTGATCAAGACGCTGGAAACCAAGGTCGGCGGCATCGTCACCGGCGCGGTCGGCACCGCCGGCGCGGCCTCGGCCTCGGCGGCAGCACCCTCGACGGGATCGGGCAGCGGCACCGCGGCCAGCGGCTTTGTCGGCGCCGCGGCGACCGACCTGAAAACCAGCGTCGCCTCGCTGAAATCCCAGATCGCGATGCAGACGCTGATCGGCAACCAGCAGATCGCCAATCTCGAAAGCCAGTTCACCAACGCCATCAACAACACCAGCGGCGCCTCTGCCACCCTCTCTTACTTGTCGATCCTGTCCGGATCCGGCTCCACCACTAAAGGTTGAATACGATCATGTCAGACACGGCCGCCTTCTATCGCGACACCGCGGTCCTTCCCGAAGAACCGACGCTGGAGACGCTGCTGATCGGACTGCGGGGGGTGAGGACCTATCTTACCCGCACCCGGCGCGCGATCGAGCTGGAGCATACCGAAGCCAAGTTCGCCGCGGTCACCGGGGCCTCTCGGCTGCTGTCCTTCCTGCAGGCGATCACCGTCTCGGACGACCCCAATTCGCTGGGCGGCGTGCTTGCTGGACTTTACACCAGCTATAACGTACGGCTGACCCAGGCGAACGCCGAAAACGATACCGAAGCGCTTTGCGCGATCGTCGAGCAGATCGGTCTGCTCGAAAAGGAAATCAGGAACCTGGCTGAAAGATAATGGTCAAGATCTCTGGCGTCTCCAACGGTACTGTCCCCATCGACCAACCCGCGCGTGGCACCCCCCAGGCGGCGGACCGGGCGCAGCCGGGTTCGGTTCAGACCCCGACCCCGGTGCAAGGCCAGGAAGTCGTTTCGCTTTCCGGTCAGGCCCAGGATGCGGCCGCATTGCTGAAGGGGGTCGCGGCCGCCGATCATCCGCAGGCCAGCGCCGAGGTCCAGCAGCTGACGCTGCAGGTCGCCGCCGGCAACTACCGCCCGCCCGCCGCCAAGATCGCGGGCGCGATGCTGTCCTTCGAACGCCTGCTTGCCCGGAAGCTTGGCCGTGACTGATCCGGCCGACGCGGCCGATTTCGCCACGGCGCTGGATGGCGCCCTGGGCGCGGCACAATCGCTGCGCCAAGAGGCCGAGTCCCTTTCAGCCAGCATCGCCACCGCCCCCCCGGCCGAGGTGCGCGCCTCCAGCTTGGCCTTCGAGGCCCGCGCCGAGACCACCCGCACCGTGTTCGAGCGCCTGCGCGAAGTGCTGCGCCACGCCAATCACCACACGCTCGAATCCGCCTATCAGGCCCTGAAGGCCACGCCCGGGCGCCAAGCCGAAGCCGCGCGGATGCAGGATCTGATCCGCGAATACAAGCTGGCGCGCGCGGTCATCTCGCGCTCTGAGCGCCAGATCAGTGACGTGCTGCTGGAAATGAACGAAAGCCGCTGGGCGGCCGACACCCCCCGCCCTGACGACGACGATTCTGGCCTGCACGCCGAGGCCTGATCGATCCCCGGGGTGCCTGCGCCCTATTGGATCACGCTGCGCGCGACCGACCCCAGCAACAGCGACCACCCCCCGATCGACACGAACAGCAGCAGCTTGATCGGCAACGAGATCAGCGTGGGCGAGACCATGATCATCCCCAGCGCCATCAGGATCGCCGCCACCGCCAGATCGATCAGCGCGAAGGGAATGTAGATCAGGAAGCCGATCTGGAACGCGCTTTGCAATTCCGACGTCACATAGGCCGGCACCAGTGTCAGCAGCGGCACGTCGTCGAGGTTGGCGTATTCGCCCTTGTGGCCCGAAAGGTTGACGAACAGGTGCAGCTCTCGTTCGCGCACCTGTTTCAGCATGAAGGCCCGCATCGGCGCGATCGCCGCCTTGGTCGCGTCGTCAAAGGAAATCGTCCGCGCCAGATAGGGTTGCAGCGCGGTGGTGTTCACCGTCTCCAGCGTCGGGCGCATGACGAAGGCCGACAGGATCAGCGCCAGCGCGATCAGCAGGATGTTCGGCGGCGTCGTGGACAGCCCCAGCGCCTGCCGGAAGATCGCCAGCACCACGATGAACCGCGTGAAGCTGGTCATCAGCAGCACAAGCCCCGGCAGGAAGGCCAGCAGCGTGACGATCAGCAGCGTCTGCACATCCAGCGAGAACACCTGGGCGTGCCCCTGGGTCGTCACACTGAGAAGCGGAGAAGCGGCGCCCTGCATGGCTTATTGCGTGACAAACGTGGTGACATAGGCACCGACGAAGGGCGTCTTGCCGACCTTGCTGTCGGCCTGCGACACGATGGTGTTGGCCGCCTGCAGGCTGTAATCGCTGATCTGCAGCTTCATCTTCACCGGATCCTCGCTTGGCGACAACCCCGAGGACATCACGTCGCTGATGATCGCCGATTTGATCATCGGCATCAGCTTGCCGAAATCCTTGGCCGCGCGCTGGCTCTCGGTCAGGAAGGACAGCGACAGCTGCAGATAGCCCGCGCGGCCGGGGCTGGCGGCGGGATCGCCCGCCCCCGCGCCGCTGCCATCCGCGCCGGCAGCGCCCGAGGCCTTGGGCGCCGGGGCGGGAATGGTGACCACGAATTGCGGGATCTCGACGAAATTGGCGTTCTCGGCGGTGGGCTTGGGCGGCGCCTTCGGTGCGGGCTTGGCGGCGGACTTCGCCGAGGGCTTGCCATTGTGCTTCGCGGTGGCACCGGGCTGCGCCGCTGCCTGTGCCGAAGCATTCTGCATCGACAGCGAGCGCAGCTTGAGGAAGGCCATGATCCCCAGGCCGTCACCGACCGCCATCGCCAGGAACATCAAAACGCCAAGACCAATCAGAAGATACTTAATCACAGAAGGGAAACCTTTTTCGGGATCGGATGGGGGGTGGGCCGGTGGAGGCGGGGTTCAGTTCGCGGCATCATCGGACACCACCGCATAGACACCGGAAGCGGCGGGCAGCTGGCGTACCACATCGGCCCGAAGCCGGTGATGCGACGCGGCGTTCTCGACCTCGATCACATCCCCGACCGAGCCATTCTGCAGCGCGACGCCCTGGGCCGAGATCACTAGCCCGCCCTCGCGCACCCGCAGCGCGATCTGCTGGCCGCTCTGCACCACGACCTGCAGGTCGGTCATTGACCTCAGGATCGGACGGCCCGCGGCGATCGCCCCCCGGGCGCGCAGGCCTTCGGACAGCCGGGCCGGTTGCAGCGCGGCACCGTGCAAGGTGCCGGCAGGGACCCGCCGCATCGCGGTGTCCGAGGCATCGATCGCCCCGCCCGCCCGGATCGCCCGGGTGGCCACCAGCGTGGTCACGTCCTGCTCGGTCCGGACCCCGGCATAGATCGTCCAGGTCGGGCTGGGGCAGCTGACCGACGCCGTGCGGAACCCCGCATTGGTCGAGGCCAGCCAGCCCACCTCCAGCGGCGCCCGGCAGGCGGGCATCATCGCGCCGCCGTTCGGCATCACCTTGACCGGCCCGCCGCCCAGCTTCGCCGCGATCGCCGCGCTGATCGCGGCGGCGGATTGATGCGCCCCCGCAGCGCCTGCCGCCGTCGGCGCGACAAGCCCCACGGCCAAGCCCGCGGCCAACAGGGCAACACCCCTCTCACGCTGCATCAAAGGCACTTTCGCTGACGGCATCCGCCTGGGCCGAGTCGCCGCTGTCGGGCGCCAGCCACTCCAGCGCCCCGTGCCGGGCATCCAGCCACAGGCCCGGCGTGTCCATCATCGCCGCGCGGGGGCCGGCTTCAGGCGCCGCCTCGGTCAGGCCCTGCAGCGCCTTGACCCAGCGCGCCACCGCGCCCGAGGGCAGGATCCTCGCGACATGCGCGGCCAGTTCGGGGCGGATCTCGCTTTCCTTGCCGGCCAGCACGCGGCACCCCGCCGCCAGCGCCAGCGCGACAAGATAATCGTCGCACCACGCCGCGCCCGGGGTCGGCCGCAACAGGATCGCCGCGCCGGTCTCGGCGAACAGCCGCACCCAATCCTCCTCATAGACCGGCACCGGGCGATGCGCGACATGGCCCGGAAGCGCCGGCTTGTCCTGGCTGACCACGGTCCAGGCCAGCCGGTCGGCGGTATCGTGCAGGATCTGGTCGATCCACGGCACCTCGACCCCGCTTTCGCGAACCCAAAGCACCACCGGCTTGGCCTGCGCCTTGCCGGGGGTGAACCCCGCCCAAAGCTCGCGCGTCAACCGCGGCGGGGCGACCGAGACGCTGCGCGCCCCCATCCCCCGCAGCCGCGCCGCCAGCCCCGCCGAGGTGGCGACGCTATGGCCCGCCGCGCGCAGGGTCTCGGCCGTGCCCTCGGCCGGCAGGGTCGACCAGATCAGCATATCGGCGGCGATCTCATCTTCTGTGCCGGGCTGCATCAGGCGCTGCCGCGGGTTCAGCCGGATCCAGCGGCGCCCCTGCCGCAGGGCGCGCAGGATCGAGGGCGCATCGATCGGCTCGGCCGCCATGCCTGCCTGCAGGCGGCCCGCGCCACGGGCAAAACGGGCGGCGGCGATGGTGCGGCCATCCTCGGGCAGACCGGCGGTAGAGATCAGCGCGGCCGCTTCGACATCGACCAGACCGGGCCGCCCTTCCAGGATCAGCGGCGACCCCGAGATCGTCATCGCCGGGTGGTGATGAATGCCGCGATAGGCGATCGCCTGCGCCGCGGCCACTTCCACATCGGGCGCGGGGCCGGGATCGGGGATCTCGACCTGACGGCGCGGTGTCCAATAGGCCGACAGCGCGGGGCCCTCGGGGCCAGCCCGCAGACTGGCGCAAAGCGCGGCCCAGCTGGCGGCCTCGGGGTCGAAGACGGCACCGGCGCGCAATGCCACGATCGGGCCGTCGACCGCATCGACCGGCTGGGTCGTCGCCAGCCAGCCGCCCGGCCCGGGAGAGGTCGCCTCATACCCCTGACCGATGCGGGCGTCGGCACCAAACAGTAACGGACCCTGCAGCCGCGCGGTACGCTCTCCGTCGCGAAAGAAGGCCAGCGGCGCCACTGCCCCGGCATCCTTCAGCGCCTCCAGCAACGCGGCAAGCGCGCCCAGCAGATCCGTCTCGGACGGCGCAAAGACCGGATCGACCAGCGCCACATGATTGCCCGGCCGGATCTGCATCAGCCGCGCCAGCGTGCCGCCCAGCCGCGGCGCCGCGTCGATCACCCGGATCGAGGGGTGGTTGGGCGTGATCTCGGCCGCGACCTGATCAAGGAACTGGGTCATCGCCGCCGGGGTCTCGTCCGCGTCGCCCGGCCGCAGGAAGGCGATACAGGACGCCTTGCCATCATGCTGCGGCAGCAGCTTGTTCACCGCCAACTGCGCGACATCGGGGGTGATCGGCGCCCGGCAAAGGATGCCCAGCGTCACCGCCGGATCGGGCGCGGCCGGGTAATCGACGGCAAAAAGCCCCGCGATGGCGCCGGCACGAACCTGTCCACCCGCCCCCGCCCGGTCCAGCTGCGCGGCGATCGAGGCGCGGGCGCTTTCGGTCGCCACCTCCAGCGTGACGCTGTCGCGGCGGGTGGTCTCGCCGCGCACGAAAAGCGCCTCGGACAGGGTCTCGATCCGCTTGCCGGCACCGGCCAGACGGATCTGCATGTCCTGCTCTTCGGCGCCGGGAAAAAGATCGGGGCGGAAGCCGCCCAGATCCGCCACGGCGGCGCGGCGGTACCAGACCCAGTCACCGACAAAGCACGATTCCAGCAGACGCGGCAGCGACATCGCCGGTTTCGCCCGGATCCAGGGCCCGCCCGGGCTGGGCGCGATCTCGTCGCAATACAGCATGTCCGCCCCCGAGGCGACGGCGCGCAGGGTGAAGCGGGCGATCGCGTCGGGTTCGATCATGTCGCCGGCATTGACGATCGCGGCGTAATCGGTGCGGGCATCGGACAGCGCGGCGAACAGGGCAGAGGTCATCTCCGGCTCGGTCTCAAAGCGGCGCTCCATGCTCAGGCCGGCGCCGTCGAAATCGAGGCCCGGCGCGGCGGCGAAGGCGATCTTCACCTCGGGCTGGCACCAGTTCTGCGCGATCGAATCCAGCGTATCGCGTAGCTGAGCCTGGGTGCAGCCTTCCGGGCAGGCGATCAGCAGGCTGAGGCCGGGCAGAGGGCCATGGCCCTTGCGCGCGCGTTCCAGCAGCGCCTTCACGCGGGCCTCTTCCACCGCGTCGCCACGTTCGGCCGGGCGGATCGGATGGGTCTTTGCGGCCCCCGCGATCTGCACCCCGCGCCCCGCCGGCATCGCCATCAGGATCCCCTGACCCACACCCGGGGCGGCACGGTTGCCCGATTGCCCCAGCTCGGCCACGAAGCCGGCCAGATCGGCGCTGCGGGCGCGCAGATCGTCCCAGACGGCGGCGTTCGCGCCGTCATGGATGGCGGCCTCGATCTCGGCCGCAAGCCGGGCCAGCGGGCGATACAGCCCCTCGGCCCCGGCCTCGTCGGAACGGTTCAGCGCCTTGCTGATGAAGTCGATATGGCCGCCCTCGGCCAGCTCGATCCCGATCGCGGCCAGTGCCCGGCGCACGGTGCCATCGGCGTCCCGCAGCAGGTCGGGATAGCGCACCCAGGCCCGCGGCAGCCCCCGCGCGCCCAACTCGCCCGACGTGATATAACTGGCCCAGAGCGCGATCGCATGGGCCCGCGTCAGGTTGTTCTTGGTCGCCTGGCTGGTTGCCACCGCATAGGGCGAGCGGTGGGTATGCAGCACCTTGACCCCATAGCCCGCGTCCTGCACCGCCTGCTCATACAAGGGCAGCAACCGGCACAGATGCGGATGTTTCACCGCCACCAGCGGCGCCCCGGCGAACTGGCAGCTCAGGATCTCGGCCAGAACCTCTCGCTGCATCTGCACGTCGGCGCGGTCGATCCAGCCCTCGGGCAGGGGGGACAGGTCGCTCCAATACGATTGCATCAGTTCGAGCACGCGGATGTCGAACTTTATCAACTCGGTGGATTCGAAGAATCCCTTGGGGTTCGAGGCGTTGCTTTCCGCGTCGCTGCTGATCTGGACGCCCAGATCGGCAAGCGATCCGCACAGCGCCGAGGTGCCGCTGCGGTAATAGCCGACGACCAGGATGGCCTGTTTCTCCGCGCTGTGCAGATCATTCATGACGGGTCCGTTTCAGAGATATTTGAAAAGATTTAGCTGCGACGCGACCGAAAAGGCCTTCATCGCTGCCTGCAGCGCCGAGGTGCGGTTCTGCAATTCGCTCAACACCTGGGGGGTGTTGGCCGAAACCAGGGCGCCGGCGTTTTCCTGCGCGCTGGTGCTGGCCTGTGCATTCGAGGTGGCGGCCGCGCTGGTGGCCTGCAAGATCACCCCCGCCTTGGCCGAGGCGCCAGCCAGCCGGTGCTGATACTGCACGATCGTGGCCAGCGAATTGCCGATCAGCTGGCGGGTCTGGGCGCGCGCGGCCGGCGTCGTGCCGGGCGAGGCCAGCGCGGTCTGGATCTGCTTGACCAGATCGAAGATCGACTGCGGCCGCGACGGCGCCACGGTAAAGCTGTCGCCGGCCTTGGCCGGGCCCGACACCGTCAGCTCGACCCCGTTGAGGGTGATCGAGGTGCTGGCCCCGTTGGCGGTATTGACCGGCCCGCTGCCGATCGTGCTGCCGCCCGAGGTGGCGGTATAGCTGACCGCGCCATTGGCCGAGCTGGAGAAGGCCAGCGTCGTCGGGGTGCTGCCGCTCTGGAACGCGGTGGCGGCGCTGGCGTTGGACACGCCCGTCGCCATCACCGTGGCCGACCCGGTGTTGCTGGCCGCCGCCGAGACCGAGGCAAAGCCATTGCCCGAGGTGACATTGGTGAACACCGACCCGCTGAGCGCCGCGTTGACCGTGACCCCGGGCGAGATCTCGACCGCCGAGGTGCCGTCATTGCCGACATAGCTGACCCCGCCCGAGGCGCCCGTCACGAAGGGCTGGGTCTGCTTGGCGGTACCGGCGAAGACATAATTGCCGTTGCTGCCCTGGGTATTCGCCAGGCTCAGGATCTGCTGCAACCCCTGGCCGACCTGCTGGCTGAGCGCCTGGAAATCCTGGGCGCTGGTGGTGCCGTTCACGGCCTCCAGCGCGATGCTCTGGATATGGTCCAGCGCGGTCGTCGTCTGGCCCATCGCCAGGGTGGCGGTGCCCAGGGTCTGCTGGATGTTCACCTGGCCCGCATTCAGCGCATCCAGCCGCTGCACCGTCGCCTGATCGGCCTGATTGCCGACATAGGCCGCCGGATTGGCAGCCGCGGTCGGCACCTTGGACCCTGTCGACAGCTGCTGTTCCAGCGTGGCGATGCGGGCCTCCTGTCCGGCAAAGCTTTGCCCGGCAAGGGAGTAGAAAGAACTGTTCATCGCGCTGCGCCTCCTAGACGACCTGGATCAGGGATTGGAACATCGAATTGGCGGTCGAGATCACCTTGGCGGCGGCCTGATAGGCCTGCTGGAACTCGGTCAGCAGCGCGGCCTGGTTGTCCAGGTTCACGCCCGCCACCTTCGACAGGTTCGACTGCGCCGTCGTCAGGCTGGAGGCGGTGTTCGCCACCAGCGATTTCGCCTGGGCCGAGGCCGTGCCGGTAGAGCCGATCAACGACAGCGCAGACCCCTGCAGCGACCCGCCGGGCAGGCTGGGGTTGGTGGCGCCCCACAGCCCCGACATGCGCTGCGCATTCGAGCCGCTGTTCAAGCCCCCCGGGGTCAGCGTGGCGACATCGCCCGCCGCCGGCGCGCCCGACAGGGTCACCTGCCAATAGCTGCCCGCCGCCGCGCCGCCCGACGGATAGGCCACCGCGATATTGGTGTTGCCGCCGGTGAAGCTGCCGCTGCTGATGGTGGATCCGCTGCTCTTGTCGACGACGTTGTAGGCCGAGGGGCTGGTGAACTGCACCTCCAGATTGTGGCCAAAGGCACTGGCCGGGACCACGGCAGCGCCGGTGGTGGGGCTGGTGGTCACGCTGTCCGAGGTCTCGCTGATCGTGCCGGCGTTGTTGTTCGTCACCGTCCCGTTTGCCGCAACGGTCCCCGCGGTCAGCACATAAGGATCGGCCACCGCCAGCGCCGAGGGGTTGGTGGTGGTCGGGCGCAGCGCCGCCGCCGCACCCGGTTCGGGGGCGATCTTGAAGCTGTCGCCGGGGTTCGGCGCGCCGGTGACGGCAATGTTCATGCCGTTCAGCGTCAGCGGATTGCCCGTGCCCAGCGCATAGGACTGGCCGCTGCCGGGGACCGTCGCGGTCCAGCCAGCGGCGGAATAGCTTAGCGTATAGCCTTGGCCGTTCGACGGCAGGGCGCCCGCATTGGTGATGCTGGGCGTCAGGCTGGCGCTGCCAGTATTGGCCGCGCCGGGCGTCACGCTGGGCGGCACGGTCTGGAACAGCGCCTTGCCGGTGGCGCCGCTGCTGTCCAACCCCTGCGCCTGCGCCTGGTTCACCAGCCCCGCCAGGGTGCCCGCGATCCAGTCCAGCTGCTTGCCCGCGCCGCTGACCGAGGCAAAGCCCGCCATCAGCCCGCCCAGCGAACCGCTGGAGCCCGACAGCGACAGCAACAGCTTGTCGGGGCCTGCAGTCAGCACCGGCTGATCGCCGGGCAGGGGCTGGCTTATGCTGATCCGCTGCGCCCCGGCCTGATCGACCAGCACAGTGCCGCCGCTCATCACCGCGACGGCGCCGGTATCGCCCATCGGCACGGTGCCAAGGCTCATGTAAGACGACAGCTTGGTCAGCGCCCCCTGCTGCTGATCCAGCAGCGCGGCATCCTTGGGGCTGGCCTGCAGCTGCTTGTTGATCGCCGCCAGCTGGGTCAACAGCGCGTTGGCCTGACCGGTCTGCTGGGTGATCTGGGTGCTGATCTGCGCATTCTGCAAGGTCAACGCCCCGGCGGCAGAGTTGAAGCTACCGGCCAGCGTCTGGGCATCGGCCATCACCGTGCCGATCTGCGCGGCATTCGTCGGGTCCGACGCCAGCGTCGCCAGATCCGAAAAGAAGCTGCTGGTGGCGGTGGCGATATTGCCGCTGCCGGTGAAGGCCTGATCGATCGCCGTCAGCGCCGAGGACAGCGCCGAGGCCGCGGTGCTGGTGGCGGTGGCGGAATAGACACCCGCGGCCTGCACCGAATCCGCCGCGCGCTGCACCAGCGCCGGATCCAGCACCCCGGCGCCGGCCTGGCCGCCCGTGTTGCGCGCCGTCTGCGCATTGACGCTGCGGGCCGCATAGCCGGTTGTGGCCTGGTTGGCGATGTTGTTGCCGACGGTGTTGATGCCTTCCGAGAAGACATCAAGCCCCGACAGCGCCGCCGAAACGGCAGAGTTCAATCCGGATGTCATAGGGTCGCTCCTTCAACGGCATGCAGCACTGATTGCATCAGCGGCGATTGCGCGGTGTCGACGATCTTGCGGGCATAATTGCTGTCCGTCGCATAGCCGCCCCGGGCCAGCGCATTGGCATATTGGGCGACGGAACCGGCCCCCATCGCCTGCGGATAGACCCGCCGGATCAACCCGGCGTAATGCGACAGGCAATCGGCGCCCGAGCCGAAGGCGGCAAAGCGGGCCTCGGTCGGGGTCAGCGCACCGCCCACCTCTTCATGGGTCGACGCCTGGGTCGCGGCCTGGGCACCCACGGCCTTGATCCCGAACAGGTTGTTGCCGGGGGTCGAGGCACCCCAGCCGGTTTCCAGCGCCGATTGCGCCAAAAGGGCGACCGGCGGCACCTTCAGGCTGGCCGCCGTCGACTTGATCGCCGGCCAGACCGCGCGCGCATAGCTGACCGCCCTTGCCTCGGGCGCCGAAGCGGCGGCGCCCTGTACCCCGGCATGGGCCGACAGCGCCTGCAGGGTCGAGGGCGCTTGCAGGCTGGACGGGGCGCCAGATCCGCCGATCTCGGTCTTCAGCTGGGCCACGATCTGCTGCGTCAGCCCGCTATCCGTGCTGCCGAACATCTTCGAGGCCAGCGCCCGCGTCACCAGCCCGTTATAAAGCTGCGATCCGGTGCCCAACGACCCGGCCGGCAGCGCCGAGCGGGTCATCGAGGTCAGCACCTGTTCCCACAGCAGCGCCTCCAGCTTTTCGGCCTCGGTCACCAGCTTCAGGCTCTGGGGGCCGGTCTCGGCGGGGTTGGGGGGGGAAGTGACCAGCATCAGACCACCTTGACCTGGGCGTCCAGCGCCCCGGCCTCCTTCAGCGCCTCGACGATGGCGATCAGATCCGACGGCTTGGCGCCGATCTTGTTCAGCGCGGCGGCGATCTGCGCCAGCGTGGTCGCAGCGGGCAGGGTGACGACATGGCCGGTGGATTGCCGCGCGGTGATATTGGCGTTCTGCACCCCCACGGTGTTGCCCCGCGCCAGCGCATTCGGCTGGCTGACGCTGTTGGTCGCCTGGATCGTCACCGTCAGATTGCCGTAGGACACGATCGCCGGCCGCAGCCGCACGTCGCCGCCCATCACGATCGTACCCGATTGCGCGTCAACGATGACCGAGGGCGGCGGCGCCTCGGGCGTGACCTGCACGCCCAGCACCTGCGCCATGAAGGCGACGGCGCCAAGGTTGCCGTGGCGCCGCACCTCGACCACATCGGGAGAGGTCGCCCGGGCCACGCCGCGGCCCATGGCGCGGTCGATCGCATTGGCGATGCGGGTGGCGTTTTCATAGCTGGGTCGTTTCAGCAGCAGCCTTGCCGATCCGTGATACGACCAGGTGGCGGTGGGGATGGCGCGCGACATCACCGCGCCGTCGGGAATGCGCCCGACCGTCGGCGTGTTGGAGCGCACCGAAGATCCCGACTTGCCCGCCGCGAAGCCGCTGACCAGCAGCGGCCCCTGCGCCTGGGCATAGACATGGCCGTTGCTGCCCTTCAGCGGCGTCGGCAACAGCACCCCGCCCGACAACGAGGTCGCATTGCCCAGCGCCGCCACCGTGACGGTCAGGTTCGATCCGGGTTCCGTGTAGGGCGGCACCTGCGCCGTGACCATCACCGAGGCGACATCGTTGGGCTGCATGAAGGCGGTCTTGGGCAGGGTGATGCCCTCATGCGCCAGCATGTTGGTGATCGCCTGCTGGGTATAGGGGATCTGGGTAGTCTGGTCGCCGGTTCCGGGCAGGCCCACGACCAGACCGTAGCCGACCATCTGGTTGTCCGGCGCGCCGGCAAGCGTCACCAGCCGCCGAACCCGGTCGGCCCGGGCCTGCGTCGCCGCCAGCGGCAATGCCAGTCCGATCAGAACGGCGAGTATTTGGACAGCGTGCTTTCGAGCCATGGGACGTGATGTGCCGAATTGAGGTCGCCGATGCCGACGTATTGGATGTTGGCATCAGCCAGTTGCGATGAATCGAGGGTGTTGTTGGGACCGATGTCCTGCGGGCGGGCGAAGCCGGTGACCTCGATCCCGGTGACGTTGCCGTTGATGTTCACATTGGTCCGGCCCTTCAGCGCCAGAATGCCATTCGCCTCGACCTTGGTGACGATGGCGGCCAGTTCCGTCGTCACGTTGTTCGAGCCGCTGGTGGTGCCGGTCCCGGCAAAGGCGGTCTTGCTGGAAAGCTGCAGCGTCGGCTTGTAGCCAAGGATCTGGGTGCCGGTATCGTTGAAGGTCGCGGTTTTCTTCAGATTGCCGTTGTCGCTGTTTTGCGCCGTGGTCGAGAGCGAGACATTGACCGTGACGATATCGCCGGTCTGCCAGTCGCTCTGGTTGCCATAGGGCGACCCGGTCATATTCGCCGGCACGACCGATCCGTTCACCGCATCGGGCGCCGCGTGGGCCTGCACCGGGAATTGCGAAGGCTGGACGAACAGCCGCTTGTTGGGCGCCTTGGTCGCACAACCCGACAGCGCCATCCCAAGCGCCAGGCCCGCGGACAGGGCCGCAATGGGTCGGCGCCGGTCGCTCATGCGTTGGCGGCCATCGACGAAAGCTCGCTTAGCGTCTGGCCGGCGGCCGAGGCCGCGTTGGTGCCCAACTGATAGGCGCGCTCGGCCGCGATCAGGTTGACCATGGAATCGACCACGCTGGTGTTCGACTGCTCCAGAAAGTTCTGGTTGACCGACCCCAGCCCGTTCGCCTGCGGATTGCCGGTGATCGCGGCGCCGCTGGAATTGGTCTGCAAGAACAGGTTGTTGCCGACCGGCTGCAAGCCCTGCGGGTTGACGAAATTGGCCAGCTGGATCTGCCCCACCACCGCCGCGTTGGCAGTCCCCGGCGTGGTCGCGGAAATCGTGCCGTCCTGGCCGATGGTCACGCTGGTTGCGTTCGGCGGAATGGTGATGTTGGGCAGCACCTGATAGCCGTCGGCGGTGACCAGATGGCCGTTCTGGTCCAGCTGGAAGGCGCCGTCGCGGGTATAGGCCATCTGGCCGTCGGGCTGCAGCACCTGGAAATAGCCCGCGCCCTGGATCGCCATGTCCAAAGGCTCATTCGTCTGTTTCAGGTTGCCCTGGGTCAGCACCGGCACCGTCGCCGCCACCCGCACCCCGGTGCCCAAGTCATAGCCCGACGGGTACAGCGTGTTGCCGCTGGACGAGGCGCCCGGCTGGATATGCTGCTGATAGGCCAGCGTCTCGAACACCGGATCGGACTTCTTGAAGCCGACGGTGTTGAGGTTGGCAAGGTTGTTCGAAATCGAGTCGATCTCGACCTGTTCGGCCGAAAGCCCGGTGGCGGTGGTGGAAAGCGCGGGAAGCATGAGGTCTCCGTCAGGACATGAGGATCTGGTCGAGGGCGGTCTGCGTCTGGGCGGACTTGCCCATCACCTGGGTTTCCAGCTTGTAGGACTTGGACACGTCGATCAGGTCCATCATCGCCTTCACCTGATCAACGTTGCTGCCCTCCAGCGCGCCTTGCGTCACCGTGGCGCTGGTCGAGGGTTGCGGCGCGGTGCCGGCGGGCAGCGCGTAAAGCGAATTGGCCAGCGGTCGCAGCGCGCCGCCCGGCGGGGTCTGGGCAAGGAACAGCTTGCCGAAGCTCTGCGCCTGCCCGCCGACCGCGCTGGCCGGAATGCCGGAGATCGAGCCATCGCGCGCGATGGTGATGTCGCGCAGCGCCGGCAGGCTGATCGGGGTGCCGTTGGCGCCCAGCACCGGCCGGCCGCTGGCGGTGGTCAGCAGGTTCTGGGCGTTCTGGGCCAGATGGCCGTCGCGGGTCAGCGCCTGGCCGCCGCCTTCGGTCTGCACCACCAGCCAGCCGCCCTGCACCGCCACATCATAGGGCGCGCCGGTCTGGGTGACCGGCCCGGCCGAGGTATCGGTGGCCTCGCCCAGCGCGATCACATCCGCCCCGGCCGGTGGCGCGTCGCCATGATAGGGCAGCGCCATCGCCGCCGTCTGCTGGGCCGCATAGCCCTGCGTGTTGGCATTCGCGAGGTTCTGCGCGACGGTATCGAGACGCTCCGAAGAGGTCTCAAGCCCGGCCATCGAGGTATAAAGCCCGCCCAGCGCCATGGTCAGCTCAACTGCAGAAGCTTCTGGACGTCCCGCTGGGCGCCCTGGATCACACTGGTATTGGCCTGATAGGCCTCCTGATAGTTCAAGAGCTCGACCAGCGCGTTCGAGGTCTGCACGTTGGACTTCTCCAGCGATCCCGACACCAGCGTGCCATTCACCCCGGCACCGGCCTGGTTCACCACCGCCGCGCCTGATTGGTTGGTAGGCTCGAACAGGTTGCCGCTGGTCGGGTTCAGGCCCTGATTGTTGATGAAGCTGGCCAGCGCCAGCGTCGCCACCGCCTTCGACTGGCCGTTCGAATAGCTGACGTTCACATTGCCCTGCGCATCCACCGCGGTGCCCGTATAGGTGCCTGCGGCATAGCCGTTGTTGGTCAGCGAATTGACCGCGAAGTTCTGGTTGCTCAGCGTGGTGCCGGTGAAATCGAAGCCGATGTTCGACGACGCCGCGCCATTGCCCCAGTTCACGTTCAATGCGGCCGAGCCGCCCGAGGTCAGCCCGCCACTGCTGTTGAAGGTCAGCGTGGTCAGCGTGGTCGGCGTGCCCACGGTCGACCCCGAGGCCGTTTCCGGCTGGGCGTAGATCGACCAGGGATTGGGCGTCGTGGCCGAGGCTGAGGCCGGCTGCCGCGCGAAGTACAGCTGAACCCGGTTGGCATTGCCCAGCGAATCATAGGCGGTGACCGAGGTCGCCTGATCGTAGGTCGCCGGATTGGCCGAGTTGAAGGCGCTCGTGATCACCGGATCGGCCGAATTCAGCGCCGCGTTCAGATTGACCTGGGCGGTGGGTTTAGCAGCTTCCGGACCGGTCGAGATCGTCACCGGGCCCAGCAGCCCGTTCGCCTGACCATTCGCCTTGATCCCGAAGCCCTGCACGGACGAGCCGTTGCTGTTCAGCAACTGCCCCGTCGGGCTAAGCTGGAAGGCACCGTCGCGGCTGTAGCTGGTGGTGCCGGCGTTGGTGGTGATGAAGAAGCCGTTGCCCTGGATCGCCAGGTTCAGCGGGTTGCCGGTGGTCTCCAGGTTGCCTTGCGTGAAATTCTGCTGGGTGCCCGCGGCCGTGGCGCCCTGGCCGATCCCGTTGGTGCCGCCGGCCGCGTAGATGTCGGTAAACTGCGCCGAGCCGGATTTGAACCCGATGGTCCCGGCGTTGGCAAGGTTGTTCGAGACGACGTTCAGTCCGTCCTGGGCGTTGAGCAGCCCCGAAAGTGCGGTATTGAGCGACACGGTATCAGCCTCCGAGAATACTGACGATTTGGGTGAGGTCCGCCGGCTGTGCGGCCCCGGCGAGGGAAAGGGTGGGCGTGCCACCGGTCAGGTCGATGTTGCGAACCTGGGTATTGGTGTAGGTGGTGGTGGCGACGCTCGAACTGCCCGAGGACGCGCTGACGCTGTAGCTGTAGACATGGTTGGCGGCGGCGCCGGTCCAGGTGAAATCGTTCATCCCCGACGGCAGGTTGGTCAGCTTCTGGGTATTCACCACCGTGCCGTTTTGCGGGTCGGTGATCGTCAGCGTGGCCGAACTGGCCGGCGCGGCCAGGCTGAAGCCGCCGATGACCTGACCGTTGGCATTGGCCACCGCCAGCGGATTGCCGGCGATCGCGACGGTCTTGCCGATCAGGATGGCGGCCTGGCCGATCTGGGCGGCGCCGGCGCCGGCGCCGATCTTGGTGACCTCCTGCTTCAGGGCGTTGATGCCGCTGACCGTCGACAACTGTGCAAATTCGTTGGCCAGATCCTGCGGCTTGGTCGGCGAGGTCGGATCCTGGTTCTGCAGCTGGGCGGTGAGCAGGCGGATGAAATCGGCCTGATTCAGCCCGCTCAGCCCGGCCGAGGCACCGGCCGCGCCGCTTGCCGGACTGGCCGCGGCGGAAGGAACGCTGGTCATGGGAAGGTCTCCTGCGACATCAGGCGATGAAACTTTGCAGCATCGCCTGATCAAGCTTGCTGCTTTGATCGAGGACGGCGATGTCGGCGGCGTAGTTCTGGGTCGCGCTGATCAGATCGGTCATCTGCTGCGCCGGATCGACATTCGACCCCGTCACATAGCCCTTGGCATCGGCGCGCGGATTGCCCGGATCGTAAGTCATCTTCGGCGGCGCCGCGCTTTCCACCACCCCCGCCACGACAACCCGGTCGGCGGCGGATCCGCTCAGCGCCGGCTCGGCCGCGAACACCGGCTCTCGGGCGCGGTAGGGCTGGCCGCCGGCGGCGGTGATCGAATCCGCGTTGGCGATGTTCGAGGCGATCAGCCCCATGCGCTGCCGCTCGGCCAGAAGGCCCGAGCCGATGATCGCGGTGATGTCGGGAATGGGGCCGCTCATGTCGTCAGATCCCGTTCGGATTGGGGCGCAGCGCGGTGATCAGATCGGTGGTGGATTGATGCAGATAGGTCACCTCCGACCGCATGGCGCCAGAGTTTGAAAGGGATTCCAGTTTTTCTGCAGTCATGGATACATCATTGCCATCCAACCCCACCGGAAACCCGGTCTTATAATCTATCCCACCCACAGGTTTCGTATCGTGGTTGCGAAGTGCCGCGTTCAAATCCTTTTCGAAATCTATATCTTTCGATTTATACCCGGGCGTGTTCGCGTTCGCGATATTCGATGCAATCAGGCTTTGTCTCTCCTCGCGAAGAGACAGGTCGGCCTGAGCAAACGTGAGGAACTGAGGACTAGAAACGGACATCTGCCTGTCCTTCTATTTTTTTCACCTTGTGCGCCCCTTATGCTGGTATTGCACCCCCAAAAAGCGAACACAATCACACGATAAGTAACGTAATCGTGCAAGTTGACGTTACCGAAAAAACTCTTTTTTAAACAACACGGTACCATTACTCAACTGTTTGTTATCTGCACGCCATACTCTTGCCAAACTGATGCCTCATTTCACGGTTCCATCACAGTTTCACGAGTATGACGATACGGTGAGTTGACCTTCCCGCTCCCATTTCTCTATGGGCGATGATATGCAATTGAAGGAGGGAAACGATGGCGGTCCCGATTCTTCCCGCTTTAAGCGTACCGGGAATAGGCACTGCGCCTCTTATATCCTCACAAACAAAGGGCGATGGGTCGTTTCTTGCGACAATCCATGCGGCGCTTGACGCCGTCAGCCAGGCCCAGAATTCCGCTTCCGCCGCAGAAACGGCCGTCGCTGCCGGAAAACCGGGGGCTTCGCAAGCTTCCGCTCTGATTCTTTCTGACCGCGCCGAACTTGGGTGGACGGGCGTGGTCGCCGTGCGCAATGAAATTGTTTCCGCCTATCAAACGCTCACCAATATGCAGATCTGATCATCCCCATGACAGTCGAGGACGCGCGGGCTGCCGGCCAGCGCCTGATTTCCTGGTTCAAGGCCCTGCCGCTGTCCGTCCTGTTGGCGGCGGCGACCGTTGCCGTTGCGGTTGCCGTGCTGGCGCTGGTCGAGTTTTCGGGCGCGCGGTATGAGGTGCTGTTTGATGGCCTGTCGCCAGCGCGCGGCGGCGAGGCCATCGCCGCGCTGCAAAAGGACGGCATCCCCTACCGGTTAAGCCAGGACGGCAACGCGATCTCGGTGCCGGCGTCGGATCTGGGGCGCGCGCGCCTGCAACTGGGCGCCGCCGGCACCCCGCAGACCGGCAGCGATGCGAAGTGGACGGCACTGGAAGGCACCTCGATCACCAGCAGCCAAACCGCCACCACCGCCCTGCATCTGCAGGCGGTCGAGCAAAGTCTGGAAGACTCGATCACGTCTCTGTCGGGGGCCCAGCGCGTCCAGGTGCTTCTGGCACTGCCCAAGAACACGCCCTTTCTGGCGGATCAGGCCAGACCCAAGGCCTCGGTGGTGATGACCGGCGCGCCCGAGGCCGATCAGGCCCTGGGCATCGCGGTGGCCAAGATCGTCGCCGCCGCCGTCCCCGGCCTGACCGAAGCCCATGTCGTCGTGGCAACCGCCCATGGCATCATCCTTTATCCGGTCGGCGCCGGCGGCGACATCGCCCAGCAGCTGGCCATCGTCAAGCGCATCGAGGCCGCGCAAGAGGCCAAGATCCGCGCGCTTCTGGTGCCGATTCTGGGGCCGGGAAATGCCCGCGTCTCGGTTTCGGCCGATGTCGATTTCGAGACCAAGAAGATCCAGTCCGTCACCTATGGTCCGCATGCCATTGCCGCCGCCAGCGACGATCGATCGAAGACCGAAATCGGCCCGAATTCGGCGGCCATGGGGGTTCCAGGCGCCCTGTCGAACCAGCCCCCGGGCCCGACCACGGCGCCGCTGAACGCGCCGGCAACGGGGCAGAATGGCGCGGCAAAGAACCAGCCGCTGCCGAAGAGCCAATCGAAGCAATCGCACAAGACCTTCGATGTCGACACCACGTCGTCCGTCGCGCAGCCGGCCGCATGGCAGATCCGCAAGATCAGCGCCTCGGTGCTGGTCAACCGCTCGGCGCTGGGCAAAACCAGCCTTGCCGAACTGCAAACCATGATCGGGTCGACCATCGCGGTGCCCGGCGGCAAGGTTCAGGTGACCAGTGCGACCTTCGTGTCCAGCGGCGCGGCCAAGGCCGGCTCGTCGCAGGCGCAGATCATCCGCATCCTGCAGGGCGTGCTGCTGCTGGTTGCCGCGCTCGGCCTTGTGCTTGGCGTCGCGGTGCCGCTGATCCGCTGGCTGAAGGACCAACCGCCGCTGCTGCCCAAGCCGGTTGTGCGCAAGCCTGAACCTTCGTTCGAGGAAGACCTGCAAACCGCCAACCTGCGCAACATCGCCACCCAGATCGCCGAGGTCGGGCTGTCCCGGCCCGAGGTGATGGCCACAGTATTGCAGCGCTGGCTGACTGCCGAGGCGTCCGAGATGAGAACGGAGGAAGCCGGATGACCACGCCCGCGGCCGGAATGAATGGTGCGACCATGGCGGCCTATGTCGTCATGTCGATGGACGAAAACGCCGCCTCCGAGGTGCTGCGTCATATGGACGAATCGGCGATCGGCACGCTGACCACGGCGATGGCGGCGATGCACGAGCCTGCCAGCGATCAGGCCTATCAGATCTACGCCCGGCTGATGACGGATCTGGAATCGAACGGCGGCATGGCCCCGGGCGGCTATGATGCGTTTCGCAAGCTGCTGGCCCGCGCCTTCGGCGAAAAGCGCGCCAATGACATGCTGGAACGCATCATCCGCACCAGCGCCACGCAGATCGACGTGCTGTCGAAGGTGGACCCCAAGGTTCTGGCCGAAGTCGTCAAGGATGAACGCCCCCAGGTGGTCGCGGTACTGCTGGGCCAGATGACGCGCTCGAACGCGGTCGAATGCCTGAATGCCTTCGACGAGACGCTGGCGGTCGATCTGATCCACCGCTTCGCCCGGCTCGACACAATTCCCAGCGTCGCGCTGGCCGAGCTCAAGGGCATGTTGTCGGAACAGCTGGGCACCCAGGTCGAGACCCGGACCAGTTCCACCGGCGGGGTGCGTCAGGCGGCGGATCTGCTGAACGGGATGAGCTCGGGCGCCGCCGACCGGGCGCTGTCGCAGATCCGCGAGGCCGATTCGGACCTTGCCGATCAGATCCGGTCGAACATGTTCACCTTCGACGATCTGCTGAGTCTGCCGGACAATTTCCTGCAACTGGTGATCTTCGAGGTCAATCCCGAACGCCGGGCGCCTGCGCTGCGTGGCGGCTCGACCGTCGCCCGCGAACGCTTCTTGCACAACATCTCGCGCAAGGAAGCCGAAATCCTGAAGGACGATATCGACCACGGCCCGATGGTGACGCGGGCGGAATCGCAATCTGCCCAGCACGAATTCGTCGAGGCCGCGATGCGGCTGTCGCGTGACGGGCGGATTTCGCTGCGCAATGACGAGGACATGATATGACCCAGCCCGTCAGCCTGGCCGCAAGTCTGGCCCCCGCGCCCGCCGCCGGCGGCCCCGCCCAACCGGCGGACCCCCGCGCGCAGGCCTTCACCGCCGCCTGCGCCGCCGCCACCGGAACACCGCAGTCCGGGCCGGATCACAGCGCGAAACACGCCCCGTCCCGACCGGCCGGATCCGCCCCCGCGACCGGGCAGGCGAAGCCGGACCAGAGCGCCGGCGCGACAGGCCCGGCGACCGTTGCCGCAGCCGATCCCTCGGGGGCCAAGGGTGCCGGGTCCGCCGGGGGCTTGAACTCGTCGCTTGCGCAGATGCTTCAGCGCCCGGCCCCGGATGCCCAACGCGGCGCCACGCCTGCAAGCGCAATGGCCGTCGCGCCCGAGGCCGTCACTGTCGCCGCCGCACCACGTGGCTCTGCCCCCGTGCCGACGACGGGCAAGGCGGCCGCCACGGCTCAACCGGTGCCCACGGGCACGGTGGCGCATGACCCGAAACCCAAGGCGGCACCCGTCCCGGTGGCGAAGATGGCCCAGGACGCACAGAAGCCCGCGACGCCGCAAGGCGCGGATCCGCAGGCCTCGCAGGGCGAAAAGCCGGCCCAGCTGCGCAAGGACGCCCGGCATCGGCCCTTGGTCAGCGCGCCCGCGACCCCGCAGCCGCAGCCGCTGACCATGCCCGGTCTCGCGCCGCAGCCGCATCCGGCACCGCAGGCGCATCGGATCCGCCAGGTGACCGGCCCCGCGGCCGTTGCCCAGACCGTGTCGCAGATGCCCGCGCAGGGGCTTCACGTCGCCGGGTTGGGGGCCAGCGCCACCGCGTCCACCGCCGCCGCCGAGGCCACACCGGAAAGCCAGGCGCAACTTCTGCAATCGGCCACCGCGCTGGCCGGGGCCGGGGGCGGCTCGGCGAAGGTGACGCTGCATCCCGCGACATTGGGCACGGTGGTGGTGCAGGTCAACGTAACCGCCCAGGGCGTGACCCATGTCCACATGACCGCCGCGACCGAGGGCGGCTATCAGACGCTGGCCGCGACGGCAGGGCATCTGGCGCAGAGCCTGGCCCACAGCGGGCTGAACGTCGGCTCGGTTCAGGCCTTCGTCGCGGGCGGCAGTGGCCAGCCCGGCGGCAACGGAGCGCCGCAACCGGGCCTGACCCAGCCCGCCCCGCAGGGCGGCGGCGCTGCAGGCAATATGGCGGGCGGCTTCGCGGAATCGCGGCAGCAGGCCAGCGGTGGCCAGGGTCAGGGCCAACCGCAACCTCAGCAGCCGGCCCCCGCCACCACCACCGGCCCCACCGCCACCGCGCGCGCGCGCAGCGGCCCCGACGATACGGTGAAGGCCTATGCCTGAGACCTCTCACACGATCGACCTGCTCAAGCCCGAAACCGTCTTCGTCAACCGCCTGCCGGACATGACCGGCGTGGTCGAGCGGCTGTTTCGTCACTTCCGCGCGCTCCTGTTTCAGGAGTTCCGCTATACCCTGCAGTCGGCCGATGGTCAGTTTCGCATCCTCAGCCATGACGAATATCTGGGCAATCGCCCGGGCTACAATCTGTACGGCATCCTCGCCCTGCCGCCGGTCAAGGGCCTGTCGCTGGTGATCCTGGAAGGCGCGCTTCTGGCCGCGCTGGTCGACGAATTGTTCGGCGCCTCCGCCCCGACAGAGCCAGACGAGGCGCGCACGCAGATCTCGATCATGGAATCGCGCATCGGCCGCCGCCTGATCGAGATGATCGTCACCTCGGTCAACGTCGCCTTCGAGCAATATTTTCCGATCTCCGCCGAAATCGTCCGGACCGAGGGCTTTTCGGCGCTGGCCTCGGTCGCCGACGCGGCCGAGCCGTTCTGCGTGCTCTCCACCACGCTCAGCCTGTCGACGGGCACCGGATCGGTCTCGATCGCCATCCCCTATCGCGGGCTCGAACCCTTCAGCGAGGTCCTGGGCGCGCCGATGGGCGGCGAATCCCAGAAAGAAGCCCATAGCCAGTGGGTCGATCGCATCGCCGCCTCGATCGACAATGTCCCGGTCGAGGTCGCCTTCGAGATCGGCAGCATCCAGCTTTCGGCCGGCGCGCTGGCGGCGCTGTCGGAAGGCGACATCCTGCCCCTGACCCTGCACCACGACGCCCGCGCAATCATCGGCGGCGCGGCGGTCGGCACCATCACCTACGGCGCCGACGGCGCCAATTACGGAGTGTACTTCGGCAATGACCAGCAAGAGCAATAGCCCCGCCGCGCCCATCGATGTCGAAGTCGAGCCGCTGGTGCCGCCGGCCGAGATGTCAAAGACGATACGGGCGATCAAGAACTCTTCGATCGACGCCGTGAAGGTGACGATGACGGTTGAGCTTGGCCGCGTCAGCATGTCGATCAAGGACCTGCGCCAGACCCGTCAGGGCACCGTGATCCCGCTGGACCGCGCGGTCGGCGACCCGATCGACATCCGCGCCAACGGCAGCCTGATCGCCCGCGGCGAGGTGGTCGCGACCGAGGGCAACAAATACGGCATCCGCGTCACCGAGATCGTCGGCCCGGACGACCCGGAAGATGTCTCATGACGCTGCCCGACTGGTACACCTCGGGCGCCGTATGGATGTTCCTGGCACTTGCCGGCCCGGCGCTGGCGGTCTGCCTTTTGCTGGGTGTCGCCGGTGCCATCTTGCAAACCACCACCCAGATCCGCGAGGCCGCGCTTGGCTTCGTGCCCAAGGTGGCGGGTCTGGTGATCCTGGTGCTGCTTGGCGGCGGCCTGATGCTGCGCAGCGCCGGGGATTACACCGCCCATATCTTCCGCGCGCTCCCCGAGCTGGTTCATGTCAGCGACAGCCGCTAAACCCGGGCTGGCGGTTCCGCCGCCCTCACTGACCGCGCGGCTGGCCGGTCCGGCCATCGTGGGCGCGGTGCTGACGATGCTGATCGTGCCGCTGTCGCCGCTGGCGATCTCGCTGATGTTCGCGGTGAACATCTCAGCCGGGCTGGTGATCCTGGTGGCGGCGATCTACGTCACCGAGGCGTCGGAACTGCTGTCTTTCCCGTCGATCCTGCTGGCCACCACGCTGATGCGGCTAGCGCTGAACGTGGCCACCTCGCGGGCGATCTTGCTGCACGGCTATACCGGGCCGGGGGCGGCCGGGTCGGTGGTGGAAAGCTTCGGGCGCTTCGTCGTCGGCGGCGATTATGTGATCGGGATCATCATCTTCGCGATCCTGATCATCATCAATTTCGTGGTCATCACCAAGGGCTCCAGCCGGGTGGCCGAAGTCTCGGCCCGCTTCATGCTGGATTCACTGCCCGGCCGGCAAATGGCGATCGACGCCGATGTGAACGCCGGCACCCTGTCCGCGAAACAGGCCGAAGAACGCCGTGGCCAGCTGCGCTCCGAGGCCGATTTCTTCGGCGCCATGGACGGGGCGTCGAAATTCGTGCGCGGCGATGTCGTCGCGGCGATGGTGATCCTGGCGGTGAACCTGATCGGCGGGCTGCTGGTGGGCATGCTGCAGCACGGGCTGCCGCTGGATGTGGCGGCGCGGACCTACACGCTTCTGACCATCGGCGACGGGGTGGCGGCGCAGATCCCGTCGCTGACGATCTCGATCGCGGCGGGGCTGATCGTCACCCGGGTGACGAATGGCGAGAATATCTCGAACCAGATCGTCGGCCAGATCGCCCGCCACCCCGAGGCGATGCAGGTCGCGGGCGGCCTTCTGATCGTGCTGGGGCTGATCCCCGGCATGGCGCATCTGCCCTTTCTGGGCTTCGGCGCGCTGCTTGGCTTCATCGGCCTGCGCGGCACCCGCCGCAAGCGGCGCGAGGCCGAGCAGGCAGCCCAGGCCCCGGCCCAGCCCACCGCCGACGCAAAGCCCGCCGCGATGGACCTGTCGCAGATCCAGAGCATCGATCCCTTCGGCCTCGACATCGGCTTTGCGCTGGTGCCGCTGATCGGGCCGCAGCCACCGGGCCGGCCCAACCTGATGAACCGGCTGACGGCGATCCGCACGCGGTTCAGCAAGCAGGTCGGCTTCGTTCTGCCCAACATCCATGTGCGCGATTCCGAAAAGATCCGGCCGCAGGAATACCGCTTCCTGATCCGCGGCGGGGTGATCGGCCGTGGCGAGGTCTTCCCCGAGCAGATGCTGGCGATCGAGACCGACAACGTGATCGAGAAGATCGAAGGCGGCCGCCCCACCAAGGAACCCGTCTTCGGCACCGATGCCAAATGGATCGCCCCGGCGACGGTCGCCGATGCCGAGACCGCCGGCTACACCGTCGTCGACCCCGCCAGCGTGATCGCCACCCATCTGGAATCCCTGCTGCACCGCCACGCCTGGGAAATGCTGGGCCGCGCCGAGGTCGAGGAAATCGTCGCGCTGCATGCCCAGAGCCACCCCAAGCTGATTGAGGATCTGCGCACCCGCTATCAGATGGGCATGGTGCGCCAGGTGCTGGCGGGGCTGGTGTCGGAAATGGTGCCGATCCGCGATTTCGAACGCATCGCCGAGGCGATGACCGACGCGCCCGACGCCGCCTCACGCGATCCCGAACTGCTGCTGGCGGCGGTGCGCCAGCGGATCTCGCGGCTGATCATCGCGGCCTATCTGTCGGACGGCCAGACCCTGCAAGTCCTTGCGCTGGAACCTGAATTCGAGGCGCTGGTGATCAAGGCGGTCGACACCGCCCGCGCCAACGACCCCGGCGCGATCACCGAGCCGAACATGCTGCGCATGCTGCGCGCCGCCTCCACCTCGGGCAAGGAACTGGCCGCGCGCCAGGGCGCCAAGCCGGTGCTGGCCGTGCCCGGCGCCTGCCGCCGCCCGATCGCCCGCGCGATCAGCGGCATCCTTCCGGTGATCGCGCTGGAAGAGATCCCCGATACCCAGCCGACCTCGGTACTGGGCGTCATCCGACCACCTGACGGGGCCGCGAGATGACGCTTTTTCCCGACAGCACACCCGACAACACACCCGACACGGGCACCGCCGACACCGCCGGCGGTCTTGCCGTTCCGGACCCCCAGCAGGTGCTGGTAGAGGCCGGCACCTGGATCACCCGCACGGCCTGGCGGCTGCACGCCCGCATGCCCTGGACCGAGGTCGAGGACATGGTCCAGCACGGCGTCCTGACCGCGCTGGAACTGCGCGACCGCTACGACCCCGGCCGCGGCGTGCCTTTCGGGCTGTTCATCAAGCCCCGCGTGCTGGGCGCGATGATCGACATCTCGCGCCGCGCCGGCTCTATCAAGCGCCGCGAGGAAAGCTTTCTGGCCGAGGCCGACGATACCGCCCCCCCGGACGCGCTGGACCTGATCATCCAGTGCCAGGACGTCGCGGCGCTGGCCGACGAAATCGACCGCCTGCCCTATCTGGAACGCACGGCGATCTCGCTCTTCTACCTCGAAGAGCTGCGCAACAAGGATGTCGCCCGGATCATGGGCGTCAGCGAGGTTCAGGCGCTGCGCTACCGCGAACGCGCGCTCGCCTGCCTGGCCGAGGGGCTTGGCCGCAGACTGCCACGTCCGCATTCGGAAATTGAAAATACAGGGAAACATTACCCATGAGCGCCATTCTGGGCATCATCCTCGGGATCTCCACGATCCTTCTCACCAGCCAGCTCGAGGGTGACCCGCTAATGTCGCTGGTCAAGCTGAACGCCGCCTGCATCGTCTTCGGTGGCACCTTCGCGGCGCTTCTGGTCCACGCCGAATGGCGCGCGATCGTCAATGCGTTCAAGCAGTCGTCCTGGCTGCTGCGCCCGCCCCCCAGGGATTCGGTGCAGCTGATCCAGGACATGTACGACTGGTCCACGTTGATGCGTAATTCCAGCGCGCTGGCGCTCGAGGACGCGGCCGAGGAGACCAGCGACCAGTTCCTGAAGATCGGGCTGGAGCAGATCGTCGCCGGCCAAAGCCATGACGACGTGCGCGACGTGCTGTACAAGCTGGGCGATATCGAGGACCGCGAAAACACCGAAGGCGCCAATGTCTGGGAGGCCGCTGGCGGCTATGCCCCGACGGTGGGCATCCTGGGCGCGGTGCTGGGCCTGATCCACGTCATGCTGCGCCTCGACCATCCCAGTGAGCTGGGCGGCGGCATCGCCACCGCCTTCGTGGCCACGATCTACGGCGTCGGCGCGGCCAATCTGGTGTTCTTCCCGCTGGGCAACCGGCTGAAGGCGATCGCCGGCGGCCGCACCACCTACCGCGAGATCGCGACCGAAGGGCTGTTGCAGCTGTCGAAAGGCAATGCCAACCCGATTCGTCTGCGCGAACGTCTTGAAAACATGCTGGAATCCCGCCGCCGCGCCGGGCTTGACCACAATGCGGACGCGGCCGGCGAAAGCCCCGCAGAAAAAGAGGCAGCCTGATGAGTTCCGGGGGCGATCAGTTCCGCCGCGCACGCCGCGACGAGGGCCACAAGCCCAACCACGAACGCTGGATGGTGTCCTACGCGGACCTTCTGACCTTGCTGCTGGCGCTTTTCATCGTGCTCTACGCGACCTCGGCGCAGAACACGTCGAAGATGAAGCAGATGGCGGCCAGCATGATGCTGGCCTTCTCGGGCACGCCGCCGGCGCTGGTCAGCAAGCCGGCCTCGTCCCATGGGCCGATGCACAACCTGCCCACGCCCGTGCCGCTGCCGCTAGAGGCCCCGGCGGCGCCGATGACGCTGCGGCTGCCCGAAGCCCTGCGCCACCTGATGGACGCCAAGCCCCCGGCCCCCCAGCGCCTTGACGCGAAGCTGCAGAAGGATCTTCAGCCCAAGGTCCAGGCGATCTCAAGGCTCAGCCTCAAGCTGCAGGCGCTGCTGAAGCCGCAGATCGAGGCCAAGACGATCTCGGTCACCTCCACCCCGCTGTCGATCAAGATCCGCCTCAACGCCAAGATCCTGTTCGCCAATGGCGACGCGACCCTGACCTCGGGCGCCTCCAAGATCCTGACGCCGCTGGCGAAAACGCTTAGCACGATCCCGGCGGGTTATCGGATCTCGATCCACGGCTATACCGACAACCAGCCGATCCACACCAGGCAATTCCCGTCGAACTGGCAATTGTCGACGGCCCGCGCGCTCAGCGTGGTGATGCTGTTTCGGTCGCAAAACGTGCCGGGTGAGGCGCTCAGCGCCGAGGGCTTCTCGAAATACCATCCGATCGCAAGCAATGGCACCGTCCAGGGCCGGCAACAGAACCGCCGCGTGTCGGTGGTGATTTCGGCCCCGAAACCCAAGCAGGCAAAGACGCCCGAGACGGTGGCGCCGCAGGCAGGCACGCCGGACCCGGCGCAACAGGCCGGGCAGAGCCACGCGGAAACGGCAAACCATGGCTGACAAGACCGCCAGAAAGACCAGCGGCAAGGACGCCTCTGCACAGGGCTCGCGGCGGCGCCCGGTGCGGCCTTTCCTTGCGGGCATGTCGGTGGCGGCGGCCTGGGGCGCGCTGCACATGCCGGCGGCGCTGTGGTCACTGGTGCTGGGCGGCTTCGCGCTGAAACTGGTCGCGATCGCCATCGCCACGGGCGGGGTGATCGCGGCGGCGATGGAGGTTCTCGTCTTCGCGATCAGCCGAATCCCCTGGTTCCTGGCCACCCTGTCGAGACGCGCATGACCCATCCGTTCCGCCCCCCGCCGCTGCCCGATCCGGCCCTCGACGCCGACACCCCGGACCCCGAGGAGCTTCGCGCCAGCCAAGAGCACGCGGCCCGCGCCGACGCCGAGGCCGCCGAAGCCGCCGAGGCCGACGCGCGCGCGCGCCTGCGCCAAGAGGCCCGGGACGCCGGCCATGCCGAGGGCCTGCGCCAGGGCCGCGAAGAGGCGCTGGCGGCGATCACCGACGCGATCGGCCCCGCCGTCGCGCAGCTGGAGGCCCTGCAGGCCCGGCTGGAATCCGAACACGCCGCCTGTCAGCAGGCCATGGCCCGCGCCGCGATCGAGCTAGGCAAGGTGCTGGCCGAAACCCTGATCGGCGCGCCGCGTCCCTTCGACCGCGAGGCGCTGTTGCAGCGCGTTCTGGCCGAGGCCCGGGCCGAGGCCGCACCCGGCGCGCTGCCGCTGATCGCCCGCGCTGCGCCGCAGACGCTGGACCAGATCGCCACCGCCCTGCCCGACGCCGTGCGGCCCCAGCCCGACGACGCGATGAAACCCGGCGGCTTCGTCGTAGAGCTGCTCGAATCCGAGGGCGGCACCGTGCTGAACCGCTGGGACGCCTCGGTCGAGCGGATGGAGCAGAGCCTGCGCGCGCTGCCTACCGATGTCTGACGCCCCGCCCGAAATCACCCGCGCCGCGCAGGACTGGCTGCAAGGCCACCTGCCCGCCCTGTCACCGGTTGCGCGCTGCGGCGCCGTGCTGGGCACCGAGGGCGAGGTGATCGCGGCCAGCGGCCTTGGCGTGCCAATCGGATCTCGTTGCCGCATCGCCACCCGAACGGGGGAAATCGACGCCGAGGTGGTGGGCTTTCGCGAACGCCTGACCCTGCTGATGGCCGACCGCAGCCTGAAGGGCCTGCAACGCGGCGACCGGGTCAGCGCGGTGCCCGGCGGCGTGTCGGTCGCGGTGGGGCCGGCGCTGCTGGGGCGCGTGATCGATGCCTATGGCGTGCCGCTCGACGACCGGCCGCCACCGGCGCCGGGGCAGCTTTGGCCGCTGGAGGGCGTGTCGATCAACCCGATGCACCGCCAGCGCCTGACCCAGCCGCTGGATGTGGGCGTGCGGGCGATCAACGGGCTGGCGACGCTGGGGCTGGGGATGCGCACCGGCCTTTTCGCCGGCAGCGGCGTCGGCAAAAGCACCCTTCTGGGCATGATCGCGCGCCACGCCAAGGTCGATTGCTGCGTCGTCGCGATGATCGGCGAGCGCGGCCGCGAGGTGCGCGAATTCATCGACGACCATCTGGGCGAGGCGCTGTCGCGTTCGGTCGTGGTGGTCAGCGCCGCCGACACGCCCCCCCTTGCGCGGGTGCTGGGCGCCGAACGCGCCGCCGCCATCGCCGAGGCCTTCCGGGCCGAGGGCCGCAACGTGCTGCTGCTGGTCGATTCCCTGACCCGTCTGGCGATGGCGGGGCGCGAGATCGGCCTGTCGGTGGGCGAACCGGCGGCGACGCGGGGCTATCCGCCCTCGGTCTTCGCGCGGCTTGCGGGCTATGTCGAACGCGCCGGGATGGGGCGCAAGGGCGAAGGCTCGATCACCGGCGTCTACACCGTGCTGGTCGAGGGCGACGACCATGTCGCCGATCCGGTGGCCGACACCGCGCGCTCGGTTCTGGACGGCCATGTCGTGCTGTCGCGCCGGATGAGCGAGGCCGGCGTCTACCCGCCGATCGACGTGTCGATGTCGCTGTCGCGACCGATGCCTTCGCTGATCGATGCCGAGCACAAGGCCTGGGCGATGCGGTTTCGCTTTCTATGGTCGCGGCTGCAGGAAAAGCGCGAGCTGGTCGATATCGGCGCCTATGCCCCGGGCCGCGACACCGTGCTGGACGACGCGCTGGCCCGCGCCCCGGGGATGGAGGCCTTCCTGCGGCAATCCGCGGAAGAGAACATCCCCCTCGCCGACGCCCGGGCGCTGTTGCAGAAGGTGCTGGGCTGATGCTGTCGCGCAAGACCCTGCGGGTGCTGACCATCCTGTCGAACCGTGACAAGATCCGGGCCGAACAGATGGCCGCCGACGCGGCGAAGCGGCTGGCGGCGCTGGGCGGGCAATCGGCGACGCTGTCGGCCTATATGACCGATCTCGGGCGGCGGCTGGTGGAAGAGGGGATCACCTCGGGGCTGGAGCTGAAATCCTACGGCCAGTTCATCGAGATGGGCGTGCGGGCCCGCCATGCGAATGAGGCGCAGATCCGCGTGGGAGAATACGCGCAGAAACAGGCGCTCGACAGCCTCGCGCTGGCGACCGAAAAGCACAAGGCGCTGCAAAAGGCCGCCGATGCGGCCCGGGCGGCGGCCGACAGACTGGCCGAGCGGGCCGAGGATCACGCAGCCGGCGCCTCGTCCCCCGCCGCAGCCTCGGCCTCAGCCTCTGCGGCGGGCGCGTCCGGCGGATCCAGCGGGCCTTCCACCCGCGGGCGGGCCGGTTTCTCGCCGCCCTCGGCGCGCCAGGCATCCAGCCGCCAGACATAGGCCAGCACCTCGGCCACCGCGCGGTAAAGATGATGCGGGATCGGTTTCCCGACCTCGACCTGGCGGTGCAGGGCGCGCGCCAGCACGGGGGCCTCGACCAGCGGCACGCCGTGGATGCGCGCCTGTTCCAGGATCGGCGCGGCGGTCAGATCCACTCCCTTGGCCACCACCAGCGGCACACCGTCCTTGCGGCGCCGGTAGCGCACCGCCACGGCGAAATGGGTGGGGTTGGTGATCACCATGGTCGCGGACTTGACCTGCTGCACCTGACGGGCACGCGCGGCACGGCGCATCAGCGAGCGGCGCCGGGCGCGGACATGGGGGTCGCCCTCGGATTGCTTGGTCTCGTCGCGGACCTCCTTGTCGGTCATCTTCAGCGACCGGCGGTTCAGCCAGGCCTGCACGCCCACATCCGCGACCGCCAGCACCAGCGCACCACCCGCCGCCCCCAGGATCACATGCAGCGCAGGCCCCCCCAGCGTGGCCAGCGACACGTCGTGGCCACCGGCCAGCGCCAGCATGTCAAGCTTCTGCCCGGCATAGGCGCTCCATCCAGCGCTGCCGATCACGATGATCTTCAGCGCCGACTTGCCCACCTCGATCAGGTTCGAGACCGAAAAGACCTGGCCCCAGGATTTCGCCGGGTCGACACGCTCCAGCTTCGGCATGAGCAGCATGAAGGACATCATCCACCCGCCAGACCCCATCCCCGCCGCGAAGGCCAAGGCCCCGGTCGCCAGCAAGAACACACTCAGCACCGCCATGAATTCCAGATCTAGCCCGTAGACCAGCCCAAGGTTCATCGCCCCTGCGGCGGACAGGCTGGTGGCCAGCCAATCCGAGGCCAGCCCCGACAGCACCCCGCCGCTGACAAAGACCACCAGCACCAGCCCCAGCGTCATCGCCGCCTTCGGCAGGTCGTTCGAGCGCCGGATCTGGCCTTCCTCGCGCGCTTTCTTCAGGCGCTCTCGGGTTGGGTCGTGTTTCTTCTCGGCGTCCGAATCTTCGGCCATCTCAGCCCCCATCGCCGATCAGGCCGGCCAGCTGATGCGCGCCCTCCAGCATCAGGTTGGCCACCGTCGGCTCGATGAAGAAGATCGAAGAGCCGATCACCCAGATGCCGCCCAGAAACAGGATCGGAAAGCCGACCGAGAAGATGTTGAGGTTGGGCGACAGCGCATTCGCCAGCCCGATCGAGACATTCAACGCGAAGGCCGCGGCCAGCGCCGGCAAGGCCAGGATCGTGCCCGATTCCAGCACCACGCCGATATAATCGGCCAGCTGCTGCAGGGACAGCTGCGTCGGCACCCCGGCAGGGCTGGTGTGGAACGAGCGCGACACCGCCAGCAGCGTCCAGAACATGCCGCCAGCACCCAGATAGACCAGCATCCCGGTCATGTTGAGGATGTTGTAAAGCACCGGAGGCTCGCTCGACTGATCCAGCCCCGAGGTGCGGGCAAAGTTCGACCCGATCGCCGCGCCCGCGATCTCTCCCGCCGCGCCGATGGTCGACACGATCACCCGCCCGACCAGCCCCAGCCCGGCGCCGAAGGAAATCTGCAAGATCCCGGCGTAGACGATCGCCACGATGCCCTCGGGCAGCGGCGGCCAGGGCCCGTCCCAGGCGCCCAGACAGCCGGCGAACAGCGCCGACATCAGCACCCGCTGCAACACCGGCACGCTGCGCGACCCCAGGATCGGGGCGGTCAGGAAAACCCCGGTCATGCGCAGAAAGGGCCAGAACGCGGCGCTCAGCCAGGCCATCACCTCAGGCGCGGGGATCGGCACCATGCTAGTTCCAATCCTCGGCGATCAGGGTGGGGATCGAGGCGATCCAGTCATGCGCCAGATGGGCAAGGGTCATAAAGATCATCTCTCCGGCCGCGGCGGAAAAGAACAGCACGATCGCCACCTTGGCACCCATCGCCAGCGCGCCGTCCTCGATCTGGAAGGCGCCCTGCAACACCGCGATCAGAATGCCCAGCAGGGTGATGCTGGCGATCAGCGGCGTCAGCGCATAGGCCAGCACCAGAAACGCATGATGCAGCAGCGCCAGCGCGACCACGCTTTTGGGGTCGATGCTCATGCCGGGCGGGGCCCGCGGGGTCGTGGCAAAGGTTCGTGCCGAGATGTTCGCACCGCAATCACCGAAATCCATCCCCGGCCGCCTGTCAGGGTCGGCCGCGCACCCCCAGCGCGACCCTAATCGCGCCGGATCAGGATCCGCAAGGCACCGCCCCGTCAGCCACCAATCAGCCCGCAGGTGATGCAAGACGGGCACGGAGCGGGGCGGGCCCGAACGCCACAGGAGGGGGCGCGACAGGGGGGCGGCTTTACTCTTCGTCCCCGGGGCGGCCGCGCAGCGACTTGACCTGACCGCGCTCGGTCTTGGCCTTCAGGCGGCGGCGCTGGCTGCCCAGCGTCGGCCGCGTCGGAATCCGCCGCTTGGGCGCGGTCAGCGCCTTTCGGATCAGCTCGGCCAGACGTTCGCGGGCGATCTCGCGGTTGCGGGCCTGATGGCGGGTCTCTTCGGCGCGGATCACGATCGCCCCGTCCGCCGTCCAGCGCCGCCCCGCCAGCCGCTTCAGCCGCGCCTTCACCGCCGGCGGCAGGCTGGGCGAGCGCTCGGCCTCAAAGCGCAACTCCACCGCGGTTTCCACCTTGTTGACGTTCTGCCCTCCCGGCCCCGAAGAGCGCGAGAAGCTTTCGGTGATTTCCCAGTCCTGCAGGTTGATATCGTCAGTGATGCGCAACATGGCGGTGAAGCTATCCGGGAGCGGGTGAAAGGAAAAGGGCGGGCGAGGGTCGGCTTTCGCGGCGTGCCGCATGACGCGCCGCATGACGGCCGAGGCCTCCGTCCCTTCACCTTGGCGAAAATACTCCCCTGGGGTGCGCAGGCGCCTGGGAGCGGGGGTTTGAAAAGGAAAAGGGCCGTGCGACGCGCACGGCCCTCCGAGTTCCTGGAGATGGGCCAGTTAGGATGCCCAATCAGTTGGTCAGTACCTCAGGGGCTGCCCTCAGGCCACATTCCTCCTGACTGTCCCGACACCTCTCTCCAACATCACTCTCGACACTGGACCACCTCCTTTCAATGCATTGCGCCTATATGGAAGCGTGCCACATATTTTGTGTTTGTCAAAAGTTTTTACGCAATAGATGCGATGAGTTTTCCTAGAATTGCCTAAAATTGCAGCAGGGGCCCTGGGACGGCCGGTCTCGGGATCGGGGCCTCAGGACGGCGGGCGCGGCATGCCCGCCGCCCTCGGCACCACCCTGTAATCGACGAATTCGGTGCGCTGCAGGAAGAAGAAGTTGTCGTCCGAAATCATCGTCAGGCGGATCCGCCCCCGCGCATCCGTCCAGACCGCCAGCCCCTCGAGATTGCCGAACTTGCCGGGGGTGCTTTGAAACAGCACCTCATCCCCGGTCGGGCGGCCGTTGGCACCGATGTCGAGCCGCCGCACCCGGCTTGCAAAGCCGAAGAGGCCAAGGAACCGGCGCTCTAGCAGGTAGAGATTGCCGTCGGGCCCGAAATCAGCCCCCACCGGGCGGAACGCATCGGCGCGCGCGATCGAGAAGGGCTGCGTCCAGCGCCCCCCGGCATAGCGGAAAACCGGGATCGGACGGCCGATCGGCCCCATCTCGGGCAGGGTGTAGAGCGCACCGGAGCGGTCCACCGCCAGCGCCTCGATCGAGCCATTGGGCGCCATGCGCAGGAAGGCCGGATCGCGCGGCAGCGCCCGGGCCGCGGCGCCGAGGTGGTCATATTCCAGCACCCTCTGGATACCCTCGAAGCTGATGAAGACCTTGCCCGAGGACGTGATCGCCAGACCCTCGGCATCGCGCCGGGTGGGGCGCAGGATCGCGCCGTCCGGCGCCCGCAGCGGCGTGATCGGGCCGGCCTCGACCCCGACGACCGCCCCCGCCGGGTCGCGCCGCAGCCGCCCCGCGACGATCGCGCCCCGGTCGGATTGCGAGACGAAATCGCGCCCGTCCGCCGACAGCTCCAACCCCGAGAAGCCACCGAAGGCGCGGTCGGGCCGGTGCCAGACATAGCTGCCCACATGAACCGCCAGCCCCGGCCGCTCGGCCCGGCCCGCGGGCACCTGCAAAAGCAGAATGGCAAGGCTTAGCGCGACGAAAGAACGGCGGCGCATTGGCGGGGCAGATCGGTAAGCAGATATTGCCGCGGACCGCGCCGGGGCGGACCCGCCTTCTTGCGCGGCTTCGTGGTCTTCGGCGGGTTCAGCATGTCGGTGACCCACCAGTTCAGGCTGTCATCGCAGCCGTCGCCACCCTTCGACAGCTGCGCCACCGAGGGCCGCTGGGTACGGCACAGCGCATCCCCCGGCGGGCAATTCAGCCGCACATGGAAATGCGCCTTGTGCCCGTACCAGGGCCGGATCTTCTGCAGCCACGCCCGGTCGCCCCTCGGCGTCGCGTTGCACATCGCGATCTTCACCGCCGCCGCCACAAAGATCCGGTCGACCCGCGGATCCTGCGCGGCGCGACGCATCAGCAGGTAATGCTGGCGGTCCCAATTGCCGTTCACCCGGCGCTGGTCCGGCGTGCGCACCGAGATTGAGCTGATCTTCTCGCGCGCCGCGCGCGACAGATGCATGTTCCGCCCCGGCAGCATCCAGATATCGACATCCAGCCCCATCTGGTGGCTTGCATGCCCCGACACCATCGGCCCGCCGCGCGGCTGGCCGATATCGCCGACATAAAGCCCCTTCCACCCCGGCAGGGTGGCGGCGTAGCGGCTGAGATCCTCGATGAAGGAAATCGTCTCGGGCATGCCCCAGTTGCGATCGCGGCTCAGCCGCATCGCCTGCCAGGTGGGGCCCGAGGGCGGCAATTCCCGCAACCCCGCCGCGCAGCCCCGGTTGTAGGACCCGATCGCCATCGGCCTTTGGTGGCTTGGGCTTCGCTCCGCGCCAAAAAGGGCGGTCGCCAGCGGCTCGGCGGCGACCACCGGCGGGGCCAGCGCGGCCCCCGTGGCCAGCGCCAGCGCCAGGATCAAGCCGGGTAGGGGGATGCCCATGGGGTCTTTGCCTGCTTTCGTTGGGGTTTTGCCCAGCCTAGCAGACCGCGCCCGTTCCGCAAACGCGCGAAACTGCGTCAGATCGCGCCCGCGTCGCGGGTGTTCGCGCGGATCGGAAGCAGCACCGCCAGCCCCAGCAGGAACAGCACGATCAGCGGCGCAATCCCGGCCTGCTGCGACCCGGTCAGCTGCGTCGTCACCGCCACCGCCAGCGGCGCGATCGCCGAGGTGCCGTAACCGGCCAGCGCGTAAAGGCCGAAGGCCTCGGTCATGCGCTCGGGGTTGGCCTGATAGACCATCATCGTGCGGCTGGCCGCCTGCAGCGACCCGGCGCAGGCGCCGATCACCGCGCCGATGCCGAAGAAGGCGTAATCGGGCAGCTTAGAGCCGGCCGCGACCGCGATCCCGAAGACCGAGCTGCGCGACAGCGTGATCGTCGCCACGACGATGAGGGTCAGCACCAGCAGGCAGATCACGATCACCGGCTTCGGCCCAAAGGCGGAATCGGCCTTGCCGCCCAGCCAGGCGAAGATCGCCCCCGACACCGCGGCGATGATGCCAAAGATGCCGACATCGACCACCGACCAGCCCAGCACGCCCTTGGCGTAGATGCCGCCAAAGGTGAACACCCCGTTCAGCCCGTCGCGGTACAGCATCGACGCGATCAGGAACATCAACAGCCCCCGGTTCGACGGCAGCGCGGCCAGGGTGGCGCGCAGATCGGGCCATGCGGTGCGCATCGCATCGCGGATGCGCGGGGCGCCGGGGCGCACCGGGTCGCGCGTCCACAGGAAGAACGGGATGATGAAGATCATGAACCAGATCGCGGTGAACGGCCCGACGGCGCGGGTCCCCTCGCGCATGGCGGGATCAAGGCCGAAGACCGGCGCCAGGCCGAGCAGCGTCTTGCCGTCCTTCATCTCGGCGAAGAACGCCAGGATCAGGATCAGCGCGACCACCCCGCCCGCATAGCCGAACCCCCAGGCCGAGCCCGAGATCCGCCCCAACTCCTCTTTCGGCCCCAGCGTGGGCAGCATCGCATTGGCGAAGATCGACATCAGCTCGACCGCGATCAGGCCGGCCCCGAAGGAGATCAGCACCAAATAGATGTTGAAATGACCGGGCGCGGCATACCACAGCCCCCAGGCGCCAAGCACATAGAAGACTGCGAAGAAGGCGATGAAACGCTTGCGCCCGCTGGCCTTGTCGGCGATCGCCCCCAGGAAGGGCGCGCTGATCGCGACGATCACGCCGCAGGCGGTCAGCCCATAGCCCCAGATCGCCTGCGCGGTCGTGCCCTTGCCGACCAGATCGACGATATAGGGCGAGAAGATGAAGGTCAGCAGCAGGGTGAAATAGGGCTGACCCGCCCAGAAGTAGAAGAACCATCCCCAGATACGGCGCTTTCTGGATGTTTCGGTCA
The DNA here is from genome assembly GCA_913064775.1 of uncultured Albidovulum sp. GTDB lineage: Bacteria > Pseudomonadota > Alphaproteobacteria > Rhodobacterales > Rhodobacteraceae > Acidimangrovimonas. The sequence goes on along the minus strand of CAJYAD010000007.1, from coordinate 66,623 downwards.
TGTCGCTCTCCCTGCCCAGTTGAGGGGATATGACAGGCAAAGCGGCGCGCGCGCAAGCGCGGGCAACCAGATCGGGGGGCAGGCGCTCGCCCTGCGCGCAGCAATCATCCGGCGGCTTTAACAGCCCTAAAGCTCGGGCGGCCAGGGGCGTTCGGCCTCGGCCTCGATCCAGGCTTCGACCCAGCGCGGCAGCGGCGGGCTTTCCTCGGCCAGGCCCAGCGCCCGGGCCACCTTGGCGGGGGCCACGATCCCGCTGCGGTCGGTCACGGCGGCCCGGATCAGGATCTGGTTCGCGCATTCATCCCCGAACCAGATGCTTTGTTCGAGATACAGGAACCGCCCGTCCCAGCCCAGCGCCCGGCTGCGCATCTGAAACCGCCGAAAGACCCGGATCCGCCGCCGGTAGCGCACCGCGGCCCCCGCCACCGTCATCCCCCAGCCGTTGCGGCGCATCGCCCCCACCAGACCGGTGCGGGCCGCCGCCGGGATCCGCCCCAGATCATACAGCGTCAGCGTGCGGCCGTTGTTCAGCTCCATCCACGGGTCCAGATCCCAGGGCCAGCAGCGATGATGCGAGACATGCACACCGAACGGGCCCAGCGCCGGCGCACGGCGCACGGCGAGCATTTCCTTGGCGAAGCGAAAGATCGGATACATCGGGGCACCTTTGCGCCCCCCTTGTGCGCCTGCCCGGGGGGCGTCAAGCCCGACCTTGCGGCATTTGCCCCGTCCGGGTGCCGGAAGGCGCCTTGACCGGTTGTGCTTTGCGCAACCTCCCATTACCTCTGGCGACAACCAAGCACCGAGGGAAAGGCGCCCATGTTCACGCTGCTCAAGACCATCCTGCTGCTTCTGAATGTGATCTACTTCGTGGTGATCGCGCATATCATCATGAGCTGGCTGATCAGCTTCCAGGTACTGAACCTGCGCCAGCCGCTGGTCTATCAGATCTGGGACGGCCTCAACCGTCTGCTCGACCCGATCTATTCGCGCATCCGCCGCGTGCTGCCCGATACCGGCGCGCTCGACCTGGCGCCGCTGGCGGTGCTGCTGATCCTGATCGTGCTGCGAATGGCCATCGTCGATAACGCCGCGACCTTCGCCTACTGACCGCGCAGATGTCCGCCCCGGAAGAGCTTCTCCACCGGATCTTCGGCTTCCAGAGCTTCCGCCCGGGACAAGAAGAAATCGTGGCCTCGGTCCTGGAAGGTCGGGACACGCTGGCGATCATGCCCACCGGCGGCGGCAAGTCGCTGTGCTTCCAGCTGCCCGCGCTTTGCCGCGAGGGGGTGACGCTGGTCATCTCGCCGCTGATCGCGCTGATGCGCGATCAGGTGCGGGCGCTGCGCGAAGCGGGGGTCGAGGCCGGGGCGCTGACCTCGGGCAATACCGAGGAAGAGACCGAAGAGGTCTTTCAGGCGATCGATGACGGACGGCTGAAGCTGCTGTACATGGCGCCGGAACGGCTGTCCTCTTCCGCCACGCTGGGGCTGTTGCGGCGGGCGAACTGCACCCTGATCGCGGTGGACGAGGCCCATTGCGTCAGCCAGTGGGGCCATGATTTCCGCCCCGACTACCTGCGCATCGGTGAGCTGAAACAAACCCTCGGGGTGCCGTTGGCGGCCTTCACCGCCACCGCCGACGCCGAGACCCGGGCCGAAATCGTCACCCGCCTGTTCGCCGGCACCCCGCCGCGCAGCTTCCTGCGCGGCTTCGACCGGCCCAACATCCATCTGGCCTTTGCCGCCAAGGACGGGCCCCGCGCCCAGATTCTGAGCTTCGCCGCCGCGCGCAAGGGACAATCCGGCATCGTCTATTGCGCCACCCGCGCGAAGACCGAAGGCCTGGCCGCGGCGCTGCGCGAGGCCGGCCATTCGGCGCTGCATTACCACGGCGGGATGGAGGCCGACGACCGCCGCCAGGCCGAGTTCCGCTTTCAGCAGGAAGACGGGCTGATCGTCGCCGCCACCGTCGCCTTCGGCATGGGCATCGACAAACCCGATATCCGCTGGGTCGCCCATGCCGATCTGCCGAAATCGATCGAAAGCTATTATCAGGAAATCGGCCGCGCCGGACGTGACGGCGCCCCGGCCGAGACCCTCACCCTTTACGGCGCCGACGACATCCGCCTGCGCCGCAGCCAGATCGACGAGGGCCTCGCCCCGCTGGAACGCAAGGCCGCCGACCACACCCGCCTGAACGCGCTTCTGGGCCTGGCCGAGGCCCAGGCGTGTCGGCGCCAGATGCTGCTGCGCTATTTCGGCGAGGATCCCGAACCTTGCGGCAATTGCGACCTCTGCGAGACCCCGCCCGAGGTGTTCGACGCGACCGATGCGGTGCGCAAGGCGCTGTCAGCCATGCTGCGCACCGGCGAAAGCTTTGGCGCCGGTCATCTGATCGACATCCTGACCGGCAACACCACCGACAAGGTCCGCGCCCGCCATCATGAGGACCTGCCGACCTTCGGCGTCGGCCGCGATCTGTCGCGCGCGCAATGGCAGGCGGTGTTTCGCCAGATGATGGGCCGCGACCTGATCCGCCCCGATCCCGAACGCCACGGCGCCTTCCGCATGACCGACCCCGCCCGTCCGATCCTGCGCGGCGAGGAAAGGATCACCCTGCGCCGCGACACCATCCGCAAAGCCACGGCGGGCAACGTGATCAAGACGCTGGTGGGAGAAGAGGACGCGCCCCTTCTGTCGGCGCTGAAGGCCAAGCGCCGGGCGCTCGCCGAAGAGGGCCGCGTGCCCGCCTATGTGATCTTCCCCGACCGCACCCTTATCGAGATGGCCGAAACCCGGCCCGCCACGCTGGACGACATGGCCCGGGTGAGCGGCGTCGGCGCGAAAAAGCTGGAACGCTACGGCGCATTGTTTCTGGAAATCATCACCGGCACCCTGCCCGACCCCCAGCACCCCGCCCGCCGCCGCCTGTCGGGCCGCGCGGGCGCCGACCTTTATGATCAGCTGATGGAGGCGCAAAATCGTCTCTCACGCGGGGAAAACGGGACGGAGAAGCCGCTGACCTGCTCAGCCTCGCTGATCGCCAAGATCGCCGAGATGCGGCCTGACAATTCCGACACCCTGAACCGCCTGCTGGGAGAGCGCCGGGCTGATCGCTTCGGCGCCGCCTTCCTGAACATCCTGACGGAGGCCTGATGCTCGTCACTCTTTCCCCCGCCAAGAAACTCGACTGGGCCGAACGCCCCGCGCTTCACGCGACAGGTCCGCATCTCACCGACCCGGCCTTCCCCGAAGCGGCCAGCGAACTCGCCGGCGTCGCGCGCGGCCTGTCGGTCGCGGATCTGCGCAAGCTGATGACGATCAGCGAACCGCTGGCCAAGCTGAACGCCGAACGCTTTCGCGATTTCTCTGACACGCCCGCCCCGGACGCCCAGCGCCCCGCGGCCTTCGCCTTCGCCGGGGACACCTATCAGGGGCTGGAGGCGAAGACGCTGGACCCCGACGCCCTGACCTGGGCACAGGATCATCTGCGCATCCTGTCGGGGCTTTACGGCCTGCTGCGCCCGCTGGACCGTATTCAGCCCTACCGGCTGGAGATGGGCAGCCGGCTGAAAACCCGGCGCGGTGCCTCGCTGTACGATTATTGGGGCACGACGATTTCGGAAGCGCTGAACGACGCGGGCGAAGCGGTGGGCACCGACACGCTGATCAACTGCGCCTCGACCGAATATTTCAGCGCCGTCGATCTGGGCGCGCTGAAGCTGCGCGTCATCACCCCGGTCTTCCTGGAAGAGCGGAACGGCACCCGCAAGTTCATCTCGTTCTGGGCCAAGAAGGCGCGCGGCGCGATGGCGCGTTTCGCGATGGAACACCGGCTGACCGACCCCGAGGGGCTGAAGGCGTTCGACACCGGCGGCTACCGGTTTGAGCCGGACCTGAGCGAAGGCGACCGCTGGACCTTTCTGCGCAACGTCGCCTAGGCGGCGGCTTCGGGATCGGGCATCACGGCACGCACCCCGTCCGGGCGCAGCGCGGTGATGCGTTCGTTGATCGCGGCGCGGCGCAGCGGCTTGGTCAGGTAATGGTCGATCCCCGCGGCCAGGATGTCGGCCGCATCGCCCGCCATCGCATGGGCCGTCAGGGCCACGATCGGTATATGCGCGTCGGTGCCTTCCTCCAGCTTGCGGATCGCGCGGGCGGCATCGCGGCCGTCCATCTCGGGCATCGAGATATCCATGAAGATCATGTCGGGCCGGAAGCTCTGGAACAGTTCCACCGCCTCGCGCCCGTTGCCGGCAAAGACCAGATCGATATCCAGATCCTTGGTCATCTTGCGAAACACCAGCTGGTTGGTTCGGTTGTCCTCGGCCGCGAGCACCCGCATCTGACGGCCGCCCATCACGGCGGCGGGCGCGGGCGGCGGCGCTTCGTCGGCCGGGGGCGCCGCCGAAAGCCGCTGAAGGGTGCGAAACAGTGCACTGCGCAGCAGCGGCTTGGCCAGCACCGCCGCGAACAGCCCGGCCTCGGGGCCTGCGCGCATCTCTTCGGCCCGGTCGCTGACCAGAAGCACCGGCGCGGTCTGCCCGGCGGCGCGCAAGGCCCGCACGAAGCCGGGCGCGTCACCCGCCGCGTCGTCATCCATCAGCACGATATCGACCTTGCCCTTCGCCGCGGCATCCAGCGCCTCTTGCGCCGTGCGGCAGGCGACGGTTTCCAACCCGCCGGTGCGTAGCTGACGCTCAAAGATCCGGCGGTTGCTAAGCTCGCCGTCCAGAACCAGCGCATGGGCAAAGACAATCTGCGCCGCCGGATCGGCCGAATCCTCTTCGGCCACGGGCAAGGACACACGGAATCCGAAGCAAGAGCCCTTGCCCTGGGCCGAATCCACCCAGATCTCGCCCTCCATCTGCTGAATCAGGCGCTGCGTGATCGCCAGCCCCAGACCGGTGCCCTCAAACTTGCGGTTCGACTGATCCTCGACCTGGTTGAATTCACCGAAGACATGCTCGAGATGCTCCTGCGCGATGCCGATGCCGGTATCCTCGACGGTGACATGCAACTGGCGCCTGCCATCCTCTTCCTCGGACCCCACGACACGCACTGTCACGTGCCCTTCCTGGGTGAACTTCACCGCATTGCCCATCAGGTTGGTCAGCACCTGCCGGATGCGCCCCTGATCGCCGACATAGCGGGTGGACAGGAACATGTCGAAATTGACGATCAGTTCGATCCCCCGGTCCTGCACCGACGGCTGCAACAGCATTGCCACATCGTGTATCGCGCGCTCGAAATCGAAAGGCTCGGGGCGCAGCGTCAGCTTGTCCGCCTCGATCTTCGAATAATCGAGCACGTCGTTGATGATCTCCAGCAGGGCCTCGCCCGAGGTCTTGATCGTCTCGGCGAAGACGCGCTGCTCATCATCAAGCGCGGTGTCGCACAGCAGATCCGCCATGCCGACGACGCCGTTCATCGGGGTGCGGATCTCATGGCTCATATTGGCTAGGAAAGCCGATTTCGCCCGGTTCGCGGCCTCGGCGGCGCGCCGCGCCTCGTCCAGCGCCTCTTGCTGGCGCTTCAACTCGGTGATGTCGACCCGAAGGCCCACGCGGCCACCATCGGGGGTTTTCTTTTCCAGCACGCGCAGCCAGCGCCCGTCGCTCAGCCGCTGTTCCAGCACGGACTCGGCCACGGCGTGGGCTGCAAGGCGCTCTTGCAGCCACTCTTCCTCGCGGCCCTCGGCGGCGGGATACTGATGGCGTTCCAACCCGTAGCGCAGGATCTCCTCGAAGGTGGCGCCACGCACGATGGCCGGCGCGCTGTCAGCGTAGATCTCGCGGTAGCGTTCGTTGCAGACAATCAGCCGATCCTTGCTGTCATAAAGAACGAAGCCGTCAGGGATGGTCTCAATCGCCGACCAGATGCGCATCTGCTGGGTGATGTCGACACCCAAGGTCACCATGTCGCCATCCTGCGCCCGCCGGTCGATCAGGCGGATGTAATGGCCGGTGGCAAGCCGAATCACCTCGGACTCGCTGGCTTCGTCGTCCCAACGAGCCAGCATCCGCGCGACCCAGGCGTCGGGCGCCTCGCCCTGCAGGTCGATCACCTCGCGCTCGATGCACAGGCGCAGGATGTCCTCTTGGCTGGTGCCCGGCAGGATCCGGTGGTTTTCGGCAAAGACCGAAAGATAGGCCTTGTTCGCCGCCACCAGCCTGCCGTCGGCATTGTAGACGGCGAAACCGTCCCGGATCGTCTCGATCGAATCCCATAGCCGCCGCTCGGCCATCACTGCCGTCGTATGGGCGCGCTCCAGATCCTTCATGAAGCGGCTTTGCTGACCCTTCAGCGCCTCGGCCTCACATTGCGCGGCGCGGGTGGCATCGCGCTGCTCTATGATCTGGTCCGACAGCCCACGCGCATGCAGCGCAAGCTTTTCGTTCGCGGCGAAAAGCTCACGTTGTTTTTGCTCCAGAAGCCGCTCGGCGGCGAGTCGCGCCCGCCGTTCCTTAGCCAGCTTCTCGGCGATGCTGGTTCCACGTACGCCGCCGTCCATCACCTCGGTCCCGCTGCCTGACCGCAGCCTGACCGAACGGCGTGAAAGAATGGTTAACGCCGGTTGGATGGGGGCGCCACGCCCCACGGCGGCTGACTCCATGCAAAAAAGTCTCTGTTCCTTCCGAAAACGCCATATTCAGTTCGGACGGCGAAACCTTGCCGAGCGCTTTGCGAATGGCGCGGGCCGCGTTATGCTGACCAAAAGAACGAGCAGGTGAATTCATGCGGTTTGCGGTTATGGCCTTCGGGCTTTGTGTGTCGCTCGCGGCGGGCGCGGCGGCGGCGTCGGGCATTGGGGTGGAACGATCGCCCCAGCCCCGGGCGCGGCCCATGCAGGCCGCCGCACAGGTGGTCCTGGTCTCGGATCCCGATCAGATGCGGGCCGCCGCCCCAGACACCGAGGCCGGCTTTCAACGCTGGATCCGGCGCTTTCATGCGGTCGCGCTGAAGCGGGGGATCTCGTCCAGCACTCTGCGGCGGGCCTTTGCCGGTGTGACGCTGAACGAATACGTTCTGGAAAAGGACCGCAACCAATCCGAATTCACCAAGACGATCTGGCAATATCTCGACAGCGCGGTCTCGGCCAAACGGATCGCCAACGGCCGCGAGGCGATGCGCAAATATGCCCGCGTGCTGGACCAGATCCAGCGCCGCTATCATGTCGACAAATCCGTGATCGTGGCGATCTGGGGGCTGGAAAGCAGCTACGGCACCCATCGCGGTACCGTTCCGATCATCGGCGCGCTGGCGACGCTGGCCTATGAGGGCCGGCGCGGACGGTTCTTCGAGACCCAGCTGATCGACGCCTTGAAGATCATCCAGGACGGCGATGTCAGCCCGGCGCAGATGACCGGTTCCTGGGCCGGGGCGATGGGGCATACGCAGTTCATCCCCTCGTCTTACCTGGCCTACGCGGTGGATTTCCGCGGCAACGGCAAGCGCGACATCTGGTCGAACGACCCGACCGACGCGCTGGCCTCGACCGCGGCCTATCTGCACCGCTACGGCTGGCGCGAGGGCCTGCCCTGGGGGATCGAGATCGCACTACCCAAGGGCTTCGACTATGCGCTCAGCGGTCGGCGCATCAAGAAGAGCGCGGCCGAATGGGAACGGCTTGGCCTGCGCACTGCCACCGGCGCGCGGCTGCCGAATTACGGCGCGGGATCGGTGCTGCTGCCGGCGGGCGCGAAGGGCGCGGCCTTCATGATCTACCACAATTTCGGGGTGATCGAGCGTTACAACAGTGCCGATGCCTATGTGATCGCGGTCGGCTACCTGGCCAGCCGGATTGAGGGCGGCCCGCCGATCCGGCATTCTTGGCCGCTGGGCGACCGGGCGCTGACATTCGCGGAACGCAAGGAAATGCAGACCCGGCTGACGCGCGCCGGTTTCAACACCCACGGCGTCGACGGTCGCATCGGCCCCGACACGATCAAGGCGATCCGCGCCTATCAGCGCCACGCGGGGCTGATCCCGGACGGCTATGCCTCATCGGTGCTGTTACAGCGGCTGCGCGGCTAGGATGCTGGACGCGCCGCTTCGCCGGATCATCGACCCGCCGCTGAACATGATGGGGCGGGCGCTGGCGAAAACCGGGATTTCCGCCGATACAGTGACGGTTCTAAGCCTGATCACGGGGCTTCTTGCGGCGCTGGCGATCGCGCTGGGCGCGGCCCATCTGGCATTGTGGCTGGTGCTGCTGTCGCGGCTGGCGGACGGGCTGGACGGCGCCGTCGCGCGCGCCACGACCCGCACCGATTTCGGCGGCTACCTCGACATCACCGCCGACTTCCTGTTCTACGGCGCGATCCCGCTGGCCTTCGTCATCGCCAACCCGGCGACCAACGGCCTGGCCGGCGCGCTATTGCTGACCAGCTTCTATTTCAACGGCGCCAGCTTCCTGGGCTACGCCATCCTGGCCGAGCGCCACGGGCTGGAAACCTCTGAGCGCGGCTCGAAATCGCTCTATTTCACCGGCGGACTGCTGGAAGGCACCGAAACCATCCTGTTCTTCGTGCTGATCTGCCTGCTGCCGGGCTGGTTCGCGCCGCTCGCCTGGATCTTCGGAATCCTGTGCTTCGTCACCGCCGGCGCGCGCATCGCCCTGGCCCGCCAGGTCTTCGCGCCGCCCCCTGAAGCAGAGTGAGTATTTTTTCCAAGATGAAGACCAAGGGCTAGTCACCTGGAACCGAATTTGGCATCATTGATTTGATGCAAATTCGGAGGTTAGACGATGCGTGGACGGGAGTCGGTTGTCATTGACCTCAGCGTTGAGGAGCGCCGCTTTCTTGAATCTCAGTTGCGCCGGCACAAGGCGGCGCGGTCTCTGTCGGACAGGCGCCGGATCGTGCTTCGATGCGCGGATGGTCTGAACAGCAAGGAGGTCGCGGCTGAGCTTGGCCATTCGGAACATACTGTCGGCAAGTGGCGGCGGCGCTTTGCGGAGCATCGTATCGAAGGCCTCTCAGACGAGTATCGCGCGGGCCGACCGCGCACTGTGTCTGATGAGCAGGTTGCCGACGTCATCACCCGCACATTGGAGACCACACCGAAGGACGCCACCCATTGGTCGATCCGTTCCATGGCCGCGGCAACGGGGCTTTCGCACACCACCATTCGCCGGATCTGGGTCGCATTTGGTCTGCAACCACACCGGAGCCAGACGTTCAAGCTTTCGACCGACCCGCTGTTCGTCGACAAGGTACAGGATATCGTCGGCCTCTACATGGCGCCGCCGAACCTGGCCATCGTCCTGTGCGTGGATGAAAAATCCCAGATCCAAGCGCTGGATCGGGAACAGCCAGTCTTGCCGATGGCGCCCGGCGTCGCGGAGCGCAGGACCCATACCTATATTCGCCACGGCACGACCTCGTTGTTTGCCGCGCTCGACGTCGCGACCGGGGCGGTGATCGGCAAATGCTACAAGCGCCACCGCTCGACCGAGTTCCTCGCCTTCCTGAAGCAGATCGACACGGCGATGCCGAAAGATCGGGATGTGCATCTGGTGATGGACAACTATGCCACACACAAGACGCCCAGGATCAAGGCCTGGCTCGCCCGCCACCCGCACTGGCATGTCCACTTCACGCCCACATCGGCATCTTGGATCAACCAGGTCGAGCGCTGGTTCGCGGAACTGACCCGCAAGCAGTTGCAGCGCGGCGTCCATCGCTCGACTGCCGAACTGGAGGCCGACATCGCCGCCTTCATCGAAGCACACAACGAAAATCCAAAGCCCTATCGTTGGGTCAAATCCGCCGATGAAATCCTCGCTTCCGTCAAACGGTTTTGCCAGAAAACGATGGCAGGGACTTCCGATTCACGTGACTAGGGCCTGCCTTCATCTTGGCCCAAATACTCCCGCCGGAGGCGCCTCTACTGCGCCAGCCAGGGGCGAAAAGCGCGGATCACCTCTTCATAGACGCTGCGCTTGAACGGCACGATAGCGTCCACCATCTCGCCTGCGCCAACCCAGCGCCATTCCGAGAATTCGGGATGATCGGTGAGAATGTTCACCTGATCGTCCGACCCGAGGAAGCGGTAGAGGAACCAATCCTGCTCTTGCCCGCGAAAGCGGCCCTTCCAGATCTTGCCGATCAGGTCTGGCGGCAAGTCGTAGCGCACCGGTGTATCGGTGCGGGAAAGGTAATCAACCAGCGCCGGCGCGATGCCGGTTTCCTCTTCCAGCTCGCGCAGGGCGGCCTGGGCGGCGGTCTCGCCCCGGTCGATGCCGCCCTGGGGCATCTGCCAGGCCGGCGCCGCGCTGTCGATGCGCCGCCCGGCCCAAATCAGCCCCGCGGGGTTGATCAGGGTCACCCCGACGTTGGGCCGGTAGGGCAGATGGGCATGGGGTTCGACGGTCATCGCACCACGGGCCGGGGGAGCGCCCCGGCCCGGTCCCTTGTTGGCCTTACTGGCCCTTTTCCTTGTCCAGCACGTTCATGCCGTTCAGCAGATCGATCGCATAGGCCAGCTGGAAGTCGGTTTCGCGCAGCTTGGCTTCTTCCTCGGCGGCCTTGGCCTCGGCGCTCAGCTGCTTCTTCTCGGCCTCGCTGATCGAATCGTTCTTCAGGATGCCGGGCAGATCGGCCTCATAGGTCGGCTTCGGCTCGGGTTTGGCCTTGTCGGCGCCCTTGGTCGGCGGCTGCGGCACCACGATGTCGGGCTGGATCCCCAGCGCCTGGATCGACCGGCCCGACGGCGTGTAATAGCGCGCCGTGGTCAGCCGCATCGCGCCGTCGCCCTTCAGCGGGATCAGCGTCTGGACCGAACCCTTGCCGAAGCTCTTGGTACCCACGACGATCGCGCGGTGATGGTCCTTCAGTGCGCCGGTGACGATTTCCGAGGCCGAGGCCGAACCGCCGTTGATCAGCACCACGATCGGCTTGCCGTCGATCACGTCGCCCGGGGTGGCGTTGAAACGCTCGTCATCCTGAGGCTGGCGACCGCGGGTCGAAACGATCTCGCCCTTGTTGAGGAACGCATCCGCCACCTTGATCGCCTGAGTCAGAAGCCCGCCCGGGTTGTTGCGCAGATCCAGCACCACCCCGTCGATGTTCTTCAGCCCGCCGGCCTGTTTCTCGGCCTCTTTCAGGCCGTCCATCATGTCGGAATAGGTCTGTTCGTTGAACACGGTCAGGCGCAGCACCGCGGTATGGCCGATCAACTTGCCATGCGCGGCCTTCATGCGGATCGTGTCACGGGTCAGCTTGACGTCGAAAGGCTCTTTCTCGCCCTTGCGCACCAGCGTCAGCGTCACGTCAGAGCCTACCGGCCCGCGCATCATCTCGACCGCCTGATCCAGCGTCTTGCCGAGCAGCGACTTGCCGTCGACCTTGGTGATGTAATCGCCGGTCTTGATCCCGGCCTTCGCCGCCGGGGTGCCGTCGATCGGGGTCACCACCTTGACGAAGCCCTGATCCTGGGTGACCTCGATCCCCAGGCCGCCGAACTCGCCCTTGGTCTGGACCTGCATGGCGTGCCATTGCTTGGGGTCCATATAGCTAGAATGCGGATCCAGCGAGGACAGCATCCCGTTGATCGCCGCCTCGATCAGCTTCTGGCTGTTCACCGGCTCGACATATTGCGATCGGATGCGTTCGAAGATGTCGCCGAACAGGTCGAGCTGCTGGTAGACCGAGCTTTGGGATTTCTGCGCGGTCTCAGCCAGAAGCGGCCCGGCAAGCTGCGTCGCCAGTACCGCCCCGGCGATGGAACCGCCCAGCGCGGCAATCACATATTTCCTCATTGTCACGTCCTGTTTGCGTCCTACCGGCGTGTCTTCGCCAACCATGTCTCGGGGTCCACCGGGGTGTCACCCTTACTCAACTCCATATAAAGCGTTTCCGGGCGCTCGACGCCACCGCCTTCTTGCGCAACATCGCCCACAGTGCCGGAATCCGCCCCCCGTCCGCCCATCAGCCCGACGGGATCGCCGGCGGCAATCACCTGCCCGACCTTGCCGTAAACCTCTCCCAGACCGGCCAGAACCAGAAGATATCCGTCCCCCGGCTCCAGCACGATCACGTTTCCGTAGTCGAGCAACGGCCCGATGTAGCGGATGGTTGAAGGCCAGGGCGCGGTGACCAACGCGCGGGGCCGGGTGGCGATGACGATGCCGGGGCGCTTGATGCCGGCGGCATCGGGCTGGCCCGCATGGCGCAGGATGGTGCCATCGACCGGCATCGGCAGCTTGCCCTTGGCTTGGGTGAACGGCGGCAGTTGCGGGCCGGGGCCGGGAAGCCGCTTTGACAGCACGGCCGAGAAATCCTGCAAGGTCGTCACGCTGTCGGCGATCCGGCGCAGCTGTTCGGGGCTGCGGGTCAGGCGCTGCGGCAGGTTGGTGCGGTTGGAAACCGCCTCGGACAGGTCGGTGCGCGCCTTCTGCGCCGCATTCATCCCCTCGCGCAGAGTATCCGCCGCTGCCTGCTGGATCGCGCGCAGCCGCGCCAGACGTTGCAGCTGATGGCGCAGGGTTTCGGCCTCTCGCTGCAATTCCGGCGTCACATCTTGCACGATCATCGCCGAACGCACCGCGCCCAGCGGTCCCTGAGGGTGCAGCAGCAGCAGCGGCGCCGGCGTGCGCTCGACGGAGGTCAGCACCCCCAGCAGCGACGATATCTGCCCGCGTTTCGCGTTCAGTTCGGCACTCAGCCCCGCCTCGCGCAGCGTCACCCGGCGCAGACCGTCGCGCAGCGCGCCCATGCCGGTTTCATAGGCCCGGATGGTGCGGGTCAGCGCCGCCACCCGGTTGCGCGCGCCGTTGGCCTTCTGCAATCCGTCGATCGCCGCCTTCAGCGCCTGCGCCGCCTGCTCGGCCCGCGCGCCCGCCTCGGTTGGCGCCCCAGTTTGGGCCCCGGCAGGCTGGGCCAGCATCACGCACAGCAGGAAGGCGGGGGCCAGCCTCATGCGTCGATCAGGCTCTGTCCGGTCATCTCGGGCGGCAGATCCAGTCCCATCAACTGCAAGACCGTCGGCGCCACATCGGCCAGCCGCCCGTCATGCAGGCGGGCATTCTTCGGCCCGCCGACCACCACCACCGGCACCAGATTGGTCGTATGCGCGGTATGCGGCCCGCCGGTGACCGGATCGACCATGGTTTCGCAATTGCCGTGATCGGCGATCACCACCATCGCGCCGCCGACGCTTTCCAGCGCCTCCAGAACCCGGCCAAGCCCCGCATCCACCGCCTCGCAGGCCTTGATCGCGGCCTGCAGATCGCCGGTATGGCCGACCATATCGGGATTGGCGAAGTTCACCACGATCAGGTCGTATCGGTCCCGGATCGCGCCCACCAGATGCTCGGCCACCTCGGGCGCCGACATCTCGGGCTGCAGATCGTAGGTCGCGACCTTGGGCGAGGCCGCCATATAGCGCACTTCGCCGTCCTCGGGGGCCTCCTTGCCGCCGTTCAGGAAGAAGGTGACATGGGGGTATTTCTCGGTCTCGGCGATGTGGAACTGGCGCAGGCCCTTGGCCGACACCCATTCCGCCAGCGTGTTCTTCACCAATTGCTTGGGATAGGCGGTGGTCATGTAGGCATCATGGTCGCGGGAATAATCGACCATGCCCAGAAGTGCCGCCAGCTTCGGCCGCGTGCCGGTCTCGAACTCGGCGAAATCCGGGGCGCCGATCGCGCGCAGGATCTCGCGCGCGCGGTCGGCGCGGAAGTTGAGGCAGAACACGCCGTCGCCATCGCGCATCCCCGGCGCATCGTCGATCACCGAGGGGTGGATGAATTCATCGGTCTCGCCCCGCGCATAGGCCGCCTGCACCGCCGCCTGCGCCGTCTCGCACTCCTCACCCAGCCCGTGGACCATGGCGTGATAGGCCAGCGAAACGCGCTCCCACCGATTGTCGCGGTCCATCGCGTAATAGCGCCCGATGACGCTGGCGACATGCGCGCCCTTGGGCAGTTTTTGGCGAAGTTCGTCAATGAATCGGTCCGCCGACTTCGGCGCCACGTCGCGCCCGTCGGTCACCGCGTGGATCGCCACCGGAACCCCGGCCCCGGCGATCATCCGCGCCGCCGCCAGCACATGCGCGATATGGCCATGCACCCCACCGTCCGAGATCACGCCGATCAGATGCGCGCAGCCCCCCGTCGCCTTCAGCCTGGTGATGAAGTCGAGGATCGCGGCATTGTCGAAGAACGACCCGTCCTCGATCGCCAGATCGATCTGGCCCAGATCCATCGCCACCACCCTCCCGGCGCCGATATTCATATGGCCGACCTCGGAATTGCCCATCTGGCCCTTCGGCAGGCCCACATCGGCGCCGAAGGTGATCAGCGTGGCATGGGGGCAGGTGCCCCAGATCCGGTCGAAATTCGGGGTCTTGGCCAGATAGGGGGCGTTGGCCGAGGTGTCCTCGTTCAGCCCCCAGCCGTCCAGAATGCACAGGACGACGGGTTTCGGTGCGCTCATCGGGCGATCCTTTGCTCTGGCCTATTGCTTTGGCCCTCTACTCTGGCCTTCTGCACTGGTTCCGGGTTTTACGCCGCCGCGCCGGGTCGGGCAACCGGGACGCGGGGCGCGGGGCGTGGTTTTGCGCGCCGGGACCCGCCGCGCTTGGGGGTCGTGATCCTCTGGCCCGGAACTTGGCCGCACCCCGCGACGTTACCGCAGGACAAATGACCGCGCGTGATTTCAAGTGAAAGGCTCCGACATGGCCCGTACCGACGAACCCACCCCCCATTCCGCGACCGAGCAGGATCCCGACACCCCCTTTGAGCACCACGCCTCCGGCGGCTGGGGATCCTTGCGCGGCGTCGCGCGGATCTTCGGTGAGGTCAAGGGCGGCAGTGTCGCGGCAAAGGTTCTGGCGCGACTGAACAAGCCCGGCGGGGTGATGTGTTCCTCCTGCGCCTGGGCCAAGCCGGCCCATCCCGCGGCGTTTGAATTCTGCGAGAACGGCGCCAAGGCCACCCTGTGGGAGCTGGACGAGAACCACGCCGACGCCGCCTTCTTCGACCAACACAGCCTGGCCGAGCTGAAGGAGTGGAGCGACCATGAGCTGGGGAAAGCCGGCCGCCTGACCGAACCGCTGCGCTATGACGCCGCAAGCGACCGTTACCTGCCCGTCGATTGGGACACCGCTTTTGCCGAGATCGGCCGCGAATTGCGTGGAATAGAGCCGAAACAGGCCGTGTTCTATGCCTCGGGCCATGCCGGGCTAGAGGCCTCTTACCTCTATGCGCTTTTCGCCCGGGCGATGGGGCATCAGAACCTGCCGCAATCGTCGAACATGTGCCATGAGACGACATCGGTGAACCTGAAATCCTTCATCGGCACGCCGGTGGGCACCTGCACGCTGGAGGATTTCGATCATTGCGACACGATCTTCTTCTTCGGCCAGAACACCGGCTCGAACTCACCCCGTTTCCTGCATGTGCTGAAAGCGGCGGTAGAGCGCGGCTGCCGCATCGTCACCTTCAACCCGGTGCGCGAACGCGGCCTGCTGGAATTCGTCGACCCGCAGAACATAGCCCAGATGACGATCGGGCGCCCGACGCAGATTTCCGAGAAATATTATCAGGTCCGCCCCGGCGGCGACATCGCCGTGCTGGCCGGGCTGATGAAATGCGTGCTGGCCGCGGAAGAGGCCGCCCCGGGCAAGGTGATCGACCACGAGTTCATCGCCCAGCACACCGAAGGCTATGAGGCGACGATCGCCGCCGTGAAAGCCGCAAGTTGGGCTGAAATAGAGACACATTCCGGCCTGACCCACGCGATGATCGAGGAAGCGGCTGATATCTATCTGTCGGCCAAGAACGCCATCGGCATCTATGGCATGGGGCTGACCCAGCATGTGAACGGCTGGCTCAATCTGGGCATGTTCTGCAACCTGCTGATGATGCGTGGCAACATGGGCCGGCTGGGGGCGGGGATATCCCCGGTTCGGGGCCATTCCAACGTGCAGGGCCAACGCACCGTGGGCGTGGGCGAGAAATCCGCCCATATGCCCGCCGACAAGCTGCGCAATCTGTTCGGGATAGACCCGCCCACCGAAGAGGGCATGAACGCCGTCCATGCCTGCGAGGGCATCCTTGACGGACGCGTCAAGGCGATGATCTCGCTCGGCGGCAATCTGGTGCGCGCGCTGCCCGACCGCGAGCGGATGGAAGCCGCCTGGCCCTCGATGCGGCTGACCGTCCATATCGCGACCAAACCGAACCGCTCGCTGCTCTGCCCCGGCGAGGTCAGCTATATCCTGCCCTGCCTCGGGCGCACCGATATCGACCTGCAGAACGGCCAGCGCCAAGCGGTGTCGATCGAGGACACCTTCAGCCATATCTACGGCTCGATCGGCTCGGCCGAGCCGCCCGCGGATACCCTGCTGTCCGAAGTGGCGATCGTGGCGCGGATGGCCAAGGCCACCTTGTCCGAAAACCCCCGGCTGCGCTGGGACGACTGGATCGCCAATTACGACCAGGTCCGCGATCTGATCGAGGCCACCTTTCCGAAGGATTTCGCCGATTTCAACGCCCGGCTGACGCTGCCCGGCGGCTTCTATCGCGGCAATCCGGCACGCGACCGGGTGTGGGAAACTGACAGCGGCAAGGCGCAGTTCATCGAGCCCACGACGCTGTCGGCACTGGGCCAACAGGCCGATCAGGCGGGGCAGATGACACTGATCACCCTGCGCTCGAACGATCAGTTCAACACCACGATCTACGGCTATTCCGACCGGCTGCGCGGGTTGGAGGGCGACCGCAACATCGTGCTGATCAACCGCGGCGAAATCGACCGGCTGGGGTTGCGAGAGGGCCAGAAGATCACCCTGCGCTGCGCCGTCGACGACGGGCAGGAGCGCAGGGTCTCGGGCCTGACCGTCACCCCCTACGACCTGCCGCCCGGCGCGATCGCGGGCTATTACCCCGAACTCAACCCGCTGGTGCCGCTAAGCTATCATGAGAAGAACTCGCAGACGCCCGCCTACAAGGGCACCCCGGTAGAGGTGATCGCCTAGATCAGGACCGATCTGAAAACGGGCGGTGAGCTGAGTCAGAGGGTCGGGGCGAAACCCCCGGATCAGAGTGTTTCAGCCTGATCCGTCCTCGCCCTAGACCCGGTGATAGGGCGCCCCCGCAAGGATCGAGGCGGCGCGGTACAGCTGTTCGGTCAACATCACCCGCACCAGCATATGCGGCCAGACCATCTTGCCGAACGACAGGCTGGCATCGGCCCGGGCGCGCAGGCCCGGATCAATCCCGTCGGCCCCGCCGATCACGAAGGCCAGATCCTGGCGGCCCGCATCGCGCCAACCGGCCAGCTTTTCGGCAAATTGCGGCGAGGACATCAGCGCTCCGCGTTCGTCCAGCGTAACCAGAAGCGCGCCCTGCGGCACCGCGCGGTCCAGAAGATCCGCCTCGGCCGCCATACCGCCGCCCTTGCGGTCCTCGACCTCGTGCTGGGTCAGCGGACCAAGGCCCAGCGCCCGCCCCGTCCGGTCGAACCGCTGGACGTAATCATCGGTCAGGTCGCGCTCGGGGCCGGCGCGCAGCCGCCCCACCGCGCAAAGATGGACCCGCATTCAGACCGTGGTGGCCTGCGTCGACGGGGTCTGCCACATCTTCTCAAGCTGGTAGAACTCGCGCACTTCGGGGCGGAAGACATGGACGATCACATCGCCCGCGTCGATCAGCACCCAATCGCCGGTTTCCTTGCCCTCGATCTTGCAGGCGACGCCGGCATCGCGCTTCAGCTGGTCGGCCAGCTTTTCCGCGATCGCGCTGACCTGACGCGTCGACCGGCCCGAGCAGATCACCATGTAATCCGCCATGTCCGACCGCCCGCGCAGGTCGATCGGAATCACGTCTTCGGCCTTGTCGTCGTCGAGTGAGGTAAGGATGCGCTCCAGCAAGTCTTTGCTGTTGTCATCGGGATGGGCCGCCATCATCGGGGCCCTCGATGCAGCCACGTCACGGGCTGCTTCAATCGCATGAGACAGGACATTGTCCTCCTGGATATGCGCCGACATGCCCCGGCGCTGGGTATCTATAAGGTAGCATCGCGGATGTGAAATCTCAATGACCGCAAAAGACAGCGGTTAAATCGGGGGCGGAGGACACAGTGAAGGCCTCGGCGACGGGGTAGAGAATTCGCCCAAAGGTGAAAAGCAAAACCCGCTCTTCGCTTTCATTGTTCGACAAATACGCCGGGAGTGCAGGGGGCAGAGCCCCCGCCGCAGCGGCGCCAACCCGTTCACGGGCAGGGGACAAGATCCGAGGGCGCCTTGCCGGTGATCCCCGAAAGCCCCGCGCCCGGCGCGGCCATCGGCAGCACCGGCGCAGCGGGTGCCAGCCGGATCGCCAGCAGGAAGGGCCGTTCCCGGGGCGCGGCGATGGTGCGGCACAGATCCAGCCGCACCCCCATGGTCGCGTCCGGCGGCGCGCCTTTTCCCAAGCGCGCCTGCAGATCCGCCAGCGCGGCCTGTCCTGCCAGCGTCGGCTGCAACAGGTGGCGCACTGCGTCCTTTTCCGCCACCGGCGGCGCCGGCTCGGACAGCGGCATCCGGGCCACGGCCCCGGCCGCGCCGATCGACAGCACCGCGCTGCCCGGGCGCAGTTCGACGCCCGCGGGCAGGATCAGCGTCACCCGGATACCCGCCGGCCGGGCGGCCAGTGGCGCGGGGCCGGGGGGGAACAGCTCGGCCCGGGCCATCAGGGGGATCAGGGCGGACAACAAAAGCGGCACAATCGCGAAGGTTCGGCTCATTCGGGCTTTGGCTCCTTCTCGGGCGCGGCAGGGTGCATCGGTCCGGGGTCGCGATCGCCCAGTATCCGCACCTCGCGCTGCGGGAAGGGAAGGGATATGCCGCCCGCCTTGAACGCGTCCCACAGCGCCAGAAACACTGCCCCGCGCACATTGGTCAAGCCAGCCGTCGGATCCGAGATCCAGAACCGCAGGATATAATCGACCGACGAGTCCCCAAATCCCACGATATGACAGACCGGCGGACGCGTCTTCAGCACCCGCGGCGCATCCTGACAGGCCGCGATCGCCAGTTCGCGCACCTTGTGCGGATCGTCGTGATAGGAGGCGCCGAAATGAATATCGAGCCGGACGAATTCATTCGAATGGGACCAGTTGACCACCTGCCCGGTGATCAGATCCTCATTCGGGATCAGATATTCCTTGCCGTCGCGCGTGACGACCGAGACGTAGCGCGCGCCCAGCGCATGGATCCAGCCGAAGGTGTCGCCCAGGCTGATCACGTCACCCGGCTTCACCGATTTGTCGAGCAGGATGATCACCCCCGACACCAGGTTCGACACCACCTTCTGCAAGCCAAAGCCCAGCCCCACGCCCACTGCACCCGACAGGAAGGCCAGCCCGGTCAGATCGAAACCCACCGCCTTCAGCCCGATGAAGAAGGCCGCGCCATAAAGACCCACCTGCAGGATCTTCACCGCCAGCACCCGCATCGAGGGCGAGATGTCCTGCGCCTTGCCGATCCGCGTCTCGGCCGTCTGCGCCAGCAGCCTTGCGCCAGCGACCAGAACCCCCGTCACGACAAGCGCCTTGATCACCGAAAGCGCCGACAGCCGGAAATCGCCAGAGCTGATCGCAACCCCATCCAGGAAATCCGAAAACGGCTCTAACAGGCCCAGGAAATGCAGGGTGACGTAGATCCAGGCGCCCCAGGTCACCAGCCGCCGCAGGGCCGGGTTGCGGATTGCCCGGGTGGCGAAGCTGACCACCAGGATCGCGGTGGCAATGGTCGCGATGATCCCGATCAGGTAGCGGCGCGACGGGAACGGCGTGGTCTGGGCGATGACCCCATAGGTGGTCCACGCCAGCAACACGAACAGGATCGACCGCAGCCGCTGCAGCACCAGAAGCGCCATCCGCAACCGCCATTTCGGCCAGCCCTCGCGCGCGCGCAGCCAGTCATACAGCCGCGGCGCCAGCAGCATCTTTAGAAGCTGCGCCACCACACCCAGGCCAACCAGCATCCCCAGTTGCAGGAATTGCGTCGGCCGCAACAGCGTCATCCCATAGGCCTGCAACTCGGCCAGCAGGTCCTGCACGCTGCTCATCAAGGGGGTGAGCTGCAACATCCCGTCGGGTCTGCCTTTCCGCATCTCGGCCTGTCTGCCGCCATGTTACACGCTTCCCCCCCCGCGCCAAGCGCCTTGCATCCGCGCGCGCCGCCGATATTGCCTGCCCCCGCGCTTGGGCGTAGAAGGGGCGCATGAAACGCTTCTTCGACATCCATGACCGTACGCGCCTGCCCGGCCGCTTCTACGGCGTCACCCTGTCGATCCTCGCGCGCGGCTGACATCTGTCAGACCCGCAACCGAACCGCATTTTCAGTATCCGAAAGAGATGAGCCATGACCGCTCCGAGAACCCTCTATGACAAGATCTGGGACGACCACCTGGTCCAGGAAGACGCCGATGGCACCTGCCTGATCTATATTGATCGCCACCTGGTCCACGAAGTGACCAGCCCGCAGGCTTTTGAGGGCCTGCGCATGACCAACCGCAAAGTGCGCGCGCCGGAAAAGACCATCGCCGTGCCCGATCACAACGTCCCCACCACCGAGGGCCGCGACACCCATATCGACAACGTCGAAAGCCGCATCCAGGTCGAGGCGCTGGACAAGAACGCGCGCGATTTCGGGGTGCAGTACTACCCGGTCTCCGACATCCGCCAGGGCATCGTCCATATCGTCGGCCCCGAGCAGGGCTGGACCCTGCCGGGCATGACCGTGGTCTGCGGCGACAGCCACACCGCCACGCATGGCGCCTTTGGCTCGCTCGCCCACGGGATCGGCACCTCGGAGGTCGAGCATGTGCTGGCCACCCAGACCCTGATCCAGCAGAAATCGAAGAATATGAAGGTCGAGATCACCGGCAAGCTGCCCGCCGGGGTCACCGCCAAGGACATCACCCTGTCGGTGATCGGCGCCACCGGCACCGCGGGCGGCACCGGCCATGTCATCGAATATTGCGGCGAAGCGATCCGCGCTCTGTCGATGGAAGGCCGCATGACCGTCTGCAACATGGCGATCGAGGGTGGCGCGCGCGCCGGCCTGATCGCGCCGGACGAGACGACCTTTGACTATGTGATGGGCCGGCCCCATGCGCCGAAGGGCGCGAAATGGGAAGCGGCGCTAAGCTACTGGAAGACGCTGTTCAGTGACGAAGGTGCCCATTTCGACAAGGTCGTGACCCTGAAGGGCGAAGATATCGCCCCGGTCGTCACCTGGGGCACCAGCCCCGAGGACGTGCTGCCGATCACCGGCGTGGTGCCTGATCCCGAAAGCTTCAAGGGCGGCAAGGTCGAGGCCGTGCGCCGCTCGCTCGCCTATATGGGGCTGGAGCCGGGGATGAAGCTGACCGATATCGCGATCGACGCGGTGTTCATCGGCTCTTGCACCAACGGAAGGATCGAGGATCTGCGCGCCGCGGCCGAGATCCTGAAGGGCAAGAAGATCGCCCAAGGCGTGCGCGGGCTGGTGGTGCCGGGGTCTGGCCTCGTGCGTGCCCAGGCGGAAGAAGAGGGGCTGGCGCAGATCTTCCTCGACGCGGGATTCGAGTGGCGGCTTGCCGGTTGCTCGATGTGCCTGGCGATGAACCCCGACCAGCTGGCCGAGGGCGAGCGCTGCGCCTCGACCTCGAACCGCAATTTCGAGGGGCGCCAGGGCTTCAAGGGCCGCACCCATCTGTTGAGCCCGGCGATGGCGGCGGCGGCGGCGATCGCCGGCCACCTGACCGACGTGCGCGAACTGGTGTAAGGAGAACGACATGGACAAGTTCACCACCGTCACCGGGGTCGCGGCACCCCTGGATCTGGTCAATGTCGATACCGACATGATCATCCCCAAGCAGTTCCTGAAAACCATCGCCCGCACCGGCCTTGGCAAGAACCTGTTTGACGAGATGCGCTTTGACCGGCAGGGCCGCGAGAACCCCGATTTCGTGCTCAACCAGCCGGCCTATCGCAATGCCGAGGTCCTGATCTCGGGCGAGAATTTCGGCTGCGGCTCGTCGCGTGAACACGCCCCCTGGGCGATCAAGGATTTCGGCATCCGGGTGGTCATCGCCCCCAGCTTCGCCGACATCTTCTTCAACAACTGCTCGAAGAACGGCATTCTGGCGATCCCGATGCCTCAGGACGTCGTCGATGTGCTGATGGAGGATGCCCGCAAGGGCGCCAACGCCCGCATGACCGTCGATCTGGGAAACCAGAAGGTGACCACCTCTGACGGGCAGGAATTCGGCTTTCAGATCGATGCGTTCAAGAAGCACTGCCTGCTGAACGGCCTCGACGATATCGGGCTGACGATGGAAAAGGCCGCCGCAATCGACACTTTCGAAGCGAAAAACGCGACCCTCCATCCTTGGGTCTAAGCACCTGCAACATCGCTACATCTGGGGCCGTCCGAAGGGGCGGCCTCTTTTTTGGCACATTATTGATGCAAAGCGGCGACAGTTTTTCCCTCAAATCGCCGAATGGTTTGCCTTTTATTAACCATGCGATTGATAGACCGGCTGAAAATGGGCAAAACTGTGGCAAAGTTGGGGCAGCCCGTCACATTTGGCGGGTCCGTGATGGAACAAGGGCGCGGCATCGCATCGCGTCCGTCCAGATCGAGGATGGCAGAGCAGTGGTAGGCCGGATGACAGGCGCCTTGGTGCGCGCGGTATTGGTGATGGTGTTGATCGCGACACCCTCTACCCTTTTGCCGGGGAGCGGGGTCGATTCCACCCAGATCGTGGCCCTGATCGCGCTGTTCGGCGGCGGGCTGACCTTTGTGGAATATTCCGCGACCTACCCGGGCCTGATCGAATTCCGCTATGCCCCGCCGTTCAACCGCATCCGCTATCTGTCACTGTTCCTGACCGTCTTCGTGCTGGCGATCATCGCGCGCGGCAACTTGGACCCGACGCCGATGACGATGTTGGTCCAGGCGATCGGCGAAGTCGTGGGCCGCGCGATCGATTTCCCCTACAGCCCGGTGCGGCTGATGACGCTGATGCTGTCCTCGACCGCGCCCAGCACCCATATCGAACAGGTCCGCACCGCCGCCGGGATGGCCTATCTGATCTCACTGGTGATGCTGTCGATCTTCGTCATCGCGCTGAAGATCTTCGGCTGGCCGGCCTCGAACGGGACCTTCAACGTCTGGGTCAACCTGCCCACCTTCGACCCGACGATCGGAGGAGACGTCGTCGCCCGGCTGGAACGCGATGCCCGCGTTAACCTTGCGTTAGGGTTTTTGCTGCCATTTCTGGTGCCGGCGGTGGTGAAAGCGGCTTCGTCCTCTTTCGGCGAAGTGACCTTGTCGACGCCGCAAACCCTGATCTGGATGGTGTCGGCATGGGCCTTCCTTCCGGCAAGCCTGTTCATGCGCGGGATCGCGATGCACCGCGTGGCCGAAATGATCCGCGAAAAGCGGCGCCAGAACGACGCGCTGCAATCGCGTCTGCAGCCAGCCTGATCTGTGCCCTTGCGCTGGCCCCCGCCGCCCGCGCCGAGCCATCCCCTGAACCGCCACACCCACAGATGCGGCCCGAAGGCATAATTCGGATCGCCACGTTCGACGCCGGCCTGTCGCGCAAGGGGCCGGGCCTTTTGCTTCAGGACATCGCCCGCGGCAAGGATCCCGCGATCGCCGCCGCCATCCGGGTGATCGCCCGCACCGATCCCGATGTGCTGCTGCTGACCGGCATCGATTTTGATCACTCCCTGGCCGCCCTGACCGCGCTGCAAGCGCGGCTGGCCAAGGCCGGCGCGGGCTATCCCTTCCGCTTCGCCTATCCGCCCAATTCCGGCGTGCCGAGCGGCTGTGACCTCGACGGTGACGGCCGCCGCAATGGCCCGCGTGACGCCCAGGGATACGGGCGCTTTCCGGGGCAGGGGGGCATGGTGCTGCTGTCGCGCCTGCCCGTCGACTCTGCGGCAAGCCGCGATTTCTCATCCCTGCTGCGGCGGGACTTGCCGGGGGCGGACATGGGCCATCTGCCCGCCGATGCCTGCGCCCGCGCCGTGCTGCGGCTTTCGACCACCGGCCATTGGGATGTCGTGCTGACCACGCCCCGTGGGCCGCTGCATCTGTTCGCCTTTTCCGCCACGCCCCCGGTCTTCGACGGCCCCGAGGACCGCAACGGCCGGCGCAACCATGACGAAACCGCCTTCTGGCTGCGCTATCTCGACGGGTTGCTGCCGGTTCCGCCGCCCAGTGGCCCCTTCGTGATCCTCGGCAACGCCAATCTCGACCCCGCCGATGGTGACGGCCGCCGGGATGCGATCCGCGCGCTGCTGGCCGATCCGCGGCTGCAAGATCCGCGCCCCGCCAGTGCCGGCGGCGCCCGGGCCGGCAGCCCCGACCAAAGCGGAGACCCCGCGCGCGACACCGCCGATTGGTCCGAGGCGGGCGGCCCGGGCAATCTGCGGGTCGACTATGTGCTGCCCTCGGCCAGCTTGACGGTCGCCGGGGCGGGGGTGTTCTGGCCCGCGCCAGGCGCGCCCGGGGCCGAGGCGGCCACCCGCGCCGGGCCGCACCGGCTGGTCTGGGTCGACCTCAGCCTGACAGCGCCGCCGCCTCCAGCCCCGCAAGGTCGGGCAGGGAAATCCCCTTGAAATCAGGCAGCAATTCCGCAAAACGCGTGCCATCCAGCCGGTGCGGCATCTGATAAAGATAGCGCATCTCCGACAGCTCCCGCGCCAGTTCCCACACCGGCGAGGCCAGCCGCAACGCCCACCACGAGAAGCGGCGCAGCCGGATTGGCCGGCTCAGCTGCGCCTGAAGCGCCGCGCGCAGGTCCTCGATCGAGAAGGTCAGCCCCGGGAAGGGCACGTCCTCGAACTGCGCGAGGCTGGCGCGGCGTTCGGCCAGCGCCACCGCGGCGCGCGCCATGTCAGGCAGATAGGCATAGGCGCGCGGCACCGCCGGCGGACCCATCGTCGTGATCCGTCCCCGCGCCAGATGCTTGAGAACCACCATGTCCAGAACCGATCGCGCGTCTCCCGGCGCCACGAAATCGCCGCCGCGTAGCAAGATCACTTGGGTTCCTCGGGCGGCGGCGTCGCGGTAGCTGGCCTCCATCTGCGCGCGGATCTTGCCCTTGCGTGTCTGCGCCCGATGCGGGGTTCCACCCCCCCAGGGCCCCGGCTCGCGCCCGAAGACATAGACATTGCCCGGCACCAGCACCGCGGCGCCCGTGGCCCGCGCCGCCCCCAACACCTCTTGCGTGATCGCCGGCACCAGCCGCGCCCAATCGTGATAGCCCGGCGGGTTCAGCGCATTGACGATCAGATCCGCCCCGCGCGCTGCACCCGCCATGTCGCCCCGCGCCCGATCATAGCGCCGCACCCGCCATCCCGCCTGCTCAAACATCCGCGCCGCGTGGCTTCCGAACAGCCCCGACGCCCCAAGAACCAGTACCACTTGATCCATCATGAACCCTCCGTTTCGATGTGGAACAAGCATAGACATTCATGAAATTTCTGGAACTTTATGAATTTACATGCCATGTAGTCATTAATGAATAGCTATGACAAACTCGACTGGTCGCTGATCCAGGTTCTGCTTGCCGTGGCCGAGGCCGGCTCTCTTTCCGGCGCGGCGCGGGAACTGGGCCTTAGCCAGCCCACGCTGGGCCGTCAGGTGAAGGCCGCCGAAGAGGCACTGGGCGTGCCGCTGTTCCAGCGCCATGCCAGGGGTCTGCGCCTGACCGACGCGGGCGCCGCGCTGATCGGACCGGCGCGGCAGATGCAGGCCGCGGCTGCCCGGCTGCAACTGGCCGCCGCCTCGCGCCAGGAGGGCGAGGGCGGCACCGTGCGGATCACCGCCTCGGCTGTGGTTGCGCATTACCTTCTGCCGCCGATCCTGGCCAGAATCCGTTTGTTAGAGCCGCAAATCGCGCTGGAGCTGCACCCAACCGACCGCTCGGAAAACCTGCTGTTTGGCGATGCGGACATCGCGATCCGGATGTACCGGCCCGAACAGCTGGATCTGATCGCGCAGAACCTTGGCAGCCTGGGGATCGGGCTTTTCGCCGCCGACAACTACCTGTCGCGCAACGGCACCCCCGAAACCGAGCAGGAACTGATGGCCCATGACTGGGTCGGCTATGACCGATCCGACCTGATCCTGCGCGGCATGTGGCAGATGGGCTGGCAGGTCGAGCGCAGCTTCTTCGCCACCCGCTGCGACGATCAGGCCGCCTATTGGCGCCTGGTCGAGGCTGGCTGCGGCATCGGCATCGGCCCGATCCGGGTGGCCCGTGCCAACCACGCCGTGCACCGCATCCTGCCGGAACTGACGATTCCGCCGCTGCCGATCTGGCTAGCCGCGCCCGAAGCATTGCGCCACTCGGCCCGGCTGCGGCGGGTCTGGGACCTGCTGGCCGAAGGGCTGGGCATGGTGGCGGACGCTTGAACTTCAACGCCCAAGCGGCTACGCGAAGCGAGACAGTTCAGCGGAGATCCCCATGACCAATACCCTTCTGATCCTGCCCGGCGACGGCATCGGCCCCGAAGTCATGGCCGAAGTCCGCAAGGTCATCGACTGGTTCGGCGCCAAGCGCGGCATCGCCTTCGACGTCAGCGAAGACTTGGTGGGCGGCAGCGCCTATGACACCCACGGCACCCCGCTGACCGATGCGACGATGGCCAAGGCGCAAGAGGTCGACGCCGTGCTTCTGGGCGCGGTCGGCGGGCCGAAATACGACAAGCTGGATTTCTCCGTGAAGCCTGAGCGCGGGCTTTTGCGCCTGCGCAAGGAGATGGACCTATACGCCAACCTGCGCCCGGCGCAGTGCTTCGACGCGCTGGCCGATTTCTCCTCGCTCAAGAAGGACGTGGTCGCGGGGCTCGACATCATGATCGTGCGCGAACTGACCTCGGGCATCTATTTCGGCGAGCCGCGCGGGATCATCAAGGAAGGCAATGAGCGCGTGGGCATCAACACCCAGCGCTATACCGAGAGCGAAATCGCCCGGGTCGCCCGGTCCGCGTTCGAGCTGGCCAAGCTGCGCGGCAACAAGGTCTGCTCGATGGAGAAGGCCAATGTGATGGAATCGGGCGTGCTGTGGCGCGACGTGGTGCAAGAGATCCACGACGCCGAATACCCCGAGGTCGAGCTGAGCCACATGTATGCCGACGCCGGCGCCATGCAGCTGACCCGCTGGCCCAAGCAGTTCGACGTGATCGTCACCGACAACCTGTTCGGCGACCTGCTTTCGGATCTGGCGGCGATGCTGACCGGCAGCCTCGGCATGCTGCCCTCGGCCAGCCTAGGCGCACCAATGGCGAACGGCCGGCCCAAGGCGCTCTATGAGCCGGTCCACGGCTCGGCCCCCGACATCGCGGGCCAGGGCAAGGCCAACCCGATCGCCTGCATCCTCAGCTTCGCCATGGCGCTGCGCTATTCCTTCGGCCAGGGCGATGAGGCCGCGCGGCTGGAAGCGGCGGTGGAGAAGGTGCTGGCCGACGGTCTGCGCACCGCCGATCTGATGGGCCCCGACGGCGGCACGCCGGTCTCGACCCAGGGCATGGGCGACGCGATCGTCGCCGCGCTGGACGCCGCGCTCTAGGGCGGCGCCGCGTTTCACGGCAAGGCTGGCGCCGGGGGTTTCACACCCCCGGACCCCCGTGGAATATTTGCGCCAAAGTGAAGAATAAAGAGCGCCTCTTTGCGTCTTCCCGGTCCGGATGTTCCACGATCGACGTTGCGGGCCACCTGCCGACGCCTCCTTTCATTGTTCTCCAAATACGCAGGCGGCCCCGAGTCGCGCTCCGGATTCCCTCTTTTGCCCGCCGCCGGTTTCTGTGCATCCTGCGCCCGCAGGAATAGGAGTGCGCATGACCCCGTCGCCCGAACCGCCCAACACGCCGCGCCACGGCCGCCTGGTTCGACGACTTCCCATCCTGTTGATCGCCCTGGTCGCCATCGCCGGCGCGGTGTTTTTGCGCGATGACCTCAGCTTTTCCGCCCTCAGCCACAATCACGCCCGGCTGGCGGCCTTTCGCGATGCGCATTACCCGCTGGCGGCCGGCACTTTCGTGGCGGGCTATGTCGGCCTCGTCGCGCTGTCGCTGCCCGGCGCGCTGATCGCGACGCTGACGGGGGGCTTCCTCTTCGGTCTGTTTCCCGGCGCTCTGTTCAACGTCTTCGCCGCCAGCCTGGGCGCGATGCTGATTTTCTGGGCCGCCCGGGCCGGGATCGGCACTGATGTGGCCGCGCGGATCGACCGCTCGGGCGGGGCCGCCCGGCGCTTCCGTGAGGGGCTGCGGGCCAATGAATGGTCGTTTCTCTTCTTCATCCGGCTGGTGCCGGTGGTGCCCTTCGTGCTGGCGAACCTGCTGCCGGCGATCCTGGGTGTGGGGACGGCGCGCTTCGCGATCAGCACCGCACTGGGCATCCTGCCCGGCACGCTGATCTACACCTGGTTGGGCGCAGGCCTTGGCGCCGTCTTCGCCCGCGACACCGCGCCCGATCTGGGCCTGATCCTGCAGCCCGAATTCCTGATCCCGCTGCTGGGGCTGGCGGGCCTGTCGCTTCTGCCCTGGCTGATCAAGCTCTGGCGCGGGCCGGGGGCGGGCGCGTGACTGAAGCCGTCGATATCTGCGTCATCGGTGCCGGGGCGGGGGGCCTGTCCGTCGCCTCGGGTGCGGCGCAGATGGGCGCGCGAGTCGTGCTGATCGAAGCCGCAGAGATGGGCGGCGATTGCCTC
This sequence comes from uncultured Albidovulum sp., assembly GCA_913064775.1. GTDB lineage: Bacteria > Pseudomonadota > Alphaproteobacteria > Rhodobacterales > Rhodobacteraceae > Acidimangrovimonas. Next base: position 37,913 of record CAJYAD010000007.1, on the reverse strand, counting down.
AATTCCGGCTGCGTGCCGTCAAAAGCCCTGATCGCCGCCGCCCAGCACGCCCAATCCACCCGCAGCGGCGGGCTGGGCATCGCGGGCATGGCGCCTCGGGTCGATTTCACCGCCGTGATGGCCCACGTCCGGGCCACCATCGCCGCGATCGCCCCGCATGACAGCCAGGAACGGTTCGAGGGGCTGGGCGTCCGGGTGATCCGGGCGCGGGCGCGCTTCACCTCGCCCCGCAGCCTTGAGGCCGGGGGGCAGCGGATATCCGCCCGGCGCTTCGTCCTCGCCACCGGCACGCGCCCTGCGATCCCGCCGATCCCGGGGCTGGTCGACACGCCATATCTGACCAACGAGACGATATTCGGCCTGACTGCGCTGCCCGACCACCTGATCGTGATGGGCGGAGGCCCGATCGGGGTTGAGCTGGCCCAGGCCTTCCGGCGCCTCGGCGCCCGCGTGACGGTGATCGAGGCCGCAACCCCCCTGGGCCGTGAAGACCCCGAGCTGGCCCAGGTAGCGCTGGCCCGGCTGCGCGCGGAGGGGGTGGAGATCCACGAAAAGACCCCCGCGCGGGCGATCAGCGGCACCGACGGCGCCATCGCGGTGGAGACCGAGGCCGGCACGATCCGCGGCACTCATCTGCTGGTGGCCACCGGCCGAGCCCCAGTAACCGACGATCTTGGGCTGGATCTGGCTGGAATAGAGACACATCAGGGCGCGGTGAAGGTAGATAGGCACCTGCGCAGCAGCAACCGGCGGGTCTATGCCGTGGGCGATGTCGCGGGGCGCGGGCAGTTCACCCATCTTGCCGGCTATCACGCCGGGATCGTGCTGCGCGCCCTGACGCTGGGCCTGCCCGCGTCACTGCGCGACGACCACATCCCCCGCGTCACCTATACCGACCCCGAAATCGCTCAGGTCGGCCTGACCGAGGCCGAGGCCCGCGCCCGCTGGCCTGATATTGAGGTGATCCGCACCCCGCTGGCCGGCAATGACCGCGCCCGCGCCGAAGGTATCCACGACGGCGTCCTGAAACTGGTGATCCGCCGCGGCCGCCCCCTGGGTGCCGGGATCGTGGGCCCCGGCGCGGGCGAATTGATCGCTTTCTGGGCGCTTGCCCTGGCCGCGCGGCGCAAGCTTTCGGCCATTGCAGGCACGGTTCTGCCCTATCCGACCCTGTCCGAGGTTTCCAAGTCTGCCACTGGCACCTATTTTTCCCCAAAGCTCTTTGCTAATCCATGGATTGAACGCATGGTGCGGCTCGTGCAACGGCTGCCGTAAGGACAGAACGGCGTGAGGACCTTCCTGAATACCCTTTCCGGTCGCTTCCTGATCCTGACGACAGTGTTCGTCATGCTGGCCGAGGTATTGATCTTCGTCCCCTCGATCTCGCGCTTCCGCGAGGACTACCTGCTGCTGCGTCTCGAACGGGCCCAGATCGCCTCGCTGGCGACGCTGGCCAATGACGGGATGGTCTCGCCGCAGCTGGAGAAGGAGCTGCTGACCAATGCGGGCGTGCTGAACGTGGTGTTGCGGCGCAACGCGGTACGCCAGCTGGTGCTGTCCTCGCCGATCCCGCAGCCGATCTACACCACCTATGATCTGCGCACCGATACCACCTTCGATCTGGTGCGCGACGCGCTGGCGGAATTCTTCGATCCCCACAACCGCATCATCCGGGTGATCGGCAACCCCACCAAGGACGCCGGCCAACAGATCGAGGTGACGCTGGAAAGCGCCCCGATGCGCCAGGCGATGATCGATTACGGCCTGCGAATCTTCCTTCTGTCGGCGGTGATCTCGGTGATGACGGCGCTTTTGCTGTTCTTCGCGGTGCGGCGGCTGATGGTGGTGCCGATCCGCCAGCTGGTGCACCACATGTCGGAATACGCCGAAGCGCCCGAGGATGCCCGGCGGGTGATCGAGCCCTCGGCCTCGATCATGGAGCTGCGCGAAGCCGAAGAGGCGCTGCAATCGCTGCAAAAGCAGCTGACCGGTGCGTTGCGGCAGAAAGAGCGGCTGGCCCAGCTGGGCGGCGCGGTGGCCAAGATCAGCCATGACCTGCGCAACATCCTGACCACGACGCAGCTGTTCGCCGACCGGATGGAGAATTCCAACGATCCGGGCGTGGCGCGGGCGGCGCCGAAGCTGATCGGATCGCTGGGGCGGGCGGTGAACCTGTGCGAAGGCACGCTCGCCTTCGGCAAGGCCGAAGAGCCGCCGCCGACGCTGGCGCGCTTTGCGCTGAAGACTCTGGTCGACGACGTGATCGAAGGCGAAAAGATCGCGGCCGGCGAAGACCCGATCACCTTCCTGTCCGATGTGCCACCGGGGCTGGTGATCCGCGCCGACAACGAACAGCTGTACCGGGTGCTGTCGAACCTTGTGCGCAACGCCCGTCAGGCAATCGCCGCGACCGGCAAGCCCGCCGAGATCGAGATCGGCGCCGGCGAGGATGAAAACGCCTGGTGGATCAAGGCCGGCGACACCGGCCCGGGCCTGCCGCCGAAGGCCAAGGAACATCTGTTCACCCCGTTCCAGGGCGGCGCCCGCAAGGGCGGGATCGGCCTTGGCCTGGCGATTTCGGCCGAGCTGGTGCGCGGCCATGGCGGCCGGCTGGAATTGCTGCGCTCGGATGAGGACGGCACCGAATTCCTGATCCGGCTGCCGAAGATGATCGTCGCCGCCGAACCCACCGAGATCGCCGCGAAATAGCCATCCAGGGCGATATTCGGACCAGGATGAAGGAAAAGCGGCGCCCTTTGCCTTCATTGTTCCCAAAATACGCCGAGGGCCGACCATTGAGGGCGGAACAGTTTTCTGCAATGCCGGGAAAAGGGCCTTCTGCCGGAGTCGCTTGGGATCATGACGGGCAACAGCAACCTGCGCGGCGCCGGGATAGCGCTTCTGGCCTTCGCGACCTATGCGGGCAGCGATGCGGTGGTGAAATGGCTGGGCGGGCATTATTCGCCCTTCCAGCTGATCTTTTTCAGCCAGTTGATGGCCTTCCCGCTGGTCACCCTGCTGATGATCCGCGACCGGACCGACGGCAACCTGCGCCCGCGCCATCCCTGGTGGGTCAGCCTGCGCACCGGGGGCATGGTGTTTGGCGGCATCGCCTCATTCTACGCCTTTGCTGTGCTGCCGCTGGCGCAGACCTATGCGATCCTGTTCTCGATGCCGATCATGATCACCCTGCTGTCGATCCCGGTGCTGGGCGAGCGCATCGGCCTGCACCGGGGCGGCGCCATCGTCGCCGGCCTGATCGGCGTGCTGATCGTGCTGCGCCCCGGGGCCGGCGGCTTCGGCATCGGCCATGTCGCGGCCCTTCTGGGCGCCTTCGGCAGCGCGCTGTCTTCCGTGGTGATGCGCCGCATCGGGCAGGATGAGCGCAGCTCTGTCATGCTGGTCTATCCGATGCTGGGCAATGTCATCGTCATGGGCGTGGCGCTGCCATTCGTCTATCGCCCGATGCCGCTGCTTCACATGGGCGGGCTGGGGGCGATCGCGGTGCTGACCTTCCTGGCGATGCTGTTTCTGGTCATCGCCTACCGCGCCGGAGAGGCCGCCGTGGTCGCGCCGATGCAATATTCGCAGATCCTCTGGGCGGTGATTTTCGGCCATCTCTTCTTTCACGAAGGGGTCGATGCGGCCACGGCGATCGGCTCGGCGGTGGTGATCGCCTCGGGCCTTTACATCGTGCTGCGCGAAAGCCGCGGCACAACCTCCGAGAATCGGCCGGTGCTGAATGCCCGGGCACGCTTCGCCACCGGGATCATGCCACGGGTCGGCGCGCTCTGGCCGCGCAAGAAGCCCGATTAGCCCCCTTGCAAATGCCCGCTCGAATCGGTAACCCCTCCGCCACGGTCGGAGCGTAGCGCAGCCTGGTAGCGCACCTGCTTCGGGAGCAGGGGGTCGGAGGTTCGAATCCTCTCGCTCCGACCAATTTCCCGAATTTTTCCAGACATAGAGGCCCGCGTCGCGCGCAGCGGCTTCGTAACCATGTCACGGCTGACCGGGCGTCAAGCCAGTTCCGGTCCACAAACTCTTGTGTACACAAATCGTTTTGATAGGCTTCGCCGAAAATGGGGGGTGCAGATGTCATTCTATCTGGGGGTTGATGGCGGCGGCACCGGATGCCGTGCGGCGGTGTCCGAGGACGGCGGCCGCATTGTCGGGCGCGGTCAGGCCGGACCAGCCAATATCGTGACCGATCCCGACGGCGCCCGCGCCAATATCGTGCGCGCCGTGGAACAGGCGATCGCCGGAACCGGGGCGACGCTGCGATCGCTGCATGCGGTGCTGGGCCTCGCCGGGGCCAACCTGCCGGACTATAGCGCCCGGCTGGCCGATACGCTGCCCTTCGCCACGACCCGGATCGAGAGCGACGCGGTGATCGCGCTGAAGGGTGCGATCGGCGACGATGACGGCGTGGTGGTGACGCTGGGAACCGGATCGGCATTCACCGGGCAGATCGACGGCAAGGTCAAGACGATCGGCGGCTGGGGGCTGGTGCTGGGGGATGAAGCCTCGGGCGCCTGGCTGGGCCGCGCGCTGCTGGCGCGGGCGCTGCTGGCGATTGACGGGCTGGTGCCGATGACCGGGCTGCTTGAATCGGTGATCGACGATCACGGCCGCCCCGAAGAGCTGGTCGAGCTGGCGCGCAAGGCCACGCCCTCGGTCTTTGGCGCCTATGCACCGCGTCTTCTGGAATCCGAAGACGACCCCGCGGCGCGCACGATTCTGGGGCTGGCCGACCGCTGGATCACGCGCTGCATCGACCTGCTGGCCCCTTCGGGGGACATGCCTGTGACCTTCGTCGGTGGGCTGGGGCCGCAATTCGCGCGGCGCCTGTCGGGGCGCTACGGCAACCGGGTGCTCAAACCGCGCGGTACCGCGCTGGACGGTGCCCTGTGGATGGCACGGCAGGCAGAGGCCGCCTGACAGCCTCAAGGTCGATCCTGCGGCCGATCCGGACCCGCCGCCGGATCGGCCGGACGACCCTGTTCCACGCGAAACGCGATCAACCGGGGGTCGAGGACACGCCCACCTGCGCCGGGCGCAGCAGCCGATCATGCAGCTGAAAGCCGTCGGTCATCACCTGGATGATTTCACCGGCCTTGGTGCCGGGGACGGGGGCTTCGAACATCGCCTCATGATGCTGCGGATCGAACGTGTCGCCGACCTTGGGCGAGATCAGCACGATCCCATGTTTGCCGAACACCTTCAGCAATTCCTTCATCGTCAGATCGATGCCTTCGAGCAGCGATTTGTTCTGCACACGCTGTTCATCCGTCACCGTCGCCAGCGCCCGGGCCAGACTGTCGTAGACCGGCAGCATGTCACGCGCCAGTTTCGAGCCGCCGTATTGCTCGGCCTCGCGACGGTCGCGGTCGCCGCGCTTGCGGGCGTTCTCGGCATCGGCCAGCGCACGCATGAAACGATCGCGCATCTCGTCACGTTCGGCGCGCAGCGCCTCCAGCTCGGCCTCGAACACAGCGCTGTCGGCCATCTCGGCGGCCTGCTGGTCCTGCTCTTCGAACATCTCGTCTTTCTTGTCTTCGGCCATTCCTAACCTCTATCCCCTGTCGGAAATCAGCTTCCCGACGAGTTGTGCCGTGTAGTCCACGATCGGCACGATGCGCCCGTAGTTGAGCCGCGTCGGTCCGATCACCCCCACCGCGCCGATGATCTTACGGTCAGCGTTCATATAGGGAGAGACCACCAGAGAGGAACCCGAAAGTGAGAAAAGCTTGTTCTCCGAGCCGATAAAAATGCGCACGCCCTCGCCCTCTTCCGTGAGTTCGAGGAATTCGGCGATGTCGCGCTTGCGCTCAAGGTCGTCAAAGAGGGTGCGGATGCGGTCCAGCTCTTCGGCCTCGGCGGCGTCTTCCAGCAGATTGGCGCGGCCGCGCACGATCAGACGCTCGTGATGGCCGTCCTTGTCCTCCCACACCGCCAGCCCGCTTTCGACCAGATCGGCGGCCAGGGTGTCGATCTCGCGCCGCCGGGCGTTGATCTCACGCGCGAAGGAGCTGCGCAGATCGGAAATCGTGCGGCCCTCGGCCAGAGAGTTCAGGAAATTCGCGGCCTCGCGCATGGCCGAGGGCGTCATCCCCGAGGGCGGCGCGAAGACCCGGTTCTCGACATGGCCGTCGGCCGTCACCAGCACCACAAGCGCCCGGTCCGGCGCGAGGCTGACGAATTCGATATGCCGGATCGGGGCTTCGTGCTTCGGCGCCAGCACAAGGCTTGCACCATGGGTCAGCCCCGACAGCGCCGATCCCACCCGGTCCAGCATGGTGCCGACATCGCGTTGGTTGACACCCAGGGTCGCGTCGATCTTTTCGCGGTCGCCATCGGTCAGGGTGCCGACCTCCAGCAGGCCATCGACGAACATCCGCAGGCCCCGCTGCGTCGGCACCCGCCCGGCCGAGACATGCGGACTGCCGAGCAGACCCAGATATTCGAGATCCTGCATCACGTTGCGGATCGTCGCCGCGCTGACCTTTTCCGACATGGTGCGGGTCAGGCTGCGCGACCCCACCGGATCGCCGCTTGCCAGATATCCTTCGACCACACGGCGAAAAACCTCGCGCGAGCGGTCGTTCAGTTCGGCCAGAATCTTGGAGCCATCCGTCATCCGCGGCGCATTCTCTTGCATAGGTCTCATTAAAGGGCCGTCAGGCGTGGCGTCAATCGGCCAGTGTTCGGACTTGCATCGCAGGCCCGCGGGCGCGTATCTGGCATGCAAACGGTAAAGGAAGCGCTCGATGCGGCCATCTGGCAGAGACATAGGTGAAATGCGCCCGATTTCAATCGAAGTCGGGGTGACGAAACATGCCGAAGGATCGTGCCTGATCAAGGCGGGCGACACGCATGTGCTGTGCACCGCCTCGATCGAGGACCGGCCGCCACCGTTTCTGCGCAACACCGGGCTCGGCTGGGTGACGGCGGAATACGGCATGCTGCCGCGCGCCACCAACACCCGCACGCGGCGCGAGGCCACGGCTGGCAAGCAGCAGGGCCGCACGGTGGAGATCCAGCGTCTGATCGGCCGGGCCCTGCGCGCCGGCATCGACCGTTCCGCCCTGGGCGAGCGTCAGATCACCGTCGATTGCGACGTGATCCAGGCCGATGGCGGGACCCGCTGCGCCTCTATCACCGGCGGCTGGGTCGCGCTGCGGCTGGCGGTGAACAAATTGCTGAAGGCGGGGATCATCACCTCGGACCCGATCCTCGATCATGTCGCGGCGGTGTCTTGCGGGATCTATGCCGGGCAGCCGGTGCTGGACCTCGACTATGCCGAGGACAGCGAGGCCGGCACCGATGGCAACTTCATCATGACCGGCGCGGGGCGGCTGATCGAAGTGCAGATGACGGCCGAAGGCGCGACCTTCTCGCGCGATGAGATGATGAAGCTGATGGATCTGGCCGAGGACGGCGTCACCAATCTGGTCGCGGCACAGAAAGCGGCAGTGGGATGAGGCGGTTTTCTGGCGATCGCCTGCTTGTGGCGACCCACAATGCCGGCAAGCTGGAAGAGATCACCGCCTTGCTGGCGCCCTACGGGGTTGCGGTGGTCGGCGCGAAGCAGATGAACCTGCCCGAGCCGGCCGAGACCGAAACCACCTTTGTCGGCAACGCCCGGATCAAGGCCCATGCGGCCTCTCGGGCCACCGGCCTGCCCGCGCTGGCCGATGATTCGGGGATAGAGGTCGATTGCCTGGGCGGCGCGCCCGGGGTCTATACCGCCGATTGGGCCGAAACCCCCACGGGCCGCGATTTCGTCATGGCGATGGAAAAGACCTGGGCCGCCTGCGAGGCGAAAGCCGCCCCCCTGCCCCGCAAGGCCCGGTTCTGCGCCACGCTGGTGCTGGCCTGGCCCGACGGCCATGACGAGGTGTTCGAAGGCCGTGTCGAGGGACAGCTGGTCTGGCCGATGCGCGGTGCGCAGGGCCATGGCTACGATCCGATGTTCCAGCCCGAGGGCCACGACCGGACCTTTGCCGAGATGAGCGCCGCCGAGAAGAACAAGATGTCCCACCGCGCGAACGCTTTTGCCAGCTTCGTGCAGATATTCGAGGCATGACATGGCTGAGCGCAGGCTGATTTCCTCTGGCGGGCCGTATGAGGCGCGTCTGGGCTATTCCCGGGCGGTGGTTCAGGGCGATTGGTGCTTCGTCGCCGGCACCACCGGGGCCGATCTTGCCACCGGTCGCTTCCCCTCCAGTGTGCTGGAACAGGCCCAGAATACCCTGGCAAGCATCGACCGCGCGCTGTCAGAGGCCGGATTTGCCCTCTCCGATGTGGTTCGCGCACGTTATATTATAACAAATTCGGCCTATATGGACGAAATCGCGCCGGCCCTGGCGCAGGTTTTCGGCGCGATCCGCCCGGCAGCCACGATGATTATCGCCGACCTGGTCAACCCCGAGATGAAGGTGGAGATCGAGGTGACGGCATTTCGGGGCGGATGATGGAAGATTGGCGCGCTGGCGGGTTCGGGCTTTATATGCACTGGCCATTCTGCGCCTCGAAATGCCCCTATTGCGATTTCAACAGCCATGTGGCCGCAGAAATCGACGAATCCCGCTGGCTTAGAGCCTATCTGAGCGAAATCGAGCGCCTCGGCGCCGAGACCGAAGGCCGGATCCTGGGCTCGGTTTTCTTCGGCGGTGGCACCCCCAGCCTGATGTCGCCCGAGCTTGTCGCGGCGATCCTGGAAAAAGTGCGCGCGACCTGGCCCTTGGCCAACGATCTGGAGGTGACGCTGGAGGCCAACCCCACCTCGGTCGAGGCCGGGCGCTTTCGCGGCTATCGCGCCGCCGGTGTCAGCCGGGTGTCGATGGGCATTCAGGCCCTGAACGACACCGATCTGCGCCGTTTGGGGCGCCTTCATAGCGTGGCCGAGGCGCAGGCGGCTTTCGATGTGGCGCGCGGCGTCTTCGATCGGGTCAGTTTCGATCTGATCTATGCCCGCCAGGATCAAAGCCTGGAAGACTGGGGGGCAGAGCTGCGTTCGGCGCTGTCGATGGCGGTGGATCACCTGTCACTGTATCAGTTGACCATCGAGGACGGCACCGCCTTTGGCGCCCGCGCGGCGGTGGGCGGGCTGCGGGGCCTACCCGAGGACGGGTTGGCCGCCGATATGTACCAGCTGACGCAGGAGCTGACCGAAGCCGCCGGGATGCCGGGCTATGAGATCTCGAACCACGCGGTCGACGGGCGGGAATCGCGGCACAACCTGATATACTGGCGCTGCGGCGATTATGCCGGGATCGGGCCCGGTGCGCATGGACGGCTGACGCTGAACGGGCAGAGATATGCGACCGAGATGCCGCGCGCGCCCCAGACCTGGCTAGAGCGAGTCGAGACGCGCGGACATGGAGAGGCCGAACGCACCCCCCTGCCCCTCACCGAACAGGCTGAGGAATTGATGATGATGAGCCTGCGGCTGCGCGAAGGGCTGAACCTGCAACGCCATGCAGCGCTGGCGGGGCGGCCGCTCGCCGACCGCAAGATCGCGGAGTTGGAGGATCTGGGGATGGTTCAGCGGCAGGCTGGCCAGTTGATCGCGACGGCGCGGGGCCGGATTGTTCTGAATGCGGTCCTTGGCGCATTGCAGGAGGACTGACATTGCGCGTGATCTGGGCCATTTCCGGGCTTCTGGCGCTGGGATTGGGACTATTGGGGGTGGTGCTTCCGCTGCTGCCGACGGTGCCGTTCCTGTTGCTGGCGGCATTCTGTTTTGCCCGTGGCTCTGATCGGCTGCATCATTGGCTGCTGACGCACCGCCTTTTCGGCCCGCCGATCGAGGCATGGCGCGACCGCGGGGCGATCCCGCGCCGCGGCAAGATCGCCGCAAGCCTGTCGATCGCCGCCGCCTTTGGCATTTCCGTCGCCTTGGGGGTGAAGCCTGCCCTGCTGATCGTTCAGGCGCTGGTCTTGCTGGCCGTCAGCCTGTTCATCTGGACACGTCCAGAGGGCTGACGCTGAGTATCCGGCAAAGTTCGTCGAGCTGTTCAAGCGAGCGATAGTGAAGCGTCAGCGTGCCGTCGCCATCGATGCTGCGGTGGTCGATCTGCACCTTCATGCCCAGATTGGCCGAAAGATCCTGTTCCAGAGCACGGGTATCGGCATCTTTTTCGGTCACCGAGCGCGGCCGCGGCGGGCCCTTTGGCGGGGCTTTGACCAATCGCTCGGCCTCACGCACCGACAGGCCCTTGGCGATGATCTTGCGGGCCAGTTCCTCGGCATTTTCACTGGTGATCAGGGCGCGGGCGTGGCCGGCGGTCAGCTTGCCTTCGCGCAGATAGGTCAGCACGCCGTCGGGAAGCTGCAGCAGACGCATGATATTCGCGATATGGCTGCGGCTTTTCGACAGGCCTTCAGCCAGCTTTTCCTGCGTATGGCCGAAACGATCCATCAGCTGGCGGTAAGCCATCGCCTCTTCGACCGGATTCAGTTCCGCGCGCTGGATGTTTTCGATGATCGCGACTTCCAGCACCTCGGTATCGCTGAAATCACGCACCAGAACCGGAACTTCGTGTAGCTGCGCGATCTGCGCGGCGCGCCAGCGGCGTTCGCCGGCGACGATCTCGTAATTCCCCTCGTGCCCGGGATCGGGACGAACGATCAGCGGCTGGATGATGCCCTTGGCGCGGATCGATTCGGCCAGCTCCTCCAGCGCATCGCGGTCGAAATCGCGGCGCGGCTGGTCGGGGTTGGGGCGAATCCGCTCGACCGGGATGCTCAGATCGGGCCGGCGCGGCCGCGATTCGCCGGTGGTCGCATCGGTGGCGGCGGGCGCGACATCCGCCATCAACGCGGACAGACCGCGGCCAAGTCCCCTGCGTTCGGGCTTTTTGTCACTCATATCCGTCTCCTATGCGGCGCGGCTGTGGCGGCCGAGAAGTTCGCGGGCCAGGGCCCGGTAGGCCTCGCTTCCGCGCGACGTGGGGTCGTAGGCCAGAACCGGCAGCGCGAAGGACGGCGCCTCGCTGACGCGCACGTTGCGGGGCACGATGGTCCGAAATACCAGATCGCCGAGATTGTCGCGCGCGTCGGCCTCAACCTGTTGCGAAAGGTTGTTGCGGCCGTCGTACATGGTCAGCAACACGCCCTCGATCCGCAGATCGGGATTAGCCGATTGGCGGACCTCTCGAATCGTCAGCATCAGCTGCGAAAGGCCTTCCAGCGCGAAAAATTCGCTTTGCAGGGGCACCAGAACCGCATGCGCGGCCACCATCGCGTTGACCGTCAGCAAGGACAGCGACGGCGGACAATCGATCAGCACATAATCGAAGGCAAACGCGTCGATCGCCGGCTGACGCAGGGAATCATGCAGCAGGTGGATGCGCTTTTCATTGGCGACCAGTTCGATATCGGCCGAGCTGAGATCCGTTGTCGCCGGGCACAGAAAGACGTTCTGGACCGAGGTGGGCATGATCACATCTTCCAGCGGGGCGTCGTCGATCAGCAGATCATAGGTTGTCATCTTGCGCTTGTCGGCATCGATGCCAAAGCCGGTGGAGGCGTTGCCCTGCGGGTCGAGATCGACAAGCAGCACGCGCCGGCCCTCTTCCGCCAGCGCGGCGGCAAGGTTGATGGCCGTCGTGGTCTTGCCAACGCCGCCCTTCTGATTGGCGATGGCCAGGATGCGAGGCCCCGGGGGTCGGGTCGGGTCAGACATGCGTGATGCCTCCGATGTTGAGGATGACCGAGGCTGGATCGGTCCGGCTGGGGATTTTCTGAACGTCGAAGCGCCAGGACGCAAGTGAGTCTTCTATCTCGGTCGCGTGGCTGACGCCTTTTGGGAACAGAGCGCGTCCCGTCGGGGCCAGATGACGCGCGGCAAAGCCCAGAAGCCGGGGCAAAGGCGCGAGGGCGCGGGCAGAAAGGACATCGGCGCCCAAGGGCTCCAGCGACTCAATCCGCTCAGTAACGATATCTGCGCCGATCCCGGTCTCGGTGGCGACGGTGCGCAGGAAGGTGGCTTTGCGAAGATCGCTCTCGACAAGGGTAAAACGCAGCTCCGGGGCTGCCTCGTGCGCCAGAATCGCCAGGACAAGACCGGGAAAGCCGCCGCCGCTGCCCAGATCGGCCCAATGTGCGGCGCCCTCGGGTCTCTGCTCAAACAATTGCGCGGAATCAAGGGTATGACGCGCCCAAAGCGTGCTCAGCGTCGATTTGGAGACCAGATTGATCCGCGGATTCCACTTTTCCAGCAGCGCGGCATGGATGCGTAGCCGATCCAGTGTTTCACGTGAAACATCATAGGAAGCCCGGAAGGCCTCGGCCCCGTCCGTCATGCCGAGCGCCGCTCTGCCTGACGCAGCTTGGCGAGGATCAGGGTAAGCGCCGCCGGCGTCATCCCCTCAACCCGCCCGGCCTGGGCCAGCGTGCGCGGCTGCACCCGGGCAAGTTTTGCCCGCAGCTCATTCGAGAGCCCAGACAGCGCATCATAAGCAAAATCTTCGGGGATCCCCTGGCTTTCGTCGCGCCGAAGTGCCTGCACATCCTCACTTTGCCGGGCAATGTATTGGGCATAAAGCGCGTCGCGGGAGAGTTGCGTCCGAAACCGCGGATCGATCTCTGCAAGGCTTGGATCAGCCCGAAGAAGCTGATCAAAACCGACGTCCGGGAAGGACAGCAGATCGAAGGCTGAGCGGCGCCGACCATCGGGATTGATCTTCACCCCCACGCCAGCCATTTCGCGCGGCGTAAGCTTGGTGCTTTCCAGCCGCGCCCTCCCCGCGGACAGCCCTTCCATCTTTTCCGCAAAGGCCCGCGCGCGATCCGGGCCGACGCAGCCGATCGCCAGCCCGACCGGAGTCAGCCGTTGGTCGGCATTGTCGGCGCGCAAGGACAGGCGGTATTCGGCGCGTGAGGTGAACATCCGGTAAGGCTCCGTCACGCCGCGGGTCACCAAATCGTCGATCATCACCCCGATGTAACTTTCCGAACGGCTGAACACCGCCGGCGCGTGGCCCCGTGCCTGCCGCGCGGCATTCAAGCCGGCCACCAGACCCTGCGCCGCCGCCTCCTCGTAGCCGGTCGTCCCGTTAATCTGCCCGGCAAGATAAAGCCCTGGCACATCGCGCAGTTCCAGCGTCTCGCGCAGCGCCCGCGGATCGACGTAATCATATTCGATCGCATAGCCCGGCTGCAGGATCTTCACAGCCTCAAGCCCGACGATCGAGCGAACATAAGCCTCCTGCACATCCTCGGGCAACGAGGTCGAGATCCCGTTGGGATAGACGGTCGAATCGTCAAGTCCTTCTGGTTCAAGGAAAATCTGATGCGACGCCTTGTCAGCAAAGCGAACAACCTTGTCCTCGATCGACGGGCAATAGCGGGGGCCGATCCCCTCGATATGGCCGCCATACATCGCCGAGCGCTCCAGATTGGCGCGGATGATCTCATGCGTGCGTTCATTCGTATGGGTGATGCCGCAGTTGACCTGCCGCGCCACCGGCGCGCCGCTGAGGAAGGAGAACAGCACCGGGTCATCGTCCCCGGGCTGGGTGTCCAGCCGTTCCCAATCGATCGTGCGCCCATCCAGCCGCGGCGGGGTGCCGGTCTTCAGCCGACCCAACGGCAGACCAAACCCGTCGATCCGCTCGGCCAGCTTGACCGAGGGCTTGTCGCCCATCCGCCCGCCAGCCCGTCGCACATCACCGATATGGATCACACCGCGCAGAAAGGTGCCCGTCGTCAACACGACGGCACCACTGCGGATCTCGCTTCCGTCACCAAGGACGACCCCGGCGACGCGATCGCCCTCAATCAGAAAATCCGCCGCCTCCCCCTCAATCAGGGTCAGCCCCTGCCGCGCGGCGGTTTCCGCCTGCATTGCCGCGCGATAGCGTTGGCGATCCGCCTGCGCGCGCGGCCCCTGCACCGCCGGGCCCTTGCGTCGGTTCAGCAAACGAAACTGAATCCCCGCGTAATCTGCGACCCGGCCCATCACGCCGTCCATCGCATCGATTTCGCGCACCAGATGCCCCTTGCCCAGGCCCCCGATCGCCGGATTACAGGACATGACGCCCAAATCCGCGCGCCGCAGCGTGATCAAGGCGGTCTCGGCGCCCATACGCGCCGCAGCATGCGCCGCCTCGGCGCCCGCATGCCCCCCTCCGATCACAACGACGTCAAAATGTTTCACGTGAAACACCCCTACTTCCCGATGCAAAAGCTGGAGAATATCTCATCGAGCAGATCTTCGACATCCACCCGACCGACCAGTGAATCAAGCGCCCGAATCGCCCGGCGCAGGTCATCGGCGGCCAGCTCCGCCCGATCTGCTCCGCTCAATACCTCAGAACGCGCCGATTCCATAGCCCCGATCGCGCGCTCCACCGCCAGCCTGTGGCGCTCGCGCGTGATCACCGCAGCCCCGCTGACCCGCTTTTCGAGCACCTCGGTGATCCGCGCCACCAGTTCGGAAATCCCGGCACCGGTCTTGCCCGACACCCGAAGCCCATTGCCCTCGGCCAGATCCGCCTTGCCGTTAACGACCAGATCCTCACCCGCAGGCTGCAGACCCAAAGGCAACGCCCCATCCACCCGCAGAAACACCCGCAAGTCGGATTGTTGCGCGCGCAGGATCGCCCGCGACACCCCCAGCCCCTCGACCTCATCCGCGGTCTCGCGCAGCCCGGCCGTATCCAGCAGCGTCACCGGCAGTCCGCCCAGATCCATCCGCACCTCGATCACGTCCCGAGTCGTCCCGGCATGTTCCGAGGTCAGCGCCGCTTCCCGCCCAGCCAGCGCGTTCAGCAAGGTCGACTTCCCGGCATTCGGCAGGCCAACGATCGCCACCTCGAACCCGTCGCGGATCCGTTCCGAAACCCCCGCCCCCGCGGCGGCGGCCCGCAGCTCTGCCAAGACCGCATCGATCAGCGTCAGAACCTCGGGCGACACATCCGTCGGCACCTCTTCATCGGAGAAATCGATCGTCGCCTCGATCAGCGCCGCCGCCCGGATCAGCTGCACGCGCCAGCCCTCGGCCTGCGCGCCCACGGCCCCGGACAACACCCGCAACGCCTGACGCCGCTGGGCCTCGGTCTCGGCCTCGATCAGATCGGCAAGCCCCTCGACCTGCGCCAGATCCAGCCGGCCGTTTTCCAGCGCGCGGCGGGTGAACTCCCCCGGCTCGGCCAACCGGATGCCATCGCGCGCGCACAACGCCCGCAACACCGCCCGCACCGTCGCCGTGGCGCCATGCAGATGCAATTCCGCCACCGCTTCGCCGGTAAAACTGTGGCCAGGCTCAAAGATCAGCACCAGCGCTTCGTCCAGAACCTCACCGTCCCAGAGCAGCCGCCGCAACCCCGCGCGCCGCGGCGGTGGCAACGCCACACCGCCGCACAGATCCGCAACCGCCTGCTGTGCAAGCGGGCCCGACAGGCGCAGCACCGCCACCCCTGCCTTGCCACGGGCAGAGGCCAGGGCACAGATCGTATCCATTCCTCTAACCTATTGATCCTGAACCAAGATCAGGTGTTCATCGAATCGAAGAACTCGCCGTTGCTCTTGGTCTGCTTCAGCTTCGAAATCAGGAACTCGACCGCATCCGTGGTGCCCATCGGGTTCAGGATCCGCCGCAGCACATAGGTTTTCTGCAGATCCGACTTCTCGACCAGAAGTTCCTCTTTCCGGGTGCCGGACTTCAGAATATCCATCGCCGGGAACACCCGCTTGTCGGCAACCTTGCGGTCCAGCACGATCTCGCAGTTGCCGGTGCCCTTGAATTCCTCGAAGATCACCTCGTCCATGCGGCTGCCGGTATCGATCAGCGCGGTCGCGATGATGGTCAGGCTGCCGCCCTCCTCGATGTTCCGCGCGGCGCCAAAGAACCGCTTCGGCCGCTGCAGAGCATTCGCATCCACACCGCCGGTCAGCACCTTGCCCGAGGACGGCACCACCGTGTTGAACGCCCGCCCCAGCCGGGTGATCGAATCCAGCAAGATCACCACATCGCGCTTGTGCTCGACCAGACGCTTGGCCTTCTCGATCACCATCTCGGCCACCGCCACGTGGCGCGTCGCCGGTTCGTCAAAGGTCGAGGACACGACCTCGCCCTTCACGCTGCGCTGCATGTCGGTGACTTCCTCGGGCCGCTCGTCGATCAGCAGCACGATCAGATAGCATTCCGGATGGTTCACCTCGATCGACCGGGCGATGTTTTGCAACAGCACCGTCTTACCGGTCCGCGGCGGCGCCACGATCAGCGCCCGCTGGCCTTTGCCGATCGGCGATATAAGGTCGATGATCCGGGCCGAGCGGTCCCTGATCGTCGGATCCTCGATCTCCATCTTCAGCCGCTCGTCCGGGTACAGCGGCGTCAGGTTGTCGAAATGCACCTTGTGGCGCGCCTGCTCGGGGTCGGTAAAGTTGATCTGCGTGACCTTGGTGACCGCGAAGTAGCGCTCATTTTCGCGCGGGGCCTGCATCACGCCCACGATCGTGTCGCCGGTGCGCAGGCTGAACTGCCGGATGATGTCGGGCGAAACATAAATATCGTCCGGACCCGGCAGATAGTTCGCCTCGGGCGAGCGCAGGAAGCCAAAGCCATCCTGCAGCACCTCTAGCACCCCATCGCCGCCGATCTCCCACCCCTCTTCGGCGCGCTCCTTCAGGATCGAGAACATCATCTCGCCCTTGCGCATCGACGGCGCGTTCTCGATCTCCAGCTCTTCCGCCATCGCCAACAGGGTGGCCGGGCTTTGCGCCTTCAGTTCAGCAAGGTTCAAACGTTCTTCGGTCATGGGACCTCACACGAAAATGGCGCCACCGCCCAGAGGCGGCCATTGCGTCTATGGATGGGAATTACGCGTGGCCGGACGGCCCCGTTGAAGAAGCCCGATATCGCCTTGCCAACGAAAAGTCAACGATGACGCGCGCCCGGGGCGCCCGGGCCCCTAGAACTTCACCACGACCGAGATCACGATCACCAGAAGCAGCACCGTCGGCACCTCATTCATCATCCGGTAGTGCCGCCCGCTGACCCGATTGGTCCCGGCGATGAAATCCTTCCGCCGGCGACCCAGCCAATAATGATACCAGGTCATCGCCAGCACGCCCGCAGCCTTCGTCCAGGGCCAGACCTGCCCCCAATCGACGATCCCCGGCGTGAACACCAGACACAGCCCGAACACCCAGCTCGCGATCATCGACGGATCCATGATCGCCCGCAGCAGCAGCCGCTCCTGATGCTGGAACAGCAGGTCCATCTCCGACCCGGCCACGACCCCGCGCTTCTGATAGCCCTCCACGTGATAAACGTAGAGGCGCGGCAGATAGAAGATCCCCGCCATCCAGGCGATCACCGCGATGATGTGGAAGGCCTTGATCCACGGATACCAGATGCTCAGAAAATTCTGCGCGGCTTCGATCATGCTCGCCTGTCCTCTTTTTTTCCCCGGCTTCGGGCAACACCACTTCTATTAAACTAAGTAAGAAAAGATAATGGATGATGATGTTGTAGGGCCGGTGGATAACGGGATTGCGTCTGTAACCCACCAATCCACCCACAGAAACAGCCCTGTGGGTAAGTGTTGGAAAACTCAATTCACACAAAGATGAACAAAAGGTTAACCGTTTATATTCAACAGTTTACATGAGCGTTTATGCGCACGCAGCATGTGCATGAAAAGCGACGCAATGCTACACATCCCACGCTATCCCCAGCCGGTTCGGGAGGCTGTGCACGGGTGGATAAGCCGGTCCCGGATTCTTGACAACCGGGACAGCGCGCCGGAAAACATCGTTTCGCACCAAGTTGGCCGATTTGGTCCCATGCTCTCGCGGCCACTCATACACAGGCTTTCCACATGAAGTGCTCATGACCGATATCGTGCTGGCCTCCGGCTCGGAAATCCGCGCCAGCCTGCTGCGTCGCGCCGGTGTTCCGGTGATCGTCGCGCCGGTGCGGATCGACGAACAGGCGATCCGCGAGGCGCTTCTGGCCGAAGCCGCCACGCCACGCGACATCGCCGATACCCTGGCCGAGATGAAAGCGCGCAAGGGATCCGAAAAGAACCCCGGCGCGCTGGTCATCGGCTGCGATCAGGTGCTCGACTTCGGCGGCAAGCTGTTGTCGAAACCCCACGACCTTGATGCAGCGCGGGCACAGTTGCGCGCGCTTCGCGGTCAGCGTCATGCGCTTCTCTCGGCCGCCGTGCTATACGACAACGGTCAGCCGATCTGGCGGCATGTGGGCGTCGTGCGGCTGGTCATGCGCGACTTCTCCGACGCCTATCTTGAAGAGTATCTGGCCCGAAACTGGCCCGGCATCGGTGCCGCCGTCGGGGCCTACAAGCTGGAGGAAGAGGGGGTGCGGCTCTTTTCGCGCGTAGAGGGCGACTACTTCAATGTCCTTGGTCTGCCGTTGATCGAACTGCTCGCCTATCTCGGCCAGAAAGGGGCGATCACCGCATGACAGAGCATGAGCGTATCCCCCTTGCCGGGGTCATCGGCTCGCCCGTCGCGCACAGCCGTTCGCCGTTTCTGCACGGCTACTGGCTGCGACGTTACGGGCTGAAGGGCGCCTATATCCCGATGGATATCGCCCAGGCCGACCTGGCCGAGGCGCTGCAGACCTTGCCCAAGCTGGGCTTTGTCGGGCTGAACGTGACCATTCCGCACAAGGAAAGCGTGCTGAAGCTGGCCGATATCGTCACCGACCGGGCGGCGCTGATCGGGGCGGCGAACACGTTGATCTTCCGTCAGGACGGCAAGATCCACGCCGACAATACCGATGGCTCCGGCTTCATCGCCAATCTGCGCCAGAACGCCCCGATGTGGGCGCCCGCCGCCGGCCCCGCCGCCGTTCTGGGCGCGGGCGGTGCTGCGCGCGCGGTGATCGCCGCGCTGATCGAGATGGGCGCGCCCGAGATCCGCGTCGCCAACCGCACCCGCGCCCGGGCCGAGGCGCTGCGCTCGGATTTCGGCGCCAAGGTCGTGGTGCACGAATGGGTGCAGGCGGGCCAGATGCTGGAAGATTGCGCGACCGTGGTGAACACCACCTCGCTTGGAATGACCGGCAAGCCCGCCTTCAAGGTGCCGCTGACCGGGCTCAGCGCCAAGGCAGTGGTCAGCGATCTGGTCTATACCCCGCTGCACACCGATTTTCTGGAACAGGCGGCGCGCGCGGGCGCCACCACCGTCGACGGGTTGGGCATGTTGCTGCATCAGGCCGCGCCGGGGTTTGAGCGCTGGTTCGGCGCCCGCCCCGAGGTGGACGAGGCCACCCGCCAGGCCGTTCTGGGCGCATGAGCCGGCCGTTCCGTCTTGGCCTGACCGGCTCGATCGGCATGGGAAAATCGACCACTTCGGGCTTTTTTCGCGACGCGGGCGTCCCGGTCTGGGATGCCGATGCCGCCGTCCACCGCCTTTACGCCCCCGGCCAGCCCGGCGCCCGCGCCATCGCAGCGCTACACCCCGCCGCCGTGGGTGAGGACGGCGTCAGCCGCGCCGTGCTGAAGGACTGGATCGCCGCCGACGCCAAAGCCCTGCCCCGGATCGAGGCCGCCATTCACCCCCTGGTCGCCGCCGACCGCGCCGATTTCATCGAAAATGCCGCCGCAGATGGCGCCGATCTGGTCGTCCTAGACATCCCGCTGTTGTTCGAGACCGGCGGAGACGCGCAGATGGACGGCACCCTCGTCGTCTCGGCCCCGCCCGAGGTTCAGCGCGCACGGGTACTAGAGCGTCCCGGCATGACTTTGGCCCAGTTCGAGACGATTCTGGCCCGCCAGATGCCGGATTCCGAAAAACGCGCCCGCGCCACCTGGGTGATCGAAACCCTGGGGCTTGAGCCCACCCGCGCCGCCGTGCGACACCTGATCGACGTCATCAGGGGCCGGAACCATGCGTGAGATTGTTCTCGACACCGAAACCACCGGCTTCCGGCATGAGGTCGACGACCGCATCGTCGAAATCGGCGCGGTGGAGCTGTTCAATCACCTGCCCACCGGGCGGGTCTATCACCAATATGTCAACCCCGAACGCGACATGCCCGACGGCGCCTTTCAGGTGCACGGGCTGAGCCGCGAGTTCCTGTCCGACAAGCCGGTTTTCGCGGAAATCGCCCAGGCCTTCCTCGATTTCGTCGGCGAGGCCAAGATGGTGATCCACAACGCCGGCTTCGACGTGCCCTTCCTGAATTCGGAACTGCGCCGCCTGAAGCTGCCGCAACTGCCGATGACCCAGGCGATCGACACGCTGGCTATCGCCCGCAAACGCTTTCCCGGCTCTCCGGCCTCGCTCGATGCGCTGTGCCGCCGCTTCGGCATCGACAATTCGCTGCGCGAGAAACATGGCGCGCTGCTGGACAGCGAGATCCTGGCTGAGGTCTATCTGGAACTGATCGGTGGCCGGCAGCCCGATTTCGGCCTGTCCTCGGGCGGGTCGGGCCGGTCGGGTGGCGATCAGGCGGCCGATTGGCGCCCGCGTCCGCGCCCCGAACCCCTGCCGCCGCGCATCACCCAAGAAGAAGCCGCCGCCCATGCTGCCTTTGTGGACAGTCTGGGCGACGGCGCGATCTGGAAGAAATTCGGCTAAGGCGCGGTCAGGCCTGTGCCGGCGTGCCTTGCTGCGCCTGCATCTGCTGGCGGTAAAGCTCGACGAAATCGATGTTGTCGAGGTTCAGCTGCGGGAAGCCGCCGTCGCCGGTCACATCGCTAACGATCCGGCGCACATAGGGGAACAGCTGACGCGGGCATTCGATCAGCAGGAAGGGATGCAATTGCTCTTCCGGCACGCCCTCGACCAGGAAGATCCCGCCGTATTCCAGCTCCAGCAGGAACAGGTTGGCCTGATCGGTCTGGTTCTTCGAGGTGATCTGGAACTTCATCACCACTTCATACTGGTGCTCGATCGGACGCTGACGGCCATCGAGGCTGACCTGCACTTCGATATCGGGGGTGATCTCGCCGCCGTCGAAGCCTTTTTGCGCCACGACGTTCTCGAACGACATGTCGCGGATGTATTGCGCCAGGATCTGCAGGCGAACCTGCGGTTCCTCGGCCTGCATGATATCTTCGCCGTTCTCGGCCATCGGGCTCTCTCCCTGGGAACTGAAGCTGGCCGAGGTCTAGCAGACCCTGCGCGCCGCCTCAATCCGGGGATTGGCCCTCAGTGACGGGTCCAGCCCGAGGGCTGATGCGTGGGTTTCTTCGAGGGGTCGACCTCGGTGAAATCGCCATCGATCACCGGGCCGCCGATGTCGGCGGGGGGCGGCTCTTGCGTACGGTATGTCGCGCCCATCGACACGCGCTGCACCCTTGCATGGCGCCCGATCCAGCGCATCACCCAGCGCCGAACCGGCGGAATCAGCAGCAAGATCCCGATCGTGTCGGTCAGAAAGCCCGGGGTGATCAGCAGCGCGCCGGCCAGCAGGATCAAGGCGCCATTCGCCAGCGGCTCTGTCGGGTCGGTCAGTTCCGACATCGAGCGCCGCAGATCCGCCAGCGCCCGCGCGCCCTGTTGTCGCACCAGCCAGGTGCCCAGCACGGCCGAGCCGAGAACGATCGCCAGCGTTGGCCATAGCGTAAGCCACCCGCCCACCTTGATGAACAGCGCGATCTCGATCAGGGGCAGGGCTACAAAGAGGGCGAACAGCCACATGGCGATTTTCCTTATCCACTGGCGGCATGCTAGACTTGCACGCTACGGGACCCTACATAAGGTTCGAAACCGGATGATACCAACCCCACGGCAACTTGATGCCGATGGTAAAGGAACACGATGAGCGGAAATGTAATTCAGCTAGTGGTCCTGGGTGCGGTCGCGCTGTTCCTGATCTTCAAGCTGAAGTCGACGCTTGGGACCCGCGAAGGCTTTGAGAAGCCAGCCGTTCCGAAGACCCCGGACGAGGCGCAGCCCGTGCAGCGCCGCGCCTTCGACGTGATCGAGGGCGGGCCGGATGCCGATATCACCGACCATGTCCCCGACGGCAGCGACGCCGCCGAGGCCCTGACCGCGATGAAGCGGGCCGAGCCCAGCTTTTCGGTCGGCGAATTCATGCGCGGCGCGCGCGGTGCCTATGAGATGATCCTTGACGCCTTTCACAAGGGCGACCTCGACAGCGTCGCCCCCTTCATCGCCCCCGAGGTGATGGAAAGCTTCCGCGAGGTGGTGCGCCAGCGCGAGGCTCAGGGCCTGACGCTGGAGGCCAGCGTCATCGGCATCCGCGAAGTTGTCCTGAACGGCGCCGAATACCACCGCGACACCCAGGAGGGTGAGGTGACGGTGCGCTTCGTGTCCGAACAGACATCGTCGGTGAAGAACGCCGAGGGCGAGATCGTCGAGGGCGATGCCAAGGCGGTCCGCCGGCAGCGCGATGTGTGGACCTTTGGCCGCAAGATGGGCGTGAACGATCCGAACTGGCAGCTCGTGGCCACCGGGGAATAGCAGAGGGTGCAGCGCGTCAGGCTATTTGTCCGCGCGCTGGCGCTTCTCCTTCTGGCGGGAACAGCGGCGATGGCCCAGCCCAAGACGCAGGTTCTGTCGTTCCACGACCTGCACGGCTGGGACCATGACAATCAGGGCGCGGCGCTGGCGGCCTTCCTGACCACCTGCCCCCGTCTGACCGGCGCCGAATGGCAAGAGGCCTGCGATCAGGCCCGCCACGCCCAGGCCCACCCCCGCCGGTTTTTTGAGACCTATTTTCGCCCGGTCCAGATCGGCAATCCGCGCACCGCGCTGTTCACCGGCTATTATGAGCCAGAGCTGAAGGCCTCGGCGGTGCGCACGCCGCATTTTGCCTATCCGATCTATCGCCGCCCGCCCGATCTGAAACCCGGACGGCGCTGGTTCAGCCGCGCCGAGATCGAAACCCGGCACCTGCTGCGCGGTCGCGGGCTGGAAATCGCCTGGCTCAGCAATCCGGTGGATGTGTTCTTCCTGCAGGTGCAGGGCTCGGGCCGGCTGCATCTGACCGATGGCAAGATCCTGCGCGTGGGGTTCGGCGGCAAGAACGGCCACCCCTACCGCTCGGTCGGGAAAGAGCTGGCGCGGCTGGGCATCCTGCCCGCGCACCGGGTCTCGGCCCGGCGGATTCGAGCCTGGGTGCTGAAACACCCGGCCGAGGGGCGCAAGATGCTGATGCACAACCCGTCTTTCGTGTTCTTCCGGGTGCTGTCGCTGGATCCGGACGATGGGCCGTTGGGGGCGATGCAGGAACCGCTGGATGCCGGGCGGTCGCTGGCGGTGGACCCGCGCTATGTGCCGCTTGGCGCGCCGGTCTGGGTCGACAAGCGTGGCCGCCACCCGATCCACCGGCTGATGGTGGCGCAAGATACCGGTAGCGCGATCCGCGGTGCCCAGCGCGCCGACATTTTCTACGGCTCGGGCCCCCGGGCCGGGCGGCTTGCCAGCGCGGTGCGCGATGGCGGCCGCATGGTGGTGCTGCTGCCGGTGGCGCGGGCGCTGGCCATGGCCGGGGGGGAATAGCCGATGGCGCGGCGGCCACGGGGTCTGCGCCCCGAGGAAGAGGATCTGTGGCACCGCGTGGCCCGCAGCGCCACGCCGCTGCATCCGGCCCGCCCCAAGCCCGAACATCCGCTGACCCCGCCCGCGCCGAAACCCGGCCAACCGCCCAAGCCCGACCCTGCCCCGCTGCCGGTCTTTCGGATCGGCCAATCCGCCAGCCCGACCCCGGGCGGCGCCGCCCCGTCGCGCGCCGAGGGTCTGGCGGCGGCGCCGGTGCGGATGGACCGCAAGGCCTTTGTCCGGCTCAGCCGTGGCAAGCTGGCGCCCGAGGCCCGGATCGACCTGCATGGCATGACCCTGGCCGAGGCGCATCCAGAACTGATCCGCTTCATCCTCGGCTCGCATGGCGCGGGCCGGCGGCTGGTGCTGGTAATCACCGGCAAGGGCCGCGATGGCGACGGCGAAGGCCCGCTGTTCCCGCAGCGCCGCGGCATATTGCGCCGGCAAGTGCCGCAATGGCTGAACACCCCACCGCTGGGCGGCATCGTCATGCAGGTCGCGCAGGCGCATCGCCGGCATGGCGGCGAAGGCGCGTTCTACGTCTACCTGCGCCGGGTTTAGCTGGGGGGCCTGGCTGGGGCCCTAGCTGGGGACGCGCTACTGCGACCCGCGGGGCGCCAGCGGTTCCAGCAGCACTTCGGTGGCGCGTTGCACCGCCAGAACCGTGCCGGGGATGAAGCCGGTGCGGCCCGACCGGTCGCCCTGCATGAAGGCGTTCAGGCCGGTGCGGCCCTCGAACAGGCTGATCAGCGCCGGTGAATTGCCGACGGTGAAGTGGTTCAGATCCCCGCCCTTCGAGAATTTCGTCACGTTGAACACCGTCACCGGCAGATCCGCCACCTTGCCGACATTGCTGATATTGCCCAGCTGGTCCCGCTCGCCCGACAGGAAGGCCGAAAGCTGCAGCGCCCGGTCCTTGTTCGACACGAAGATGACGAAGGGCTGCGGCATCTTGCCGACCCGCCAGGCCTGCGATTTGAACACGCTGACGTCGATATCGGGCGAGATCAGCACCACCGCCCGGATCATCTGCCGCGGTAATGCCGGGTTCCGGATCGCCAGATCGCGCAGCACTTCCATCGCCAGGAACGCGCCCATCGAATGCGCCACCAGAATGATCGAGCGCGCCCCCGCCTGCTTGGCCGCGAAGATCGTCTTTTCCAGCGCATCGCGCGCGTAAAGGGTCGAATCCCGGTCATGTTCATAGCCCAGAACATTCGCCGCCGAAGACCACGAGAAATAAAGCGGCACGCCGCCGATCTTGAAATCGTCCATCAATTGCGCCAGCCGAAAGGCGCCCTCGACGAAGTTGACGTTGAAGCCGTGCACGAACAGCACCACCTCACGCTTCGCCGGTGGAAGACGGTGCAGCGTGGCGGCCAGCGCGGCGCGGAATTTCGTCGGGCCCGCATAGCGGGTTTCCCCGGCGATGGTGAAAAAGCGCTGCGGGTCGGTCCGGCGGCTGTTGATCTCGAGCGTGCCGGGCGTGTGGTCGGGCGGGATCGAAACCTCGACCCGGCCGAAATTCGGATCATAAACCCGCGCGTCGCCGAACTTGCCCTTGGGTTTGAGGTTGCGCGTGGTCGAGAAGAACACCGTCTCGAGCTTGCCGACATGGGCCGCCGCGGGATCAATCACGACCGACGCCCGCGGCGCACAAGCCGCGAGCGTCAGAACCAGAAATAGAAGGATACGAATCGGCGGCATCGTCGATCCCGAAAGGATTTCACCCCCCTGATAGGCTACCCCCCGCAACCAATCTAGTGTCAGAGGACGTAGCGCGACAGATCCGACGATTTCATCAGCTCGCCCAGGTTCGCATCCACATAGGCCGCATCAACCGTGATCTCATCGCCGCTGCGGTCGGGGGCTTCGAAGCTGAGCCCCTCGAACACCCGCTCGACCACGGTGTAAAGCCTGCGCGCGCCGATGTTTTCCACGCTGCGGTTCACCTCGGCGGCGATCTGGGCGATCGCGGCGATGCCGTCCTCGGTGAAGCGGATCACGACGCCCTCGGTCTTCATCAGCGCCTCATATTGGCGTGTCAGGGCATTTTCGGTCTCGGTCAGGATGCGGACGAAATCCTCTTCGGTCAGGTCGCGCAGCTCTACCCGGATCGGCAACCGGCCCTGCAGTTCGGGCAACAGGTCCGAGGGCTTGGCGGTGTGGAACGCCCCCGAGGCGATGAACAGGATATGGTCGGTCTTCACCGCGCCATGCTTGGTGGAAACCGTCGTGCCCTCGATCAGCGGCAACAGGTCGCGCTGTACGCCTTCGCGGCTGACATCGGCGCCGCGCGCGTCGGCCCGGGCGCAGACCTTGTCGATCTCGTCGATGAAGACGATGCCGTTTTCCTGCACCGCCTCCAGCGCGGCGGTCTTCACCGTCTCGTCATCAAGCAGCTTGTCGGCCTCTTCGCCGATCAGCAGCTCATAGCTTTCATGGACCATCATCTTGCGCTTCACCGTGCGCCCGCCAAAGCCCTTGAAGATGTCGCCAAGGTTCATCATCCCCATGCTGGCACCGGGCTGGCCGGGGATTTCCATCGCCGACATCGGGTTGGAATTGTCCTGTATTTCCAATTCGATGACGGTATCGTCCAGCTCACCGTTCTTCAGCTTCTGGCGGAACATCTCGCGCGTTTGCTCGCGGGCGTCCTTGCCGGCGATCGCCTCGACCACGCGCTCTTCGGCGGCTTGATGGGCGCGGGCCTTCACCTCTTCGCGCATCCAGGCGCGGGTTTCGATCAGCGCGGTGTCCATCAGGTCGCGGATGATCTGTTCGACATCGCGCCCGACATAGCCGACCTCGGTGAACTTGGTCGCCTCGACCTTCAGGAACGGCGCGCGCGCCAGCTTGGCCAGCCGGCGGCTGATCTCGGTCTTGCCGACGCCGGTCGGCCCGATCATCAGGATGTTCTTGGGATACACCTCATCGCGGATGTCGTCGGCCAGTTGCTTGCGCCGCCAGCGGTTGCGCAAGGCGACGGCGACGGCGCGCTTGGCCTCTTTCTGGCCGATGATGAAACGGTCCAGCTCCGAGACGATCTCGCGGGGGGTCAGGTCGGTCACTTGGCGATCCTTTCCACGGTCAGGTTGCCGTTGGTGTAGACGCAGATGTCGGCGGCGATCGCCATGGCCTTGCGGGCGATCTGTTCGGCGGGTTGATCGGTTTCCATCAGCCCGCGCGCCGCGGCCAGCGCGAAATTCCCGCCCGAGCCGATTGCGGCGATGTCATTCTCGGGTTCCAGCACGTCGCCAGCGCCGGTGATGACGTAAAGCTGATCACCATCGGTCACGATCAGCATGGCCTCGAGGTTGCGCAGGTACTTGTCCATCCGCCAGTCCTTGGCCAGATCCACACAGGCGCGCTGCAACTGGCCGGGGGCGGATTCCAGCTTGGTTTCCAGCCGATCCAGCAGGGTGAAGGCATCGGCCGTCGATCCGGCAAAGCCCACCACCACATCATGTCCGCCGGGGTTGATGCGGCGCACCTTGCGTGCGGTGCCCTTGATCACGGTCTGGCCCAGACTGACCTGTCCGTCGCCAGCTACCACAACCTCGCCTCCGCGGCGCACGGCGATGATCGTCGTGCCATGCCAGCCGGGAAATTTCTCTTCCGCCATTCGTGCCTCCGTCTTTGCGCCTATATGGCCGCGCCCATTCGCTGTCACAACCCGCCCAAGCAAAAGGGGGCGCCCGGCGCCCCCTTCACAATCGCTTGGCCCGAGCGGAGCCGGGCAGATTACATCGCGCTGTCGATCCAGCTTTTCAGCGCCGCCTTGGGCGCCGCGCCGATCTTGTTCGACACCACTTCGCCGTCCTTGAACAGGAACAGCGCCGGGATGCCGCGCACGCCCATCTGAGCCGGGCTGTCAGGGTTTTCGTCGACATTGACCTTGGCGATCTTCAGCTTGTCGCCGTATTCCGCCGCAAGTTCTTCCAGCGCGGGGCCGATCTGCTTGCAGGGCCCGCACCATTCGGCCCAGAAATCGACGACCACGGGAACATCGGATTTGCGGACCTCGGCGTCGAAGGTCGCGTCGGTGACGGGGACAGTTGCCATATCGGAACTCCTGATAAAATGGGTTGGAAAGGAACCTATGGCTGGCCCCCCCTTCCGTCAAGGGAGGCCAGGAAGATCCGCATCGCGCAGGGCGGCCAGGATCAGCGCATCGGGCAGCGGCATCAGCCGCGCCGTCCGGGTCCACAGGATCGCGGTCTCGATGCGCTGTCCGGGATAGACCTGCGCCAGCGCCTCGGCATAGGCCCCCATCTGCCGCAAGATGCCACCGGGCACCGCCTCGGGCCGTGCCGGGAAGGTGAGGTTCGATTTGTAATCCACCGCCAGCACCAGATCGGGGCCGACGATCAGCCGGTCGATCACCCCATAGATCCGCCGCCCGCCCAGATCGGCGGTAATCCCCACCTCGGGCAGCGATCCGGGCGCGAACAGCGGCGCCAGATCGGCGGCGGCAAGGATCGCCCCGGCCTCGGCCATCAGCTCGGCGATCTCGGCGTCATCGGCGGGCTCGGACCCTGCGGCCAGCAGCTCCCGGCCGAACTCCGCGCGCGCGGCTTCGGGCTGGCCCGGCAGATGCTCCAGCAGCCGGTGCAGCCGCCGCCCGCGCCGTTTTGCCTCCTCCTCGGACAGCCCCTCGCCCGCCAGCGCCTTCGCCCCGCCCAGATCGGACGGCGACAGCGTGCGCGCGGCTTCCACCACCGCCGGCGCGGGGGTGCTTGCCCAGGGTGGCATCCGGGCCGCCTCCGCCAGGGGGGCAGAGGCTTCGGGCGCGGCGGGTTCCGGCGCTGGCCAGTCGCCATGCTGGAAGCGCCGGATCTTGCCGATTTCCGCAGAAACAGTCTCTGATACCGTGGCGCCGGCCTGTTCCATCCCGGCCTCGACCATGCGGTACCATGCGCTGTCCTTGGTTGCCTTCCCGGCGGCACAGACGATCAGCCAGCTTTCCGCCCGGGTCAGCGCAACATAGAGCAGCCGCTGGTTCTCTTCCTCCTGCCGGCGCCGGGCATCCTGCCGGGCCGCGTCGATCACCGCCGGGCTTTCTGCGCTGGGCGTCATCCAGCCCATCGCCCCCTGTCCCAGTTCGACCAGCGCGCCCGATCGCGGCGGGTTGCGGTCGGCGGTGTCGGGCAGGATGACCAGAGGCGCCTCCAGCCCCTTGGCGCCATGCACCGTCATCACCCTTATGCGCCCGCCCGCGCTGTCGGGCTGGCGCTTCACCTCGACATCGTCGGCCGCAAGCCAGCCCAGAAAGCCGGTCAGGCTGGGCACTTCCGTCCGCTCATAGGCCAGCGCCTGGCCCAGCAATTCGTCGATCCCGTCCTCGGCCTCGGCCCCCAACCGGCCGAGGATCCGCCCGCGCCCGCCATGCCGCGTCAGGATCCGCTCGATCAGCTCAAAAGGCCGCAGGAAATCCGACTGCCGGCGCAGATCGTCCAGCACCAGCGCCTCTGCCTGAAATTCGTCTCTGCGCTTGCGGAAAGCTTCCCACAGGAAGGGCCCGTCGCGGCCCTGCGCCAGCGCGTAAAGCTGCGCCTCCGACCAGCCGAACAGCGGCGAGCGCAGGGCGGCGGCCAGCGACAGGCTGTCTTCCGGCGTGGCCAGAAAGGACAGCAGCGCGGTGATGTCGCGCACCGCCAGTTCCGCCCCCAGCCGCAGCCGGTCGGCCCCGGCGATCGGCAGGCCCGCGGCCTTGCAGGCGCGGATGATCTCGTGAAACAGGCGCCCGCGTCGCTGCACCAGG
This sequence comes from uncultured Albidovulum sp., assembly GCA_913064775.1. Lineage (GTDB taxonomy): Bacteria > Pseudomonadota > Alphaproteobacteria > Rhodobacterales > Rhodobacteraceae > Acidimangrovimonas. Next base: position 8,653 of record CAJYAD010000007.1, on the reverse strand, counting down.
ATCAGCACATCCCCCGCCCCCAGCCGCCGCGCGCCCTTGGCCAAGGGGATCCGCACCCGGATCTCCAGCATCCGGGCGATTTCCGCCGCGATGCGCTGGGCCAGCTGCGCGGAATGGTGCTGGCTGGAAACCAGATCGACCGGATCGGTCCAATCGCCGTCTTCGGGATCGGAAACAGGCTCTAACACAGGCCAGATGTCGATCCGCCCGGGCATCGCCTCATGGAAGGCAAGGTGCTTGGACTCTCCGCCCAGCCCGACGCCACGGCGTTCATCGAAGGTCAGATCGACCAGCCGCAGCACCGCGTCCGAGGAGCGGAAGGAATATTCCAGCGTCAGGCTTTGCAGCGCGATCCGCACCCCCGCCAACCGAGAGCGGAACTGATCATGCATCCGGTCGAAGGCGCGCAGATCGGCGCCCTGAAAGGAATAGATCGACTGCTTCTTGTCGCCGACGACAAAGATCGTCCGCCCCACCGCGCGCGCGCCCTCGCCGGCGGTGAATTCCTGGGTCAGACGCTCGATCACCTCCCATTGCGCAGGGCTGGTGTCCTGCGCCTCGTCGATCAGGATGTGATCGATCCCGCCATCCAGCCGGAACAGCACCCATTGCGCGACCGAAGGATCGGTCAGCAGCGCCCGGGTCTTCAGGATCAGGTCGTCGAAATCGAGCCAGCCGAGCGCCGCCTTGCGGCTTTCATATTCCGGCAGGAAGGCGGCCGCAAAACGATGCAGCGCCGCCGTGCGTTCCGCCGCCATCAGCGCCAGCCGGCGGGGGCGCGCGTCCTCGATCCGGCGCATCAGATCCTCAAGCCGCCCGATCCCGTCCCCAAGCGCGGCCTGCGTGGCCTTGGTCGGGAATTTCCCCAGCTTCGCGGTGAAGGGTTCCTTGGCCCCGGCCCCGGTCAGCAGCACCTCTTCCAGGATCGACAGGTCGCGCAAATTCGGCTGAGTCAGAGACATATCGCGCAGCTTTTCCGCCGCACCCGCGTCGGTCTTGCTGCCCGCGTCCAGAATCGCGATCACCTCGGGCAGCCATTCGGCCTCGCCGCCCAGGAAAACCTCGGCCAGCACTGCCCCCGCGTCGTATCCGGGCGGCAGGGCGAACATCTCCCACACCGCCGCGCGCGAAAGCGGCGGGTCGAAGGCTGCGCGCTGGCGCTGCACCTCGTCGCTGAGCGTCGAGAAATCCTCATCCGTCAGGAACCGCGCGACACCGTCGATCGCCTCTTTCCGGGTTTCGGCCAGGGTATCGATCACCTCGTCGCGCAGCATCGCCGCGCGGCGGTCGTCCATCTCGGCGAAGGCAGGCGTCACCCCGGCTTCCAGCGGAAACCGCCGTAACAGTGACGCACAGAATGCATGGATCGTCTGGATCTTCAGCCCGCCCGGCGTCTCGATCGCGCGGGCAAACAGCCGCCGGGCGCGCGCCAGCGTCTCGCCATCCACCACGCCTTCGACGCCCAGATCGGTCAGCGCATCCCGCAGCGCCCCCTCTTCCAGCATCGCCCATTCGCCCAGACGCTGAAACAGCCGGTTCTGCATCTCGCTGGCGGCGGCCTTGGTGTAGGTCAGGCACAGCACGCGCTGCGGCTGCACCCCCTCCAGCAAAAGCCGCGCCACCCGGTCGGTCAGCACCCTTGTCTTGCCCGACCCGGCATTCGCCGACAGCCAGGTCGACGCGCCCGGATCCGCCGCCTGCACCTGGCGTTCGCTGGCCGCGCTGCGCGTCATGCCCCGCCCTCCCCGACATCCTCGGGAACCGCGCGGTCGCTCAGATCCCATTCGCCAAAGCGCGCCAGATGGTCGTAATCGCCGGCGAAATCGTCCTTGAACATCGCCCGGCGCGCCGCATAGCCGGTGTCGCGACGCTGATAGCGCGCGATCAGCCGCTCCAACCCCAGCCAGACCTCTTCGGTCAGCTCCGGGGTGATCGCGGTCTGCACCTCTTTGGGGGTGCTGCCCAGGCCGATATAGGTGATCAACGCCACCTCGGCCGGGCCCAGATCGGCAAAGCCGCCGCGTTCGGCCATCGCGGCCTCTAGCAGCAGCTGCTTGTCAAAGCTCTGCTGCTGTTTCGGCGTCGGCGGGGTGCCAGTCTTGTAGTCCAGCAGATGCAGTTGGCCGTCGGGAAGACGATCGATCCGGTCGGGCCGCGCGGTCAGCCGAAATGGGCTGCTTTCCAATGTGACAGAGCCCTTTTTCTCAATCAGAACCGGGCTGCCTTCGCGTCCCATTTCGCGCATCAGGAACCAATCCGCCACCCGGTCCAGCCGCGCCCGCCACAGCCGCCGCGCCGCGGGCCAGGGGATTTCGTCCAGCAGCACCGCTTCGGTGATCGCCAGCAGCCGGGCGCGGGCCTCGGCCAGCGGCTCGCCGGGCTGAAGCGCGCGGAACCGCTCGAAAATCAGATGCAGGACCGAGCCCCGCAGCCGCGGATCGGGCCCGGCGCGCAGCGGATCGAGCGGGTGAAGCCGCAAGATGTAGCGCGCGTAAACGGCATAGGGATCGCGGATCAGCGTCTGGATCCGGGTCACCGGCAGCTCGGGCGGGCGGGCCGAGACCGGCGGGCGGGGTGCGGGGCGCGTGGCGGGCGGGATCTGCGCCGCGGGGGCTTCGATCGCCGCGGCCAGCGCCGGCCAGCGCGCGCCCCGGCTGCGCATCTGCGCCAGCGCCTCGGGTCCGCCATCCAGCCCGCCCAGCAGGTTCATCAGCCGGTTCACCCAGCGCGAGGGCACGGTCTGCGCCTCGGCATCGCGCAGGGCGCGGGTCAGCACGATCTGCGGCGCGGCCACCGCAATCTGGTAATCATGCGCCGACAGGCCCACCTGCCTTTCGGGCAGCAACAGAGACGAATCCAGCCGCATCTGGCGGTTCAGCCAAGGGTCGGGCGTAGGCAGCGCGGGCCAGGTTCCGTCGTTCAGACCGCCCAGAATCACAAGGTCTGCGCCCAACTCGCGGGCCTCGCGCGGGCCGTGAATGGAAATCAGCGGATGCGCCTCGACCGCCTCGCGCACGTCGCGCCGGGACAGGACCGAGGCAAAGAGATTGGCGTAATCGGCGGGCGACAGCGTGCCGGCAAAGGCGGCCTCGCGCGCCAATTCGTCCAGCGTCTCACGCGCCGCCGTGCCGGCCTCTTGATCCCAAAGCGTGCCGGCGCCCGCGCCTTCTGGCCCCTGGGCCAGGGCCTCGGCGATGCGGCGATGCTCGGCGATATGCTCTTCCAGCGGGCGGGGGCCGACGGTATCGCAGCCTTCCAGCAGCGCGCCAAGCCAATCTGCCCAAGGGCGGGCGGCTTCGTGCTTTGCCGCCCATGTTTGCAGGTCCTCGGGGCGGGGAAAGACCGGGCCGTGGCGGCGCAGGTGAAGCTCCAACTCGCGGGTATGCAGAAGATGCGCGCCGCGCGCGCCGCCGCTGTGGGTCAGCGGGTGTTTCAGCAAGATCAGCAGCTGTTCAGCCGTCAGCCGCCGCCCGAAAAGCGACGCGACATGGCGCAAAAGTCGCCCCGGCGGGCTAAGGCCCAGGGGTCGGCCCGCGCTGTCGTCGGGCAGGATCGCCCAGCGGCCAAGCGCGGCGGTGACCTGCCGCGTCAGGATCCGGTCGGGGCTGATCAGGCAGGCACGGCGGCCCTGTTCGGCAGCCTCGCGCAGGCACAGCGCGATGGAAAGCGCCTCGGCGCGCGGGCCGGGGGCCTCGATCAGGGTCATGCCGGCGCAGGCCGCCTCCAACCCGTGCAGCGCGCGCCCTTCGCTCATCCATTGGTCGGTGACGGGCGCGGGCCGCAGGGACAGCGAAATCAGCCGGTTGCGCGCCGGATCGGGGGCTGCCTCGGTGGTCCAATTCGTCACTGTTTCAGCGGAAAAGCCGATATACTCCATCAACCGGCGGAAGCGGTATTGGGGGTGGTCTTCGCCGGTGGTCGCGTCCTGAAGGCCGGCCCAGACCGGCGCGGGCAGGTCGAAATCGAACCCTGGCAGCACCAGTGCGCCCTGCGGCAGCGACGCCACCGCGCGCATGAACAGCGCTGTCGTGCCCCGCGATCCGGTCGAACCCGCGACCAGCACGGGATGATCCGGCGGCGTGCCGAGCCAGCGATCGGTCAGGCGCTTGGCCACCCGGCGGCGCAGGGCCTCGGCATCGGGGGGGGCGTCTTCGTCCAGAAAGCGGGTGACGATGCGCAGGAAACGCAGGGCACGATCCCAATGCCGGGCGTGTTCGGCCAGATCGAGCCGATCGAAGGCCTCTGGTCCGACGCCCTCGCCCTGCATTTCCTCCATCAGACCGGCGAGGCTGTCGGCCAGATCGTAGATCGCGGCGCGCGGCGCCAGATCGGGCGCCTGGGCCAGCAGTTCCGAGACCAGTTGCACCAGTTCCAGCCGGCGGCGCAGCGCCGGCACCGGGGTGGGCAGGCCGGGCAGCGGCATGTCCTGCGCCAGATCGGTGACCAGATGCAGGCGCGGCAGCAGCAGCGCGCCCTCTTCGGCAAAGATGTCCTGCACGCGGCGCTGCATCCGCCGGGTGTTAAGGTAGATCTGCACCCTTGCCATGGCCTCGGGCGGCTGGCCCTGCATCCGGTGGCGCAGGCCCACAACCAGCGCGCGGGCGAAATCGGCGCCCGGGGGCACGCCGAAGACGCGCGGGCTTTCCGAGGGCTCAAACATCGCGGGCCTCTCGCAGCAGGGCTTCGGCGGTGGCGATGCCCTCGGGATGGCCGACATCGCCCCACGAACCGTCATGAATCAGGCCAAAAAGCCGGCCCTCACGTAGCATCCGGTTCCACAGGACATTCATCGAGAAGACGCTTTCGTCGATCTGATGCAGCCCCTCGGTGCGGGTGATCTGGACGCCGGAATAGATCAGGCCGGGCCCGCGCGTCAGCCTGCCCTGAGGGTCGATCAGGAAATCGCCGGTGCCCGCGTGGCCATGCGCCCGGGTGGGGTCGATCAGCAGCAGCAGGGCCTCCATCCGGGTGGGATCCCAGGCGGCGCGCAGCTGGGCGATCGGGTTGGCGCAGGTCCAGACCGCATCGGTGTTGAGCGTGACCACCGGGTCCGCGCCCAAGAGCGGCAGCGCAGCGCGCAGCCCGCCGCCGGTTTCCAGCAAGGTCTCTTCATGCGAGAGGCGGATAGCGGGGCGGTCGCGCAGATGGTCGCGGATCTGATCGGCCAGATAATGGGTGTTCACCACGATCCGATCCGCCCCCGCCGCATCGACCTGCGCCAGCGCATGGTCCAGAAGCGCCCGCCCCGCGACCTTTACCAGCGGCTTCGGTCGGGTCCGGGTCAGCGCCCCCATTCTGGTGCCGCGCCCGGCGGCGAACAGCATCACTGACCGGGGCATGGCACGGCCAGGGCTTGCAGGTGGTCGGCGGCGGGCGCGGGGGTCGATTTTGTCACTATTTCAGCCAAATCGGCCAGTTCCGGATGGGAAAGGCAGCGCTGGGCCAGCGCCCAGACGCGGGGGATCATGGCAAGGTAGCGGGTCTTGCCGGCCTCGCGTGCAAGCCGGGCGAAAAGGCCGATGATGCGTAGATTGCGCTGGGCGCCCAGCGCGGCATAGGTGGCGGCGAAGGCCCCGGGGTCGGCGCCGGTGGCGGCAGCAAAGCGGGCGACCATCGCGGCCTCGACTGCGGGAGCGACGTCGCGGCGCGCATCCTGCAGGAGCGAGACCAGATCATAGGCCGGGTGGCAGCGCATGGCGAGCTGGAAGTCGAGCAGCCCGACGCATGCGAGGCCCGTCCGGTCCGGCAGCCACAGCAGGTTCTCGGCGTGATAATCGCGCAGGATCATCGCCTCGGTGTCGGGCACCAGCCGCGTCAGCGCGTCGCGCATCGCGGCGACCAGCGGCGCCGCATCACCCCCGGCATAATGTTCCGGCAGGACCGAGACATAATCGGCCATCACCGCGATGTCGTAGACCGGCAATCCCTCCAGCGGCGGAACTGTGTTCAGATGCACCAGCACATCGGTCGCGGCGGTGTAGAGAGGGGCTTCGAGGTCGGGATCGGCCTCTAGCCGCCGGGCGAAGAGGGCGTCACCAAGATCCTCGAGCAGAAGGAACCCCTGGGCGGGATCTTCGGCCAGAACCTCGGGCGCGGACAGGCCGAGATTGCGCAGATGCCGGGCGACGCGGGTGAAATCCGCGACCGGCTCGACCAGACCGGGGGGCGCGTCCATCAGCACCGAGGTCGCGCCGGATGCCGCCACCAGCCGGACATAGCGCCGGGCCGAGGCATCGCCCGCCAGCGGCAGCCTGCGCGCCGCGCCCCAGCCCGCGCGGGCGGCGAAATCGGCGGCCAGATGGTCGCGATCAGGCATCGGCTTCCCCCAACCCGACAAGATGCGCGGCCCAGCGGTCGGATCCGGTGATCTTCAGGAGGCGCGAAGTCTCCTGCGGGCCCTGGGCCAGGGTCAGGCGCAGCGCGTCGGGCGGCGCCTCGGGCCCCAGACGGTCGGGCCATTCGATCAGGCAGATGGCATTGTCGAAGGCCGCGTCGAGGCCCAGTTCGAACAGCTCCGCCGGATCGGTCAGCCGATACAGATCGGCATGCCAGATCTCGGTGCCATCGGCGGCCTCATAGGTCTGAACCAGGGTGAAGGTGGGCGAGGGCACGTCTTCCGGCACCGCCAGCCGGGACTGGATCAGGGCGCGGGCGAAATGGGTCTTGCCGGCGCCGATCGGGCCATCCAGCAGAATGACATCGCCCGCGCTCAGCAGAGTGCCAAGGCGGCGGGCGAGATTGGCGGTGGCCTCGGGCGAAGGCAGGGTCAGATGCGCGGAACAGGACATTTCCGCCCCACTCTTACCCTGCCACGGGGCACCTGCAAGCGCGATCAGGCGCGGCGCTTGCGTTTCGCAGTGGTGGTGGCGGGGGCAGGGGATTTCTGTGCCGCGGCCGACGTCGGTTCCAGCAGCCCATCGGCGGCGGGCAGGCCGAACTGCACCATCGTCGCGCCGCCCGCCAGCGGCGAGAAGCGGCAGCGCAACGCCCGGCCATCGCTAAGCCGCACTTCGGCGAACCAGCATTCGCGCGCCTCCATCGAGCTGACGAACAGCCGCAATCTGGCCCAGATCGGGCTGGGGGCGCAGCGCGATTGCCAAAGCGCCAGCGCCCCCAGAAATCCGCTGGAGAGCGGGCGCTGATCTTCGTCGCTTTGCCACAGATCGCCATAGGCGGTGTTCGAGGCGACCATCTCTCCGGCCGGCGAAAACACCGCGATCGCCTCTTCCAGCGTGTCGAGCACCGCCTGGCTCAGCTCCAGATCGGTGCGGAAGCTGCGGGTCAGGGACATTTCGGCGCTGATATCCTCAAACAGGAACGCCACCGCCCCGTCGGGATGCGGCCGGCCGGTGACCCGGAAGGTCAGGCCCGATGGCAGGGTCCAGGTTTCCTTGTACTGGCCAGAGGTGGCGGCCTTTTCCAGCGCGGCCATCTGGGTGCGCCAGGTCTTGTAATCCTTCGGCTCGGGGATGGTGCGCTTTTCGCGCATCGCATCCAGAAAGGCCGGCAGCGTCGGGCGGGCCGACAGGAATTCGGGGCTTAGCTGCGTCAGCTCGATCAGGGCCGGGCTGAACAGGGCCAGCTGCCGCTGCCGGTTGAAGATCGCCAGGCCAATGGTCAGATGCGCGAAGGTCTTGGTCAGCGTCTGGATAAAGCTGCGCAGGCTCGATTCCGCTTCCACTGCCGCATCGGCGGGCAGGGCGATCACCATCCGTCCGGTCGCAGTGCCGATGGCATGGCAATCGAACCACAGCAGTTCCTTGCGGCCCGGCAGCGTGACCGAGGCGCGCCGCGCCATGGCCGGGCCTTTCGCCAGATCCGGCAGGTCGAGCTGCGTGAACAACTTCGGCAGCGGCCAGCCCGGATCGTCGTCATGCTGGGCACCCGCATGGGCCAGATAGCTGCGGTTGGCCCAAACGACGGCGCCTTCGGCGGTCTCGCGCCATACCAGAAAGGGCGACTGGTTCATTGTCGCGCGCAGATCTTCCAGCTCTTCCTCCAGCGCGCGCAAGCTGATCGGGTCCGCGGCGCCGTCCTGCTGTTCGCAAGAGGGGTCGGTCAGCCGGATCTGAACCAGCCCGCCGCGCCATTGCGCGCACAGCGTCAGCGGCCGAGACCCTTCGGCGACCAGGTTGAACCGGCCCAGGTCCTCGATCTGGGTGATCCGGTCCTCGAATTCTGGAAAGCGCGGCAGCACATAGGACAGAAAGCGCGACCAGCTGTCCTGGCCTTCGGAGAAGGTGGCCAGAAGCGCCCTTGCATCCGCGCTTGCATCGACAAGATCATGACCGTCGAACAGGAAAATGGTCCCATCCGTCTGGTCGGAAAACAGACCGTTCGAAGGCTTGTCCCGAGGTTTGCCCGAAGGCAGCGCCAGCGCGGAAATCGCCAGGAAAGCCGCAGCAGTCGCGGAACCAACGATCACAAGAACATGGACCCAGTCGATCGGTTCCCAGCCGAGATCCATTGTATTCCCCCCCGAGACGATTTCCCCGCCTAACTAAACCTGAAAGCGAAATACTTAATTAGTCCGCTCTGAACAACGGCATCAGGCGACGAAGTCGGTGTGATGACGGTGGTTTCCGGCGCTGAGCGCGGCCAGGACGGCGGCCAAAATCGCGGTGATTATGGCTCGGAGGTGGGCGAGGATCTT